>NZ_MBLO01000127.1 GCF_001854805.1 Pseudofrankia coriaricola
CGGCGATGCGGTCGAGCAGGTCGAGGGTGTCGTCGTCGAGGGGGACCATCCGCTCGGTGTCGAGCTTGCCGAGCGGGACCTTCAGCCAGCTTCCCCGGGCGGGGACCTCGTGGACGCAGTCGAGCTCGAGGTCGAGCAGTTCGCCGATGCGCAGGCCGCAGGCACGCTGGAGCAGCAGCGCGCCGGCGGCGAGCCGGTTTGGTGAGCTGGCGAGCTCGTCGGTAAGGCGCCGGTCGGTGTCGAGTGGCAGGTAACGGGGCAGGGGCCGGGGCAGGCGGGGTAGGTCGGAACGGAACAGCAGGCGGCGGGGCGGTGTCTGCTCCCAGCCCCACTCGGCGATGTCGGTCAGGAAGTTCATCACGGCCAGCACGCGGCGGGCGCGTTCGGCCGGGGACAGCTGGCTGCCCGTGCGGGTGTTGGCCGCGGCTGTCAGCGCGTCCGGGTAGGGCTCGATGTGCCGGCGGCGGTCGAGGTCGGCCAGGCTCGCCAGCTTCGGGTCGGCCTCGGCGAGGAACCGGCCGAAGTGGGCCAGCCGGGTCGCCAGGCCCGAGACGGTCGCCGGGACGCAGGTGGCGTTCTTGCGGTGCAGGTAGGCGCCGAACCCGGCGGCCAGCGGCTCGGGGACTCCGGCCAGGCGGGCCTCGAACGGGGCGCGGGTCCGACCTCATATTGCAGCGCCACCAGTTCCGCCGTGTTCGCCGCGTCGCTGCGCGTCAGCAAGAGGAGTCAGCCGAACACTCGCACCATGGTCACATACACCAGCCGAACAACCATGAAGCTGGATCATGTACCGCCGCGCTTGGCGGTGAAGTCGCAGGTCACGGCCCCGGATCGAGTTCTGGCACGGTACAGGCGAGGTCCACGGCGGTGGCTTCGGCCAGCCCAGCGATCCGCCCTGCCGTGGCCGGGCGGCCGAGGGTCGTGCTGGCGTACGTCGTCAACGCAACCGACCAAATTTCCTGCGCGGCACGGTGCAGCCCGTCGCGGAGTACCTTCCGCAACCACCGGCCCGGCTGTTCACCGTGTACTCCTATGCTTGCGGTGCCCAGCGCCAATCCGAGCAGCTCCATGGGGCGGGCGAAGAATGACTGCCGGTCTCCGGGCAGCGGGTCGCACACGGCTCATGATCGTCTTCCGTTCGTATTCTTCCGCCGCACGTGGGCGACGTGCCGTGGTGGCGGGCAGGCCGCGAGGATCGTTCTTACAGATCCTTCCGGTAAACGTCACGCGGAAGATCATCGGAGAATGACCTCACCCAAGACCCGCAAGCCCAAGAAACAGGCGTGAACGCAGGCGCGCGGATTGCTCCGGCCAGTCGCCGGTGAGCCGCTGCTCGTGAGCCGCAGCTGGTGGTTCGCCTCCACCGTCCGGCCGCCTGCGTCGGCCTCCGCGGTCGGCGACGTACCGCTTCCGGGTACTTCCGACCGCGCCGCGGTATCGCAGCGGCTCCGCTACGGGTCATCGGTCGGCCGTCGGGGCGCGTCGGGGCGGGTGAGGTCGTCGCGGAGGGTGCGTAGGTAGGAGTGGTAGATCTTGGCTCGGTCGATCTGGGTGGGGTTGAGGAGCCATTGGGTGTCAAGTCCGATGGTGAGGGCGAGGATCTCGGCGGCCTTGGTGTCGGGGTCGACGTCGCTGCGGATCTCGCCTCGTTGCTGGCCGCGTCGGATTTCGTCGGCGATGAGGTCGCGGGTCTGGCGGTCGCGTTCGTCGAAGTAGTCGTGTAGGGGGTCTTCGGGATCGAGGTTCTCCGCGCGCAGGACGGTCATCAGCCGGGTGACGATCTCCGGCTCGGCCGGGTCCTGCGAGTTCTGGAGGCCGAAGGTGCCTTCACCCGCGAAGTCGCGTGTCACCCGGTCCACGAACTGGTCGCGTCGGTCCAGGACGGCACGGAGCAGGTCTTGCTTGGTGGCGAAGTGGTGGAGGATCCCGGGGTGGCTGATGCCGATGCGCTCGGCCAGCTCGAGCAGTCCGGTCCCGCGATAGCCCTGCCGGGCGAACAGCTCGACGGCGGCGTCGAGGATCTGCTCGCGTCGGGCGACCCCGCGGCGGTTCGGCGTTCCCTTCTTCGGTGGCATCAGTCTGGCGCTCCAGGTGGGGTTGACACGATCAGGAACCTCCCGATAAACCTACAGCCCTGTCAGTAAGACGTGCTGCGGGCTGCGCGCTGGACGAGGCGTGGCCTCGACGGTGGCTCGCGCACCGGCAATGCGATGCGATCAGGTAAGTCACTTAAAGTAGTTGACATGGAGCGATGGCCGCATGAAGTTGTCAGATGGTGCTGAACTGATCGCTGCACGTGGTGACATGGCTCTTCCGAGGAGGACGTTCCTCCTCGGAGGTGTCTTATCCGCCGCCGGTCTCGTTGGCGCAGGCGGGCTCGCCGGCTGCTCGCGTAAGCCGTCGACGTCTGGCGGTGGGCCGGAGACCTGGAGCGTGCCGGAGGCGGCATATGTCCGCGACTGGGGCCTCGCCGGTGGCGGGCCGTGCGGCGCGATTGGCGACCAGGAGTGCGCCACGGGTGCGCCTACGGGCCTGCAGACCCTCATCGGCGGGCTGAGTGTGCCCGGTCTGGGCATCCCGCTCGGCGGCGTCGGCGCCGGCTCGTTCCACTACAACCTGTTCGGAACTTTCGGGCCGTGGAACATGGCCGGTTCGCAGTCGTCGAACTTCTGGGAGATGCGCACCCTCCCGCAGGCGGCGTTCCACATCCGTGAGGAGGCCGAAGGCGCCACGGACAGCCCGACCGTCAGGACGCTCGCCACCCGGCACGACAACATCGCCCCACAGCGGAACTTCGGCGGTGTGCTTCCGGCGTGGAAGCAGCTGAGTCCCGGCGACGGCACCTACGCGGCGCTCTACCCGTTCGGGTGGACCACCTACAAGGTGTTCCAGTCGCAGGTGTCCATGCGGTTCTGGTCACCGATCGTGGCCGGCGAGGACCAGCGCACCTCGATGCCGGTGGCGTTCTTCGACGTGGAGCTGGCCAACCCGACCAGCAAGGCGATCAACCTTTCGGTGATGTTCACGTTCCCGAACGCCACCTCACACCCGACCGGCACGACACGCGCCGGGCTCTACAGCCGGTTCGACACAGACGCCGCCTCAGGTGTCAGCGGCGTGACGCTGGGCTCGGACAGCCCAACGAACACCCCCGACGGCTACAAGTCGGAGTGGACCATTGCCGCCCTCCCGGCTCCCGGCCAGAAGCTGACATATGTCACCTCCTGGAGGGGGACAGGTGACGGCAGCGACATCTATCGTCCGTTCTCTTCCACAGGTGTCCTGCCGAATCGCGCGCTGGACAGCTCGAACTCGGCAGGCGCCGTCGCCGTGACGGTGCGGCTGGATCCGGGGAAGAAGACAACCGTCCGTTACGCCCTGTCCTGGGACTTCCCGCAGGTGTACTACGGCGCCCAACCGACCGCACGCGCCATCTGGATGCGCCGGTACACCGCCTTCCTCGGCGCCCGGTCCACGGCCACCAACGACTACGTCCCGAACTCCTATCCGTTCAAGCAGGCCTTCACCATCGCCAGGCGCGAGCTGGCGCGGCACGACGACTCACTCTCAGATGTCGAGTCGTGGTGGAAGCCGATCGCCGAGAACACGAAATACCCGGTGTGGCTGCGGAAGGCCGCCCTGAACGAACTGTTCGAGATGGTCTTCAACGCCTCCTTCTGGGAGGCGGGCCTGGTCAGTACCACCATCACCCCCGCCCCCGGCGGCCCTCGCCTGGGCGCGGAGATCCCCGGCACGCACCTCTTCTACACCATCGACGCAGGGGCCGGCGGCGCGGCGGCCAACGAGCTGGACGTCGACAGCTTCGGCTACCTCTGCTACACGAAGCTGTTCCCCAATCTGGAGCTCGGCCGCGTCCGCGCCTGGCTACAGATGATCAAACAGAACCCGGTCGGGCGCGTGCCACAGCAGATGCTCCACGAGACGGGTCCGTTCATCGGCGCGACATCGGCCATGCAGCGTCTGCCTGCCGACGCCGCCCCCACCTTCGGCGCGCCGCCCGCGGCGCCCTCCACCGACCTCGGCACCCTGTTCGAACCCAGCGGCGGTGACTCGTTCCGCGACACCCCGCACAAGGTGATCTACCGGGCGTATGCCCTGTACAAGGAGACCGGTGACGAGAGCCTGGTGTCCTACGGGTACGCGCCGATGCTCAAGGCGTTACGGCACATACAGTTCTTCCGCCCGGCCGGCTCCCACCTCCCGGCGGACCCACCGTCGAACAACCCGCCGAACACCTACGACCAGATCATCGTCGACGGCCACGGCATCTACAACAGCCAGCTCTACCTGCTGTCGCTCCAGATCCTCTCGACACTGACCCCCAAGGCCAGGAAACTCGGGGTCCCCGAGGCCACACCCGCGGTGCAGACCGAGATCGACACCGAGCTGGCAGCGGCGAAGGCCGAGTTCGAGAAGACCTTCTGGAACCCCAGGACCGGGCGCTACCGCTTCTGCGACGCCACCGGTGGCATCGCGGGACGGACCGGCGACATCTACGGCAACAGGAAGCCGGTCCTGCCGCCGGACGTGGTCTTCCTGGACTCGTTCTACGCACAGTGCGTCGCTTCCCAGCTCGGCCTGCCGGATCTGATCGACCTCCAGCACGCCCGGACGCACTGGAACAACACCCTCGACGCCTTCCTCGCCCCGAAGGACGCCGCCGGCAACCCCGTCGGTCCACCCGTCATGCTGAACACGGACCTGAAGCACTTCTCTATGGACTACATCCAGCCATCCGGCCGCTACATCCCAGAAATCGGCGACGTATGGCCCGGCACCACCTACATGGCTACGGCCGCCGCCGTTCACATCGGCCGCGGCACCGGCGACGAGGCTCTCGTCGCCAAGGCCCTGAAAATGAGCGAAGCCGTGGCGAACCAGATCTTCGACGAAGGCGGACGCTCGACCAAGGGCTACGCCTTCGGCACACCAGAATCCTGGTTCGTGGACGACGTCACGATCTGCCGGTACACGGCCTACACCCGAGCCCGCTCCGTCTGGCAACTCGTCGACGCGCTCGACACCATCCCAGGGAAGTCGAAATAGCCCTCCCATAAAACCGAGAAGGACGACCACCATGATTCGTTGGGGTGTGGTGGGACCGGGTGAGATCGCGGCCGGGTTCGCGGAAGCGATGCGGTTGGTCGATGACGGGGAAATCGTCGCGGTGGCGTCGCGCTCGATCGAGCGCGCGACGGCCTTCGGTGACAGGTTCAGGATCCCGACCAGATACGACGACTACGCCGCGCTGGCCGCCGACCCCGACGTCGACGTGGTCTACGTGGCGACCCCGGCGTCGCGGCACGAGCAGGACACCGTCACCTTCCTGGAGGCCGGCAAGCACATCCTGTGCGAGAAACCATTCGCGATCAACGCCCGGCAGGCCCGGCAGATGGCCGAACACGCCCGCGCCCGCGGGCTGTTCCTGATGGAGGCGATCTGGAGTCGCTTCCTACCGACCTACCGCTCGCTGGTCGACGTGCTCGCCAGCGGACGCATCGGCCAACCGCTCCTGGTGGAAGCAGACTTCGGGATGCGGTGGCCGATACGCCCGGAACATCGCCTGTTCGACCCGGATCTTGGTGGCGGTGCTCTGCTCGACCTCGGCATCTACCCAGTCCAGCTCTGCTCGCTCGTGCTCGGCTCAGCCGAACACGTCGCCGCGGCCGGTGTCATCGGCGAGACCGGAGTCGACGAGCAGGTCGCCGCGGTGCTCCGTCATGCCCGCGGCGCGCTTGGCGTGGTCAAAGCGGCGATCCGGGTAACCATGACGTGCACGGCGCGCATCGCGGGCACCGACGGATCGATCGACCTCCCGGCGTTCATGCACTGCCCGAACGCCCTCACCGTCACCACCCGCCCCGGCGGCGCCGAACACATCGACGGCTCCTACGAGGGCAACGGGCTGCAGTTCGAGATCGCCGAAGTGCACCGGTGCCTCCTCGAAGGACTCACCGAGAGCCCGGTGATGCCGCTGGACGAGACCATCGCCCTCGCATCCACCCTCGATGCCATCCGCGCCCAAGTACTCACGAGCGCGGCGCGTTCGCGCTCGTCGGTTCCGGCCCACGCAGGAGCCTCCGACGGAAGGCGAGCCCGATGAACCGTTCCTCTTCACACCGTTCGCTGCTCGACTTCTACGCCGACCCCGACTCGGGCAGCTGGGAAGAGGTCGGGTACATCCCCTATCCGCTTGGGCCCCCGGCCGTCGACACACCGGTCGTGGCCCGCCCGCAGACGCGGGCGTTGCCCGACCTGCGTGAGCGTTACGACGCGATCGTCGTGGGAAGCGGAGCCGGTGGCGGCGTCGCCGCATTCGTGCTCGCGTCCGCTGGAGCATCCGTCCTCGTCGTCGAACGCGGCCAGTGGTACGGCGCGGGCGACCTCGAGACCGACCACATCCGCAACCACCGGTTCTTCCTCGGGGGCGACCTCGACACGCCCGCCGGGCACCCCCGGGCCGTCCTCGGCGACGACGGCGAGATCGCTGTCGAGCCCGATGACGGCCGCTACCACCACAACGCGATCACCGTAGGAGGCGGCACCCGGTTCTTCGGCGCCCAGGCCTGGCGGTTCCGGCCCGAGGACTTCCGGATGGCCTCCCTGTACGGCGTCCCGGAAGGATCCGCGCTCGCGGACTGGCCGATCACCTACGACGACCTCGAACCGTTCTACGACCAGGTGGAATGGGAACTCGGCGTGGCCGGCCGCCCGCACCCCGACGACGGGCACCGCAAACGCGACTACCCGATGCCGCCGTTCCCGTCGAGCGCCCTGGCCGCCGTGCTCGAGGCCGGCGCCGACAGGCTCGGATGGCCGACGGGACCGACTCCGCTGCTCCTGAACACCCAGCCCCGCGCTGGCCGGGCCGCATGCATCCGCTGCGGGATGTGCGTTGGCTTCACCTGCCCCGTCGACGCCCGCAACGGCACCCACAGCACCGTCCTGCACCGAGCCGTCGACCTCGGCGCCGACCTGACTGTCGGCGCGCAGGTCACGCGAGTATCCGCCGCCGGCGACGTCGAGATCGCCGCTGGCGGCGCGTCACGTATCATCCGCGCCGGAACGGTCGTGCTCGCCGGCGGCGCGGTCGAGACCGCGAGACTGCTCCAGCTCAGCGGCCTCGGCAACGACTGGGTCGGCGACTGCCTCCAAGGACACCTCTACGCAGGCGCGCTCGGCCTGTTCGACGAGCCAATCCACGACGGACTCGGACCAGGCCCGTCCATCGCGACCAGGCGCTTCGCCCACGGGAACGACAGCGTCGTCGGCGGCGGCCTGCTCGGCGACGACTTCGTCAGGCTCCCCGTCATGCACTACCTCATGACCCGCCTCATGGGCCTCTCACCCGACGCCAACCAAGCGGACGCACGTCGCGCCATGGCGGAGGGCTACCGACACACCGCCATCGTCTCCGGGCCGGTCCAGGAAGTGACGACTCGCAGCGCACGCGTCCGGTTGGCGTCGAGCGTGACCGACCACCTCGGCCTCCCCGTAGCCAGGTTCGAGGGCGCCCACCATCCCGAGGACCTCCCAACCGTCGCGTTCCTCACCGACCGAGCCGAGGAATGGCTACGCGTATCCGGCGCCCGCCAAACCTGGCAGATAGGCCCGATGAAGGAAAGGACACTCTCCGCGGGCCAGCACCAGGCTGGCACCGCGCGCATGTCCGACTCACCCCGCCACGGCGCGACCGACTCGTTCGGCAAAGTCTGGGGAACAGACCGCGTGTACGTCGCCGACGCGAGCCTCCACGTCACCAACGGCGGCGCCAACCCCGTCCTGACCATCATGGCCCTCGCCTGGCGAACCGCAGCACACATCGCCGCCAGCGGATAACCACGAGCAACGCGCGACCAGAATGCACGGCAGTCGAACGCCTGGTCCGATCACAGCGGCTTCTGATCCGACGATGAAGGAGCTCAATGACCCCGGCGAACGCCGACGTGTGCCCAATGATCCGGCCCGGCCAGGTCTGGCTCGACACCGCGGGCCGGCGCATCCAGGCCCACGGGGGCTCGATCATCACGGGCGCCGACGGCCTGTTCTACTGGTACGGCGAGAACAAGGAGAGGACGACACCGGGCAGCGGCAACTGGCACTGGGGCGTGCGGGCGTACTCGTCGTCCGACCTGGTCACCTGGGCCGACCGGGGCCTCATCATCCCGCCCGTGACCGACGATCTCACCTCACCGTTGCATCCAGCGCAGATGATGGACAGGCCACACATCCTGTTCAACGAGCGCACAGGGAAGTACGTGTGCTGGCTGAAGATCATGAGCGGGGACGGCCAGCAGACCCAGACATCCACCGTACTTGTCGCCGACGATCTGCTGGGGCCCTACGAAATCGTGCGCACCGGGCTGCGGCCGTGTGGCTTCGACGCCGGCGACTTCGATCTGACCGTCGACCCGAAGACGGGCAAGGCCTACTACTACTTCGAGAAAGTGCACACCGAGCTCATCTGTACCGAGCTCACCGACGACTACACCGACGTCACAGGGAACTACAGCAGCCACTTCCCGCACCCCGGACCGCCCTTCACCCGTGAGGCACCCGCGCACTTCGAGCGCGGCGGATTCCACTACCTCATCACCTCGGGCACGACCGGCTACTTCCCCAACTTCTCCGAGGTCGCCCTCGGCCGCGGCCACCACGGGCCCTTCGCCGTCCTCGGCGACGCACATCCCCACGACGCCTCGCGCACCTCGTACCGTTCGCAGATCAGCTCGGTGTTCAAGCATCCGCACAAGAAGGACCTCTTCATCGCCCTCGCTGACCGGTGGCTCCCGCAACTGCCGGAGGACATGCCCAACGTCTACGACGTTGTCGCGGCGATGGCGCGCGGCGAGACGCCGCCCTCGACCGGCAGCGATCAAGCGATGATGGTGGCGGCGCGCGGCGAGAACACAGCGATCGCCGACTACGTGTGGCTACCGATTCGCCTCGACGACGACCGCCCGTCCATCGAGTGGCTCGACGAATGGAGCCCCCACGACTTCGCCTGAGGGTGCCACGACGTCCATCGGCACATGAGGATATGCGGTGGACCTTTGCCGCCCAGCCGAACAGCAGCAGCGGCCCGACGGCGTCGAATGGAGCATGCCGTACCGGCCACGATCAGACCTAAATCCGCCAGTAGCGCTGCTGGAGATCGTCGACGGGCTCCCTGATTGATCGGCATCGGGTTGGGG
>NZ_MBLO01000128.1 GCF_001854805.1 Pseudofrankia coriaricola
CCATCCAGGCCCGCCAACGATCCGGCTCCACCCGCTCGCCCCACGCGCAGCATGACCACATCCCGGAAAGATCAAACTACGCTTCACGGCATTGCATCCGGGTGTGGTCTCGGTAACCGGGTACCCGGAGGCTGTCGAGATCTATGGAGACCGGGACGCGTTCTCGTCGTGTAACGCGGTGAGTGGTCCTTTCCCGGGGCTGCCCGTGCCGCCCGAGGGCGATGACATCAGCGTGGTGATCGAGCGGTATCGCGACCAGCTTCCGATGAGCGACTTCGTGGTCAACCTCGACGGCGAGGACCACATGATCCAGCGGGCGCTGTTGCGCAGGCTCCCGACCCCGGGCGCTTTGAAGAAAAGCGAGGACCGGACGCGGGCGCTAGCTGATCGCCAGATCGACGAGTTCATCGACGAAGGCGCATTCGAGGTCGGCGCTCACTACGCCAACTCGTTTTCGCTTCTGGTCATCGCGGATCTTTTGGGTGTCCCGGAGAAGGATCGCGAGGAGTTCCGCAAGCAACTGGGCGCGGAGAAGCCGACGCCGGATGTCGGCGAGCCCAGCCAGGCGGCGTCGAGCAATCCGCTGGAGTTTCTGTACCGGCGATTCGCGGAGTACATCGAGGACCGGCGTCGGGAACCTCGCGCCGATGTGCTGACGGACCTGGCGCTCGCGACCTACCCGGACGAGTCCACGCCGGAGCTGGAGGTGGTTGCCCGGCTTGCTTCGTTCCTGTTCGCGGCGGGTGGGGACACGACGGCGCGGCTGATCGCGTCGGGCATGCGGATTCTCGCCGAGAACCCGGAGCTTCAGGATCTCCTGCGCGGCGACCCGGGCCGGATCGGGGACTTCGTCGAGGAGACGCTTCGGCTGGAAAGTCCGACGAAAAGCGACTTCCGCCTGACCCGAGTGACGACGACGGTCGGCGGTGTGGAGATCCCGGCGGGCACGACGGTGGCCATGCACCCGGGGCAGTGAACCGTGACCCTCGCAAGTTCGACGAGCCCGAGCAGTTCCGCCTCGATCGCAGCAACGTGCGAGAGCACATCGCGTTCGGGCGCGGCGCCCACTCCTGCCCGGGTGGTCCATTCGCGCGGGCGGAGGCGAGAATCAGTATCGAGCGCTTTCTCGCCCGGATGGCCGACATCCAGATCTCCGAGTCCGCGCACGGCCCCGCTGACGCGCGGCGCTACGAATACGAGCCGACGTTCATTCTGCGGGGCCTGACCGAGCTCCACCTTTCCTTCACCCCCATCCGCTAGAGCACGGGGTGTTCACACCCCAGGGTGAGCGACAAGGTCCCTTCTCTCGAAAGGCACGTGCCAGATCGTGCTAAGTCGTGTTGCTGTGGTGACGGGTGGAGCATCAGGGATCGGCCTGGGTATCAGTGAGCGTCTCACCGCCCGTGGACACCGGGTGGCCCTGTTGGACGTGCAGGGTGACGTCGCCCGCCAGGCCGCCGACGAGCTGACGGCGAAAGGCGCCGAAGCGGTGGGCCTCGAGGTCGACGTCCGGGATCGGACCGCGGTCGAGGCCGCGATGGACGAGGTTCGCACGGCGTTAGGGCCGATCGAGATTGCCGTGACGAGTGCCGGGGTCGACGCGGACGGTGCATTTACCGCGATCAGTCAGGAGGCGTGGGAACGCGTTCTGGCGATCAATCTGACGGGAACCTTCCACTGTCTGCAGGCGACGGTGCCGGACATGCTCGCCGCGGGCTGAGGGCGCATCGTGACGATCTCGTCGTCGAGTGCGCAGTCCGGTGCGGCGAACCGCGCGCACTACATCGCGTCCAAAGGTGGGGTCATCGCCCTGACGAAGGCGTTGGCGATCGAGCTGGCGCCGCATGGCATCACCGTGAACACGATCCCGCCGTCGATCATCGACACGCCGATGGCGCATGCCGCGCAGGCGGCCGGGCACTTCCCCGGAGTCGACGTGATCGCCGCGGTCACGCCGGTACGCCGGGCCGGGGTCCCGGCGGACATCGCGGCGGCGTGCGAGTTCCTTTGCTCGGAGGACGCCGGGTTCATCACCGGCCGGCAGATCGGCGTGAACGGCGGCTGGTACCTGTGATCCCCTCAGCGCCGTCCACACAGCCCCCGGCCGCGTCGTCGCCGCGTGCCGCGATCGTGACCGGCGGGGGTTCGGGGATCGGCCTGGCCATCAGCCAACGCCTGGCAGCCGATGGCGTCGCCGTGCTCGACCGTAACGACGCGGCCGTGAAGACGGCGGTCGACAGCGTCGCCGAGGCCGGCGGACAGGCGATTGGAGTGACCGTCGACGTCGCCGACCGCGCCTCGGTCGACGACGCTGTCGAAGTCGTCCGAGAGCGGCTCGGGCCCACCGACGATTCTGGTGACCAGCGCGGGTCTCGACGGTTTCGAACGGTTCCTGCACATCACGCCCGCTGCCTGGGAGCGCATTCTCGCCGTCAACCTCACCGGGACCTTCCACAGCTGCCAGGCTGTCGTGCCCTATATGATCGAGCAGGGGTGGGGCGGATCGTCACGATCTCCTCGTCCAGTGCACAAACCGGTAATCTGCTGATGACGCATTATTCGGCGGCCAAGACAGGGGTCGTGGGGTTCGCCAAGGCGCTGGCCCTCGAACTCGGCCCGCAGGGAATCACGGTCAACACCATTCCACCGGGATTCATCGACACCCCGATGCTGCGCAGGTCTGAATCTCGCGGATTTCTCGGCAAGGGTGTCGATCAGCACGAGGCGACGACGCCTGTCCGGCGCGTCGGGCTGCCCGAGGACATCGCCGCGGCGTGTGCCTTCCTGGTACGCGAGGAAGCCGGCTACATCACGGGGCAGGTCATCGGGGTCAACGGCGGAAGGACCACCTGACATGGCACGGATCGAACCGCTTCCAGTCAAGCGCTGGCCAGCGCAGATGCGGCCAGCCTTGGCCGCCATGGACCCGCCGGAGCCGCGGTACTCCCGCCCCGTCCTGGAGAACCGGCCGAGGTCGATGAACACGCTCGGGACGTTCGCTCATCACCCGGCGCTCGCGCAGGCGTTCTTCACCTTCAACGGCCACGTCCTGATGGCGACCACCCTGTCCGAGCGGCAGCGGGAGCTGTTGGTCCTGCGGGTCGCGACAGTGCGCCAGTCCTCCTATGAATGGGCGCAGCACGTCTATATAGGGCGCGACGCGGGGCTGACCGACGAGGAGATCGGCCGGATCGCGTGGGGGCCGAACGCACCGTTCTGGACACCGCTGGAGGCGGCACTGCTGCGCGCCGCCGACGAGTTGATCGCGGATGGCACGATCAGTACCCCGACCTGGGCGGTGCTCGCTGGCGAGCTCGACAGCCAGCAGCTCCTCGATGTCATCTTCACTGTCGGCACCTACGAGACGATCGCCTGGATGATGCGATCGTTCGACCTCGACTTCGACGACGAGCTGATCCGCCTGCACTCCGCCGCCACGGACTCCACCCACGTCACCGGGACGAACACATGAGTATCGCCGTCACGCCGGTCTCGCCCGCGCTCGGCGGCGAGGTCGTTGGGCTGTCAGGCCACCAGCTCGTCGACGAACAGGTCGCCGCTGACTGCCTGGTCGCGCTCGAATCCTATGGCGTCGTCATCTGCCGCGACGTGCACATCGACAACGGCGACCTCGTCGCCTTTAGCCGCCTACTAGGCGACGTCGTCGTCGCCCCGATGGGTGGGCTGGAATCTCACCCTGAGATCTCCCCGATCAGCCTCGATCCGGCCAAGAGTGAACTGGCGAACTACCGGCGAAGCACGTTCTACTGGCACATCGACGGGGTCAACGACGACGTACCGCAGAAGGCTAGCCTTCTTACTGCGAAGCAGGTAACGGACGAGGGGGGCGAGACCGAGTTCGCGAACACCTACGCCGCCTACGAAGCGCTCCCCGACGACGAGAAGGAGTACCTGGCCACGCTGCGGGTCGTGCACAGCTTCGCCGCCGTGCAGTTGCTCACGAACCCTCATCCGTCCGACAAGGAACGCGCCATCTGGAATCGAGTTCCCTCCCGCGAGCATCCCCTGATCTGGACGCGCCGCAGCGGACGCAAGTCGCTGCTCGTCGGAGCCACGGCAGACCACGTCGTCGGACTCGCCGCGGACGAAAGCCGCGCCCTGCTCGACCGGCTCCTCACCTGGTCGACACGCGAGCGTTTCGTGCTCCGCCATCACTGGCACCGAGGGGACCTGGTCATCTGGGATAACACTGGCATGCTCCACCGCGCGCTCCCGTACGAACCAACCGCCCCCCGACTCATGCACCGCACCACCCTGGCCGGCGTCGAAACCATCGCCTGACATGGAGAGGGTCCCCTCATACCCGGGTGCCGGACTCAATTCCGGGGGTGACCTGCGGCTTTGAAGTCGCTCGTGGACTGATTCAAGATCCGCCCAAGGCGCGTGAGGCGGGGTGGGCTCGACGGCCGCGGGATTGCCTGACGGCGTCCCCGAATGGCGGTGATCGCTTGTCCGCAACGTGAGCCCGCGCGGCGGCGTCGGGGAGCGGTAAGCCGAGTTGAAGTTGTCTAAATGGTCGGAGTGGTCGATGCGTATAGGTCTGACGGGTGGCGCCTCGACGCCGGATAAGATCATCGGGCAGGCGAGGCGGGCCGAGGCGGATGGTTTCCACTCGCTGTGGTTCGCGAGCGTGGTGCAGGGCGACTCGTTGGTCGCGATGGCGCTGGCCGGCCGGGAAACCCGGGCGATCGAGCTGGGTACTGCGGTATTACAGACCTACCCGTGTCATCCGTTGCTACAGGCGCAGCGGGTCGCTGCGACGGTGGCGGCGATGGGCCGACCTGGCCTGACGGTTGGGCTGGGCCCGTCGCACGAGGCCAACATCAGCGGCGTGTACGGCCTGTCGTATGAGCATGCCGGCCGCAACACCGAGGAGTACCTGCAGATCCTGACTGGCCTACTGCGCGGCGAGGCGGTGGAGGTCACTGGTCAGGATTGGGCCACCCACGCTGCGGCCGGGACCGTCCGCGCCTCCCACCCGGTCCCGGTGTTGCTCGCGGCATTGTCGCCCTGCATGCTGCGGATAGCGGGCGAACACGCCGCCGGCGCGATCCTATGGATGGCCCCCGCCGCCGCGATCGAGAAACACGCCTACCCACGCATCTCCGCGGCCGGCCGACCAGCACCCCGCCTGGTTGCCGGGCTGCTCATCGTCGTCCACGACGACGAGCAGGAAGCCCGCTCCGCCGTAGCGGCAAGCTCCGTCATGTACGCCAGCTCGCCGGCCTACCAGCGGATCCTCGCGATCGGAGGCGCCGACAGCCCCGCCGACGCCGCGATCGTCGGCGGCGAGGCGGCGGTCACCGCGCAGCTCGAGGCGCTCCTCAACGCCGGCCCGACCGACATCCACGCACACATCGTCCCGGCCGGCGACGACAATGTGAGGGTCGCCGGGCGGTGGACGTACTTGTACCGGGCGATCGACCAGTTCGGCCAGGTCATCGACGTACTGGCCTCCGAGAAGCGGGACCTGGCCGCGGCCCGCCGGTTCTTCGCCAAGGCGCCGGCCCACGGCCGCCGTCCGGTCGCGGTGACCACCGACCGCGCCGCAGCGTACCCGCGGGTACTCGACGAACAGCTCCCCGCCGCCTACCACGTCGACGCCCGGTATGCGAACAACAAGGTCGAAGCTGATCGCGGCCGGTTGAAGGCACGGCTCCGGCCGATGCGCGGGCTCAAACGGCTGCGCTCCGCCCAGGTCATCGGCTCCGGGCACGCCTTCGGTCAGAATCTCCGCCGCGGCCACTACGAACTCGGCGTCGACGCCGAACCCCACCACCGACTCACAGCCGCGTTTACCGAGCTCGCGCAGGCCATCTGACCAGGCAACGAACCCGCCTCAGCCATGCCTCGGGCCGGCTCAACGCAACAGGCCCCCGTCCCGTCACATCGGTCCGGAAACATGCCGGCCTTGTGCGCACGAGTTGCTGGTGCTAACTTACGTCCCACGCTACTAGTACGTACTAGTGATGTGGGACACGAATGCCGACACATCTCTCCGCCCCGCATGTGCCATGCCCGCCCTACCGCGCTGCCGTCCACCGAGGGTGGCCGGCGCTGGGACACGATCAGGAGACTGTGAGTGATCCGTAAATCCCTTAACGACGGCTGGTCGTACCGCCGGAAGCCCGACGCGTTCCAGGCTCTGCTCGGCCGGGCGAACGACGGTTGGGAGCCGGTGCGGCTGCCGCACGACGCGATGGTGTGCCGTGAGCGGGACGGTTCGGATGCTGAGGCGGGTCACCGCGGCTACTTCCCGGCGGATGGCTACGAGTACACGAAGACGTTCTTCGTGCCGGAGGAGTACCGGGCGCGGCGGGTCACGCTGGAGTTCGAGGGCGTCTACCGCCATGCCCGGGTCTACGTCAACGGCGACCTGGCGGGGCAGTGCGCCTACGGCTACTCGAACTTCTATGTCCGTGCCGATCATCTGCTGCGGTACGGGGCGGACAACGAGGTGCGGGTGGAGGCGCGCAGCCAGGACGACAGCCGGTGGTATTCGGGTGGCGGCATCTACCGCGGCACGAGCCTCATCGTCGGCGGGCTGCTGCACGTGGCGCTGGACGGCGTGCGCGTCACGACCCCGGCCATCGACGACGAGCTGGCCATCGTCGCCGTGGCGACCGAGGTCGAGAACGAGTCGGCGGTGACGCGGACGGTCGAGGTGGTCACCGAGATCGTGGACGGCGACGGCGAGATCGTCGCGAGGGACGTCGCCCCGGTCACGGTGTTTCCCGGCGACACGGCCACCCTGCGCCAGGGGCTGACCGTGGCCGAGCCTCGGCGGTGGGGCGTGGAGCATCCCTACCTCTACACCTGTCGCACGGCGGTGACCGTCGAAGGCGAATGGCTGGACGAGGAGACGACCCGCTTCGGCGTCCGTTCGCTGACCGTCGATGCCCGCCGGGGCCTGCGGATCAACGGCGAGCCGGTGAACCTGCGCGGTGCCTGCGTCCACCATGACAACGGCGTGCTCGGCGCGGCCGCCATCGACCGGGCCGAGTGGCGCCGGGTGGAGATCCTCAAACAGGCCGGTTTCAACGCGATCCGTGGCGCTCACAACCCGGTCAGCAGGGCGTTGCTCGACGCGTGTGACCAGCTCGGCATGCTCGTCATGGACGAGCTGAGTGATGTCTGGACCCGGTCGAAGTCCGCGCACGACTACGCCGGCGACTTCATCGCCAGCTGGGAATCGGACGTCCGAGCGATGGTCGCCAAGGACGTCAACCACCCCTGTGTCGTCTTCTACTGCATCGGCAACGAGATCCCGGAGGTGGGCACAGCGCCCGGGGCGGTGCTCGGTCGCCGGCTGGCCGAGAAGGTCCGTGAGCTCGACGGCACCCGGTTCGTCACGAACGCCGTCAACGGCCTGCTCGCCGCAGGGCCGGAGGTGCTCTCGGCCATCGCCGCTGGCAGTGCCGAGTCCGCGGAGAATAACAGCGCGAACGGCAGCTCGGCGGGCGACGGGACCAGCGAGATGACCGGCGACGTCAACGACCTGATGACCCGTTTCCGCGAGTTCATGCCGACGTTGATGACCTCCGAGATCGTCACCATGCGGACCGCGGAGTCCATGGCGTATCTGGATGTCGCTGGCTACAACTACCTCGACTCCCGGTACGAACTGGACCGGACGCTGTTTCCCAACCGGGTGATCGTCGGCACCGAGACGTATCCGTCAGACATCGATCGCAACTGGCGGCTCGTCCAGGACAACAGCCACGTCATCGGAGACTTCACCTGGACCGGCTGGGACTACCTCGGCGAGCCGGGGATCGGCCGGGTCGAGTACCAGAGCGACCCTGAGGCGTCGGCCGGCGCGATGCCGGACCATCAGGGCGCCTATCCGTGGCTTGCGGCGTGGTGCGGTGACATCGACATCACCGGCCATCGTCGTCCCGCCTCCTACTACCGGGAGATCGTGTTCGGCCTGCGCGCTGAGCCCTACATCGCCGTCCACCGCCCTGAGCGGCATGGTGAGCCGGTCCGGCTGGCGACATGGTGGTCGTGGAGCGACTCGATCTCCAGCTGGAGCTGGGACGGCCATGAGGACGGGCCGGTCCGGGTCGATGTCTACGCGGCCGCGGACGAGGTCGAGCTGCTGGTCAACGGCCGTTCGGTCGGCCGGGCGTCGGCGGGGGAGAAGAACCGGTTCATCGCCGCGTTCGACACTGTCTACGAGCCCGGTGAGCTGACCGCCGTCGCCTACACCGGCGGGCACGAGACCGGCCGGATGTCCCTGCGCTCCGCCACCGGTGACGTCCGGCTCGACGTCACGGTCGACCGGGCCCGGATCACGGCCGACGACCGCGACCTCGCGTTCGTAGCCGTCACCCTGGTCGACGCCGCCGGCAACCTCCACAACACCGCCGACCGGCGAGTGGCCGTGGAGCTCGCCGGGCCCGGTGTGCTGCAGGGCTTCGGCAGCGCGGACCCGCGCTCGGAGGAGAACTTCTTCGACACGGTCCGGACGACCTTCGACGGACGGGCGCTCGCCGTCATCCGCCCGACCGCGCCCGGCGCGATCACGGTGACCGTCACGGCCGACGACTGCACTCCGGTCACCGCCCACATCGAGGCGGCGCCGGCGGCCCAGGCGGAGGAACCGCGATGACCGCCACGCCCGTCGACCGGCCGGGCCGGACACAGTGCCGGAACACAGCAAGGAGTCACGCATGAGCCGGGACGCCATCTCGAGCCCAGCGGATCGGGCGACCGGGCTCCTGCGGACGATGACCGTCGAGGAGAAGGCGCAGCAGGTCACCTCGACGATGCCGACCGGGCTTCTCGGCGTCGACGGCCTGCTCCAGGACGCGGCGGAGCGCGCCCTGGGGCTGGGGATCGGTCACGTCGCGGCGCTCGGAATGCTGGGCCACAAGACGCCCGACCAGGTAGCGAAGGCCGTCAACGAGATCCAGCGGTTCCTGGTCACCCGTACCCGGCTCGGCATTCCGGCGATCTTCCACGTGGAGGCGCTGAACGGGGTGGT
>NZ_MBLO01000129.1 GCF_001854805.1 Pseudofrankia coriaricola
GTTCCACCCGACCCCACCGGGGCACCTGAATGGACCGGACATCACGCTCTGACTCGTCGAACAACCCGACTCCACCCCTTCGACACCGAGACGGGCAGGTCTATCGATCACCCACGAGCACACGCCATCACCAAGCCGGCGTGTCGCCTGGTAGTCCGGTCAACAGGTCGAGGTCACCCTTGTCTTCCGCGCCGGCCCGGTCCCACCGCCAGCCGCCGTCGCCGCGCTCTCACCGGACGGCGGACGCGGCGCCGGCCGGCCCGGGCTCGCAGTGTCGGACGGGCCGATCGAGCACGAGCCCCCGCTGATCGCCCTCGGCGACAGGGGCCCCGTCCTGCGCCGCGCTCTGGCGGGCGTGACGCTCGGCGCGTTCGACGAGCGCGTCGTCACCTGGCTGACGGGCTGGGACTCGCCGACGGTGGTCACCCTCGCCAGCCTGATCCACCGCGCCCGCGCCACCGAACGCACTCCCGCCCGCGCCGCCCACAGCGCCTGACGCCCAGATCCACCCCGTAGACAGACTGGCGCCGACGGCCGTCCTCCGTTGACGGCGCCAGCCGCCGGACCACGCCGGGCCGGCAGCACAGATCGAGGGGACCTCGCAACGCTCGACTCGGACGGGCCCGGCCCGGCCGTCTGGGAATCCCGGCGATCTGGGAGCTGAATGGTTCAGCGACGCCGGAAACCCGGACGGACGTCGTGCCTGGTGTGGCGGTGACGGTCACAGCGGAAGTGGCGGGTTGATGTCGAAGTCCGGCTGGCGGGCCTGGTCGTAGGCGTGCGCGGCGGTCGGGTCGGCGGGGCGGTCACCCAGGGCCCTGCGGACGGGGTCGGAAGTGTCCGCGGTGGCGGGGGTGCCGTAGGGCAGGCCGAGGATGTGGTGGCGGTAGTGCTCGACGCGATGAGCCGCCTCGTCCCAAGCCGTGACGGCGGATCCGGTGGCGGGGCGAGGGCCGAGCAGGGCGGCGAGGTAGTCGGCGGGTTCGGCGGTGGCGTCCAGGAACGCGCGGGTGGTCTGGCGCTCCAGGGCGGCGTCGAGGCGGGTCCGTCGGGCCACGGCTGCGGCATGGGTCCGAGTCGAGGCGTGGGTCCTGGCCGCGTCGGTGGGGTGGTTGAGCTGGTCGTCGAGGGTTCGCCGCTCGGCGAGCAGCGTGGCCGTTGGCTGGGTGGCGAGGTGATTGGTTTCGGCGGTGTCGAGGAGCCTGGTGACGGTGTTCCATTCCTGCTGCGGGGTCGCCGGGGCGGGCAGCTCGTAGAGCGTGGCGTCGAGGCCGGCGGTCGTACACAGGTCGGTGACGCGGTGGGCGAGGACCGCGGCGCCGGTGCGGATGTCAGCGGAGGGCTCAGCCGCCAGAGCGGCTTGAAGGTGGTCGAGATGGTGGCCACCTTCGAGCAGGGCGTGCAGGCCGGCGATCGCGCGGTGACGAGGAACGGCTTCGTGGGGGCTGTGGAAGCGGGTTCGGGCCTGGTCGGGGAGGGTCGCGGACCAGGTGTCGGCGAGGCGGGTGGCCTGGTCGTGGCGGCGTAGCCACGGATCACGGTGCCGGTCATCCGGGGTGGCGCCGGGGGGTGGTCCGGGGTCGTGCGGTGCGGTGTCGGGCTGGTGGCGGGCGTGGTAGATCGCCAGCGCGATGACGGCGTCGTCCCAGGCCGCCCCATCGGGCCCGGCCGGTGGACGGGGGCCGATCCGGGCGAAGAGCTCGGGCGGTGGGTGGGTCACGGCGGTGGCCCGCAGGATGGTCTCGGCGGCCAGTTCGGCACGGCGCAGCACGACCTGGCGCGGCAGGTCGGCGCTACCCGGCGCGCGCCACGGCGCGTCCGGCGCGTCCGGCGGCACGTCCGGCGCGGAGATAACGCGGTCTGCCGGCGCGAGGTTCGGCGCGTCCGGCGCGTCCGGCGGCGCGTTCGGCGCGGAGGTGGCGGGGTCTGCAGGCGCGGGATTCGGCGCGGCCGGGGTGGAGCAGGGCGCGAACGGCGCGTCCGGCGCGGATGCCGGGGACGCTGCACGGTTCGGGTCGTTGGCGGCGCGCCGTCGG
>NZ_MBLO01000130.1 GCF_001854805.1 Pseudofrankia coriaricola
GCGCTGGACCGGTTCGGCGCGTCGCTGGCCTGCGCGGCGCGGTTCGCGCCGTCCGGGTCGGCGCGGTTTGGCGCGTCGGCGCGGGGGCGGGTCGCGCCGAGGTGGTGGCGGCGTTCGGTGTACCAGTCGGCGACGGCGCGTTCCAGCAGCGCGTCCGCGCTGTCGGCGAGGTGGACCCGGCCGGCCTCGGCGAGCCGGTCGAGGGCGGCGCGGCTGGCCGGCGCGGTGTCGGTGCGTAGCGCGGCGAGCGCGGCGCGGACCGGCGCCATCTGCGCACCCGCCTGCCGGTGCACCGTCGTCAGCACCGGGATGTTAGGGGTGTGCGCGGCGAGGTGCGCGAACCAGCCCCCCGCGCCGACCGAACCGAGCTGAGCCGGGTCGCCCAGCAGGATGACCACAGTGGCGGTGCGGGTGGCGTAGCGCAGGAGCCGTTCGGCGTCGCGGGTGGCGACCTGCGTCGCCTCGTCCACGATCAGCACCGAACCCGCCGGCCACACGCTGGTCGGGTCGTCGGCGTGGTCGAGCAGGGTCAGCCAGCTGGCCACCACCCGGGCCGGGATGCCGATCCGCTCGCCGAGCTCCTCCGCTTGGCGGCCACCGTGCGCGGTCGCCAGTACCGGGTGGCCGGCGGCGGTGACGATGGCGGTCAGGGTCCGCATCGCCTCCGTTTTGCCGGTACCGGCCGGGCCGACCGCGACCCGGGCCAGGTCGCCGCTGGTCAGCAGGTGGCGGACGAGGTCGGCCTGCTCGGCGGACAGCGCCGGCCCCGCGGCGCCGCCGGATGCGGAGCGGGTCGCGGCGGCCAGGTGGGTGTCGAGGAGCTCCGTGCCGACGAGGCGGCGGGATGGCGCGCCGGTGGCGACCTGGCCCTGGCGGTACAGCGCGAACAGGGTGTCCTCGGCCGCCAGCAGATCTTCGGTGGTGTAGAGCGGTTCGGGTTCGTGGCGGCGCCGGGCCCGGGTCGCGTCGTGCAGGACGACGACCCGCCCATCGGCGAGGAACCGGTCGGACAGCCGTTCGATGTCCTCGGCCCCGAGCCGATCACCAGCCCAGCCGGCGACCTGGCGGACCACGTCCCGGCGGATAAACGTGGTGTCCTGCGCGGTCAGCCCGGACGCACCGGACAGCTGAGCGAACAGAGCCGCAACGTCGTCCTCCGTCACCTGGGCGCGCGGCACCGGATGCTCGACGAGAGTGGGGGCGAGCTGGCGTACCTGTGCGACGGTCCAGCCCGCGGCGGAAAGCCGGTCGTGCTGGATCGCGGCTACCTGCTCATCGGCAAGAACCTTCTTCGGGGCACGCGAGCGGAGCTGGGCCGCGGCGACCGTCGCACCGGACGGCTCCAGACCGGCCGCGACGAGCTGGGCGAACTCCTCGGTCACCTCGCCGTGCCGCGTCGAGAACGCCCCCAGCAGGTCCGCCGGGAAACCGGCGATCTCGGCGAGGTTGTTACGGGCCGGCTCCCAGGTGATGCCACGGCGAGCGGACAGCTCATGGCGCAGCACCGCCGCACCGACATGACCGGCGGTCTTGACCTGGGCGAGCAGCACCTCCCCGTCGATCGCCCGCCACTCCCACCCACCCGGACCGGGATCGTCATGACCAGCGGAAACCACCACCGCGTTGATCATCACATTGTGGACGTGCAGATGGGCCTCGTCGCTCCGCGACACGTCATGCAGATACGACGCCACCGCCAGACCCAGCGCCCGCCGGCTCTCCCCCTGCACCGTCCCGAAGACGGCGTGCCGCTCCAGGTAGCCGATCGTCGCGTCCACCGCCGCATCCAGCGCCGCCGCGATGTCAGCGCGCAGCGCCTCATCGCCGAACGCCCACAACAGGCTCACCGACTTCGGCACCGCACACACCATGTCGTAGCCCAGCACCGTCGCCGGCGGCGTCCGCGCCGCACACCACCGCTCCACCTCGACCCGACGGATCCGCCACCACCCATCCGCCCCACGCCGCCCGACCAACCGATCAGCCTCGCTCTCCTTCCCTTTGGCCGCTGGGCGCCTGGCCTCCGGGCCGCTGGCCACCGCAGAGCCCTGATCGGCGCCCTCGGCCGCCGGATGGCCTGCGGTCGCGAGGATCTTCGCCGTGCGGCTGACGAGCCGGCGCAGATAGGACGCACCAACTCCCGCGACTACCGCCGCCTCCGCCAACGTCAACCACTCCCCGCCACTGGACGTCGCATCGAACCCGGGCCGATCGCCAGCACCAACAGCACCAACGCTCGCGCGCTGGCCAGAACCCGAATCGGCGCTGGCAGCGGCCACCTCCGCGCCAGCACCATCGGCGGCATCCTGAGGCGCCGAGCCGGGCCCACCGCCGGCGGGCCAGCCAGCGCCAGCGTGATCAGGTCGCGCAACCCGGCCAGCGGTGCCGGTCGCCGCCAGCAACGGCCGGCCCGTCACCGCATGCCGCCCCCGCAGCAGCCGGGCCAACGCCTCCCCCGACACGGCATCCCGCAGCCCGACCAGCACTGCCCCCCGCCCGCGCGCCCGCCCTACCGCCCGCTCCCCCGCGTAGTACCGCGCCAGCCCAACGGCAGCGCCCGGCTGCCCGGACTCCAGATAGGCGACCACCGCATCCGCCGCCCGCGTCACCTGCCCTACGTCACGCGCCCGCACCCGCAACACCCGCACCGTCGCGATCATCGCCACCACCCCCGGCCCGCCCCACCCGGGGCCCGCACTGAAACCACGGACACTGCCCGGCCCGAACACCGCCGAGGACACCGCGACAGCCACCGCGCACGACACCGCGCCAGACCAGAACACCCGCGACGTCACCGCCCACGACACCCCGGCCGCCGTATCCGTCCCGACGCCGGCGGCCGTCCTGGCTAGCCGGGATCGGCCAGGCTGCCACGACGGCCTCCTCGCTGGCGTGGACCGTCCCACGGACGGCGCGACCATCAGGCTGCACTCGCGCCGGCAGGGACAGGTGCATGGGCCGGCGGAAACCGTTGGCCGGGTACCCCTGGCCCTGGCACCTTCATCGGCACGCGCCAAACCCACCCGTCGCCCCGCTCGATAGAGGAGGCTCACCGGCTCGAGCAACAGTGCGCCCGGATGAAGTTCCTGTTCGTCTGGGGCCACCAGCCCCAACGTGACGGCAGCCTCGGCACGGGCTGCCTGAGCCAGTGGTGGTCGGCCGCGTTCACACCTACCCGACCGCCAAGCACCACATGATGCACCGCAAGGCCCGCCTCTTCGGCAACGAGCAGACCGCCGCCCGCATCCTGACCGCGAGACATCCCGGAGCGGCGAAAGCCCTAGGCCGGCAGGTACGCGGATTCGACGACGCGGTCTGGGACACCCACCGCCACGACCTCGTCGTCACCGGCAACACAGCGAAATTCGGCCAGCACCCGACGCTGCGCGACTATCTGCTCCGCACCCGAAACCGCGTCCTGGTCGAGGCCAGCCCCCTCGATCGTGTCTGGGGCATCGGCCTGGCCGCCGACGACCCACACGCCACCTCACCCACCCGGTGGCGCGGCCTCAACCTCCTCGGATTCGCCCTCATGGATGTCCGCGCCACCTTCAACGACAGCAAGCCAGCGAGAAACGTCTGACGCCCACCAGAATGGCGAACCAGATCTCAAACTCGAATAAGCGCATCACCAGTATTAGGTATCGGCTATTCTAGTTATTTGGTTTGTCTTCACCCTGGAGTGTCAACCCGGTCGCCAGCCACGCACCCTCCCGCCACGCCCGCCACCGGACAGCGCGACACGAGACGTCAGCCAGGTCAACGGCAACCACAACCCCACCCGGGTCACCGCCATCCGCCATGCACCTATGGGGGTGGCGGCTACGCCGCCACCCCCGAGGATCTTCAGACTGCCGAGAACCGCCATGTACACCTGGAGGTAACGCGATCGGGTCTGCGCGACTGGTCTGCCGGCAGATTGGACAGTGAATTTGAGCTGCCCGGAGGTCTGATAGTTGAAAGCGAGGGTCCATTAAAGGGCCGTGCGTGAACAAGCAAAAACGCGTCGGTTTGACCGTCTCCCAATAGCGATTGAACTATCGACGAATTCAACTTTCCGTCGATTATTGAATGCGAGGAATTTCCGGTTTCGGACGCAACCCGCCATACGATTTCCCATTGCTATTCTGAATATTCCGAAATCCACGAATCTTGAGTTGATTCGTCTCTCATGATGAAACTGACGGCCATTTCTGCGGCGTCTTCCCACGCTTTCATGCTTCCGCGAGACCGCACACCCCCGGGCCACCAGTTGTTTACGGTTACGAGATGCTGCGCAAGGCGGATGGCGGTGGCGTTCGTTTCGGTCTGCGAGGATTTTCCTGCGAGAGCTAGGCAAGCGTCGACGGTCCGCGTAAGCGTAGTCGGGCGGTCGACCGCAGCGGCGTCTGCTATCGCCTGACGCCATAGGGGCCAGAAATCTGGCTGCGACGGTTTGCTTCCTCGCGCGAGGTTTGCGGTCGCGGCCGCATGCGCCCTTCGCGTGACGATCTCTTGTATGACACCGGGACCGTGCAGGGTCACGGCGGCCGTCGGTGATGCAGCCAGGCCGGCGGAGCCAGTGTGCCGGTCTTCGTTTGCCAACTGATGGGTCGGGCTCACGGCCTCGCGCGGTCGCTCATCGCGCTCATCCGGTGTCCCGTACGGCGTCAGGATCGTCTCAGGTCGAACGGTGGCTTCCAGTTCTGCGGGGGACGCCGCGCGAATCGCACCGGAGCGGTGCTTGGGAAGGTAAGCGGCGAGGCAGGCCAGTTGCCTCCGCTTCCGGTCAAGATCGCTATTCGGTGGATTGGTCGAACTGTGTTGCGCCGTGAGAATTCGGGCGACGAATTCGTCGGCGAGAGGGAGTCGTTCGGTCTCCGGGACCCGCCGAGCCGCACGAGCTAGACGTGACTCAACGCGGCAGAACGTTGCGTCGTCATGGTCGTGGTCCACGCACGCAGCCTGGACGGCGTCACTCAAAAATGCGGCCATTGACTGTCCCTGGGTGCAGAACGTCAATGTAATGAACCCGTGCGACCTCTGGCAGGCATTTTTCATTGCGCGAACGATGCGCGCGGCGCGGTCGACAATTCTAGCAGGTAGAACGGGCGCAACCGCCACGAGAGTCGCGTCGTCGACCGCGTGATGGCGGGCGTCGAGGCACTGCTGCAGCACGAACACGGCTCCGATACTCCGGGAATCGGTGACGCCGTCCAGGAGACAACGTAGTTCGGGGCTGCTTACTGACGTTGAACTCGCGAGGTGACCAGCTGTGGGGGTTCGAGTTGTAGGCCGGTTCCGGTCAGGAAGCCCGCGAGCAGGTCAGGGCGGTA
>NZ_MBLO01000131.1 GCF_001854805.1 Pseudofrankia coriaricola
TCGACCGGCCCGTTACGCGTCGACACCGTCTTCGTGGACATCCCGTTACGGGAGTTCCCCGTCCCGTGGCCGGCCGGATCGCCGACCTCGTACCCGAGATGGTCGGTCATCTCGACCTGCAGAGCACGCTCCAGGACGGCCTTCGTCATCCGGTTCAACAGACCATCAACCCCGTCGACCGGCGTTCCGGTCGCTTTCGCATCCTTCAACAACGCGTCGATCGCATCCGGCGCGAAAGCCTCCGCGATCCTCTGTGCCGCCGCCTCGTCATTTGTCCGAAGCGTTCCATTCTGCGTCATTCGGTGTCCATTTCTGATCCACCCGATCAAGGTAGATCGATCCTGGTCCACCTCCGACTTACACAGTCGTCGTCGTCATGACACGCCCGGCGTGGCGGGAGGAGAAGGACCTCCCGCCCAGCAGAGACCGGATCTGCTCGCCGTATGACACCGACGCCCGGTACGCGACCAAACGTGGCTCCGGCTGGGAAGGCTACAAGATCCATCTTACGGAGACCTGCGACGACGTGAGTACCACCGGCACGCCGCACCTGGTCGTCAACGTGACCACCACCGACGCGACCGTCACCGACGTGGAGAAGCTCGAAGACATCCACAGAGATCTCCATCGCAGGTCGCTGCTTCCCGCCGAGCATCTGGTCGATGCGGGCTACACCAGCGCCGAATTCCTTATCGACTCGAAACGCGATTTCGGCATCACGCTGACAGGCCCGCTGCGAGCCAGCAACTCCCCCCGGTTCAGGCCGGGGACGGGTTCGACCGCGCCGCGTTCACTATCGACTGGGACAACCAGCACGCCACCTGCCCGCAGGGCGTGACCAGCACGATCTGGTCGCCCTGCAGCGAACGCGGCCGAGAATCGATTGTGGTGCGTTTCCCCGTCACAGCATGCCAGCCATGCCCCCTCCGGGGCACAATGCAACCGCTCGACCCGGAATGGCCGCCAGTTGATGCTCCGTCGCCGCGACGTTCATGAAACGGTCGAGCAGGCCCGCGCCGACCAGAACACCGACGCGTGGAAACAGCGCTACGCGACCCGCGCCGGCGTCGAAGGCACCATCCACCAGACGGTCGCCGTCACCCGGATCCGTCGCTGCCGCTACACCGGACTCCCCAAGACCCGGCTTGCCCACGTGTTCGCCGCCACCGCCCTCAACCTGATCAGATTCGACGCCTGGTGGACCGGCACCCCACTCGACCGGCCGCGGGCCAGCCACCTCACAAGACGCGACCTCGACCACGCTGCGTAACCGAACAAGGCAACAGAGTCCTTGAGATGACCAAACTTCACCCAGACCCCCAAGGGATCATTTAACCTACGGCCATTGCCCCCGGCACTGTCCTACGGTGGCACCGCCGTGGCGACGAGTACGCCGATGTCGGGGCCCGACTTCCCTCAAATTAGTGCGCAAGGCCAGGTCCCACGATCAGCGCGAGTGCGTCGCGGAGATCGGCGGGGAGGGGGTCCTCGGCGGTAAGGATCTGTCCGCCGGCGCGGATCTGGATGGTGCGGTAGCGCCGGGCGGTGCGCACGAACTTTCGGATGGACCAGCCGGTGCGTTCCTCGACGTGGCGGACGACGGCGAGGGCGGCGAACACGATGGTCAGGTGTGCGTCGATCGACTCGCGTTTGTGGTGGTAGATCGGCCGGGCGGCCAGGTCGGACTTGCTCATCCTGAAGGATTTCTCGATGTTGAGCAGGCGGCTGTAGGCCTGCAGGGTGAACTCCGGGGTCGGGTTGTCGATGTTGGTGATGTAGCCCTTGAACCCCGCCAACGCGCGGGCCCTGGCCTCCAGGGCGCGGTTGACGGCCTTGTCCGCGCCGGTGAGCTGGACGAACCGGTTGCGCTTGACCGGGATCTTCCCGGCGACGGCCTTCTCGGCCTTGCCGACCTGTTCGTCGATGCCGCGCATGGTGCGCCGGGCGCGGTCGGCCTTGTATTGGTAGTAGATGACCTGGTCGCGGCGCTGGTCGGTGGGGCTGGCGGGCCAGGGCTGGGTGAAGATCTGCCCGTCGGCGATCTCGCTGTCGGGGTTGTCCCTGCGCCACGAGCTGATGACATAGGGAATGTCGGGGATCTTCATGCCGAGGATGAACGACAGCCCCTCGGCCTCGATCGCCTTGCGGTTGGCCTCCGAGATCATGCCGGCGTCGGCGACGACGGTGACGTCGCGCAGCCGGTGGGTGGCCATGAACGCCTTGATGACGGGGAGCATGGTGTGGGTCTCGGCCTTGTTGCCCTCGAAAGCCTCGATCATCAGCGGGAAGCCGGACGCGTCGGTGAGCAGGCCCAGGGTGATCTGGGGTTCGAGGCGGCGTTCCTTGGAGTAGCCGGGCTCGCGGAACCCGTCGCCCTGGTCGGTCTCGAAGTAGAGGGTCGTGGCGTCGTAGAGCACCAGGGACGCCGGCCCGAGCGCCGCGTGCGCCGCGCAGGCGGTCGCCAGCCGTTGCCGGTAGGCGTCGGTGGCGTACTTCGGCAGGGCGCGCTCGACAGTCGCGTAGGACGCCGCGGCGACGCCGACCTCCTCGAGGACACGGCGCGCGTCGCGCTTGCTGGTCGGCTCGATGATCCTCGCCAGCACCAGGTCACGGAACACCCGGTCACCGCCGGTCGCATCGTCCAGGCCGACCGCGTCGTAGGCACGGCACAGCGCGTCCCACAGATGCCCCATCCGGGACGCGACGATCGGCAGCGGCGCGCCTGGCGCGCCGGCCACGTCCAGGCCGAGGTCGAGTTCGCCCTGCCCGGCCGCGAGCCGCTGGTACGCGACCGCCTTGAGCGCTTCGAGTTCCGCCTCGTCGTGCGCCGATCCGACGTGGTCCATCGTCCGCGACCCACGCCGGTCGGAGTACACGATCTGCACCGCGGTCGCGCCCGACGCGGTCCGCACGGTGCGTACATAGGCCACAGACCCCAGCGTAGGGCCCCGGATTAGTGCACAAAAACAGAAGCCCTGGCCAGCGAACCCCCAGGTCAGCGACCCATGGAACCGATCAACCCGCGATCTTGAGGGAAGTCAGGTCCTACGGTGGCACCGCCGTGGCGACGAGTACGCCGATGTCGGGGCCGCCGGCCGTCTGCGGGATAGGTGAACGCTGTGGTGCACGGATTCCTCGCCGAAGACAGCTGCCAGTCTCTGGGAGGTGATTACTTCGCACGTGTCCCGTCGACATCGAGGAGTTCCCGCTGTGCCGCGACAGTTCCATGGCCCGTGCCCGCAACACCTCGATCGTCTCTGCCTGAGCCGCAACCAACGCGACGAGCTCCTCGCGCGACAGCTCCTCCGGACCCTGGCACCCGCCGAGACCACCACGTCACAGGGGCAGCACGCACGCGCCGACATCCGCCGCGCCGGACAACATCCAAAACCTGCCTACCCACAGCAAGATCTACGAGACGCCTGAGAATGCCTACTTCGGCCGATAGCGCCTTGGTATACAATAATAGTGTGTCGGCTGGGGACAACCAACTCGCGCCGACTGGTAACGAACCGTGTGTGCAGGCGGGTCGCAACGGTTTACAGCGGCGGCGTCACAACCCGGGCGAGGGGTACCAGCTCCGCTCGGAGATTACACGGGCCGCCATGCGGCTGCTTGAGACGACTCCATCCTCGAAAATTACACTACGTGCGGTAGTACGTGAAGCCGGCATATCGGCGCCAGCGATTTACCTTCAGTTCTCTGGCCGCCAGGAAATGATGCTCCATATCGGCAGGGTCGCCTGGCGAGAGTTGGCCTTGGAGATGGAGCACGCCGACGCGCAAGTTCAAAAGAACGGACCCTACAAATAGCTTCAGGCCCAAATGCGAGCGTACCTGCGCTACGCGGTGGCTAGCAAGACTCGCTATGACCTGTTATTCGGCGTCGATCCCGGAATTGAGCTCGAACTGGATGATGAGCGTCTACCCACCCGACCCGTCTATACTACGCTTAGACGCGCCATTGAACGCTGTCTAGGGGCAGGCTACGCGTTGCAGCTCGACAGTTTGGATGACATGACTATCCTCGTCTTTAGCGTCGCCCACGGCAACGTGGCGCTCGCCGACGCAATGAATTCTCCCTTAACCGGGCCCATACGAATTAGCAGTTATGTCGATCGCGTCCTACTAAGGTGAACGAAAGTATCTGGACATGGTCGATCCTGTCATGATTAAATCATTGCATGCGGGAGACCGACGGCCGGAAGCTTGACCACGGCGCGCTGGAAACAATCAGGATTCGCGTGGCGCGCCAGATCGTCGACGAGGACGCGAACGCCGACGAACTGGCGATGACGCTGGGCTTCAGTCGGGCGGCGGTGTTCTCTTGGGCGCAGCAGTACCGTGACGGCGGAATCGAGGCGCTGCGGGCGAAGCCGATTCCAGGCAGGCCGAAGAAACTGACCGAGCAGCAGGCTGACAGGATCTACACCATCCTCTGCACCAGGAACCCCGACCAGATGGAGTTCGACTTCCAGCTGTGGACCCGCTGGATGGTCCGCGACCTCATCCAGCGGCTCTTCCAGATCAGCATCACCGAGCAGGCGTTCGGCAGGATGCTGCGGCGCTGGGGAATGTCCCCACAACGGCCCACAAAGCAGGCGACCCAGCGCGACGACGAGAAAGTAATGCGCTGGAAGACCGAGCAGTTCCCGAAGATCCGCGCAGAGGCGAGGCAGGTCGGAGCCACCGTCTACTTCGGCGACGAGGCCTCGGTACGCACCGACCACCACGGCGGGACGACCTGGGCGCCTGTTGGTGAAACCCCGGTCGTCCACGGCACGGGCGACCGGAAATCGGTCCTCATGCTCTCCGCGGTCAGCGCCCAGGGAAAGCTGCACTTCATGCTCCAGCAGGGCGGCTCCGTGGACTCCAAGGTCTTCATCGAGTTCTGCCGGAAACTGCTCCATGACGACGGCGGAAAGGTCTTTCTCGTCGTCGACGGCGTCAAGTACCACGACTCGAAGGTCGTCCGCGAGTTCGTCGCCGCAGCAGAAGGGAAGCTCCGCATCTTCTACCTCCCGCCTTACGCCCCCGACACCAACCCGGACGAATGGGTCTGGAACAACGTCAAGACCGCCCAGATCGGCCGCAAAATGATCACATCGGTCTCCGACCTCTACTCCAAAGCTCTCGCCGCGCTCCGCAGGCTCCAGGAGAACCCGGCCCTCCTCGTCGGCTTCTTCGGCGACCCGCACCTCGTCTACATCCACTGGTAACGAGTCCAGATACTTACATTCTCCTTAGTACGTACGTTAGTTGCGGCGCCGCCAGAGGCCATAGGCAGGGGTCGTTGAATTAAATAGCCCGCTGCGCACCACGACAGGCTGCAGTACCGCCCCATGCATCAGTCCTCCTGGTCTTCCAGGCGGACGATTAGGTCCAGGAAATAGTCCGCGATCTTCGTCGCGGTGAGCTCGTCGTCGACGTCCACGATCTGCAGTGCGGCGGCGTGCACGAGACTGGTGACGGCACAGGCACTCGAATTGGGCAGAGGCGGTTTGCCAATGGTCAGGCCCCGAGCGCCGTGCATGAACTTTGCGTCGGCTTCCCGCCGCACGCTCGCAAAGCCAGGCGGCCCGTCGTTGCCCAGCACGATCCGGGAGATCTTGCGCGTCTTCCAGGTATCTATGAGATGTGCCTTGGCGCCCGTCACGTACAGGGCGACCGGACGGGTCTCGCCGGCGGCCCGTGCGCGCTCGGTCGCCTCCCTCGAAGCGACGGCATGGCTGTTGAGCATCGCGCGGGCCAAGGCCATGAACACCTCGGCCTTACCACCGAACCGATGGTAGATGCTCCCGACACTCACTCCTGACAGCTTAACGATGTCATTGATGCTGGTGCCTTCATAACCCTGCTTGGCGAATAGCACCCCGGCCGCGTCGAGGACCGCGCGTTCGGTATCGGCCGACTTAGGCCGATGGCTGGCCCTCTTCGCCCGGAGGACGCTCACCTCCGGGGGGAGCTCGAGGTTCAGATCGGGCTCAGACATCGTCTCCAGCTCCCGCGGTAGATCCCCTCGAAGGCCACAGCGCCTCCAGACTGTTCTAGAAGCGCGCCTGGAAGCATACCAGGCGCGACGGCGCGGCTGCGATCATCAGGGGACGCCCGAAAAGCTCGCGTGGTTGGGTGTCGTGGCTGCCTCGACGATCGCGTTGCAGGTGTCGCATGGCCACGGTCATGACTACAGCCGGCCGGGTAAGCCGCCGATCGCCTGGGATGATCCCGGCGCCGGGCGGTCCGTCAGCGCCCTCGTCGGCGACAGGCCCAGGCGAGCGCCGAACCCGACATCGGGATCACCACCGGCAGCCTGCTCGCCCGCGGTGCCGGTCATGGCAGCGGCGAGGGCGCGGTCAGCGCCGCCCTGCTCGGCGCTGACCCGACAATCAACCCAGATCAGCCAACCCCCACAACCAAAGCGCGGAGGTTGGAGCCGCGACTCTTGCGTTAGAGCACGATTCTAGTATCGTGCACTGGTCGACGGTATCGACTATCCGAGGAGGCGGTCGTGCCGAGGTCCTTGCAGCATCGTCGGCACGTGGGTATGTCATACCGGCACCGCGCTCCGTGGCGCCGCCGAAGCCGCACTCCGACCCACCTTCGGGCGGCATCGTCGAGGCCGTGGGAAGCGCCGTCACCGGCGTCGAGGTCGGCGACCACGTCGTCGTCACCTACGACGGTTGCGGCCGGTGCGCGCTGCCGGGAAGGCCGCCACGCCACTGCGCTCTGTGGTCGGACCTCAACGGTGGTCCGTCAGCGAGCCGTAGCAACCCGGCCGCCACCGACGTTTGCCGTTTCGACCGGCGTGCTTCGAGGGGATGAGCGCGGACGGAGACAGGAGGAAATCGGCGATATGGGACAAGGTGATTCTTCGTGAAAATCAATGCTGATCTGGTCGGCGTGAAACTTGGGCCGTTGCCCGGAAGTTGGGACAGCCCTGACTGGGTCGCGGTAGGGACCGCCCTTGCAGGCGGCCCCCCGCACAGATCCCAGCGTGCGGGACTACCGCACTGGGCTCCTGCCTTGGGTAGTGGCGTTGAACCGTGCGGCGGGGTAGGGATGCCGGGATCGGGCGGGCGGTAGCCATCGTTTCGCGACGGGGCTCATCCGTGCCCAGTTCAGGCGTTTGCGCTGGCTGCGGCGCCGTAGCGCCTTGAACCAGTGTCGCGTTACCTGGGTCGGAAGGCTGCCACTGCGTCCGTGTTGCCGGGGACAGCGTAGTAGTTGAGATGTCCGTTCACCACGCTGCCCAGCCAACGCCCCTGTTCGGGGATGGGTAGGTGACGGCGCCGCTTGATCTCTTTCTTGAGCTCGCGCAGCTCTGCCGTCATCCGCTTCTTGTCCGTGACCCGCCTCACTCAGAAGTTGCCCCGCTTGGACACCGCGCACATGTGCGTGAAGCCCAGGAAGCGGAACGTCTCGGGTTTGCCCTCCCCGCGTTCTGACCGGCGCCGGGCGGTGTGCCGTCCGAACTCGATCAGCCGGGTCTTGTCGGGGTCCAGGCCGAACTTCGAGAACCTCTCACGCTCCTGCTGATCCGCGTCGCCGAACGCCGATCCGAGCAAACCTGGCGCACACTCCGCCGCCAGACCGGCCGGATCATGCAGATCACCCTGACCGGCCCCGCCGGCACGGTCGCCCAGACGACCGCTCTCACCCCGGCCCAGAAGGCCGTCTACCAGGACGTTTCCGTCCCACCACCCACCCGGGTCACCGCCTTCGACCCCACCTGATCACCCCACGAAAACCCCCGCCAGGGCCGGCCAGCGCGTGGATACACGCCCCCACCCGGCCCCACACGAGTTTCCGCAGATCAACACCATGATCATCACATCCATGTGACCACCAACTGCGGAACTCGGGGTTCATCTTCGCCAACAGGCGGCCCTAGCCGTCGCAGTGCGCGCCATGAGGACGCCGGCTCCAACGAGGACGGAAATACGCCAGCCGTGCGGCGGCGCTTGGGCGTTAGCACGGCACGAACGGGAGACGGTGCGTGGGGACGGTCCCCTGCGCATCACTCCTCGCTGTTAGCCAGGCGGAGGATGAGGTCGGTGAAATAGTCCGCGATCTTCGTGGCGGTACCTCGGCCGTCAGCCTCGACGATCTGCAGCGCCCCGGCATGCACGAGTGCGGTGACAGCACAGGCAGTCAAATTGGGCAGCGGCGGGTTACCGAACGTCAGCCCCCTAGCGCCATGCATGAACTTCACGCCGGCCTCCCGGTACACGTTCGCATAGCCGGGCGGCCCGTCATCGCCTAGCATTACCCGCGATATCTCGCGCGTCTTCCAGATATCCATGAGATAAGCCTTGGCGCCCGCCGCGTATAGGGCGGCCGGACGGGTCTCGCCAGCGGCACGGGCCCGCTCGGTCGCCTTCTTCGATGCGTTGGCATTCCGGTTGAGTGCCTCGCTCGCCAGAACCATGAACACCTCGGCGTCAGCGCGCGATTCGACGCGAAGTCGCCGCGGGAGTCAATTTGATAG
>NZ_MBLO01000132.1 GCF_001854805.1 Pseudofrankia coriaricola
CGGGTGATGCGGGTCACGTTGTTTTCGGGGTTTGCCAGGCGCCCGGGCTGGCTGTCATGGTGTTTGCAGTGCCCGATCGGGGCACACGCCGGGCGGGACGCCGTATCACTGCCCCCGCCACACGGCGCACAGGCTTCGGACCCGATGGCAGGGACCGGAGACGGACCGTCGGACACCGTCCACACGTGTCACGGCCAGCGCAGCCCTTTTCGTGGTTTCCCGCCGAACCTTTTCCTGCGGCGGTGGACTGCCGCGCGTGTCCGTCTTCGTAGGCGTGGGAAAGGACCAGAAGACTCTTGGCTCGTCGTGGCATCTCCAACCGCGTCCGCGCGCTCGTTCTCGGCCCCGCCCTCGCCGCCGCCGTCGGCACCGGCCTCGCCGTCACCACGCCCGCCCACGCGGCCAGCCACCCTGCCTCGGCCCAGCGGTTCCTGTCCGCCGTGATCCCGTGCGAGTCCGGCGGCAACCCCCGCGCGGTCAACTCCATCGGCGCCGGTGGCCTCTTCCAGTTCCTGCCGTCGACCTGGCACGGACTCGGCGGCGCGGGACTGCCCCAGAACGCCTCCAGCTCCGAGCAGTGGGCCAAGGCCGTCAAGCTCTACAACCAGCAGGGCACCAACCCCTGGTACGCCTCCAAGGCCTGCTGGGGCAAGCGAATCTGAACCCCACAGGACCTGGGCGAGCAGCCACCGACCCCACCCGCCGCGCGGATCGGGGCCGGCCTGCCACCGTCGAGGTCGCGCCACACCACGAGGCCCCGCGTCAACTGACGCGGGGCCTCGCCCTGTCCCGGTCGGGGCTGGCCCGGCGCTATGCGGCGGCGCCGAGCTGGGCTTCGCGCTGGCGGGTGGTGCTGTGGACCGGGTCGGTGTCGAACTTCGGCAGGACGTGGCGGCCGAACGTCTCCACCGCCTCGACGGCCACGTCGATCGGCATCGTGGTCGACAGCATGCCGAAAACGAGCTGGTCGGCGCCGATGTTGACGTAGGTCTGGACGGCGCGCTCGCACTCCTCCGGGTCGCCGATGAGGATCGAGCCGGCGCGCACGCCCAGTTCGAGGACCTCGACCGTCGGCTCGGGCAGCGTCGCCGGCCAGGTGGGCACCCAGTTGGGCTTCGGGAAGGTGTCGAGGTACCGGTAGACCAGGGTGTGCTGGTAGCTCATGGTGATGTCGGTGGCGATCTGCCTGGCCCGGGCGCCGTCCTCCAGGCACAGCATCTGGCTGGTCACCATGATGTTGTTGTTGACGTAGCCGCCGACCGGTTCGGCCTTCTCGATGTTCTTCTTGTAGAGCTCGATGAGCGGGGCCAGCTCCTCAGGCGTGCTATGGGCGAAGCAGAGTACGCCCAAGCCCATCCGGGCGGCCTTCTCGAACGTGCTGGGGTTGCCGGCCGCGACCCACAGGGGCGGGTGCGGCTTGGTGAAGGGCTTCGGCAGCACGTTGCGTTCGGGCATCGTGAAGAACCGGCCCTCGTGCGAGTAGGGCTCGTCCTTCCACATCTTCGGCAGCTCGGCGACGACCTCGTCGAACATCAGCTTCGTCAGTGCCGGGTCCTCGATGCCGAAGCCCCTCTGCTCGGTGCTCGACGAGCCGCGGCCCATGCCCAGCTCGAACCGGCCGCCGGAGAGATGGTCGAGCATCGCCGCGCGCTCGGCGATCCGCGCCGGGTGGTTCACCGGCGGGGTGATGTTGAAGATGCCGCTGCCGATGTGGATGTTGCTGGTGGTGCCGGCGACGTAGGCGAGGAAGACCTCGTTCGCCGACAGGTGCGAGTACTCCTCGAGAAAATGGTGCTCCGTCGCCCACGTGTACTTGAACCCGGAGCGGTCCGCCGCCTGCGTCCAGGCGACCTCGTCCATCAGCCGGCTGTGCTCCGCGCCCACGGGGTCCGCCTCGGACAGCCGCTTCGGCAGGTAGAGCGAGTTGAAGATCCCGAACTCCATGAGCGCGGCCACCCTTCACGTGGTGTCTGGTGTCTGGTGTGGGCAGGCGTCGGCGTGGGTATCCGCGCGCCCCGTCCATCGGGGGTTCGGGGCGAAGCCCCCGGACGTGGGGTCCGGGGCTCGGCCCCGGGGCAACATCACGCGGGAGCTCTGGGAGCGCGCTCCGCGCGCGAACAGCCTTCCGCCGATCGCGCCCGACCGGTCGGCTTCGGACTAGAACCTGTTCTACACTCTAGCCGCGACGGGCTGCCGCGCAAGCGGGCCTGACGTACCGTCAGAAACCGTCGGCCCCACCTCCCGGACGTGCACCGGCCAAGGGACCCAGGGCCACGGGCCGTCAGGAACACGAGGACCAACGGGCCGCCCGCCGCGCGACCAGGCTTGCCGGGCACGCGGCCCGCGGCTCACCCCGAGCACAAGGGGGGACACGCCATGGGCGTCCCGAGCAGCCGGATCTACGTGGGCGGCGAGTGGGTGGAGCCGGCCGGCGGCCACTACGGCGTCATCAACCCGGCCACCGAGCAGGTGGTCGGCGAGGCACCCGAGGCGAGCGCCGCCCAGGCCGAACAGGCGGCCGCCGCCGCCAGGGCCGCCTTCGACGGCTGGGCGTCGGCCAGCCAGGCGCACCGCTCCGAGGTACTCGCCAAGGTCGGCGACCTGCTGACCAAGTACAACGACGACCTCGTGCCGCTGGTGCAGGCCGAGACCGGGGCGACCATGCGGGTCGCCTCCACCATGCAGGTTCCGGTCGCCGTCGAGCGGTTCCAGCGCTATGCGCGCCACGCCATGGAGTCGCGGCTCGTGCCGCTCCCACCACAGGCCATCGACGCGACGCCGCTCGCCCCGGGCGGCCTGGTCGGGGCGGTGATCCGCCGCGCGCCGGTCGGCGTCGTCGCCTGCGTCACGCCGTACAACTTCCCGCTGGTGAACATGGCCGGCAAGGTCGCGCCGGCGCTGGCGATGGGCAACACGGTCGTCATCAAGCCGGCGCCGCAGGACCCGTTACAGGTGCTGCGGTTCGCCGAGATCGCTCACGAGGCCGGCGTACCCGCGGGCGTCATCAACGTCGTCACCGGCTCCACCTCCGACACTGGCGCCGCCCTTGTCGCCTCCCCGGACGTCGACATGATCAGTTTTACCGGCAGCACCGCCGTCGGCCGCAGGATCGGCGAGGTCGCCGGCCGCGACATCAAGCGCCAGCTCATGGAGCTCGGCGGCAAAGGCGCCGCTATGGTGCTCGAGGACGCCGACCTCGACAAGGCCGCCGCGGGCATCGGCAGCACCTGGGCGTTCCACTCCGGCCAGATCTGCACCGCGCCGACCAGGGCGCTCGTCCACCGCTCGGTCCACGACCAACTCGTCGAGAAGCTGGTCGCCTACGCGGGGTTCTGCAAGGTCGGCGACCCGCTGGATGCCTCCACCGTCGTCGGCCCGCTGATCTCCGCCGCCCAGCGCGCCCGCGTCGAGGAACTGCTGGCCGAGGGCGTCGCCGCGGGCGCGACCGTCGCCGTCGGTGGCCAGCGTCCCGCGATGGAGCGGGGCTTCTACGTCGAGCCGACGCTGCTGACGGGCGTCCGGCCGGACATGACCGTCGCCCAGGAGGAGTTCTTCGGCCCGGTGGTCGTCGTGCTCCCCTTCGACGACGAGGACGAGGCGGTCGCGATCGCGAACGGCACGCCGTTCGGCCTGTACGACTATCTCTTCTCCCAGGACACCGCGCGCGCCTACCGGGTCGCCGCGCGGCTGCGCACCGGCAACGTCGGCGTCAACACCGTCGCCCGCAACCACGAGACGCCGTTCGGCGGCTTCAAGCACAGCGGCATCGGCCGTGACTGCGGAGTGTTCGCGCTGCATGCCTACAGCGAGCTGCAGAGCGTCGTCTGGCCCGGGTAAGCCTCCCCACCGGGATGCCTCCCCACCGATCTGCCAATCCCCACTCGCCCTGATCCGAGCGTTTGACGCCTGTCGAGGTAGGCAGGCAGATCCGGACCTCCCAGATCTGCTTCGCAGATCCGGCAGGGACCCCGGGGGACCCCTGCCCGGGCTACACGGGAACGGAAAACAAAAGAGAAAGACAAAAGAAAGAGGAGCCTCATGCGTGGGGTTGTGTGGGACGGCCAGAAGGCCGAGCTCGTCGACGACCTGGCGGTACGCGACCCGGGGCCCGGCGAGGTGCTGGTGAGCATCGCCGCCGCGGGCTTGTGCCACAGCGATCTGTCGGTGGTCAACGGAACGATTCCCTACCCGGTGCCGGTCGTGCTCGGGCACGAGGGCGCCGGAGTCGTCGAGGCGGTCGGCGCCCTGGTCGGCAACGTGCGGCCCGGTGACCACGTGGTGCTCTCGACGCTCGGCAATTGCGGCGCCTGCGAGCACTGTGACGGCGGCCGGCCGACGATGTGCCGGTCGACCTTCGGCCTGCGGCCCCAGCCGTTCACGTGGCGCGGCGAACCGGCCTACAACTTCGCCAACATTTCCTGCTTCGCCGAGCGGGTCGTGGTGAAGGCCAACCAGTGCGTGCCGATCCCGTCCGACGTGCCGCTGGCCTCGGCGGCGCTGGTCGGCTGCGGGGTGCTCACCGGCGTCGGCGCCGTGCTGCGGCGGGCGAAGGTGGAGCCGGGCTCGACGGTCGCCGTGCTCGGGGTCGGCGGCATCGGGCTCAACGTGATCCAGGGCGCGCGGATCGCCGGCGCGGCTCGCATCGTCGCGGTGGACGTGAACCCGGCGAAGGAGCAGGCCGCGCGGCTGTTCGGCGCGACCGACTTCGTCAACCCCGCGGGCCAGGACACGGCCGCCGCGGCGAAGGCCGCCGTCCAGGACTCGGCGCCGCTTGGCTACGACTACGTCTTCGAGTGCGTCGGCCACCCGGCGCTGATCCAGGCGGCGATCGGCTCGCTCGGCTGGGGTGGCACGGCCGTCCTGCTCGGGGTGGCGCCGGCGGACACGCAGTCGACGTTCTCGCCGTTCGACCTCTACCTCGACAAGTCGATCCTGGGCTGCCGGTACGGCTCGTCGCAGCCGCAGCGCGACATCCGCCAGTACGTGGACCTGTACTTGGGCGGTCGGCTGCTGCTGGACGAGCTGGTCACCCGCACCTACCCCGTCGCCGACTTCCACCGCGCCATCGAGGACCTGGAACACGGCGACCTCGCCCGCGGCGTCCTCACCCTGACCGCATGACGTCCAGGCGCCGTGCCGCGGGTCGTATCGAGTATGGGTACGGAAAGTAGTTGAGCGTATGCGGCTGAGTCGGCCGCAGTGGCGCCAAACTCGGTTCCTGGTGTCCCGGGCAGTCCCCGCCGCGGCCGGCCGGTGGTGTGCTTCCCACCGGGGTCCTCCTGCCAGCGCGGACCGTGTTGGATCCGCCCGTCTATTGACTGGCTCAGATGCCACAGTCGCCCGTCGACCGGGCGAAGTGTGTCGGATGGGCCTGCCTATAGGCGGGTCCAGATGCCACAGTCGGCGCGTTGGGCATCGGAAGACGGGTGGGTGGCGGGCCGCTAGCTTGGGTAGCTGATCGTCGGTCGCGGGCCGGGTGGCGGCTCGCCGGCGGTCGGGAGGCCGCGATGAGCGCACCGAGCACCCGTGCCGACGATCCGGCGGGCCGCGACGGCGGGATGCCCGCCGACGGTCCGGGCTCTGACCCGGGCCCTGACCGGGGCTCTGACCCTGGTCCAGACTCCGGCCCGCGCCGGGCATCTCCCGGGCCGCGGGAGCAGTGTGATCTGATCATGAAAGGGGGGATCACCAGCGGGATCGTGTATCCCCAGGCGGTCGCCCAGCTGCACGCCAGGTACGACTTCCACAGCATCGGTGGTGCGTCGGCGGGCGCCATCGGGGCCGCGCTGACCGCCGCCGCGCAGTACGGCGAGTACCAGCAGCGCCGCGATCCGGGCCGGCCCGGCGGGTTCGGCGCGCTGACGGCCGCGAGTGAGCAGATCGGCGTGCCGGGCGTGCTGGAGGGCCTGTTCCAGCCGAGCCGGAGGACCACCTGGGTCTTCCGCCTGTTGTTCGGCCTGCAGGGCGCCGGCACGTCGTGGCCGGGCCGCGTCCGGGTCACGGTCGCCTGGATGGCGCGCTACTTCTGGTCGCAGGTGCTGGTGGCGGCGGGGATCGCGTTCGGCGGGCTCCTCGGTGTCCTGTACGGCTTCGGCGGCAGCCTCGGCGATCAGCGTTGGTACGGCTGGCCACTGCTCGCCCCGGGTGTCATCGTCACCGCGCTGCTCGGCCTGGTCGGGGCGATTCTCGCCCGGGTGCTGTGGACCGTGCGCGGCCTGCCCGCCACCTTCTACGGCGCCTGCACCGGCATGCCGGCCGAGGGCGGCCGGGAGGCGCTGACCCAGTGGCTGCACCGGCAGATCCAGGCTTGCGCCGGCCGCGCGGACGGCGACACCCCGCTCACCTTCGCGGACCTGAGCCGCCCCCGCCGGGCGAACGAGAAGATCATTCTCGAGATGATGACGACGGATCTCAGCGCCGCCCGCCCGCTGAACCTGCCGTTCGTCGGCGAGGCGTTCCTCTATTCCCCGGCGGAGTTCGCCCGCCTGTTCCCGGCCGACGTGCTCGGTCACCTGGAGCGGGTGAGTGCCCCTGTGGCGGTGGTGCCGGCGCCCGGCGCCCCCACCGACCTGCGCACCTTCCCCAGCCGGGACCTGCCAGTCGTCGTCGCCACCCGGATGAGCCTGAGCTTCCCCGTCCTGATCTGCGCCGTCCCGCTGTGGGTGCAGGGCACCGCCGGGGCAGGGCCCATCCGGCACTGGTTCTCCGACGGTGGGATCGCCAGCAACTTCCCGATGCACTTCTTCGACGCCTGGCTGCCCAGCCGCCCGACCTTCGGGCTCGACCTGGTCCCCTCGCCGCGCGGCGAGAAGGGCAGTCGCGAACGGGTCCGCCAGCCGCGTCGTGGCCCGTCGACGGCGGCCGGGCCGACGGCGGCCGCATCGTCCGAATCCAGAGAATCCAAACGACCCAGAGGATCCTCTGGGTCCTCCGCCGCGGCTTCCTCCGCCGCCGCCCCGCCCGTCACGCTCGCCCCGGCCGCGGTCGTCGCGAACGCCGGCCCGAGGGTGCGCTCGGTCGCGCAGATCAGGAGTCTCGTCGGGTTCCTGCTGCAGATTCTCGACACGTCGCTGAACTGGCGGGACACGCTGCAGGCCGAGATGCCCGGCTTCCGGGACCGGATCCGCTCCGTCCAGCTGCCCGACGGCACGGGCGGCATCCACATCACCATGTCGCCGGAGCAGATCGCGCACCTGGCCGCGAGCGGCGGGGCCGCGGGCGAGGACCTCCTGAGTACGTTCGACTGGGAGGAGCACCTTTTCGCCCGTTTCACGCTGCTCATGCGCCAGCTGCAGAAGAACATCGTCGGAACCACCGACACGACGACGATGTCGAAGGCGTTCACGCCCGAGTTCCAGGAGATGCTCGAGACCCTCGGCGAGCGGTTCGGGGGCGGCGAGGCGGGCGGCTACAACAATGCCTGGGGAATCGCGGCGCGCGACCGCACGCTCGCCCTGCTCGGATTCGTCCAGGGCTGGGCCGCGGCTCCGTCGCTGAGTTTTATCCAGGGCGATGACCCGACTCCGCCTCCGGTCATGCGCATGACGCCGAAGGTCTGAGGCCACCGTTACCCGAATGGCTGACCGGGCCCGCCGGCCTGACACGGGCTGAAGCTCGGCCGGAACACGCCGAGGCCCCGCGCCGTATGGCGCGGGGCCTCGTGTGCGTGTTCGGTGTGCCGCTGGCGCTACTGTGCCAGCCCTGGATTCTCTGCCAGCGTCAGATTCGCTTGCCCCAGCAGGCCTTGGAGGCGTACCAGGGGTTGGTGCCCTGCTGGTTGTAGAGCTTGACGGCCTTGGCCCACTGCTCGGAGCTGGAGGCGTTCTGGGGCAGTCCCGCGCCGCCGAGTCCGTGCCAGGTCGACGGCAGGAACTGGAAGAGGCCACCGGCGCCGATGGAGTTGACCGCGCGGGGGTTGCCGCCGGACTCGCACGGGATCACGGCGGACAGGAACCGCTGGGCCGAGGCAGGGTGGCTGGCCGCGTGGGCGGGCGTGGTGACGGCGAGGCCGGTGCCGACGGCGGCGGCGAGGGCGGGGCCGAGAACGAGCGCGCGGACGCGGTTGGAGATGCCACGACGAGCCAAGAGTCTTCTGGTCCTTTCCCACGCCTACGAAGACGGACACGCGCGGCAGTCCACCGCCGCAGGAAAAGGTTCGGCGGGAAACCACGAAAAGGGCTGCGCTGGCCGTGACACGTGTGGACGGTGTCCGACGGTCCGTCTCCGGTCCCTGCCATCGGGTCCGAAGCCTGTGCGCCGTGTGGCGGGGGCAGTGATACGGCGTCCCGCCCGGCGTGTGCCCCGATCGGGCACTGCAAACACCATGACAGCCAGCCCGGGCGCCTGGCAAACCCCGAAAACAACGTGACCCGCATCACCCG
>NZ_MBLO01000133.1 GCF_001854805.1 Pseudofrankia coriaricola
CGCCACAGTTTGGCCACGTAGTGCCACGAGATCGATGTCCCCGTGGTGCGGGTGACGTACCTGGCCATCTCCCGGCTCGACCAGTGCGTCAGACCCGTCTCCGCCGGCGGCGTGGTGCGGGTCAGCGCGAGGACGCGGCCGCGGATCCGCGCCGGCACCTGCTCTCGCGGCGCCCCGCGCTGCCGGTCGACCAGTCCGTCGACGCCGTCGCTCTCATAACGAGACAGCCACAGATAGACCGTCGGCAGCGAGACCCCAGCACGCTCGGCGACGTCCTTCTTCTGGAGGCCGTCGGCGAACCACAGCACGATTCGTGCCCGCGTCGCCACATTCGCAGGAACGTTGCTGTCATTCACCATGGACAGCAGTTCCGACCGCATATCCGCCGTTAGCTCCACACCACCATTCTAGCCGAACGACCATATAAATGAAACAGAATCACGAGACACTAGGCCCCTGAGCTCAACCTGACCGAACGAGTCTGGGCCCAGGTCAAACACCGGCTGGGCAACCACACCGTCTGAACCGTCGACCAGCTCGCAACCGCGGCTAGGACCTAAGTATTCGGAAGTCCTGTGGCAGGGTCGCTGGTGCCTATTACTCCAGTCGGTGATTGTGATCTGTGTTGCGCGGAAGGTGACTGCGCTTGCCGTCGGCGTGGGGCTACTCGAGTTGGGCGAGCCGAAGTGCGTCCGCGAGCTCGTGGAGCTTTGCCGGTGACAGTCTTCCGGCTTGCTCGATCAAGTCGTCGCGCGTCAAGGTGACCAGCCAGGTGCAGGGGATAAACCCGGTGCGGGGCAGGGCAACACGTACGACGCCTTCGTTCGCAAGTCCCTCCCCGTTGCCCAGCCTGACCTCGATGCCGACATCAGTGATGTCGGTGCCTGCGGGAGCGACGACCTGTATCGCCCGCAGTTCTTCAGCCCCGTCTCGTGACAGGAGCACCACCGGGCGCTTCTCATCGAGCAGTGCCCACCACACTTCGCCACGGTCCATCATCGGTCCTCCCCAGCGGTCGGGCACCCCTGCGGCAGCGTACTTCGGTCGTCGATCGTGACCTGACGCGGAGTCATCCATTTTGTGCCGCAAAGGATATGCGGACGGTGCCTGCTCTGGCTGGGGGCCGGGTATGGGCGCGTGGGTTGCGACACGCTGGCTTGTGGTGCGTGATTTGCGGCTGCTGAGGGTGTTTGCTGTGCTGCGTGACGGTGACGGCCGGCGTTGTCCCGGATTCGGAGGGTGCTGAGGCATCGCTGCGGGACGTGCTGGCTGCTGCGCTGGATGCGAACCGGGAGATGGCTCGGCTGGCGGCTGAGCTGCGCGAGGAGAACGGCCGGCTGCGCGAGGAGAACGCGCGGCTGCGGGCGGAGGGCGCGGAGCAGGCGGCTGAGCTGGAGCGCCTGCGGGCTGACCTGGCCGTTCTGCAGCGGATGGTATTCGGGCGGTCGTCAGAGCGGGCGCGGCCCGAGCCGTCTGCGGACGGCGGCGGGGACGCGGGACAGGACCGTGATCTGCGCGGGAGCGGCACGGGCGGGAAGAAGCGGGGTCCGGGGGCGCGGGCGGGGCGGCGGGATTACTCGCACCTGCCCCGGGTTGAGGTGGTCTGGGATTTCGAGGGCGGCGGGTACTGCTGCCCTGAGTGCGGGACGCCGTTCACGGGGCTGGGCAGCGATCATGTGGCGGAGCAGCTGGACTGGCTGGTGATCGTGCGGGTGCGGGCGGACTGCCGGCGCCGGTACCGGCGGGCCTGCTCCTGCCGGGTCCCGGCGACGGCGACGGCGCCCGGCCCGCCGAAGGCGATCGGCAAGGGCCTTTTCACTAACGCGTTCATCGCGATGCTCTTCACCGAGCGGTTCGTGGCCGGCCGGAGCATGAACTCGCTGGTGACGGGGCTGGCCCGCCAAGGCGCGGACGTCGCGCCGGGCACGCTGGCCGGGGCCTGCGCGCAGGCCGGGGCGCTGCTCGCCCCGCTGGAGGACGCGATCACGGCGCGGTCGCGCCGGTCGTGGCACCTGCACGCCGACGAGACGACCTGGCGGGTCTTCGCGCCGAGCGATGGGGACGGCCCGGCCAGGTGGTGGCTGTGGGTCTTCCTCGGCGCTGATACCGCCTGCTTCGTCATGGACGCCACCAGGTCAGGGGCCGTCCTGGCCCGGCATGCGGGCATCGACGAGAAGACCGGGCAGCTCACCCCGGATGACGATGACGGGGGGCCGCGGCGGCTGGTGATCTCCAGCGACTTCTACGCCGTTTACCAGTCCGCCGGGAAGAAAGCCGGCGGCCTGGTCAATCTTTACTGCTGGGCGCACATCCGAAGGTATTTCGTGCGGGCCGGCGACGCGAACCCCGCCCAGCTGGGGTACTGGACGGCAGCGTGGCTGGAGCTGATCAGGGACCTGTACGCGACGCACGCGCAGCTCATGACCGCGTGGGCGCAGGCCGCCGCGCCCGCGCCGCGGGAAGCCGCCGCGGCCGCGGCCCGGCTGGAGGAGGCCGGCGCCGCCTGGGACGAGGCGATCACCGTCATCGACGAGGCCCGGAAGAAGCAGATGACCGCCCCCGGCCTGCAAGAGCCGGCAAAGAAAGCGCTCGCCACCCTGGACCGCGAATGGGACGGCCTCACCGCCCACCGCGACTACCCGATGATCGGGCTGGATAACAACCCAGCCGAGCGCGCCCTGCGCCGGCCCGTCGTGACCAGGAAGAACGCCTACGGCTCCCGCAACGAGGACGCCGCACGGCTCGCCGCCCGCATCTGGACCGTCACCGCCACCGCGCAGATGGCCGGCCTGAACGTCCTGACCTACCTCACCGCATACCTCGACGAATGCGGCCGCAACCACGGGAAGCCCCTCGCCGGCCCGGACCTGGAACGGTTCCTGCCCTCGCATGCCGGCCCCGGAGACCTCCGCGCCTGGGCACAGCCGCCCCCGCCCGGATAACCGCACCCGGAACAGCCACCATAACGGCGTCACCGCGAACACGGTCACGCCGCCCGCTGGCATACCCAATCACGGGACTTCCGAATACTTACGCTAGGACGCCGCTCAAACGCGTTCAGCACCGGCTCGATCTGATCAACGGATTCATCGGCCAGGCTGACCTCACCATTGATTTGGAGCCGCCATAGCCAAACCCCGACCTTTCAAGATCTGGACGGTTTACGGAGACGTTTGCGGAGGGGTGGCCAGGCGGCGACGGTGGCCTTCCGCTGTGTCAGCGAAGTCCTGTTCGTCGTTGGAGCGATGGCGGCGGTAGTACCACTCGGGTACCCTGGTGACGTCGAGTCGTGTTCGGAATATTCCGTCTTGTATATTCCTCGCTGAATCGCGTAGCCTGCCGAACTCTTCCTCGCTGACGGGGCCTGGTCGCGCGGACCGGAGTTCGGTGGAGACGATGGTGCGGCACGGAACGGGTGACGGCGCGGCTTCCCGCACTGTGCGGGCCGGACCCGGCGCCGGCGCTGCAGCACGGCGACGCCCAGCAGAACAACTTCGTCAGCACGGCGGACGGCGCGGCGGTGATCGACGTGGCCCCGTACTACGGGCACCCGGAGGCCGACCTGGCACTCGTCGACTACTTCTCCCCGGTCGGCCAGGAACTGTTCCGCGCGTACGCGGAGATCGTCCCGATCGACCCGGGCTTCCCTGACCGGCGCGAACTGTGGCGGCTGCACGCGTACCTCGCCGTGATCGCGGTCTCCGGCGCGAAGGTCTTCGGCCGCTCGTTCCTCCCTCGCCTCGCCGCCGCCGTACGGCAGTACGCATGATCATATGGCCGTGAAGGACCGGTAGCCCCGGGACGTCTGCAACCCGGTGCCGGAGGCGAACGGACTCGACAAGCTCATCGAGATCCCAGCAACCGGACCACTGCCGGACATCCTCATCGCGCGACGCGCGCCGCCAGCCCTGCGCTGAAGTCGTGTCGAGTTGGGGTACACCCAACACCACACGATCGACTGACACGGAGGCGTCAGGGTTGAGCGGCAGCCGGTCCCGCGGGCTGAGCCGCTCCCGATCCTCAAGGTCCAAAGCCGTCTGCTTGCGGATATGGCGTGGCGGGATGGTTCGTCTTGCCGTCGTGAATGGGCTGCCGTCCAATGGTGTGGCGGTGTGGGGCGAATCTCCTCGCCCTTCGCGGCCATGCCGGGGGACGAAGGGGGTGAAGGGTGGTGTTTCGTCCGGCGCGCTTTCGTGCGCGGAGCGCTCCCGCCCGTCGCCGCGCTGCGGCCCGGGCGGCGCTTCGGACGCCGTCCCAGCGGTGGCGCAGCGGGTTCAGCGGCGAGGCCGCTCGGTTCGCCGAGGCGTTCGCGGCGGACGTCGTCGTGGAGGCGACTGTCCTCGCCCGCCCGTTGGAGGGCCGGGCGGGTGCCGTCCGGGTGCTGGAAGCCGCGAGCTCCATCTACGATTCGGTGACATTCCGTCGTGAGGTCACGAGCGGCGAGCGCGTCTACCTCGAGTGGGACGCGGTCGCGTTCGACGGCATGGCCCTGGCCGGTGTGACCGTCCTGACGACGAACGGGCGAGGCGAGATCATCCACGTCGCCGTGCATCATCGTCCGCTCGGCGCCGCGCAGAGGTTCTCCGCCGAGCTCGGCACGCTCCTCGCCGGCACGGTTGACGCCGACTGCTGCCGCCCTCTCTGACCGGTCGAGGGCTGCCCGCCCGGGGAGTCCGGACCGGCAGGGGACCAGGTGAGGAGTCCGTCACGGCGAGCACAACCTGGAGGACGCGATGGCCTCGTACGACTATGTCGTGGTCGGCGCGGGAAGTGCTGGCTGCGTGCTGGCGAACCGGCTGACGGAGGACGGTTCGACCCGAGTCCTGCTGCTGGAGGCAGGGGGAGCCGACGACCTGCCGCAGATTCGGGTTCCGGCCGCGTTCGGTGCTCTTATGGGCACGTCGGTCGATTGGGGCTACTCGACCGTTCCGCAGACGCACCTCGGTCGATCCGTCCGCGTTCCGCGTGGTCGCATGCTCGGTGGCAGCTCGTCCATGAACGCGATGATCTATATTCGGGGAGACCGGTCCGACTTCGACGGGTGGCGGGACACCCACGGCGCGCGGGGGTGGGGCTATGACGATGTCCTGCCGTATTTTGTCCGGTCGGAGGAGAACGCGCGGCTGGCGGGCCGGGCCCACGGAACCTGCGGCCCCCAGCACGTCGAGGACCTGGCCTACGTGCACGATCTCTCGCGCCTGTGGGTGGAGACAGCCGTCGCGCAGGGACTGCCCCGCAACGACGATTTCAACGGGCCGACAATGTTGGGAGCTGGCCTGCATCAGGTCACCTGCCGTAACGGCCGGCGGTGGTCGGCCGCCGATGGCTACCTGCGTCCGGCCATGGGCCGGCCGAACCTGACAGTGGCCACAGACAGCCGAGCGACCCGGATAGTGACCGAGCAGGGCCGGGCCGTCGGCGTCGCGTACCGGTGCGGCAACGCCGAGCACACTGTCCGGGCGGAGATCGAGGTGTTGCTGAGCGCCGGAGCGGTCGGCTCACCGCACCTGCTCCTGCTCTCCGGCATCGGTCCGGCGGACCACCTCCGCGACCACGGGGTTCGACCTGTCGTGGACATCCCGGGCGTCGGAGCGAATCTCCACGACCATCCGACCGTGCCGCTGGCCTGGCGGACTCGGAAGACCACCGACCTCGCGTATATGGCCGGCACCGAGGACGCGATGCTTCAGTGGCAGCGCGAGCGACGCGGCCCGTTGGCCTCCAACATCGCCGAGGCCGCGGCGTTCTTCTCCCTGGATGACGCCGATCCGGCCCCCTGCTTCCAGGTGTACGCCGGCGCGACGGCATTCTTCGACGATGGGCAGGGCCGAGCGGACGCGCCGTGTTTCGGCGCCGTCATCAGCCTGCTGACGCCTCGAAGCCGCGGCACGGTCTCGCTACGGTCGGCCGATCCGGACGACCAGCCGGTTCTCGACCTCGGTATCTACGACGAGGGCGACGACTTCGACCAGGTACTCGCCGGGCTGCGCCGGCTGCACGACCTCGTCACCCACGAGCCGCTGTCCCCCTTCCTGGCATCGCCGTACCTGCCTGAGGAGGACGCTCCCGACGATGCGTCGTACGCCGCCCTGATCCGGCGGTGGACGCAGACCATGTACCACCTGGCCGGCAGCTGTGCGATGGGTACCGGCGAGCGCTCGGTTGTCGACCCGGACCTGCGTGTGCGGGGCGTCGACGGCCTGCGGGTCATCGACGCGTCCGTGATGCCGACAGTCACCCGAGGAAACACCCACGCACCCACCCTCATGATCGCTGAACGCGGAGCGGACCTGATCCGGCATCCGCCGTCCCTGAACCACGCCACGGCCTGACGAGATACGAGGCGGCGGAACGATGTTGAAATCCCCGCCCGCCACCGTTCCGCGCCGCCACCAGCCTTGGCAGCGTCGCCACCGTCGCCTAGGAGACCGCTGAATAACGTCGGCGCGCCTCCCCGGCGCTGATCATGATGTTTGGGATCATTGGTTGGTGTTGGGGAGGAGCCGGTCGGACCGGGAGTTGCTGGACGCCGATGCGCTGGTCGGGCATCTGGTGGTGGCGGGCAGTATGTACCGGCTGCTGGCGGAGCACCGTCGGGTGATGTTCGACGAGGGTCTGTTCGTGGATCTGTTCCCGTCGGTGACGGGCCGGCCGTCGGTGCCGGGTGAGGTGGCCGCGTCGGTGCTGGTGTTGCAGAGCCTGCACGCGTTCTCCGATCGGGAGGCGATGGAGGCGCTGCGGTGTGACCTGCGGTGGAAGGTCGCCTGCGGGCTGCCGTTGGATCATGAGGGCTATCACCCGACGGTGTTGACGTACTGGCGGGGGCGGCTGGCGCGGTCGGATCGGCCGAACCGGATCTTCGAGGCGGTGCGGGGCATCGTCGCCGAGACCGGGGTGCTGGCGGGGAAGACCCGCCGGGCGGTGGACTCGATGGTGTTGGATGACGCGGTCGCGACCCAGGACACGGTCACCCAGCTGGTCGGGGCGATCCGCCGGGCCGTCCGGCAGGTCCCCGGTGCCGGCGAGGTCGTCGCCGAGCGGTGCACGGCGCATGACTACGCGCAGGCGGGCAAGCCGCGGATCGACTGGGAGGACCCGGCGGCCCGCGATGGCCTGGTCTCGGCGCTGGTCAGCGACGCGCGCGCCGTGCTGGCCGCGTTCGCCGAGGCGCGGGACCTCGACGAGACGGCCACCGGGGCGTTGGGCCTGCTCGCGCTGGTCGCCGGGCAGGACGTCGAGCCGGCCGAGGGCTCCGACGGGACCGACGGGCGGTGGCGGATCGCGCGGAAGGTCGCCCCGGACCGGGTGATCTCCACCGTCGACCCGCAGGCGCGGCACGTCCACAAGACCGTCAGCCACCGCCAGGACGGCTACAAGGGCCACGTCGTCGTCGAGCCGGACACCGGCCTGTTCACCGACGGGAAGCTCACGAAGGCAACCGGCGAGGACAACCAGGAAGCCGCCGTCGCCGTCGGCCTGCTCGCCGACGAACCGGCCACCGACCTGGAGATCCTCGGCGACTCGGCCTACGGAACCGGACAGGCCCGGGCCGACCTGGCCCAGGCCGGGCACACCCTGGTCAGCAGGCCGGTCGGGCTGCGCCCCGCGGTGGAAGGCGGGTTCACCCTCGACGACTTCACCGTCGACGAGCAGACCGGCACGGTCACCTGCCCGAACGGGCTGACCAGGAAGATCAGCCCGAAACGCCACGTCACGTTCGGCGCGGGCTGTCGCGGCTGCCCGCTACGCGCCCGCTGCACCACCAACAGGACCGGACGCGCCCTCGAACTGCACCCCCACCACACCGTCCTGCGCGCCGCCCGCGAGCAGTGGGCCACCGACCAGCCCCTGCGCGAGACCTACCGGCAGCACCGGCCCATGGTCGAACGCTCGATCGCCTGGTTCATCGGCCACGGCCGCCACCGCCGGCTGCGCTACCGCGGCCAGGCCGCGGGCGACCAGTGGCTCCACCTACGCATGGCAACCGTCAACCTCACCCGGCTACTCACACTCGGCCTCACGCGTACCCCGACCGGCACCTGGGCCCTCACCCCGGCGGGCTGACCCCCGGAAACCACAGCGGAAGCCCTCGACACAGCCCCGCACCACCCCGGGCACGCCCAGCGCCGCCCACCCACGCCCTCGAACGCCAGAAACCACACCCAGCCGGGCGCCCGGCCGACACACCCAGCCGAGCGTCAACCCCAAAACCGGCGTTGTTCAGCGGCCTCCTAG
>NZ_MBLO01000134.1 GCF_001854805.1 Pseudofrankia coriaricola
GCGTACCGTCGAAGGGTGGTGCTACGTCGCGTCGGTGATCGACGCCTTCTCGCGGAAGGTCGTCGGTTGGGCCGTCGACAACCATATGCGTGCGGGCCTGGTCATGGACGCGCTCCGCATGGCGCTCGGCCGCCGGCGACCCCCCAAAGGAGTGATCTTCCACGCCGACCGCGGCAGCCAGTACACGAGCCGCGAGTTCGTCAGGTTCTGCAAGAAGAAAAAGATCAAAAACTCGGTCGGTCGGACCGGGATCTGCTACGACAATGCCGCTGCCGAATCGTTCTGGGCGACCCTCAAAAAGGAGTTCATCCACCTCCATGCCTTCGCTGGACTGAAGCAGCTCCGCGCCGGCGTATTCGACTACATAGAGACGTACTACAACCGCAGGAGGCTACATTCGACCATCGGCTATCTGACCCCCACCGAGTTCGAGACGCAATTTGACACGAAGGCCGCAGAAGCAGCATAATTCGTCTGTCTACTAAATCGGGAACGCTTCAAAGCGATGTGCCCCGTGAACGGGGTGTCTTCGGTTTGGTGACGTGACAGCGGCGGGCGACCGTGCTGGGCGCGGAGGCGCGCCTCCGCGGAGGCCTGCCTACGAGCGAAGCGATGTAGGCGGGCCGCAGCGGAGGTCGCCGCAGCGCCCGTGAGCGCAGGAGGACACGGCGCGGAGGTCCCTTGGGAGCGAAGCGAGTAAGGGGCCGGAGCGCCGTGCCCGGACGGAGCGAACCAGCAACACAGCCCGCACGGAGCGAACCAGCAACACAGCGCGTCGGGGTCGGGGTGTCGCATACTTCGGGTCCGTGACCTCCGACCCGCGCACCGAGGCGCTGTCCGAGCCCACCGCCCGACTCGCGAGCGACGAGCGCTGGGGCATCACCGTGCCCCTCTCCGGAGTGCCGCTGGCCGAGCACCCGGCCCGCTACGCCGAACTCGCGGACCTCGGCTACACGGACCTGTGGTCCGCGGAGGCGACGGGCACCGACGGGGTGGTCCCGCTCGCGCTTGGCGCGGCGGAGCGGCGGCTGCGGCTGGGCACCGCGATCCTGCCCGCGTTCACCCGCGGCCCGGCCCTGCTCGCGCAGACGGCCGCGACCCTGTCGGCGGCGGCCGAGGGGCGGTTCGTGCTGGGCCTCGGCACGTCGTCGGACGTCATCGTCCAGAACTGGAACTCGATCCCCTTCGAGCGGCCCTACCAGCGGATGCTCGACACGGTCCGTTTCCTGCGCCGCGCGCTCGCGGGCGAGAAGATCACCGAGACGTACCCGTCGTTCACCGTCAAGGGCTTCCGGCTCGGTGTCGTCCCGGCCGACCCCGTTCCCCTGCTGGTCGCGGCCCTGCGCCCACGGATGCTCGGCCTGGCGGGCCGCGAGGCCGACGGCGCGATCCTCAACTGGCTGTCCCCCGACGACTGCGACCGGGTGATCCCCTACGTCCGGGAGCACAACCCAGGCGCCGAGATCGCCGTGCGCATCTTCGTCCTCGTCAACGACGACCCGGCGGCGGCCCGCCAGCTGCTGCGCCGCCAGGTCGCCGCCTACCTGACCGTCCCGGTCTACCGGGCCTTTCACGAATGGCTGGGCCGCGGGCCAGTGCTGAGCGGCCTGTGGGACGCCTGGGCCGCCGGCGACCGTGCAGGCGCCCTGCGGGCCATCCCCGACGAGGTCGTCGACGAGCTCTGCGTCCACGGCTCGCTGGAGGAGTGCCGGGCGGGCATCCGCCGCTACGTCGAGCACGGCGTGACGACCCCCGTCATCGCCCTCCTCAACGACGGCCCCGACCTGTCCAAGCTCCTCGCCGGTCTCGCGCCCCAGACCGGCGGCTGACCGCCGCCGCCGGCTTTCAAGTGGCACATAGTCGGACCTTGCCGGCGTTCAGTGACTCCACCGCGACGGGCGATGAGTTTGGCGTGATCCGGGAGTCCGTTCCTTTCGACGGACTGGCTAGCGTGCCGGCCACAGGTCGGCATGATCGCGGAACTCCGGGAGGTCTGATGGCGGCGACGGTGCTGCTGGTTATCGGCACTCGCAAGGGGCTGTGGCTGGCGCGCAGCCAGGACGGGCGGGCGAGCTGGGAGGTCACCGGCCCGCACCACCCGATGGTCGAGGTGTACTCGGCCGCGATCGACACCCGCGGCCCGGTGCCGCGGGTGCTCGTCGGGCTGTCGAGCGAGTGGTTCGGGCCGAACGTGGTGATCAGCGATGACCTGGGGGTGAGCTGGCGGGAGCCGGCGACCGCGCCGATCGCGTTCCCCGCGGGCACCGACGCGGCGCTGCGGCGCGTCTGGCAGATCACCCCGGGGCCCGTCGACGAGCCTGATGTCGTCTACGCCGGCGTCGAGCCATCCGCGCTGTTCCGCTCGACGGACGGCGGGCGCGGCTTCGAGCTGGTCCGTGGCCTGTGGGACCACCCGCACCGCCCGGACTGGGCGCCCGGCTACGGCGGCCAGGCGATCCACACCGTGCTTCCCGACCCGGCCGACCACAAGCGGATCACCGTGGCGATGTCGTCGGGCGGCGTCTACCGCACGCTCGACGGCGGCGAGAGCTGGTCGGCGGTAAACAAGGGGATCAGGGCGGGCTACCTTCCCGACCCGTACCCCGAGTTCGGCCAGTGCGTCCACAAGGTCGCTCCCTGCCCGGCGCGGCCCGAGCGGCTGTACGCGCAGAACCACGGAGGCGTCTACCGCAGCGACGACGGCGCCGACAGCTGGGTCTCGATCGCGGACGGCCTGCCCAGCGACTTCGGGTTCGCCATGGTGGCCCACCCGAGCCGACGAGACGTCATCTACAACTTCCCGCTGAAGGCCGACAGCGAGCGATTCCCACCGGACGGCCGCTGCCGGGTGTACCGCAGCGAGAACGCGGGCGCCTCCTGGGAGGCGCGCACCGCCGGCCTGCCCGACGAGGGCTTCTGGACGGCCGTGCTGCGCGACTCGATGTGCTCCGACGACGCCGACCCGGCCGGGGTCTACTTCGGCTCCCGCACCGGCGAGGTCTATGCCAGCCGGGACGAGGGTGACAGCTGGGCCCGGGTGGCCGCCCACCTGCCCGACGTCACCTGCGTCCGCGCGGCCGTCGTCTGAAGGGCCAAAGGAGGCGCGAAAATGTTCTTCCTTCGCGCCTCCGGCGGCCTCCGTTCCCGAGGCATCTGAAGGGCCAAAGAAGGTGCGAAAATGTTCTTCCTTCGCACCCCCGGCGGCCTCCGTTCCGGAAGCATGAGAGGGGCAGGTCATGCGAGTGACGGTGCTGCTGCCCGGGGTGCTGCGCCAGCACGCGGGCGGCGCGCGCCAGGTGGAGCTGGACCTGCCGGGGGCCGGGGCGACGCTCGCCGCCGCGCTCGACGTCGTCGCCGCCCGCCATCCCGCGCTGGAGCGGCGGCTGCGCGACGAGCGCGGCGCGCTGCGCCGCTACGTGAACCTGTTCGTCGACGGCGAGGAGTGCCGCCGCCTCACCGGGGCGGACACCCCGCTGCGCGACGGCGCCGAGATCCAGGTGATCCCGTCCATCGCCGGAGGCTGACCCGGCGGCCTCGTCAGACGTTGTGGGGAATCCCCACGGACGCTGTGGGGCGAGGAAGGCTCGGGATCGCCCCACAGCGCATGACAGGACGAGATCCGTGGCTGGTCAGGCCAGGACCGCGCCGACGCGGCGGCGGACCTCGGCTTCGCCGAGGGCATGGGAGACAAGGTGGAAGGCGGGGCTGCGGTTCGAACCGGTGAGCAGGACGCGGATGACCTGCGACGCCTCCTTCGTGGAGCCGTGGAAGGCGTCCTTGTTCGCCTTGTACTCCTTGGGACTCCCGGCGAAGCCGGTGGCCGCCGCCGCGGCGCGCAACTGGCCGAACCACGCGTCGCCGTCAGTCAGGTCCTGGTAGTTCCGCAGGAACTCGACGCACAGCGCCCGGACGACCTCGGGCGCGAGCGCGCCGAGCCGGCTGTCGGCCGGGTCGGTCACAGGCTCGAACAGCCCGGTGAAGAAGTAGCCGTACACCGGGCGGAAGTCCGACCACTTGCGCAGGTCCTTGCGCGGGTTGTCGACGCCGGTCCGCTCGATGTCGAGCGCCCGCACCGCGAGCTCCGGCTCGGCGCGCACCGCGGCCGCGAGCTCGGTGTCGTAGGCGTCGGCCCAGGCGAGGACATCGTCGAGGATCGTCGGGCTCGGGATGGCCGCGATGTGGTCGGCGGAGATGTCCTCGAGCTTGACCAGGTCGACCAGCGCTCCGGAGACGCCCGCCTCGGACAGCCGCAGCGGCTCGCGCAGCGCCTGCTCCAGGGGCAGCTCCGCGAGCCGCCCGTTGATCAGCCCGCGCAGGTAGTAAAGGACGGCCGGCGCCGGGTAGCCGGCGCTGATGAAGAACTCGACCGAGGCCTCGGGGTCCTTGCGCTTGGAGAGCTTCCGCCTCGCCGAGCCGTCCTGCTTCAGCAGCGGCGCGATGTGCGCGTACGCGACGGGCTCGAACCCCGCGGCGGCGAACAGTTGCAGATGCACCGGGACGGACGAGAGCCACTCATCGCCGCGGATCACGTGGGTGACCCGCATCAGGTGGTCGTCCACCACATGCGCGAAGTGGTAGGTCGGCAGCCGCACCGGGTTGTCGGAGCTCTTCAGGATGACGACGTCGTTGCGGTTGGCGTCCGTCGACAGCTCGCCGCGCACCAGGTCGGTGAACCTGGCCCGGCCGCCGCCGGGGGAGCGGAACCGGACCACGTACGGCCGGCCCGCCGCCAGCGCCTCGCGAACCCGCTCGGCGGGGGCGTCGCGCCAGGGAGCCCAGCGGCCGTAGTAGCCGGTGGGCACCTTCGCCGCGCGCTGCTCGTCGGCGGCCGCGGCGAGCTCCTCCCTGGTGGCGAAGCAGGGGTAGGCCTGGCCGTCGCGCAGGAACTGCCGGGCGTAGCTGAGGTAGATCCGCTCCCGCGCCGACTGGGTATACGGGCCGTAGGCGCCGTTCTCCTCGGTCTCGTCCGCCGTCACGCCGAAGTAGCCGAAGGCCGCGTCGAACTGCGCCGTGGCGCCCTCGACGGTCCTGGCGGCGTCGGTGTCCTCCACCCGGATGAAGTACACGCCGCCGGACTGCCGGGCGAGGTCCTTGTCCAGCATCGCGACGTACACGCCACCCAGATGTGCGAAGCCGGTCGGGCTCGGGCCGAGCCGGGTCACCATCGCGCCCGGCGGCAGGTCCCGCGGCGGGTACCGCTGCTCCCAGTACGCCGGCTCAGGCAGATCGGACGGGAACAGGGCGTCGATCTCGTCCCGGTCGATCATGACGGGTACCTCCACGGAGCATGAAACACACTGAACTACCTGGAATTACCTGGAGCGGCCTCCGGGCCCGCGAGACTTCGCCATCGTCGCGGCGGGGTGCCTTCTCGATCGGCCAAGCCTATCGAGAAGGTCCGCTTCGGCTTGGCCCGCGGTCACCGAAACGAGGTTGATCGGCCGATCGTAACCTTCAAGATCCGCCCGGCTTGGTGCCGACCGCTCGTAAACTGCCCTTTTGTGACGTCGCCCCGCCGGACGACCGGGCCGGATCAGCTGCCTGGGAGTCCGCTCGTTCCCCAGCGGCGGCCGGCCCTGCGCGCCCTGCCAGGGCAGGCCGAGGTCGACCTGCCGCGTTCCCAGGAGGGGTCGCATCCGCAGCGGCTGCTCACCAGCCTGCTCGGTGACTACTGGCACGGCCGGCGCGAGCACCTCCCATCGGCCGCCCTCGTGGCGCTGCTCGCCGATTTCGACGTGACGACGGTCGGCGCGCGGGCGGCGCTCTCGCGGCTGGCCAGGCGCGGCGTGCTCGAGTCGTCCCGTGTCGGGCGCAACACCTACTACGGGCTGACCGCCCAGGCGTCCACCGTCGTGCTGGAGAACGTGCACCGGCTGCGGGCCTTCGGTGAGCGGCACGAGCCGTGGGACGGCCGGTGGACCGTCGCGGCCTTCTCGCTGCCCGAGGACCTGCGCGACGTCCGGCACGCGGTGCGCAGCCGGCTGCGCTGGCTCGGCTTCGCCCCGCTCTACGACGGCATGTGGGTAAGCCCCCGCCCGGTCGCGGAGGCCGCGCGGCGGGCGTTCGCCGAGCTGGGTGTGCTCGCCTCCACTGTGCTGACGACGACGGTCGACGCCCGCCGCAGCGACCCGCGCCCGCCGATGGCCGCCTGGGACCTGACCGAACTCCGCGCGCTCTACGAGGACTTCGTCGCCACCAACACCCCGCTGCGTGACCGCGTGCGGGCCGGCACGGTGACCGGCGCCGAGGCCGTGTCCGCGCGGACCGCCCTGCTCGCGACCTGGCGGCGTTTCCCCAGCCTCGACCCGGACCTGCCGCTGGACCTGCTGCCCGAGCGCTGGCCGCGCCGCGCCGCGCGCGACCTGTTCGCCGAGATCTGCGACGGCCTTGGACCGCCCGCGGCCGAGCGCTTCCGCGACATCATCGCCGAGACCGCCCCCGACCTCGCTCACCTCGCCAGCTACCAACGCGTCGGCGGCTAAGCGCTGGTTGGTCAGGTTAGGGAAGGTGGACGTACGGTTGTGGTGTCTGGCTGGGCCGTTCCGGTGGGAGGTGCCCGATGGCCACATCTCGCAAGCCGACCGCGCCGACGGCGGAGGCGGTCGACAGGTTCTGCGGCGACTTCGATGACCTGTTCTGCCGGTTGGCTGAGCGCACCGCGCTGCGGCACTACCTGATCGGCCTGCTGCTGCCCCGGGAGCGCAACAAGACGTTGACGGAGCTTGCCGCTCTGGTTCCCGGTGCCGACCGGCAGCGGCTGCATCACTTCCTGCACGACGCGCCCTGGGATCCCGACGCTCTGGGCGCACGGCGGGTGGAGCTGTGGCGTCGGCACCCGGACCTGGGGCCGCATGGCAACGGGGTGCTCATCATCGACGAGACCGGGGACCGCAAGCGCGGCCATGGCATCGTGCTGGCGGCCCAGCAGTACATCGGCAAGCTCGGCCGCACCGCCAACGGCGTCGTGGCCGTCACCAGCCACTGGGCCGACGGCACCCGGCACGTGCCGCTGGGGGTGCGGCCCTACCGGCCCGCCTCCCGACTACCCGCCGGCAAGGCCGACCCGGCGTTCGCCACCAAGCCAGAGCTGGCCTGGGACCTGATCGAGGACGCCCGCGGCGCCGGGGTGCCTTTCCGCGCGGTGGTGGCCGACTGCGTCTACGGCGAGAACCCCAAGCTCGAAGGGCGGCTGCGGACGGCCAGGATCCGCTACGTGCTGGCCCTGCGCCCCCGCCACGGCACCTGGCAGTTCGTCGCCGACCCCGCCCATCCGCCGGCGTTCACCCCCGCCGAGGCCGCCGCCCGCCTGCCACTGGAAGCCTGGCGGCGCCTGGTACTGACCGACAGCCACAACCGACCGCTGGTCCGCCACGTCGCCGAGCTGGAACTGGGCCCCTGCTACGGACCGGCCCAGGGCACCCGCCTGATCGCCGCCACCGCCGACCCGACGGTCCTCACCGCCGATTCGACCTGGTTCATGGCCACCAACCTCTCGATGGCCGAGGCGGACCCGGCCGAGGTCTACCGGATCTACCGGCTACGGGACTGGATCGAGCACTACTACAAGCCGGCCAAGCACGAGCTGGGCTGGGCGGACTTCCAGGTCCGTTCCGAACAGGCCATCGTGCGGCACTGGCAGCTGGTGATGCTGGCATTCACCTTCAGCCTGCTGACCACGCCACCCCCCGACCAAGCCGAACAAGCGCCCCGCGAGGACCGCGGGGCGGCGGGGGAAAAATCCGCGGCGCCGCATCGTCTGGCAGGACACCCTGCGACAGGTCCGCGGCTGGCTGTGCCCCTGGGCACGCCTGCAGCTGTACTGGCACCGCTGGTCGACCGCCCCACCCCCACCAGAACTGGCAGCGCTACTTGACCACGTGAGCCACTCCCACCCACTGGTCGCCCCAACCTGACCAACCAGCG
>NZ_MBLO01000135.1 GCF_001854805.1 Pseudofrankia coriaricola
CAGCGTGGGCGCCCACCGGAAGGCGCCTGTCCCAGCGTGGTCGCCTCGCCCTGGGCCGCGTTGCGCTGATCGGTCACGTTCTATTTCCCTCTAGGACCGCCACGCGACGCCCGGCCCCACCTGGTGAGGCGGGGGAAGCGATGCCGCGCGGTAGTTTGAGGCGCGCGTGATGCGCCTACGGGATGGCTCAGATGCAGCGGCGGCGGGTCAGTGCGAGCCCGGCTGTGAGGCCGGCTCCGCGGGCGGGCCCGGGCTCGGCCGTGAAGGGCCACGCGGCCTGGCGATCATCAAACGGTCGACTCGGTGACGTGGCCGTCCTCGACGACCAGGCGGCGGGTGACGTGGACGGCGTCGAGCATGCGGCGGTCGTGGGTGACCAGCAGCAGGGTGCCCGGGTAGGTGCCGAGGGCGGACTCGAGCTGCTCGATCGCGGGCAGGTCGAGGTGGTTGGTGGGCTCGTCGAGAACCAGGCAGTTGACGCCGACCGCCTGCAGCAGCGCGAGACCGGCCCGGGTCCGCTCGCCCGGTGACAGCGCCCCCGCGGGGCGGGTCATCTGGTCGGCGCCGAGGCCGAACTTGGCGAACAGGGTGCGGACCTCCGCCATCGCCCAGCCCGTGACGCGTTCGGCGACCGCGAGCGTCGTCTCCTCGCCTCGGAAGCGGTCGCGGGCCTGGTCGACCTCGCCGAGGCGTACCCCGGAGCCGAGCGTCGCCGTCCCGGCGGCGAGCGGCGCCCGGCCGAGCAGTGCCGCGAGCAGTGTCGACTTGCCGCCGCCGTTCGGCCCGGTGATCACGATCCGGTCCGCCCAGGAGACGGTGAGGTCCACGGGCCCGAGCCGGAACCCGCCCGCGCCAGCCGAGTCACCGCTGGCCGCGCCGGCCGTGTCACCGCCCGTCGTCCCGTCGTCCGTCGTGCCGCCGCCCGCCGCCGGCGCCGGCGGGTACTCGACGACGGCCCCGGCGAGCGCCGCGACGACGTCGCCGGAGCGGGGAGCGGCGCCGATCGTCATCCGCAGCTGCCACTCCTTGCGCGGCTCGTCGACCTCCTCCAGCCGGCCCAGCTTGGTCTCCAGGTTGCGGACCCGGGAGGCGCTCTTCGTCGCCGCCTCGATCTTGTAGCTGCGCACCGACCGGTCGTTGTCCGGGACCTTGCGCTTCGCCCGGATCGCGCCGCGCACCGACTGCTCGCGCTGGCGCTGCACCTGGGAGACGAGGTTCGCGCGGGTGTCGGCGAACTCGTCATAGTGCTCGCGGGCGTGCCGGCGGGCGAGCTCGCGCGCCTCCAGGTAGGCCGACCAGCCGCCCGCGTACTCGGTGACGTCGCGGCGGTGCTGGTCGATCTCGGCGACGCTGGTGATCGTCCGATCGAGGAACGCCCGGTCGTGGCTGACGACGACGAGGGCGCCGGAGATCCCGGCGACGAAGCGTTCCAGCCGCTCCAGGCCGTCGAAGTCGAGGTCGTTCGTCGGCTCGTCGAGCAGCGTGATGTCGAAGCGGGACAGCAGCACGGCCGCGAGCGAGCCGCGGGCCGCCTGCCCGCCGGACAGGGCCGTCGTCGGCGCGTCCAGCGCGTCCGACGGGAGGCCGAGCTCGGCGCAGACCTGCTCGGCGCGCACGTCCAGGTCGGCGCCGCCGATCGCGAGCCAGCGCTCCAGCGCCTCCGCGTAGGTGTCGTCAGCGCCGGGCCGGCCGGCTGTGAGCGCCTCGGTCGCCTCGTCGAGCGCCGCCTGGGCGGCGGCGACACCGGTGCGCCGTTCCAGGAACGCCCGCAGCGTCTCGCCGGGGCGGCGGTCGGGCTCCTGCGGCAGCAGGCCGACGTTCGCCGACGGCGGGGAGAGCTCGACCCGGCCGGCGTCGAGCGCGACCTGGCCGGCGAGCGCCCGCAGCAGCGTGGACTTGCCGACGCCGTTGGGCCCGACGACCCCGATCCGGTCGCCGGGCGCGACGGTGAGCGAGACGCCGTCGAGGACGATCTGCCCGCCCCGCACGACGGACAGTTCGGAGGCGACAAGGGTGGCGGACATGGCCCCATTCTGCTCGCCCGTGCGCGGCTGCCGGTGGTGCTGCCCGGTCGGGGCCCGGGCCCGGTTGCCGCCGACAGACCAGCGGGAACAGCCACGCACCCATGGCCAGGCGCGCACCCGGGCAGACACCGGTGCGATGCGGCGACGGGTGGGGACAGTCATCCTCGGGGCTTCGCGTGGGTTGGCCCCAGTCGTCTGACCGAAGAGCGAATGCTCCCTTCTGGCGCAGCATGAAGGCACAGAAACACAGCGGCACGGTGGCCGCGGGGTGGCCGGGCGGACAGAGCGCGTCGCGGCGGCTGTTCGTCACACCTTCAGCGCGGCCGTCGGCCGCGTGCCGCGGCACTACGGCGGATGGAGCCACTCGATGAACGCGGGCAGCAGGACGGGAACGGGCGGCGGACGGAGCGTTGGCGGACGACGAGCCGGCGGACGACGAGCCGGCGGGCGGGTGGTGCTGGCGGCGCTGGGTGCCGCGGTCGCGGTGACGGTGACGGCCTGCGGTGACAACGGCGGCCCCGCCGGCGAGCCGCCAGCGGGCACCCCGACGGCCTCGGCGAGCGCGACCGCGACGCCGGGCGCCGGCGGTCCGACCGGTTCGACGGCGTCTGCCTCGCACGGGTCCGGCGCGGGCACGACGAAACCCGCGACGACCGCGCCGGCGGTCCCGACCTGTGCGGCGTCGGTGCTGGCCGCGGCGATCGTCGGCAGCGATGGCGCGGCCGGCACGATCTACACCCAGCTCACGCTGACGAACAACTCCTCGGCACGCTGCACGCTGCGCGGCTACCCCGGGGTGTCGTTCGTCGACACGGCCGGCAACCAGCTCGGCGCCCCCGCCGACCGGACCGGGGAGGCCGGGTCGGCGGTCGTCCTCGCGGGCGGCGGCAAGGCCCAGTTCACGGTGCTGGGGACGCAGCCCGGTGTGCTTCCGGGCTGCGACACCGAGGGCAGCTTCACCAGCGCCGCGAACCTGCGGATCTACCCGCCCGACAACACCGTTGCTCTGCTCGTCCCGGTTCCGCAGGGCCGTCAGGCCTGCAGGAGCCCGTCCGTCCACCAGCTCAAGGTCACCAGCCTCGCCGCGGCCCGCTGAGGCGCCGCGGCCGGAAGGTCGCTTGCGCGACCGCCGGCCGTGGTGCCTGTAGGGCGCGGAGCGCCCTCCTGGCCTGATTTCGGGGTGAGGCGGATGCCGGGGGCCGGTCTGGTCCGGGGCTGGGGAGGTGGTTGCGTCAGCGGTGCGCTGATGCGCCGTCACCATCGGTGGCTGGGGTGCGCGACCGCCTCACCGGAGGGGGGCCGGGAGGCGCCGGCGCCAGTCGCCGTCGGGGACGAGCGGGCGGCCGGTCGTCGCGGCGGCCTCGCAGAGGTAGCCGAGGACGCGGCGGCCGTCGTCGAGGTCGACCCAGCCGAACCCCAGCGGGGGCGAGGTCTCCAGCAACAGCTCGGTGATGGCGGGGCGGGGGAGCAGCCACAGCTCGCCGGTGGCGCTGGTGGTGACGGCCGGGTCGCGGACCAGGCCGGGCCGGGGCGGGTCGCCGCCGAGGTCGTGGAGCCGGTAGCCGGGCGCGGTCCGCACCCGGCCGAGCGGGGCGGCGCCGTGCCGGCTGATCCGGCCGTGCGCCGGGAACCCCGCCATGTGCGCCCCGACCACCAGCAGCGGGACGGCGCCCGCCGGCGCGGCGGGCGGGCCGGGCCGGGGCGGATCGGTCACGTTGGGCATCGTCCCACCGTCCTTGCCGTAGGTGTCGGCGACCTTCGTGAAGAGGCTGCCAACGGAACTCAGGCCGAGGTACCAGGCTGGCGGGTTTCTCCCGGCGATGGGCTCGGCGGGCTGGTTCAGGCCGGGGAGCCGCGCGCCGGTGCACCGGGTGGCCCCCACACCGCCTCTGGGTGCCGTGGCCTGAAGCCTCGTCGCGAGGAGCACCCATGCGCAGCACGGCCCCGTCGTGGTGACGGGGCCGTGCTGGGAGGGCGCATGCCGGGCGGGGTATCGAGGCTGCCTCGCCCGGCAGGCCGGGTCGGCTACTGGATTCGGTGACGGGAGGGCGTGCTAGCTGGCGATCGGGGTGTTGCCGAGGACCTCGTACGCGGCGGGCTGGCCCTTGTCGTCGAGGGTGGTCGCCAGGCCGCCGCGGACGCAGGTCGCCGGAGAGGCCGTCACGGCCTTGCCGTTGCAGCGGAACTTCATCCCGCCGGCGCCGGGCAGCTCGGTCTCCTTCATGGCCTTGATGGTGGAGGTGAGGGTCGCCGGGGTGATGTCCCCGGAGATGCCCTGCGTCGCCGCCTGCAGGGCGGAGACCAACGTGAACATGATCATGCTGTCCTGGAAGCTGAGGTCGATGCCCTTGCCGTAGGTCTCGGCGACCTTGGTGTAGAGCTGCATCGACGGGCTGTCCGGGCCGAGCGGGGCGGTGGCGCTCACGACCATGCCCTTGAGCGTGCTACCGGGAACCGTCTTGCGAGTGGCGTCGGTGATGCACTGGGCGATGGCGCTGATGGTGCCGGTGAAGCCGACGGCCTTGAGGCCGTTCATGGCGCTGATGCAGAACGAGTCGTTGCCGATGATGAACACCTGGTCCGAGCCGTTCGCGACGATCTGCTGCATCTGAGGCGTCATGTCGGCGGTGCCGGGCGCGACGCGGACGAGCTCGTAGCCGATGCCGGCCTTCTCGAACAGCGGCGGCGCGACCTCCTGGGCGGAGTGCAGGGCGGCCGGGACGTCGATGACGATGGCGGTGACCTTCTTGTTGCCCTTGTCCTTGGCGACCTGGATCGGCAGGTCGATGACGGCGAAGGTCGGGTCGGCCAGGACGAACGTCGTCGGGCTGGCGAGCAGGTCGGGTTCGCCCGAGCCGTAGAGCATGACGGGGATCTTGGCGTCGTTCAGGGGCTTCCAGGCGGCCTCGACGACGCCGGAGGTGCCGATGACGACTGCCGAGACGCCCTTCTCGACCATCTGGTTGCCGCAGTCGGTGGCCTTGGCCAGGTCGCCCAGGGTCTCACAGATGGTGATCTCGATCGGCCGGCCGCCGATCCCGGCCTTGTGCTCGTTGAGGTACTTGGCGGTGGCCTCGGCGACCTTGTTGTCGTTCGTGTGGTCGGCGACCGGGCTGGGCCCGTCCGTGATCACACCGATCTTGACCGGCGCGCCGGTCGCCTTGTCCACCGCGCCCAGCGGGTCGGCGGCACCCGCAGAGCCGGTCGCCGGTGGGGTGGCGGAGCCCTTGTCATCGGAACCGCCGCCACAGGCCGAGACGAAGGCCAGGGTCGCGGCCAGGACGGCGACGCCGGCCACCCGTAACCGTAAGGCGCCGGCAGGGTGGGTGTGCGATGGCGTGACCGTGGCACGCGGGTGCGGCCGTTCCGATGCTGTTCGACCGGTCAGTCCACGAATGAGTGGCATGTCCCCTACCTTGTCGTCGGACGTTGCGTGAATACGAGGAACACGTCGGCCCATGGGGGCGGTGGGCACCGGCCGGGCGGCACGTCCCGGCCTACCTGTACGTGGTGTGCGTTGCGTGGCACGACTGCCCTGTGACATCCGCCACGATTGCGTGTGTCAGTGCTTACTCGATTCCGACGTCGGCGTCAACGGACGACGATTCGCCGAGTCGTGTGAGGGTGCCGAGCTGACGCGTCTCGCGTCGACGGTCCAGGCGACCCGATCCCGCCGCGACCCGGGTCGGGCCGCGGCGTCGCATGACCATCGTCGCCTTCAGGTGTCACGACCTGGACAAGCCTGCGCGAGGGGCGGCGGGACGCAGAACGGCCCCGCCGCGGAGGGCGGGGCCGTTCTGGGAGGGGACGTGCCGGGCGGGTGTCGGCGAGGCCGTCCGCCCGGCACGCCGGTGCGATTGCTGGATCTGGCGGATCCGAGTGCCGGAGTGGCGTGCTAGCTGGCGATCGGGGTGTTGCCGAGGACCTTGTACGCGGCGGGCTGGCCCTTGTCGTCGAGGGTGGTCGACAGACCGCCGAGGACGCAGACGGCCTGCTGGTCGGGGATGGCCTTGCCGTTGCAGCGGAACTTGATGCCGCCGCCGCCGGGCAGCTCGGTCTCCTTCATGCCCTTGATGGCCGAGGTGATGGTCGCCGGGGTGATGTCCCCGGTGATGCCCTGCGTCGCGGCCTGGAAGCCGGACATGATCGTGAACATGATCATGCCGTCCTGGAAGCTGAGGTCGATGTCCTTGCCGTAGGTCTCGGCGACCTTGGTGTAGAGCTGCATCGACGGGCTGTCCGGGCCGATCGGCACGGTGGCGCTGATGACCATGTCCTTCAGCGTGGCTCCCGGGACCGACTTGCGGGTGGAGTCGGTGATGCACTGGGAGATGGCGCTGATGGTGCCGGTGAAGCCGACGGACTTGAGGCCGTTCATGGCGCTGATGCAGAACGAGTCGTTGCCGATGATGAAGACTTCGTCCGACTTGTTCGAGACGATCTGCTGCATCTGAGGCGTCATGTCGGCGGTGCCGGGCGCGACGCGGACGAGCTCGTAGCCGATGCCGGCCTTCTGGAACAGCGGCGGCGCGATGTCCTGGGCGGAGTGCAGGGCGGCGGGCACGTCGATGACGACGGCGGTGACCTTCTTGTTGCCCTTGTCCTTCGCGACCTGGATCGGCAGGTCGATGATCGGGAAGGTCGGGTTGCCCAGGACGAACGTCGTCGGGCTGGCGAGCAGACCGGGGTCGCTCGAGCCGTAGAGCATGACCGGGATCTTCGCGTCGTTCAGCGGCTTCCAGGCACTCTCGACGACGCCGGAGGTGCCGATGAGGACGGCGGAGACGCCCTTCTCGACCATCTGGTTGCCGCAGTCGGAGGCCTTGGAAAGGTCGCCGAGGGTCTCGCAGATGGTGATCTCGATCGGCCGGCCACCGATGCCGGCCTTGTGCTCGTTGAGGTACTTGGCGGTGGCCTCGGCGACCTTGTTGTCGTTGGTGTGGTCGGCGGTCGGGCTGGGCCCGTCCGTGATCACACCGATCTTGACGGGCGCGCCGGTCGCCTTCGCAATCGGGCCGAGAACGTCCGCCGACCCGGCGGAGCCGCTGGCCGCGGGGGTGTCATCGCCCTTGTCGTCGGAGCCGCCGCCACAGGCCGAAACGAAGGCCAGGCTCGCGGCCAGAACGGCGACGCCAGCCAACCGTAACCTGGCCGGGCGGGTGGACGACTGCGCGGATGCAACGGGCTGGAGCGGCTGCTCGGGCGTTCGCCGGCTGGCCAGTCGCCAGAGATGCGACATGTTTCCCACCTTGTCGTCGGACGTCGGGTGACTGCGAAGATCGCCAAACCCGGATGCGAGGCGTAACTGGCTGACGGGGCAAGGCCTCCCGGGCACCTGTTCGTTCGGGTACGACTCGCTACGGGTTCACCGATGGTTCGCCAATGGAGCTGCGCGTGCAGCGACCAGATGGTCGCAGTGTGGTGCTGCATGTGAATACTCGATTCCGACGTCGGCGTCAACAGATGGTGGTCCGCCAACGTGTGAGAGGGGCCACGACCTGCGCGTTTTCGCGGCGATGGCCTGGCGGGTCGGTGGGCCGGCGGCCTGATCTTGCGCCACCGCGTGGGCCGCCCGCGCCCCATGATCGTTGTCACCTCTGGCGCGACGACCTGAACGTCTCGGAGTTGGCGTAACGCGAAACGGCCCCGTCGCACGCGACGGGGCCGTTCGGGACGGGACACCTGCCGGGCGGGGCGCTGACGAGGCCCGCCCGGCAGGTGCGCCGGTCTAGAGGGCCAAAGGGTGTGCGAAAATGATCTTCCTTCGCACGCCCGGCGGCCGTTGTCCCCAGGATCACTAGAGGGCCAAAGGGTGTGCGAAA
>NZ_MBLO01000136.1 GCF_001854805.1 Pseudofrankia coriaricola
GCCACCAGCTCCCGCGACCGGACCGCGCGAGTCTGGGACACCACCAGCGGCACCCTCCGAACGACCCTCACCGGCCACACCGACTGGGTACACGCGGTCGTGTTCTCCCCTGGCGGAACCCTCCTCGCCACCAGCTCCTGGGACAAGACCGCGCGAGTCTGGGACACCACGAGCGGCACCCTCCGAACAACCCTCACCGGCCACACCGGCGCCGTCGGGCCAGTCGTGTTCTCCCCTGACGGAACCCTCCTCGCCACCAGCTCCGCCGACAAGACCACGCGTCTCTGGACAATCGGCTACGAACCCTGAACGGTCGCGTCGCCCGAGGGGATCTCACCTCCGGGCTCCCAGCAGGCTGGGTATGTCGCCGAGGAACGAAGTCAACGTCGTGGGTCGGGCCGGACCCGGCGGACAGGACGCCTGCGTCCTCGGCTCCGGTGGCGGCATGGAGCCGCGCCAGCGCCTCGGCAAAGTCGATCACCCAGTTCATGGACGCCACCAAACTGGACAATCTCCGCGGATCGGCAACCATTCGCGGTCGCGGAACGACTTCCCTATGGGGAGGGGACCCAATTCGACGGAGCCATACATGACCCTGAGACGAACAGCGCGGACCGCGGCTCTGGCGGTGGTCGCCGTCGCCGCGATCGCCGGCTGTGTACCCGCCGGATTCCCGGGCGGCGGAGGCGGCACAGCGGGCACCCCGACCGCCTCGCCATCGGTCCGGCCGACCACCTCTCCGTCGGTCCCACCGACCACCACACCGTCGTCGCCGTCCGCCACCCCGGCGGCGACCACGACACCCCCGCCCACCGCGACCCCGTCCGGACCGGCGTCCAGTGACTGCGGTCGGACGGCGGGCGCCTCGCCGACGGCGAGGATCACCGAGGTCAGCCTGGGGTCCCAGGTGGTCAGCTTCGCGCCGCAGGGCGACACCGACCCGTTGCCGACCGCGATCGCCGCGGCACCGGGCGGGGGGTCGTGGCTGGCCTGGCTGGGCACCGACTCCAAGGTCCACCTGGGCAGGCTCGACTGCGGTGACCAGTTGGTCGGTACTCCCACGTCCGTGGACGGGGTCGACCTGCAGGACATCAAGGCCGATGCGCAGGGTGTGGTGGTCCTGCTGACCCGTCCCGGCCCGCAGGGCAGCGGGAAGCTGTGCGGCGGAACCTCCAGCCCGACCAAGACCATGTGGATGGTCCGCTTCGACAACTCCGGCCGGCAGGTGTGGGAGCAGCAGGTCACCAACCTGAGCGGCAGCCTCGGCGGCTACGATCCCGGGGCTCTTTTCGTGTGGTGGTACAACCACCACGGCACCCTGGCATACGACGGCACCAACTACGCCGCCTACTTCGAGGCCGCGATCACCGTGGCCAACGGCAGCTGCGTCGACATCCACGAAGGTGACCGGATGCAGGTGGTCAACGCCACCACCGGCTCCCCGGTCTCCGGGCACGACAGTTTCGCCTGGGGCTGCAGCCACGCCTGGGACTCCCACATCGTCTGGGACGCCCGGACCGGCCACTTCGCGATGGTCTGCGCCACGGACAACAAGTGCCGCATCGCCCGCCCTGCCACCGGCCAGACCGTCGCGGCCGGAGTCTGTGACGGGACCCTGTTCGGCGGCAACATCGTGCTGGCCGGTACCCAGGGCTACTGGACGGCCTGGAGCAACGGCAACCAGACGAAGCTGGAGCACTTCTCCACCGGCGCGTCCGACCAGACGGTCCTGACCGCCGACAAGACCCAACACTCACACCTGGCCGCCTACGGCCCGGCCAAGATGCTCCTGACCTGGAAGTCCGGAACCTCGATCGCCGCCCAGGTGTACGACTCCACCACCGGCAAAGCCGTGGGCGGCCAGTTCACGATCGCCGCGCCGGACCACACCTACGTCGAGGCCAAGGACTACACCGACGGCAGCGTCGCCTTCCCCGCCGCCGGCACCTCCACCACCTCCATCCGGATCGTGCGGGTCATGCCGCTCGCCTGACCCCGCGGGAAAGGGACGGTCTCTCCGCCGTCCCACGCCTCGACCGACCTCGACGCCTGCGCGACGTGCGCAGCCTGGTCGGCCTGCGTCGCGCGAGCGACGCAGGCCGACCAGGCCAACTCTCTGCAGGATGGTTCATACGGCTGCGCCCTGGGGTCGATGTCCATCGAGCTGTCCGACGCCGACGAGCCGTCCCGCGCGGCGCTCTTCGGAACGTTCACGGCCTGGAAAGCACTGATCGCCGACGCCCTCACCCGGCTACGCGACCTCGGGATCCTCGCGAAGGCCGCCGATCCCGGCACCGGCTTCAGTTGAAGCGCCTGCTCAGCCTGGCCAAGGCCTGACCTGGGACCCGGCCACCCGCGGCCCACCAGCCAAAGGCGAGCACCATGGACCTCACCGAAATCGCGAACCCGAGTCACCGGGTCGGCCCCGTTGACGGGCAGCAGCGTCTCCATAACCCTGAGGAATCCCTCGACGGCGACCGGGCCGATGGCTACAAGGTCGGCCTCCCGCAGCGGGCATCCGTGGTGCCACGGGAAGCCACATGATCTGCCCGACCCTGCTGACCTCCGTCGGCACCGTCCAACCGTCGCTTCAGGTCGCTTATATGCCGGGTTATGCTCTGCCGGTGCTCACCACCGAGGACCAGCCCAACTCGGGCGTCATCCTGCTGAAAAGGCTGTTCTTGGAACAGGTGCCGCTCCACGCGGTCCGTCAGGCTCACAGCGGCTGAGGCCAGCGGGCACGTATGAGCACGCCGGTCACGGGCGTACGCGTCACGATTACTCGGCGGTTCACAATGACGGCCGATTGTCGGCAGATAGACAGTTTCTCCGCGGACAGCCTCCGCGCAATACGCGTGCTCTCACGTCTGTGAAAGCCATCACACAGGGGGGTCATGGAAGCGGGGGTAACGATGTCAGCCGGGCTGACCGTCCGCAGTGGGCACGAGGTTGTGGCTGTCGTTCCGGCGGGCCAGTCGTGCGTCATCGGGCGGACAACTGGCGGTGACCCCCTGCTGGCGGACGACCGGGTCTCCCGGCGCCATCTGCTCATCGAGCCGACCCCCGAGGGCTGGACCGCGGTCGACGTCAGCACCTTCGGCACCTGGCAGAACGGCTGGCGGGTCGGACGGGTCCTGATCCACGAGGAGTCGCACCTGCGGCTCGGCGCGCCGGACGGCCCGATGCTCACCCTGGTGCCGCATCCGACGGCCGGTCCGGCCGGCCCGCATTCGTCGGCACTGGCGGTGTCCGTCACCGCGGTCGACGAGCCCGCCGAACAGCGGTCCCAGCCCGACGACTTGTTGGAGCAGCCGCAGGCCGGCCCCTGGGGGCGGCAGGCGGAGCACTGGGACTCCGCCGGGCCTTGGAACCAGCCCGCCGCGTCGACGCCTGTTGGAACCTGGGAGCCACCGGTCTCGTCGATCCCGATCGGGCGCTGGGACCCGCAGGCGTACTCGCCCCCCACCAGTTCCTGGGAGCCGCCGGCCGCGCCGCTCCCTGTCGACCCCTGGGACGCCCGGACGGCCGTGCCGCCCTCCAGCCCGTGGGACGCCGCCCAGCCCGCGCCTAACCCCGGGTCATCTGGGAACCCGCGGGCGACGTCCACCCACGCCGCTTCCCGGGACACCGCTTCCTGGGACACCGAGGCACTCCCTCCCCCCACTGGTTTCCCGGCCGAACAGGTCTCGCCGGACCCGGCGCCGTCCGTCCCGGTCAGTTCCTGGGACCCACCGGCGATCTCGGTCCCAGCTGGATCCTGGGAACCGCCACCACCCGCGGCGCCCCCCACCGGGCCGCGGGATCAGCACGATCGACACGATCAGTACCTGCCCTGGCCGTCCGCTCCGGACTCCTTGGACCCACTGGGGACCCTCGTCATAGATCGGCCGGACCTGACAGGCAGGGCGCCGCACGCCGCCGACCCGGCTGCCGGGGCGTCCGCCGTCGCCGGCCGGAACCCGACGCCATCTACCCGACGCCCGGACGACCGGGCCGCGGCGCCGGCGCGGCGGCACGGGGACAGCCCGGCCATGGGCGACTCCGCGCATCGCGCGGACAGGCCGGCTGGAGCGTCATCCGCGCCGGGCGCGGTCGTCCCTTCCGAGGTCAAGCGCCATCACGAGCGCCCAACGCTGTTGCCCAAGAAGGCACGTTCTGGATCGGGGCCCCGGATGCCCCCGGCCGAGGGCGGCGCGCCGGATACCGCCGCGGGGCTCGGCCGCATCCACACGCTGCGGCCGGGCCGGACGGTGATCGGACGGGCGCTGTCGAGCGACGTCGTCGTCGGGGACCTGCTGACTTCGCGGGAGCACGCGGCGCTGTTCGTCGACGCCGAGGGTGTCGAGATCATCGACCTGGGCTCGGCGAACGGCACGTTCGTCAACGGCCGCCGGATCGACCGGGCACGCCTGCGGACCGGGGACTTCTTCTCGATCGGGCACCACGTCTTCCACACTGGCGCCGCCTCGGCGGAGAAGAACGCGGTGCCCACACGGCTGGTCGAGTACCTCGATCACGGTGACGTGACCTTCCAGGTGGACGGGCTGTGCGTCGACGTCGGCGAGACCCGGCTGCTGCACGACGTCACCTTCCGCCTGCCCGGGCGTGCCCTGCTGGGTGTGATCGGTCCGAGCGGCGCCGGCAAGTCGACGCTGCTGGGCGCCCTGACCGGCTTCCGCCCGGCCGACGTCGGAACCGTCCGCTACTCCGGCCGCGACCTCTACGCCGAGTACGACGAGCTGCGCCGCAGGATCGGCTACGTCCCGCAGGACGACATCCTGCACACCGCCCTCACCGTCCGACAGGCCCTCGAGTACGGCGCCCAGCTGCGCTTCCCGGCCGAGACCACCAAGGAGGAACGCGCCAGGCGCGTTGACGAGGTCCTCCTCGAACTCGGCCTCACCAACCGGACGGGCGAGGCGCGGGCGGAGCGATCCAGCCGGGATCCCGATGACGCCGCCCGTCGCCGCCGCCGTCCAGCCGGCGCTGGCGGCCCCGGCGACGAGGACCTCGACGACCTCGACGATCCGGCGGACGGCCTCGACGACCTCGACGACCTCGACGACGAGGTGCCCGGGGGCGTCGACCTACCTGGGCTGAAGGTCTCGAAGCTCTCCGGTGGCCAGCGCAAGCGGACCAGCGTCGCGCTGGAGCTGCTCACCCAGCCGACCTTGCTTTACCTCGACGAGCCCACGTCGGGCCTTGACCCCGGCCTCGACAAGGAGGTCATGGAGTCGCTGCGCCGTCTCGCCGACGGTGGCCGGACGGTGGTCGTCGTCACCCACAGCGTCGCGAACCTCGACCTTTGCGACTATCTGCTGGTGCTCGCCAGGGGCGGTCACGTCGCCTACTTCGGTCCCCCGGCGCACGCGCTCGAGTTCTTCCGCCGCGGCAGCTGGTCGGACGCCTTCCAACTGCTCAAGAACCCGAAGAGCGCGGTCAGGCTCGCCCACCGGTACCGGAACTCGAAGCACTTCATCCGGGGCTCGGCGAGCGTGCCCAAGCCGCGGCCGGCACCGTTGGAGAACATCCGCCAGCAGTCGGTGCTTTCCCAGGCGCTGACGCTGAGCCGTCGATATCTGCGGGTCATCGCCTCGGATCCGGCCTATCTGCGGCTGCTGGTCGCGTATCCGATCGTGCTTGGCCTGATACCGCGGACGCTGCCGTCGAACTACGGCCTGGCCGCGTCGACCAACCCGGAGGAGGCGAACACCGCTGCGTCGTCGATCCTGCTGATCCTCATCCTTATGGCCTGTTTCATGGGGATGTCCAACTCGATCCGGGAGCTCGTCAAGGAACGCGAGATCTACCGCCGAGAACGCGGCATCGGCTTGTCCACGGCGGCCTACCTTGGGTCCAAGGTCGCGGTGCTCGGGATGATCACGACGGTGCAGAGCGTCGTGCTCACCATGGTCGGCCTGACGGGCATGAAGATCTCGGGTGACGGCGTCCTCACCGGTATGCCGCTGCTGGAGCTCACGATCGCGGTGGCGGCCACCGCGATCGCCTCCGCGATGATGGGCCTCGTCGTGTCCGCGCTGGTCGACAACGCGGACAAGACGCTGCCGCCGCTCGTCGTGGTCTCGATGGCGCAACTGGTGTTCATGGGCGCGATGATGCCGCTGGCGGGAAAGGCCGGCCTGGAACAGATCTCCTGGCTCTTCCCCGCCCGCTGGGGGTACAGCGCCTCCGCCTCGGTGATCGACCTCATCACGGTCCAGCGGATTGGCGACGAGCGGTTCGCACCCGGAATCCCGGTCGACCCGCTGTGGAAACACACGGCGGCGACCTATCTCATCGACCTCGGCGTCGTCGCCGTCATCGGCCTCCTCTGCGCGGTGGTCGCCGCCCGGCTGCTGCGCCGCCTCGACCCCCAGAGCGCCCAGCGCGGCTCTGCCCGCGCCCGCGGGCGCTGACCCGGCTCCGCCAGCTCGGGCCACAAGGGTGCTCGGTCGGCTCAATGGACACGCGCTGCTCGACCGGACGCGGGCCCGCCGAGTTCAATGGCGGTCGGACCGCGGGTAGCAGGCGGGCGAGGTACGGCTGGCCCCGCAGGGAGTGCCAGTCGTAGGGGTTGACGGCGACCGCCCGCACCCGGAGCAGCACCTCGCCGTCGCCCGGCTCGGGCTTGTCGACCTCGGCCAGCTCCAGGTCGTCGGGCGAGCCGTACCCGCGGAAGACGAACGCTTTCATGTGGTGCCCGCCGCGGCACTCGTGCCTGTGGTGGCGTCCCCGCTCATTCGACGGACCTCAGGATCTTCTCGATGGAGGCAGTACGGCCCCGGAGCTCGGCGACGTCGGTGGCCACCCGCTGCTGGGCGTCCATCGTGTTCTCGGCGAGCTGCTCGAACCGCTGGACGAGCTGCCGCAGGTCCTCCGTCTGCGCGGTCCGGAGCTTCGTCTTGCGGTAGTCGAAGGTGAACCAGAGGACCGCGATGGTCACGGCTGCGATGGCGAGAAAAAACGCGAGGGCGGCAATCCCCTCACCCGCGCTGAAGTCATCGGCGACGTACATCAGGAAATCTCCTTGGGTGCGTGACCCTTGTCCGGGTCATGGCTGGTCAGGCTGCGTGCCGCAAGGGCCAGCGCGGGCGCGGTCAGGCGCAGGTCGAAATCGGTGACCTCGTAGTACTTCATGGCTTTGCCGTCTTCCGAGAGCTCCAGGCTGCCGACGATCAGGCCGGCAGCCTCCAGGCGCTGCAGGTGCATGTGCATGAGCGGCCTGCTCACGCCGATCACCCGAGCCAGGTGGCTCACGTAGTCACGGCCGGTGGCCAGCGTGGCGACGATGCGCAGCCGCAGCGGGTTGGCCAGGGCTGCCAGCATCTCGACCAGCTCGTCGCCGGTCGGCCGGGCCTCCGTCATACCCCTCCTTCACCTGTAAGGGATCTGTGACAGGTGAAAAGATAGCACATCATGTGTCCGATGGCACTGACAAAAGATGGCGGAGTGGGTGGGCCCGCGGGTGCGCCACACTGGACGAGCTGCGATCACTGCTCACGCTCCGCGACGACCTGTCCGATCAAGGACTCCCCCAGGACCGGCGCAACGAGCTCCACAAGGCGCTCCAGACCTGGATCGCGCCGGCGGAGGACAAGCTTGCGACCCTGCGCACAAAGACGACCGTCGTCGAGGAGTTCGTCGCCGGCCTCGACTCCAACTCCGACCGGGCCGCCCACAGGTAAGGCGAGCAGGCGCCACCTCCGGGCGCGCGACGGTCTCGTCAGGCGTGGGCGCGACAAGGTATTGCCACTGGCTCACGCTCCGCTGTGGATATAGGCGGCCCACAACGAGGGCGTGCGGGGCAATCGGTCGCGCAAGGCCCGGGCAGCGCCGTGCAACGCCGCGGCGGACCGGTCTGTGTCCAAGGCGCCGGCTTCGGTGCGCAGGGCGGTGTAGAACTCCTCGGCGATCTTCACAGCTATGACGTCGTTGATCTCCCACAGCGTGCCGACGACATGCCGGTAACCGATCGCTTGGAAAGCCGTCGTGAGGTGGATGGCCTCATCGAGGAGCGCGGCATTGCGGTTGAGGGCGGCGATCGTCGAGGCCAGGTCGGGCAGGGCATTCCGCGTCGGTTCGTCGAGCTCCACCGTGCCGAGGGTGACCACGCTCATGCTGGCGGTGGCGCACGCGGACAGGTAGGCGAGGTCGGCCCGGGTCACCCGGGCCGAGGCGAGTCCAGCCACGGTCAACGGCGCGGTCTGGTGGTCGCTAAGGAGAAGGCGGCTGTGTGCCGGGTCGACGGGGTCGCTGGCGCCATGGCACGCGGGCGTCGCCGTAACCGCCTGACGGAGAGCTTCCACGGCGGCGTCGAGATGTTCCCCGGACCCGGTCCGTTCGAAGAGAACGCCGTCGCCACCAGGCTGGATCACGAGCTCGACCTTGACCTCGCCACCATCTGGCCATACCTGTGGCTCACCGTGCCCGACGCCGCCCGCCTCGAGATCACCAACGCACGTGAGACGATCGACCGCGCCACCACCCTGGCAGGCTGGGGCCTGCTCTACGTCGTGGTCGCGGCGGTGTGGTGGCCCGGTCTGCTCATCGTGATCGCCGTCGTCGCCACCGCGCACCACCGCGGACGCGCGGCAACCGACACCTACGCGCTCCTCCTGGAGGCGACTGTCCGGCTCCACACGGTCGCCCTCGCGCACGGTCTCGGCCTGACCCACACCGGCCCGCTCTCCCGCGAAACCGGCAGGGCGCTCACCAGCCTCCTCGGAAGCCGGTCCCCCGCCACCGCCTGACCTCCGAAACAACCTCGCCTACGCGCGACTGTTCCGACAAACCACGTGACGGTACGGATCGCAGGTCACGGTGCCTTGTCGCTTGTCGGTGATCCCCGGTTGACGAGGGCCTCCAGCCCGGGCTGTCGTCGGCGAGAAACGGATTGACGATCATGCCGGAGTGACCATGGTCAAGGCCCGCAAGCTTCCGCGGCGGGCGGACGATCGACCCGCGCGACCTCAACCGATGGTGAGACGTCATGTGACTTCCCAGTACGTTCTGGCATCGTCACCTTCCTCTCGTGCCCTCGACCTCGTGTTTCAGGGGATCTCCAGACGAGCGGCTGGGTCAGGGCGCGGTGAGGGCTTCGGTGGGCTGGAGGTGGGAGGCGCGCGTGGCGGGGTACAGGCCGGCGACACCGCCGATGGCGAGGGTGGCCCCGAGGGCGAGGAGCATCGTCCAGGGCGGGACGACGGTGGGCCAACTCTGGAGGGTCGCGTAGCAGGTGGTGACGCCGACGCCGAGGACGAGTCCCGCGATCCCCCCGAGCGTGGACAGCAGCAGCGCCTCGGTCAGGAACTGGTTGCGGATGTCGCCGCGGGTGGCCCCGAGCGCGCGGCGAAGCCCCACCTCGCCGCGCGCTCGGGGCCACCTCGGGCACGAAACTGATTTCTGGCACGGTACAGCTTATGGCGGGCCTTCGGAGCGCAATGCAGGCGGCGTCATCCGCTCGAATTCTCCTTGAGGTAGGTGTCATAGATCAGCCGGTCGTCGGCCGAGAGTGACTCCTGGGGGATGTAGGAGAACCTGAAGTCCGTGTTCACGACGTTGGCTCTGTTGTACAGCTCGTTGTCGGAGGGCGACCATGTCCCTATCTGCTCATTGACGCTCGGATTGAGCATCATAAATATATTGTCGCTTATCCACCTGTTGACAGTGATTGGATCGTAGGTGGGGTAGAGCTTGCATGCTCCCGTGGAGTTCCGCCAGTTGAAGTACATCTGCGTGCCGTCCACGAAAGTGCTGAGATATAGATTCTGGCCGTTTTTCTGCAAAGTCCACAGCAGGGCACCGTCCGTGGTGGCGGAGCTCGAGTACAGCCATACTCCATCATTGGTGACGTAGGTGTCGAAACCGACGTTGTAGAGGTAGCCACGGAACGGACTTCCGCTGTCGTACTGACTCTGAGCCAGCCACGCCAGACCAAGTGTCGAGTAGAGGCTTGCCAGCTCCCGATCGAGATCGACCGCCTCTTCTCGGGGCTTCGCTGTGGACCCGTGCGTTTCGCGCACCTTCTTCAGTACTTCCTGGCGGTATTCCACGGAGACAGGCATGATCAACTCCCTTGGTCTCTCGGGCCACAGGCGCCCACACCAAACGTAGATGAGGACGCCGAGTCGAAGGCCGCTGGGCGGACTGGGTTGACGTCAGTCCCCTGAAAACGCCAGAGTCCTCCTTCCCCGGTGACCTCGCCTGAAACGCCATCATTGAGGCGCCGCGGGCCGCGGCCGTTCTTTGCCTGCGGCCATCCCTCCCGCCGCCAGGCTTACTCGGGGGTTCACCGAAAATCGGGACTCCGCCAGTGATCCTGGGGACAACGGCCGCCGCGCGTGCGAAGGAAGATCATTTTCGCACACCCTTTGGCCCTCTAGTGATCCTGGGGACAACGGCCGCCGGGCGTGCGAAGGAAGATCATTTTCGCACGCCCTTTGGCCCTCTAGTGATCCTGGGGACAACGGCCGCCGGGCGTGCGAAGGAAGATCATTTTCGCACACCCTTTGGCCCTCTAGACGGCGAGCTGGCCGGGCGCCGGGACGGAGGGGAGCACGCCAACTGCCCCCATCGACTCGTCAAGGAGGTTCGCGAGCCGGACCCGGCCCTCGGCAGCGACCCATACCGTCTGGGCGGCGTCCAGGCAGGCGAGCGCGGCGCCGGCGATCGCGACCGCGCGTGGATCGGCACTGTCGGAGGCCGCGGTGGGTGGACGTGGTGGCAGCCGGGGCGCCAGATGAGGAGCGAGCAGCTCCCGCCAGCGGGACTGCTTTTCCAGATGACGGGCCTTCAGGCTCGGCGTGTCCCGCAGCATCCGCAGGACAGCCAGCGTGCCGGTGGGGTCGTGGTCGTTGTGTTTCGCGATGACCTCGAAGGCACGACGCAGGGCTGTCCAGGCTGGCTCGTCGTCGGGGCGCTCGGCGAGGGCGGAGGCGAGTTGCTGACCGCCGTACTCGAGGTTGCCCAGGACTACGTCTTCCTTCGACCCGAAGTAGCGGAAGAAGCTGCGCTTGGAGATCCCTGCCTCCGTTGCGATCTCCTCAACACTCGTGCCGTCGTAGCCGCGTTCCACGAAGAGCCGCATCGCGATGGACATCAGATCGGCCTGCACCGCCCGGCGGGTGCGTTCCCGCAGGCCAGGCGAGAGCTCCTCCATGATCTACAGTGTAACCCAACGTCAAAACTGTCACCGGGTGCCAGGTTAGGCGTATGGTGCTCGTGGATACATCATGCGACCGGCGACGGCAGGAGCGGCCTGATGGCGGCAGACAGCAGGGTGTGGTTCGTGACGGGGTCGTCCCGCGGCTTCGGTCGTTCGTTCGTCGCGGCCGCGCTCGCTCGCGGCGACCGCGTCGCGGCGACCGCCCGCGGCCTGGGCAGCCTGGCGGACCTGGTCGAGGCCAACAGCGAGGCGATCCTGCCGCTGCGGCTCGACGTGACCGACAAGGAAGCGGTGGGTGCGGCCGTGAAGGCCGCGTACGCCCATTTCGGACGTCTCGACATCGTCGTCAACAACGCTGGGTACGGCCTGGTCGGCGCCGTGGAGGAACTCGACGAGCAGGCTATTCGCGGCCAATTGGAAACGAACTTCTTCGGCGCGCTGTGGGTGACCCAGGCCGTGCTTCCTTATCTGCGGGAGCAGGGTTCCGGTCACATCGTGCAGATCTCCTCGGTCAGTGGCCTCGCGGCGTTTCCGACTCTAGGCGGCTACAACGCGTCCAAGTGGGCGCTGGAGGGGCTCAGCGAGGCGCTGGCTCAGGAGGTCGCGAGCTTTGGGATCGCGGTGACCCTCGTCGAGCCCGGCCTTTTCGGGACCGACTGGGCCGGCTCGTCCGCCGCTCATGCCACCCCGGATCCCGTGTACGACCAGATGCGCCAGGCCATGGTGGCGATGAATGGTCAGGCCGAGGTCGGCGACCCCGCTGCCGCCGCGGCGGCGCTGCTGAAGGTCGTCGACGCGGAGAACCCTCCGCTGCGGGTCCTGTTCGGTAGCCAGCCCGCCCAGGTCGTCAAGTACATCTATGAGCAGCGGCTGAAGACCTGGGCGGACTGGGAACCGGTCGCCCGGCAGGCCCAGGGTTCCTGAGATTGAGGGGGACACAAGAGCGATGACTGTTCGACCTGCATTATCCTGCGCGTTCCCGCCGAGCTCCCGGGTCGTCGAGTACGCGACGGCCGCCGAGGAACTCGGGTACCGGCGGATCTGGCTGTACGATTCCCCGGCCCTGTACGGCGACATCTGGATGGCGCTCGGCCGGCTCGCCGCGCAGACCACCCGGATCGGCCTTGGCACCGGGGTCGCGGTCCCGAGTCTGCGTCATCCGATGGTCACGGCCGCGGCGATCAGCACGGTCGAGGAAATCTCGCCCGGCCGGCTGGTGGTGGCATTCGGTACCGGCTGGACGGGCCGCATGACCATGGGGCAGAAGCCGATGAGATGGGCCGACCTGGCCGCCTACACCCGGCAGGTGCGCGGCCTGCTGGCCGGCGAGGTCGTCGACGTCGACGGCGGCGCCTGTCAGATGATGCATGCCCCGGGATATGGGGCGCCGCGGCCGGTCGAGGTGCCGATCTGGGTGGCGCCGGGCGGCCCCAAGGGATTCGCGGTGGCGCGGGACCTGGCCGACGGCGTCATCGTCTCGGAAGTCCCCAGTGAGCAGGACCGAGGCTGGAACAACTGTGCCCTGCTCATGTTCGGCACCGTGATCCGACCGGGCGAGGACCACACCAGCCACCGGCTGATCGAGGCGGCCGGCCCCTGCTACGCCACCAGCTTCCACTACGCCTGGCACTACGCCCCACAGGCCCTGCCCGGCAAGCCGGGCGGTGCCGAATGGCTGGCTCGCCTCGAGGCCGAGCGCCCGGCGCGGGAGCGTCACCTCGCTGCCCACCAGGGTCATCTGTGCACGGTGACCGAGCGGGACCGCCCGCTGGTCGACGCGGCTGGTCCGGCGATCCTGGGCTCGGGGTGGACCGGCGACGCCGCCACGATCGCGGCCCGCCTCGACGAGGCCGGTGATGCGGGCGTGACCGAGGTGGTCTACATGCCGGTCGGTCCCAACATCCCCGACGAGCTACAGGCATTTGCCCAGACAACGAAAACGTGAGCCGCCGGCCCCTTGGCGACCACACCAGGACTGTTGCGGCCGGCCGTCGCAGTGGTCTGCGCCGGCAACCAGGATGCTCCGTCATCCTCTGCTACGAATGCGGTCTCGTCCCGCCTTCCGATAGCGACCTGCCGAGATAGATGCATGCGCACGCTTCTCGTACACTGGGACACCTGGACCGGCGAGCGCGCGGAGGCGCGGCCGACGGGGACTGCGGGTGGAGGCGGAGATACTGAACCGTGCGCATGCAACTTTCGCCCCCGGCGGGCGGCGACGGTGAGCAGCCCGGCGGCTGGGCCGGGCTCGACGCGGTCCTGCGCCGGGCCGGCGCCGCACTCGACGGGCCGCCGGAGCTGGTCGCGCTGTGGATGTTCGTCGCCCGCGCTGGCCGCGCGCTGCGCGCCCTCTCGGAGCCGGGGCTGGCCGCCGTCGGGATCGACACCTCGGATTTCGCGATCCTCGCGGCACTGTGGTTTCGCGGCGAGCCGTTCCGCGCATCGCCCGGGGCGCTCGCCCACGACGTCGGCCTGTCCCAGAGCGGCACCGCCCGCGCGCTGCAGCGCCTCGAGCTGCGCGCCGCGATCCGCCGCCACGGCCACCCCGCCGACCGGCGGGCCACGATCGTGGAACTCACCGACGCCGGCGCCGCATTGGTCCACCGCCAGCTCGCCGAGATCTCCGCGACGTTCGCCGACTGCCTGGACGCCCCGGGCGGCACCCCGGAGGGTGACACGGTCGACCTGCGGCTCGTTGCCGCAGCCTTCGCCGCGTTCGCCGACCGCGTCGAGCACGCCGTCCGCGCGAAGACGGTGCCCACGCTGCCGGAGCCCGCTACCACGCCGAGGCACTGATCGCGGCCTCGCGGCCGGGAGATGAGGACACCCATGGGCCCGGCCGGGCGCGCGACGATCGTCGGCCTGCACAACACCCGCCAAGCCCGTCGGCGCCCGCGCCGCTGACCGGGCGTTCGCCACCGCCGGGCTCGCTCGCGCGGATGTCGACGTCGCCGAGCTCTACGACCCGTTCTCCTTCGAGGTCATCCGCCAGCTCGAGGCGTTCGGGTTCTGCAAGCCTGGGGAAGGCGGCTCCTCGACTGGTTCGAGCTCGACAACGTCTGCTGGGAGTCCGACTTCCCGCACTCCGACTCCAGCTGGCCGAACGCCCCCGAGGACGTCATCGCCAACCTCGGCCACCTCCCCGACGACACCATCAACAAGATCACCTATGAGAACGCGTTACGCCATTACCAGTTCGACCCGTTCGCGACCCGGCCCCGAGAGCAGTGCACCTCGGGGGCGCTGCGTGCCGGGGCGACCGACGTCGACGTTGTCACCCGCGTCGGCCGGGCCGCGGACGAGCGCGACCTTGCCGCCTGGAAACGGATGACCTCTCACGCCGGGCGGGCCTGACCGATGGCCTCATACCCCCTCGATGACGTCCGCGTCCTGGAACTGGCGACAGGGATCGCCGGGCCTTACTGCGGCAAGCTGTTCGCCGACGCCGGCGCCGACGTTGTCAAGCTCGAAGGCCCAGGCGGCGACCCGACCCGGTCCTGGTCGGCGTCCGGCGTGCATGCTGACGGCGACGGGGCGCTCTTCAGATTCCTGAACACGTCGAAACGCTCCGTCGCCGCCGGCATCGACAGCCCGCGCGGCCGGGCGCTCGCCGCCGCCGCCGACGTCATCGTCGTCGGCGGCGACCTGGCCGCGCAGCCCGCCGGCCCCGGCCCCGCCTTCGTACGCCAGCTGGCGGCGGACAGCCCGCGCGCCGTCGTGCTCGCGATCAGCCCCTGGGGGCTCGTTGGACCGTGGCCGGACGAGCACCGCCCGGCGAGCGAGTTCCTCTTACAGGCGCTGTGCGGGTCGATCGCGTGGCGCGGTGAGCCCGCCGGTCCGCCGATGCAGGCCGGCGGCCGGCTCGGTGAGTGGGCGTCCGGCGCCTATGCCGCCGTCGTCGGCCTCGCCGCGCTGCGTGGCGCCCACCTTCGGCCAGCACAACGACGAGGTCTATGGCGACCTGCTGGGTTTCATGGCCGACGAGATCGACAGATTGCGCGAGAGAATGCTGATCAGCGAACGGCCGGCTGGTGTCTGACGTGATGGCTGGACCCGCGCGGCGATGTTGGTCCCGGCCCCTCCCCGCTCCGTCGCCACCAACCTGATCTTCAGCGACACGATCTACCAGCTGTTCCGCCCCGACCTCGACGTGGCGGCCCGACTGCGAGGAGAACCGACCATGGCCATATCCGACGACCTGCCGGCGCTCGCGGTGCCGGCGCGTGAGATCCCGGTTCCGCGGTCGGTGAGCCCCCAGGCGCGGGCCATGCTGGCTATGGGGCGGACGGAGACACGCGAGTACCCCGCCCTGGATGACGCCGACGCATGGCGGGCGATGATCAAAGCCGCGGACGAGGCGGTCCTGTCCATGCTGCTCGGGCGGGCGTCGGGACTCCCGTCCGACGTGGAGGAGATCGAGGTCGCCGGGGTTCGGGTCTACACGATCAGGCCCCAGGACGTGCCCGTCGACGACCGGCGCGTATTCCTCGACGTTCACGGCGGTGCCCTGATTATGGGCGGTGGTGAGTGCTGCCGGGTCATGGGTGCCGGTACCGCCGCGCGCGTCGGCGCACCCGTCTGGGCGGTCGACTACCGGATGCCACCCGACCACCCGTACCCGGCGCCGCTGGACGACTGCGTCGCCGCCTACCGCGCGCTCCTGGAAGAGCATCGGCCGGATGAGATCATCGTGGGTGGGGCGTCGGCCGGCGGCAACCTGGCCGCCGCGCTCATCCTGAGAGCGCGCGACGAGGGACTGCCGTTACCGGCGGCCGCGGTGCTGAACACGCCGGAAGTCGACCTCACCGAGTCGGGAGACACCTTCCAGACCAACCTCGGCGTCGACACCGTCCTGCCTCGCAGTCTGATGCCCGCCAACCTTCTCTATGCCGGCGGGCACGATCTCGCCGACCCCTACCTGTCGCCCTTGTTCGGCGACTTCGCCAAGGGCTTTCCACCCACGCTGCTCGCCAGCGGGACACGCGACCTGTTTCTGTCGAACACGGTGCGCATGCACCGGGCCCTGCGAGCGGCGGGCGTGCCGGCCGAGCTGCACGTGCTCGAGGCCGCGCCGCACGCCGCCTTCCACGGAGCCGCGCCCGAGGACCGGGACCTCGACCGTGAGGTGCGCCGCTTCGTCGACCTCCACTGGGGCAGGCTGGCGTGACGGCGGTCCGGCCTCCTTCTGGAAAGCCGGACCCACACGGTCGCCACCCTCAGCGGCTCGAGCAATGACGCCGTCAGCGGAAGTTCGCCGCGTCGCCCTGGTCGGGGAGGTCGAGCAGGGCGGCGTAGTCGACGAACGCGCGTAGGGTGTTGCCACCGTCCACGGTAAGCAGTTGTCCGGTCACCCAGGAGGACTCGGGTCCGGCGAGGTAGCGGACGGCCTGGGCCTGGTCCTCGACCTCGCCGTGCCGGTTGAGGGCCTGGTTGGCCAGGAACTGGGCCATCATCGCCTGGTTCGTGAGGGCCTTGGCGGTGGTCGGGGTTCGGGTCATTCCCGGGCGGACCGCGTTGACCCGGATGTTGAGCCGGCCGAGTTCGTCGGCGGCGACCCTGACCAGCTGGTCCACCGCCGCCTTGCCGGCGGCGTAGGACGCGATGTACCGGGTGGAGAGGGTTGCCGCGGTCGAGGAGATCGCGACGAACGAGCCGCCGCCGGCGCGCACCATCGCCTGCCCGGCGTACTTGAGCAGCAGGTAGACCGGGCGGACGTTGCGGTCGATCTCCTGGCTGAACTGGTCGTCGCCGTACAGCAGCACCGGCCAGATGCCGCCGCCGCCGGGGACGACGACGGCGATGTGCAGCCTGCCGTCGTCGGAGGCCGCATCGACCGCTTCCCGAACCTGGGTGCCGTCGAGGGCATCGGCGACGTGGTGGGCGACTGTGAGCCCCTCCTCGGCCAGCGTCTTCGCGGCGCCGACGAGCTTGGACTCGGTTCGACCGACGATCGTGACCTGGGCTCCGTCCCGCACGAGCAGACGGGCGGAGCCCAGGCCGATGCCGCTGCCACCGCCGATCACGATGGCGTGCTGTCCGGCCAACGGCTTGCTCATTCCCGGCCTCCCTGGGCGGTGGTGGCCGGCGGGCGACCCGGGGGCGTCGGGGGCCCGGCCGGCGACTCTTCCGATGGTTTTCCGGTGCGGGGCGGTGGCCTGTATCGAGCCTGGCGAGGCCTACTCGAACGAGCCGCCGCCGTCCACGTGCAGGGTGAGCCCGGTGACGTAGCCGGCGTCCGGGCCGGCGAGGTAGACCGCCGCGCGGCCGATGTCGTGTTCGGGGTCGCCGACCCGTTTGACCGACAGGCCGGCGACCGCCTGCTCGAGCTCGCGTGGATGCTGGTCGAAGAATCGGCGCATGCTCTCGGATGAGGCGAACGGGGCGATGGCGTTGACGGTGATGCCGTGCTGTCCCCATTCCCGTGCGGCGGCCTTGGTCAGCCCGCCGACGGCCGCTTTCCCGGCGATGTAGGTGCCGAAGCCGGGCAGGCCCTGTAGTTCCGATCCGGAGCGCAGGTTGATGATCCGCCCGTCGCCCTTCAGGTGCGGGAAGGCGGCGCGCATGAACGACAGTGTCGCGCCCGGCCCGGTCGCCAGGGCCAGGGCAAGATCCTGGTCGGTGGCCTCTTCCAGGGGCACCCCTGACCGTGCCGCCATCGCGTTGTTGACGAGGATGTGCAGCCCGCCGAACCGTTCGACGGCCGCCGTCACGCAGGCATCCACCTGCTGGGAGTCGCGGATGTCGCAGGGGTAGGCGAGGGCCTGGGCGCCGCGTTCGGTGATTTCTTTGGCCACCCGTTCGGCGTTGTCGGCGTCCAGGTCCGCCACCGTGACGCGGGCGCCTTCGGACCCGAGCGCCAGCGCGATCCCGCGGCCGATGCCCTGGCCGGCTCCGGTCACGATCGCCACCCTGCCGTCGAGGACGCCCATCTGCATCTCCCCTTCCAATTCCCGGGCTCCGCCTCGCGCCGAGGCAAACCGCGGCTAAAATATACAATCTACACTATGGTTCATGGTGGAGCTCAGGCGCTGGCCCGTCTCACGGTTTGATCAGGCTGGAACACGATGCCTTCACCGTCTCGACATACTTCTTGTCCTTGAGGCCCACCAGCGCCGCGCACGGAACGTTCACGACGTGGTTGATCGGCCACTGCGTCGCCGGCAGGGCTCCCTCCACGCTGTGCGTGAAGCCGCTGTTGGCGCTCTCGAGGAAGGAGTCGACGGTCAGGTCTCTCCCGGTCTTCTCCAGCACACTCAGGAAGAGGTCGGCGGACCAGTACCCGGCCAGCGCGGGCAGGCTGAGCACCTGGTTCGGCCTGGACTGGCGGCTGATCGGTGTCGACATCTCCGCGCCCCAGGTCGACCTCGCCCGCCGCAGGGGCCTCATCGCGGTGGTCGCCAGCGCCGGGCGGCTCCCACTTGGTGACCAGTCCGTCGCTCGTGCCGAGAGGAGTGCGTGCCAGTTCCGCGGAATGATGAGCACGCCTCCGGGTCCTGGCCGCGGTCTGGTGCGGTTGACCGCGCGAGTAGATGGTACTAATAATACTAGCACTATGAGATGGGCGGTTGATCATTCTTCGCGGGAGGCATTGCCACTCCAGATCGTGGCGTGTGTACGCCGGGGCGTGGCTTCGGGGGAGCTTGCCGTCGGCGAGCAGCTGCCGCCGGCGGCCGAGCTGGCGGGGGCACTGTCGGTCGACCGCAACACGGTGTTGGCCGCCTACCGGCAGCTGCGCGACGACGGCGTGCTGGAGTTCCGTCGGGGCCGCGGGGCACGGGTCGCGTCCGCCGTCACGGAGCCGGCCCCGGTTACCGAGGCGGCCCAGACGCTCGTGGCTGTTGCCCGCCAGCACGGCCTGGGGCGCCACGACCTGCTTCGCCTCATCGAGAAGCTGACGTGACACATCGAGAGGATGGTGCCCAATGACGGCATCCGAGCTACCCGGCCAGGGCCGGTACTCGATCTACACCGGCCGAGTGACGAACTGGCCGCTGGTGGTGGCTCTCGGCGCCGCCCTGATGGTGCCGCTGCTGCTCCTTGGAAGCCTGTCGCACGGCAGCTGGCTCGACCCGGCCGGCCCCGCGATCCCGCTGCTGGTAGCCGCTGCCGCCGTGCTCATCAACGTGCTGACCGGATTGAGCGTCAGGACGGCGGCGGGACCCAACGGGATCTCGGTCCACTGCGGGGTGCTCGGATGGCCACGCCGCACCTACCGCCTGGAAGAGATCGAGCGCGCCGAGGTGATCGACCTGTTGCCGTCGCTGTGGCGCGTGTCCCTCGGCTTCTGGTGGACCCCTCGCCACATCTACTTCACGGTCCGGACCGGACCCGCCCTGCGGCTAGCCATGCACACCGGCCGACGCGTGACGATCACCGTACCGGACCCCCACGCCGCGGTCACGATCATCCGCGAGGCGAAGTCCGCGTGACAATTCGACTCGACGTCGAGTACGCCTTGCCCCACTCGGTCTCCGCGACAACGCACGGAAATGGGCGTGCTCGCTGGATGAGGACGAGCTGATCGAGCATTGGGCGCCAACCCCCGGGTCCGCCGAACCCAATAACAAGTCGGCACTTCACCGCCGTTCACCTCACGAACGTGTCACGGTGCCTTTCCAAGAATTGACGGAGTGACGTGGCCTGCCGTCCGATCACCGTCTCGATAGTGTCGTAGACATCGGCCGGGTCGACCAGCGAGCCGTTGATTGTCCGCTCGAAAGTGTTGCGGACACAGCTCATGTAAATGGGATCGTAGCCTGCCGCGACCATTTGCTCGTAGAAGATCCGCGGTTCCGCTGGCTCGTACCGCCAAGGCCGTCCCGTTACCTCACCGAGCAGGTCGGCGATCTCGGTGATCGACGCGGCCTCGGCGGCGAGGTCGTAGGCGCGTCCGTGGTGTGGCTTGGGATCGCGCAGCACCGTGGCCGCCACGGCGGCGATGTCGCCGATGTCCACCCAGTTCGGCCGCCCGTCGCCGACGAAGTGGGTGAGAACGCCGGGCGCCCCCAGGCTGAGCCGCAGATTCTGCATGAACCCGGATGGTCGTACGTGCGTGAAACCGAGCCCGGAGCGCTCGATGTACGCCTCGACGAGCTGATGCCAGATGAAGTGGGCGACGGTGGTGTCCTCGGCGGCGGAGACGCCGAGATGAACCACATGAGATACTCCCGCCCCATTCGCCGCATCGACGGCCGCCTTGGATTGGGCGAGCATCCGGACGTCATAACCGGTGAGAATAAATACCTTGTCAATCCCCTCAAAAATCGACTGGATAGCGTCGAGCCCGCCCGTCTCCGCGTCGTCCAGATCGAGATGACGCACCTCGATCCCGCGTTCCCGCAGCGGGCGTGCCGCCTCCTGTCGGCGGGTTGCGGCGACCAGACGAAGCAGCCCCGTCTGGTGATCGGGAACGAGTTCGTCGATGAGCGTCGAGCCGATCGCTCCGCTGGCTCCGATGACCAGAACTGCTGGTGGCGACATGTCCTCTCCCTTGGGTCGAGTCTTCGGCGTGCCGACCTGAAGGAAGGTAAAGCCTCACGTCAGCGTGAGGGTCAAGTGATTAGAATAGCGATCATGCGAATCGGTGAGTTGGCGCATCGCACCCGGGTGAGCGTCCGGGCCCTGCGCTACTACGAGGAACAAGGTCTCCTGGTGCCCGCCCGGGCCGCCAACGGCTACCGTGAATACCCCGAGGCGGCCGTCGATCTGGTCAGTTGCATCCAGTTGTTGTACGCGGCGGGTCTGTCCAGCGCCAAGGTCGCCAAAGTGCTTCCCGCCGCATGCCGCGAAACCAGAGGCATGGTCGTCGTGTCCGCCGAGGTCAACGGGGAACTGCAAGGAGTGCGCGCCCGCCTGGCAGAGGAGATCGAGGAGCGCCAGGCGTCGCTGCGCCTGCTCGACGAGGTCATGGCGGCCGCATGCCAGGTCGGCGCCCGGAAGGCCGCGGCTTAACGGCCGCTGCGTTCAGGCCGCTGTAGCGGCCCGGGCGTTGAGGCCCTGGAGTCCTAGCTCTGAGATGCCGGACTGATCACATGGCAGGACGGGAGTATCGAGCCGAGCGCAGTGGGCCGATGTCACGCATGGATGACCCTATCAAGATGATCTTCCGGCGGTCGATGCGGGTCGAGGTCCGGACGGTGTTCGACAAGCCCGTCAGGACGCGACGTGGATATCAACGACGCGTCCTTCGGGGTCGTGCAGAATGTGGTCTCCTGGCTCGAGAAAGAGACCCACCTCGCCCTGGCTTACGGTGAGGCCCAGGCGGATCATGCCGGTCTCACCTCGACTGCCCGCGGGATACAGTTCGAGAACAGCACCCCCGCTCAAGGCGGCGGCATAGTGTTCCGGACCGGAACCATGACGCTCCCGCTCGAACGCGAGCCCCAGGCTTCGGTAGAAGTCGCGACAGGCGGACACGTCAGCACAGTAGAGAACGATAAGAATGATCTGCGCGCCCGCCATCCGCCCATGATATTTCCTCTACGAGGTCCCGCCATCCAAGCCGGGTCGGGTCGGGTCGGACTAAGCGTCCCCGCCGGGGGCGACGCACCAGGGGTTCTCCTCGTAACGGATGTGGTACTTCGCCGCGATCGGGTTGATCTTCGCCGGATCGAGTGCGCCGTTCGTGAGAACGGTCGGGCCGGCCTCGAACAGGTCCTCAAGGTACTTCTCCCAGCCTCCGGGCGAGGAGATCTGCAGGACCCGCGGCGGTGGCGTCGACACGCGGCGCAGGGCATGCGGGACGCCCTGGGGAAGCAGGGTGAACATGCCACGCGTCGCGGTGTAGGACCGGTCGTCGAAGTCGACGCCGAGCTCACCGTCGAGCACGTAGATGCACTCGTCCGCCCCAAGATGGACGTGCCGGGGGATGTCGACGGCGACCGAGACCTCCAGCAGGGAGAACCGTCCGCCGGTGTCCTCCGTCCTCGCTTTGACCGCGAAGGCGGGCGGCAGCGGGAACCGCCCAGGGCGGATCTGGCCCTCGTCGAGCATGATGAAGCGACCGTCAGACATGATCAGCGACCTCCAGCTATGAGGTAGTTCTGGAACAGTCTGTTCCGAAGATATGGAACAGACTGCCCCACAGTTGGCAGGTATGCAAGTGGCTGATGGCCGCGTCGGCCTCAGGTCAGCCTGGGGCAGCCTTCGGCTCGGCTCCCGGCAGGCCGACGGGTGAAGAAGGGGAGGTCGCGGAGGGTGACCAGTAAGGCCGGACGTCCGTCGGGTGCGGGAACATCGGATCCGCGGGTGCTGCGCAGCCGCGCCGCCGCGCTCTCGGCGGCCCGCGCGATCCTCCTCGAGGGCGGGTCGGAGGCTGTCACCCACGTCGCCGTCGCCGCCCGCAGCGGGGTCGGACGCACAACGCTGTACCGGCACTGGCCGGACACCATCGCGCTGCTGCGGGACGTGCTCCGGGAGCAGATGGAGATCGATCACAGCGTTCCCATGGGCGACCTGCGCGACGACCTGGTCCGCGAACTGGAGGTCGTGCGCGACCAGCTGCATCAGCCCCCGCTCGAGCGGACGATGCGGACGATGATCGAGCGTGCGCCCACCCATCCCGCCTACAGCGAGCTCAAGGAGTTCCTCTATCGGGAAGGCACGCGTGTCCTCGCCGAGGTGGTGCGGACCGGTATCGCGCGGGGCGAGCTTGCCCGGCAGCTTGACCCGGACCGAGCCGTCGACCAGCTGGCCGGACCACTGATCTATCGGCGACTGCTGGCCGGACGGACGTTCACCGCCGACTACGTCCGGGATCTCGTCGACGACTTCCTCCGGGCCCACAGCCCCCGGCCGTGAACGGGCGCGCTTCGCTGCGGCATGCCCGAGACGAGGGGCGGCGAGCGCGCGGTCAGCCGCGGAAGTACGTTCGCAGGTCACCGACGAGGACGTCGGGGCGTTCCATCGCGGCGAAGTGTCCGCCGTCCGGGAACTCCGACCAGTGCACGATGGCGGAGTTGTCGCGTTCGGCGAACGTCCGGATCGTCGTGAAATCGTCGGCGAAGACCGCCACGCCGGTCCGCGAGGGGTTCACCTCGGGCTCGCGTGCCGCCCTGGCCTCCTCGAAGTGGTAGCGACCCGCGGTCGCCTGGGTGTTCGTGAACCAGTACAGCGAGACCTGGGTGAGGATCTGCTCGCGGCTCACAAGGCTGGTGCCGTTGCCGAAGTTGTTGAACAGCTCGCTCCAGGCCAGCTGCCCGACCGGCGAGTCGGCCATGGCCACCGCCACGGTCTGCGGGCGGGTCGCGTTGATCTGGTTGTAGCCGCCGACGGACTGGAACCACTTGAGGTGCTCGAGCGCGGCGTAGTCCTTCGGCTCGAGCTTCGCGAACTCCGCCGGGTCGCCGGAAGGGAACGAGAACAGCTGCAGCACATGCAGGCCGAGGAAGCCCTCCGGCTGCAGGAGACCCAGCTCGCGAGAGATCATCGCGCCGGCGTCGCTGCCGTGCACGCCGTACGACTCGTACCCGAGCCGCCGCATCAGCCTGTCGACCGTCTGGGCCACCCGCCGCATGGTCCAGTCGCGGCCGACGAGCGGCGTGCTGTAGCCGAAACCGGGGATCGACGGCACCACGACCGAGAACGCGTCGTCGGCGCTGCCACCGTGAGCGACCGGGTCGGTGAGCTGGTCGATCATGTCCAGGTAGTCGACGAACGAGCCCGGGTAGGTGTGCAGAAGCAGCAGCGGGGTCGCGTTCTCCTCCTTCGACGGTACGTGGACGAAGTGCACGGTCTGGCCGTCGATCTCGGTCAGGTAGTGCGGGAACGCGTTCATCCGGGCTTCCTGGGCGCGCCAGTCGAACTTCGTCACCCAGTACTCGACCATCTCGGCGAGATAGCTGTTCGGGACGCCGTACTCCCAGTCGTCGGTGGGAGCGGGCTGCGGCAGCCGGGTGCGGGCCAGGCGCTCGCCGAGGTCGTCAAGGTCGGCCTGCGGAACCTCGACGCGGAACGGGCGGATGTCGTTCGTGGTCTTCGTCATGGCCCCAACCTAGAAGCCGTATAGGAACACCTGGTTCCTATATATGAGACGATCTCCGGCGTGCTCGAAACATCGTCCCGGCTGCTCGCGCTGCTGGCACTCCTGCAGTCTCGACCGACCTGGACGGGATCGGAGCTGGCGGACCGACTCACGGTCACCACCCGCACCGTCCGCAACGACATCGACCGGTTGCGCGACCTCGGCTATCCCGTGGACGCGGTCCGCGGGCCCGCCGGCTACTACCAGCTCGGCGTCGGGGCGAAGCTGCCGCCGTTGCTGCTGAGCGACGAGGAGGCGGTGGCCGTCGCGATCGGCCTGCGCGCGGGCCGCGGTGTCAGCGGGATCGAGGACAGCAGCGCGCGGGCGTTGAGGAAGCTCGAGCAGGTACTTCCGCATCGGCTGCGGCGTCAGGTGAGCGCTCTGCACGAGGCGACGTCGGAGGGCCCGACGAACACCGGCAGCAACGTTCCGGACCCGGTCGTGGACTCGGCGGTGCTCGCGACGATCGCCGCGTGCATCCGGGACCACGAGCTGCTTCGCTTCGACTACACCGCCCCCGCCCGCGCGGACGAGTCGCCGCGGCGCAACGACGCGTCGGCGCCCTTCGGAGACTGGCCAGTCCTCGTCGAGCCATACCGGCTGGTGAGCTGGGAACGGCACTGGTACCTCGTTGCCCGCGGCCCGGAGACGGGCGCGTGGCACACCTACCGCGTCGACTGGATCGCGCTCCGGATGACGACCGGACGCCGGTTCACGCCGTCCGAACTGCCCGGCGGCGACTACCCGAGCTTCGTGCTGCGCGACGTCGCCCACGCCGGGTGGAAGGTACACGTGCGGATCACCGTCCACGCACCGGCGAGCGAGGTGCTCTCGCGGATCAACCCGACCGTCGGCGTGGTGGAGGCGACCGACGACTCCACCTGTGTCCTCGTGACAGGAGGAGACAGCATGGAGATCATCGCGGTCTACATCGGCATGCTCGGCTGCGACTTCACGGTCACCGAACCACCCGACCTCATCGAGCACCTCCGCGCGCTCGGCAACCGCTACCTCGGGGCCATCCAACCCCAACCCCAGGCTGGATCCTCCGAAACGCCGAGCTCCCGCCGGCGCTGACACCCCTGTGTTGTCGACCGGCCCGAGTCCAGACGCGCCGCGTCCACATCCTCGGCGTGACCGCCCGGCGGGCCATCGTTCAGGAGAACTTCGCCGCCGGCCGGCCAGGTGGCGCGGACACTATGGTCCAAGTGTCGTAGACGAGGCCGGCTGGGACGCGGTCGACGCGCTCGTCCGGTTCCTCGGCGACACTCCCACACGATCGAGGTGCCCAACGATGTCGGCGCCGCGCGGTCGGCGATCGTGGGTCAGATTTGGGGCCGACGGCGGCGGAGCCCAAGTGCGACGGCGACGGCGGCGATCAGGACGATCACGGAGGTAGCGCGGTAGCCGGCTGCCATGGCGTCTGTGAAGGCATTGACGGCTTGGGTGTAGATCGTTGGTCCGAGCTGTTGTGCGGCGCCGAGTGTCTGGGAGGTGGAGTCGGCGTGTTCTTGCAGGGAGGTCGGCAGGTTGTTGGCGAAGTGGCTGGTGAGGATGGTGCCGACGACGGCGACTCCGAGGGCGGCGCCGATTTCGCGGGTAGCGCTGTTGAGTCCGGATCCCATGCCGGCGCGGGCTGGTGGGAGCGAGGTCATGATGCCTGTGGAGAGGGTTGGCACGCTGAGTCCCATGCCGGTTGAGATGGCCAGGAGCGCCAGGCCGTAGGGCGGGTAGGGAGTTGCGGAGGTGACGTAGGACAGCGCCGCGAGACCGGCGGCGAGGAGGATCATGCCGCCGGTGACGACAGTGCGGGTGCCGATTCGTCTGGCGATGGCGACGCTGCGGCGACTGATGGCGATCATGCCGATGGGGAGCGGCAGGATGGCCAGGCCGGTGACCAATGGGGAGTATCCCTTGGCGTACTGGAGGTATTGGGCGTTGACGAAGAACAGCGCGAACAGGCCGAAGAAGACGGCTGCGACGCCGATCGTCCCGGTCCGTAGCTTGGCGATGGCGAAGACCCGCGGATCGAGGAGCGGGTGCGTGCCTCGCAGGGCGTGAGTGAGGAACAGCGCGAACAGCAGCGTCGCGGCGGCGAATGAGCCGAGTACGAGCGCAGAGGTCCAGCCGTGGTCCGGGCCTTCGATGATGCCGAAGAGGAGCGCGAAGACGGTCGCGGTGAGAAGGGCCGTACCGACCAGGTCGAGGCTGGCGCGGTGCCGTTCACCGCGCGGCGCGACGCGCACCACCGCGACAGCGAGCAGCAATGCGAGTGGTCCGATGACCAGGAACAGTCCCTGCCAGGGCAGCCATTGCAGGACGAGGCCGCCGCCGAGGGTGCCGAGGGCGCCGGCGGCGCCGGTGGCAGCGGTCCAGGTCGCGATGGCGTGGGGTTTGCGTTCGGGCGGCGTGACCTGCATGAGCAGCGACAAGGTGGCCGGCATGACCAGGGCAGCGCCGAGCCCAGTCACCACCCGCCCGGCCAGCAGCATCGTGACATTCGGCGCGGCAGCCGAGAACAGGCAGCCGACCGCGAAGACTCCCAGTCCGGCGAGGAGCACGCCCTTGCGACCGATCCGGTCACCGAGCGCTCCGGCAGGGATGAGGAGGCAGCCGAACACCAGAATGTAGGCGTCGACGATCCACAACAGTTCCGTGGAGTTCGGGTGCAGGTCGCTGCCCGACAACTTCGGCAGGGCCAGGTTGATCGCGGCGACCATCGCGACCACCACCACCACACACGACGACATCAGCGCGGGCATCGCCCGCGACGGCGCCGAGCGCGCGGCGTCGGGAGTGTCGACAGACATCACAAAGGACTCCTTGGTCAGGCCAGGGCCACGCAGCGGTGGGCGTGGGAATCAGGCGGCCTGCCAAGAGGGCAGGCCGCCGCTCCGTGGGACGGACGGAGACAGGGAGGGTTCTAAAGTCCGTGCCGGCGATCGCCGAGCACGGTCTGGGAGACGCGGGCCTCCATCGCGGCGGAGAACACGCCACCAGCGGCGTAGTGGTCCTCCACCGCGCGTTCGACGTCCTCCTGTACCAGGTCGGCGTTGATGGCGATCGCCGCCGCAGACCCGGCGCCGGCCGAGGTAATCACCTGGGCACGCGGATCGACCACGTTGCCGGCGGCCCACACACCGAAGGTGTTGGTCCGGCCGGTGGCATCGACGGCGGCGAAGCCGGCCGCATTGACCTCGCAGCCCAGACCGGCCAGCAGACCATCGGCGTGCGGCAGGTTGCCGGGCCGGACGAACACCGCCGTCCGCGCAATCACCCGACCATCGACCAGCTCGACACCGACCAACCGGTCGGCCTCGACCACCAGCCGCGCGGCCTCACCGCTCACGACCCGAATCCCGCGTGCCTCCAACTGGACGCGTTCGGCTGAGGTCAGGTTGCAGGTGTGGACGAAGAAGACCACGTCGTCGGACCACTGCCGCACCAGTTGCGCGTGCTGTACAGACCCGGGCTGGGTGCCCAGCACCCCGATGGGCTGGTCCCGGACCTCCCACCCGTGGCAGTACGGGCAGTGCAAGAGATCCCGGCCCCACCGCTCGCGGACTCCGGGGATCGGCGGCAGTTCGTCGCGGACACCGGTCGCGACCAGGATCCGCCGCGCCTTGAACACCCGGCCGCCGGCCAGGCGAACGAAGAACCCGGCGTCGATCCCCACCACCCGATCCTTGACCAACTCCACGCCGTAGTAGGTCACCTCGGCCCGTCCCGCGGCCAACAGGTCGGCCGGCGGCACTCCGTCGCGGGACAGGAACCCCTGCATGCGGGCCGCGGGAGCGTTGCGTGGCGCTCCGGCATCGATCACGGCGACCCGGCGCCGCGCCCGGCCCAGCACCAGCGCCGCACTCAAGCCGGCCGCTCCGCCGCCGACCACCACCACGTCATAGACCGTTGTCTCCATAGCGATCACCTCCACCCCGAGGGTTCGCCTACGGCTCGGATTTGACAATTTCTGTTGCCATTTCCGGGAACGCGTACTGGACTGGCTGGTATGGAGAACTCGCCAGCAATCACGGCCGCGCTGGCCGAAGTCGGTCCCCGCCTCAAGCGGGCGCGAGCCCAACGGGGCATCACCTTGACCGAACTGGCCGCGGCGACCGGGATCTCCAAGAGCACTCTGTCCCGGCTGGAAGCCGGCCAACGCCGGCCCAGCCTGGAACTGCTCCTACCGATCGCGCAAGCCCATCAGGTACCCCTGGACGAGTTGGTCGGCGCGCCCGAGGTCGGCGACCCCCGAGTCCGGTTCACTCCACGGCACCGCCACGGCCGCATCGTCGTCCCGCTCACCCGGCAACCAGGCGGCCCGCATGCCTGGAAAGTGATCATCCCGCCCGAACCGATCGAACCCGAACTTCGCACCCACGAGGGCCACGAATGGCTCTACGTGCTGTCCGGACACATGCGACTGATCCTGGCCGACCACGACATCACCATGGGCCCCGGCGAAGTCGCCGAGTTCGACACCCGGCTGCCGCACTGGTTCGGACCCGCAGGCGATGCGCCCGTCGAAATCCTCAGCCTGTTCGGCCCGCAAGGCGAACGCATCCACGTCCGCGCCACCCATCGCAAGATCGACAACGTGCGACCACCGTCAACCAATCGCAGCCGTACTGGTGGTCGCCGCACCATGTAGCGCACGAGCCTGCCGGAAGCACCGACGATGCAGACCCGCCTCATCGTCACGTCTGCGCCGGGCGCCGCGCCGCGACACCCTTCGTCAGCAGCCACATCGTCAGGCCGAGCTCACCAACGACAGCGGGGCAAGAAGGACCGCGCTCGCCGGACCGCCGTAGTCCGTGACAAGCAGGCCGGCGAGGCTGTCGACGGCGTAGCCGACGCCTGCGGCGACAAGCACGACGGCGAGCGCGCGCGGGACATACCGCGACCGGTACAGCAGCAGACCCGAGCGCGATCAGATGGACACCGAAGACGACGAGTGCCAACTGGAAGACGGCGTCGCGTCGGCGCGCGACCTCGACCCGCGCGGCCCTTGCCCGCCGCCCCTGGGCGATCGGCCTCATGGACTCGCGGACCAACCCGGCCCCGCCACCCTCCGCCACCACGACGCGTTGATCGGGAACCTACGCGGCGCAGGCTTCTCCCTTGCGAGCGCCGCCTCCGCGATCGCCGTTCTGGACAGCTACATCTACGGTTTCGCGCTCCAGGCACTCAGCCTGCCGTTCGAGACCCCCGCCGAGGTCGAGAACGTCGCTGCGCCGATGCTGAGCCAACTGACCGCGGACTATCCCCATCTCACTGAGATGATCAGTGGACCACGCCCTCAGGCCCGGCTACTCCTTCGAGCACGAGTTCGAGATCGGACTCGACCTGATCCTGGGTGTCCTCGACCTCGGCGCCAACGTCATCAAGGTGGAGCCGCCCGAGGGAGAGGCGACGCCACCGGCCGCCCAGGAACAACCGGGCACGCCATCATCCGCATCGACGCGGACCGGATCATCAGCTGGGGACTCGATTAACCCGATCAGCTAGAAAAAAGCAGGCGCGCCTTTCCCGCCGGGCGCAGCGCACGACCACACCACAACTGATGTTCCAGAACATTCCAATTCGCCCAGAACGGACAAGGGAAAGGGATGGCACGTCGTAGCTGCGCATGACACCGCGACGAGACCCCGTCCGGCGGAACGCAGCCCCGCTCCCCGCCCGAAGCGGACAGGACTGGGTCGTGCTGGCTGGACCGGTCCCGGGTGTGATCGACGCCCTCGGGGGTTCGAGCTCGACACACGAGCAGTCCCTCGATCTGACCGATGAGCACAGCCGCAAGCTCGGCGTCCAGGCCAGTGTCAACGCCAGCCTGTCCCAGCTCCCTGAGGCCAGTCAACGCCGCTACCTGGAATGAGCTGGACGGGGCAGACCTCAGGAACGCACTCCTGGTCCAGGCGAGTGGCGTGTGCGCGATCGCTCCCGGCACAATTGGGGGACCGCTGATGGTCAGCGCCTCCCGACGCCCGCAAGGAGCACCTCATCACCGGCATCGTCGTCCCCGAAGCGGACGGACCCACCGTCGTCGGGGGCAGTGCTGTCGGAGGCGGTGCCGTCGGGCGGTCACCGCTTGTGGTTCTCGTGCATGGAGCGCGCGACCAGGCGTCGAGCTTCGACCGCGTCGCCGAGGCCTTGGGCGGAATAGACGTCATCTCGTACGACCGCCGCGGCTGGGGCGAGAGTCCGGCCTGGGATGGCGCGCACGCCGGAATCGCCGGTCACACCGACGATCTCCTTGCCATTGTCGGGGATCGGCCCGCGACGGTCGTCGGGCACAGTTGGGGCGGCCACGTCGCGGTGGCGGCGGCCATTCGCCGGCCCGACCTCATCATGTCCGTCGGCCTCTGGGAGACGGCCATCCAGTGGGCGCCCTGGTGGCCGGTGGAGCATCGGCAACTCATCATCGACGCGGTCGAGCGGGTGAAAAGGAAGCCGCCGGGAACGCCCCAACAAGACCGCGAGAGAACGCTGTTCGTGGCGGAGGCGACGGAGATGATGTCCCCGCCGTACGACTTGGCCCGCCTGAAGGTCGGGTGCATCGCGGGCTATGGGACGGGCCCCTATCCCCTTTTCGGACCCGGCGTGCGAGCCTTCGCCGAACTCATGGGGGTCGAGTTGTTCGAGCTGCCCGACGCCACCCATATGGCCCATCGCGAGAATCCGGAAGATTTCGCGCGGTTCGTGCGGCGTGCGATCGCGCTGGGCCAGCCGACCGGAGCTTCCTGACTGCCGCGGCGTCCCGCCAGCATTCGCCTGGGTAGGTTCCAGGCCAACGTCGCCGTGTCACGTACGGTTCAGCAGTCCTTTGATCACATGGAAGGATCGTCGTCTTTGCGTTGCGCTGGGTTGTCTGGCGATCTGGTCAGGTCTCCAGGTCAGTGGGGATACCGATGGGCAGCCAGCGGATGCGGTCGCGGACGTCCGGCGGCGCGTCCGCGAACTCGCGTTCGATGACGGTCCGGGGTTGCTGGAAGTGCTTCCATCCCTCGTAGTGCACGGGTACGGCGGTGTGCGGTCGCACGGCGCCGAGCAGGTCGACGGCGTCGCGGGCGGTCATGGTGTAGCGCAGCGGCCCGGTGACCGGGAAGCGCACACCGCCGAGGTGCACCAGCGCTAGCCCGACCGGCAGCCGGTCGGCGACCTGCCGGACGCCTCCGTAGAGGACGGTGTCGCCGGAGATCCACAACACACCGTGCCGCTGTCCGTCCCAGCGCAGGGCGAAGCCGACGACGTCGCCGACGATGGGGTGGCTTAGCGGCGGTCCGTGCCGGCAGGGGGTGGCGGTGACCTCGATGGACGGTCGGCCTTGACCCTCCAATGTGGTCGATGCCCATGGGCTCAGCCCTCGCGCACCGCCGCCGAGCCGCGCCGCCCCGGACACCGTGGTGACGACCGTGCCCGCCGAAGGCAGGAGCTTCCGACCGGCATCGTCGAGGTTGTCGCCGTGGTGGTCGTGGGTGAGCAGCACCGCGTCGATGGGCCCGAGCGCGTCGGCCGGGATGGCCGGGTCGGCCAGCTTGCGGGACGAGGTCCCCCAGCCGAACGCGTACGTGCGTCCGGCCGGGTCGAACGTCGGATCGGTCAGCAGCCGCCAGCCCGCGAACTCGATGAGCACGGTCGGTCCGCCGATGTGGGTGACACGGACAGGGCTCATGACCGTGCGTGCCGCAGGGCCCAGTCGAGGACGTAGTCGGCGATCTCCTCCCAGCCCTTCTGGGCGGGCAGCAGGTGCGCGTACCCGTCGTACTCCTTGATCTCGGTGATGGTGTTGGACTTGTAGTGCTTGGCGTTCGACTGCTGGATGGCCGGCGGCATGATGTGGTCCTCGCTGCCGGAGATGAACAGCAGCGGTGCGCGGTCGTCGTTGTGGTAGTTGACCCAGGTGTCCTGGTGGCCGGGCTGGAAGTTGGCCAGGACGCTGCCCCAGAGGATCCCGCCGTTGGCGGGGATGTGGTAGCGCTCGTAGAGGGCGCGGGACTCCTCCTCGGTGAACGTGTTGGTGAACGCGTACGTCCACTGCTCGAGCGAGAGCCCGACGGACTTGTGCCGGTTGGCCGGGCTCTTGAGCACCGGGAACGTGGACTTCACCTGGGACAGCGGCGTAACTCGGACACCCTCGGTGGGCGCCGAGTTGAGCGCGACGCCCGCGGCGCCGCGGCCGTGGTCGAGCAGGACCTGGGTGAACGCGCCACCGGCCGAGTGACCCATGATGATCGGCGCTCGGTCAAGGCCGTCGATGATCCCTTCGATCTTCTCGATGATCGCGGGAACGGTGACGTCAACGATGATCTCCGGGTCGGCCCGCAGGGCCTCCACCTCCACCTCGAAGCCCGGGTATCCCGGGGCGATCACCCGGTACCCCTTCGCCTCGTAGTGCGTGATCCAGTGCTCCCAGCTGCGCGGTGTCACCCAGAAGCCGTGGACGAGAACGATCGTGTCGGGCGTGGTCATGGGTTCCCCTAGGGTGTGCCAAGGAAGGCGAGCAGGTCTTCAGAGAGGTGCTGCTTGTGGGTGTCGGCGATGCCGTGCGGCGCGCCGGGGTACACGGTGAGCGTCGCGTCCTTGATCCGGTCGGCGGACGCCTTTCCGCCGACCTCGAACGGGAAGCCGGTCTCGGACTCCACCCCGGCGACCCGGATGACCCGGATGACCCGGAGGTCGGTGGCGGCGCCGGCGGCGTGCTCGAGCAGCGCGGTCTTGCCGATGCCGGCGTCACCTTGGAGCAGAGAACGCCGCTGAGCCCCGACGCGTACGGCCACGACGAGTTCATCGAGGCGTTCGCGCTCCTTCATCCGCCCCCTGAGCACGGCTCCCCCTCGGTAACACTTCGATGGGAACCCTAGGAGCGGAGCGCGCCGGTGACGGGGCTGTGCGTGCACCGTTGTCGGCTCACCGTGCACACCAGGCGGCGCACATGGGATTTGTTCTCGACACAGCGGACCTGCCGCCGGGCGAGCGGATCGACGCGGTCTACGCGGCGATGATGGCGGCGTCCGTCCCGTCGTACGTGACCCACGAGAACCCGGACGGCGATATCCGCACTCGCCTTGAGCTCTGGGACCTCGGCGCCGCCAACATCTTCACCGCCCGATCCTCCGGCCTCCGGCTGCTCCGCACGGCGAAGCAGGCCAAGCAGGACGCCGCGCCCGTGGTCGCGCTCTCCGTCCAACTACTCGCAGACGGCCACCACGAGCAGCTCGGCCACCGGCAGATCGTGCGGCCCGGTGCGCTGATGATGGTCGACCTTTCGTCGTCGTACGACTTCTCCTGGACCGGCGTGGGCGGCGCCGGCTGCATCCAGATTCCGTTCGACCAGGTCGGCCTCCCAGTAGACGTCATCCGCCGCGCGGCGGCCAACCTGCGCTGCAGCCCGCTGTACGGCCTGGTAACCGACCACGTCGCCCACCTGGTCCGGGACGCCCCCAGCCTCAGCGCCGACCCGGCCGCCTCCACGCTCGGCCGCGGCAGCATCGAGCTGGCCCGCGCCCTCCTGGCATCCGCCGCGCACGCCGAGCCGCACGCCCGCGCCGTGCTCGCCGAAACGCTGCTCACCCAGATCCGCGCCTACTGCCGCCAGCACCTTGCCGACTCCGACCTGCGGCCGGCCGTCATCGCGGCCACCCACAACATCTCCCTGCGCTACCTGTACAAGATCTGCGCCCAGGCCGACTTCAGCCTCGAACAGTGGATCATCGGCGAGCGGCTGCGGGGCGCCCGAGAGGAACTGATGCGGCCGGAGAGCCGCCACCGCACGATCGCGATGGTCGCCCGACGCTGGGGCTTCAGCGACCCCACCCACTTCACCCGCCGGTTCCGCGGCACGTACGGCCTCACCCCGCGCGAGTGGCAGCGCATTTCCGCGGAACAGCACCGAGCCGCGAGCGGGCAAAGCTCCGAGTAGAGTCCTGCTCTGACCTTTTGCCCTGGAACCGGCTGCCCTGATCAACGCCAACGGCGAACTCCAACCGCACACCCGCTGACGGTCGAGAAGAGCGGTCAGGCGGACTGGCCGCGGGCAGCCTCCCCGGTCTCAGGGCCTCCACAAGTAGGGGGTCGTCGTACTCACCTTGACCAGGCCTGAGCGCTCGAGGATCGGCCGGGAGTACTCGGTCGAGTCGCTGTGGATGAGTGTCTTGCCAAGGGCCAGCGCGGATCGGGCGCGGGCGGCCGTCAGCGCACGATAGATGCCGCGGCCGCGCCATTCCTCGAGCGTGGCGCCGCCCCAGATCCCCGCGAAGTCGCTGTCCGCGACTGGTTCGAGCCGGCCGGCGCTGACGATCCGTCCCTCGGATTCTGCAACCCACAGCTCCATCCCGTCGCCGCGCGCCAGCCTGCGCAGCAGCACGTCGGCCATCTCGTCGGAGACGGGCTCACCGAAGGTCTTGTCCTGCATCGCGCTCATGGCGCGAACGTCCCGCTCCTCGCTGATCCGCCGCAGCGTGACGCCGTCGGGCAACGGCACGTCAGCCACCAGGGTCGCGACCTCGCCGATCATGATCGACTCGGGCTCGTCAGGGCTGAACCCGTGGGCGACCAGGGATTCGGGCAGGCCGGGTGCCCGGTCGTGACCGCGCGTCTTCCACTCCACCCTCTTGATCGAGGTGTCGGCCCGATAGTGCGCCAGTGCCGCCGACACCAGCCCGCTGATCTCGTGCGCGTTCGCGTCACCGAGGTCGCGGTAGGTGACGAAGCCCCGCCCGCCGGCGAACGTCACCAGGCGGAGCGGCCCAAGCCGGGTGACCGAGACCGCGCCCGGCGTCTCGGCATCGGTACGTAACTGCTCGTCGTAGGCCCGGAGGAGCTCGGCTTTATCCAACACTCCCGTCATCCTCATGACCTGCTGCAGAACCGGCAACTCGATTTCGCATCGAGGTGATACTCAGCGCGCTTACCGCCGACTACAACCCCGCCTCGGTGAACACCGCGGCCGGCGTCTACCACCGGCAGGGCCTCACCTGCGTGGCGTGCCGCCGCGACGCGTCCGTCCGATTCTCCGACGGCCTCGACATCGTCGAGGCCGGCCCGAGCGACGCGCCTCTGGCGTCCCGACACGGCCGGCCCGCCCAGCCAGGAGGCGGAGGCCAGCGGCAACGTCCTGACCCGCACACCCGACTGGCGGCACGCGGCTACGGGCGCCAGGCGGTCGAGTGCAGCCACGCCGCCAGCGTCATGGCCTTCGGGTGCAGGGCGCGCAGGGCCGGCAGGTCGGGGCGTTCCATCGCGCCGGAATCGAACCAGTCGAACATCTTCGCGACCTCCTCGTCGAAGGCACGCAGCTGCTCGAGCGGGGTCTGGTGGAAACGTGCCGGAATCCCGGCCGCTTCGCCGAACCGTTCGGCCATTCCCGCGGCGGAGAGGTCGTCGCCCGCGATCACGAGGGTCTGACCGATAAACGTCTCGGGCTGGTCGAACGCCAATGCCGCAAACTCGCCGATATCGGGGATCGAGATCAGCGGCAGCTGGCTGGTCGGGCGCAGGGCCAGGGCGACGATCAGCCCGCCGTCGGCCAGGACGGGCCGGGTGACGGTCGTGAAGTTCTCCATGAAGAACACCGGCCGAAGCACGGTGGCCGGCAGGCCAAGACCCCGGATATGCGCTTCGATGCGCCCCTTGCTCTCCAGGTGGGGAATTCCGGTGTTCTGGTCGGCGCCGGCGACCGAGCTGTACACGAAGTGCGCGACGCCGGCTTCCGCCGCGAGGTCGGCGACGGCCTTTCCGCGCCGTACCTCGGCCTCGACATCCTCCAGGCTCACGGTGCCCGAGGTCACGCTGGTCAGCATCAGGAAGACGCCGCCCACGCCGCCCATGGCCGCGCGCATCGATGCCAGGTCGTCCAGATCGCCGGCGACGAGCCGCGCCCCCGCCGCGCGTAGTTCCCGCGCGGCGGGCCGGTCGGGGTCACGTACCAGCGCGTGCACAGTCCGCCCGCGCCCCAGCAGCGCCCGGGCCACCGCGCCGCCCTGCTGGCCGGTCGCGCCGATGACAAGAACCGATTCTTTGTGATCATCCATGGAACGTCACGCTAGCGACGGTCACGGCCGACAACCTGGTGGCAATGTTGCTACTCAGGACAGGCCCGCCGGGGCATTGGGTGCCGCCCAGCCCGGCTGGCCTCCTCGATAGAAGGGTTGTCCGCCGCACGTCGAGCAGGCTGTGTTCTTGCGACGTTCTTACGACCGCGAGCGCGCTCAACGATCAGGCGGCGGGGCCGGTTGGACGAGGCCGTGGTCGAAGGCGAAGACGACGGCGGCGGCCCGGTCGCGCAGGCTGAGCTTGGCGAAGAGGTGGCCGATGTGGGTCTTGACGGTTCCCTCGCCGAGGACGAGCTCGCGGGCGATCTCCTGGTTGGTCGCGCCGCGGCCGATCAGCGCCAGGACCTGCCGCTCACGGGCGGTCAGGACGTTCAGCGCGGCACCCTGGACCGGGACGAGGCCGGGGGCAGCCCGGTAGGTGGTGAGCACGTGCCCGGTCACGGCCGGGTCGAGCCACGCGCCGCCGGCCGCGACGGTGCGCACCGCGCGCTGCAGGTCCTCGGCGGGCACGCCCTTGAGCAGGAAACCGGACGCGCCGGCGCGCAGCGCCGCCGCCAGGATCTCCTCGTCCTCGAACGTGGTCAGCACCAGGACGGGCGGCGGGTCGGCGAGCCGGCGCAGCGCCGCCGTGGCGGCGACACCGTCCACGACCGGCATCCGGACGTCCATCAGCACTACGTCCGGTCTGCAATGAGCGACGGCCGCGGCCACGCCCGCGCCGTCCGAGCACTCACCAACGATCTCGAAGCCGAACCTGGCCCGCAGGATGCCCTTCAGACCCACCCGGACGAGTTCCTGGTCGTCGACGAGCAGCACTCGGATCATGGCGTGGCCAGCGCGTCTGCCGTGGCCGGCGACGCCGTCGGCCGAGCCGCCGCTGGCCTGGACGACGCCAGTTCGGGCGCCGCAGGCTTGGACGATGCCAGTTCGGGCGCCGCAGGCTTGGACGATGCCGGTTCGGCCGTCGGCTCTGCCGGCTCCGGCCCCGGCCCGGGCTCCAGTGGCGTCGGCGACGCTGGCTCCGCCGGCTTCGAGCGTGGCCGCGATGGCGCCCGCGAGGACGTCGTTGACCGCGTCGGCGCTGGCACGGCGACCTGACCGCCGGTGCCAGCCGGCAGTGGGATCTCGGCATGTACTCGCCAGCCGGAGCCGCCCGGCCCGGCGGCGCAGGTGCCGCCGAGCGCCTCTGCCCGCTGCCGCATCCCGACCAGGCCCAGCCCGCCGCGGGCGCCCGCGACGCGGGTCGTCATGGCCTGCGTCATCGCCGCCGCGGCCGTGGTGGTGCCCGTGGCGGCTGCCGCGGCGGCGGTATCGCTGACCAGCGTGGTGTCGCGGACAGGCGGGTGAGTGTCGATGGTGAGTGACAACCGGCCGTGGGTGACGGCCAGCCGGGCCGTTGACGCGGCGCCGGGCGCGTGCCGGACGCTGTTCGTCAGCGCCTCCTGCAGGATGCGGTAGACGGCCAGCCCGGTGGTGCTCGGCAGGCCCGCAAGGTCGCCGGTGACTTCCAGGGCCACCGGCGCCCCGGCGGCGCGGTACCCCTCGACCAGGTCAGGAATCCCGGTGGCGTCGGGCAGCGGGACGTGCGATGGGCCGGTGGCACGGTCACGCATCAGCCCGACCACCTGGCGCACCTCGGTGAGGGCGGCCCGGCCGAGCCGCTCGGCCTCCGCCAGCGCGCGGGCCGCCTCCGCCGGGTCCTCCTCGACGGCGAGACGGGCGCTGGAGATGTGCAGCAGGGAGACGGTCAGCGAGTGCGCCACGACGTCGTGCACCTCGCGGGCGATCCGGTTGCGTTCCTCGGCGACCGCCCGTTCGGCCAGCCCGGCCTGAGCCTGCCGCAGTTGCTCGGCGAGGGTGTGCTCGCGGCGAGCGAGCCAGCAGCAGAAGGTCGCGAAGGTGGTGCCGGCGGCCCACGCGCCCCACCCAGGGTCGGGGGAGGTCAGTGCCTGCACCCCGAACAGCGCGAGGGCGCCGGCCCAGAACGGCAGCCAGACCGCCGGTGCCGCGATGGCCACCAGCCAGCCCGCGAGGACCACCAGCGCGAACCAGCCAACATTCGACGAGGAGCCGGCGCAGACCACGGCCGCGCCGGCGGCGGCGGCGACCGCCGCCGCCGGCGCGCGCAGCCGGTGGCCGGGCCGCACGAGCAGCACGGCGACGACGGCGATCCCGGCCGCCACGAGCCGCGCGGCGTCGGCCCCGCGCCAGCCAACCCCCTGCCAGGCCACCCCGACGAGCGTGAACAGCGCGAAGGCGACCGGCGGTCCCCACCGGGCGGCCCACGGGCCCAGCGCGTTCATGGGGCGCATGGTACGGCGATCGCCAGCCGGAATCAGGCTCACGGCAAACTACCGCGAGGTCAGCGAGCTGCGGCGGGCGGAGACAGCCAGGGCGACCAGCGCCAGCGCGACGACGGCCACGAGCGGGCCGGTGGCGTCGCCGATGCCGAGCCACGGCTCGCGCACCGCTTTCGTAACCAGGGTCAGCGGCAGCGGGCCGGCGATCACGCGCAGCGCCGAGCCCATCACGGCCGGCGGTGGCCCGCCGGCGCCGAGCAGGAACGACGGGAAGAAGAGCAGCAGCCCCACCGCCTGCGCCGAGCGGGCCGAGGGCAGCAGCGTGCCCAGCAGGACGCCGATGCTGACGAAGGCGACCGCGCCGGCGGCCAGCCCGACGGCCACCCGCCACCAGCTGTGCGGGGTCGGCACGCCATAGACAGGGGCGGCGACGGCCAGCAGCACGGCACCGGCCAGCGCGATGGCCACGAGCCCGGCAACCAGCTGCGCGGCGGCGAACGACCAGCGGCTGAAGCCGGCGGCGGCGAACCGGCGCAGCACCCCGCGCTCCCGGTAGGACGCGATGTGCACCGGCAGCATGACCAGCCCGGCGGCGGCGATCACGACCGTCAGATAGGACGCGACATACCAGTGCGCCGGATCCGTCCCGCCGAAATCCTCGTCCGGCGAGCGTCCGAACGAGCCGCCGATGATCAGCATTGTTACGACCGGGAAGGCGAACACGAAGAACATCGTCATCGGGTCACGGACGGTCAGCCGCAGCTCGGCGCGGATCAGCCGGCGCACGGCCCCGCGCCCGGCCGCCTCGCCGGCGTCCGTCGCCGTGGCTGTACCCGCCGTCGCCGTCGTGGTGGTGGTCGGTGCGGTGGCTGGCGTCGTCACCGCGTCGGTGGCGGTGGCGAGCGAGGGCTCCATGGTGGCGGTCATTGCTGGGCTCCGATCAGTTCCGCGGTGAAGGGGCCGGCATGGTAGGCGGGAGTGGCTGACGTGGCGGTCGGTGCGGTGGTGGAGGTGTCGTCGTCGCGCAGCAGTCGGAGCAGCGCGGCCTCGAGATCGGGCAGTTCCACCCGCAGATCGGCGGGGATCCGGCCGCGGCGCACGAGCTCGGCGCCGACGTGGGCGATCACCGGCCGGTCGCCGTGCACCCGGACCTGGTCGCCATGCACCGAGACGTCCCGAACGCCCGGCAGCGCGCGCATGGCCCGAACCAGCTCGCCGGCCTCGCCCGCGTCGCCGATCCCGCTCGCGTCGCCGCGGTCGCCCGGCGGCCAGCCGAACTGGACCCGCGCCCAGCCCGCGTGTCGGTCCACCAGCCGCGCGGGCGGCCCGGCGTCCAGCACCCGCCCGCGGCGCATGGCCACCACCCGGTCGCACAGCGCCTCGGCCTCGTCGAGCTCGTGGGTCACCAGCAGCACGGTGGTGCCCTCGTCGCGTAGCTGCCGGACCGCCGACCACACGCCGCGCCGGGCGGCCGGGTCCAGACCCTGGGTGAGCTCGTCCAGGATCACCAGCCGCGGCCGGTTCAGCAGTGCCAGGACCAGGAACAGCCGCTGTCGTTCGCCGCCGCTGAGCGAGGCGAACGCCGATCGGCGGCGCTCCGCCAGCCCGAACTGGTCAAGCAGCTCGCCGGCCGGCCGGGCGCGGCCGGTGGCGAACAGTTCGACCGCCTCGTGCACCCGGAGCCGGTCGGGCAGCGCCGAGTCCTGCAGCTGGCTGCCGACCCAGCGGCGGACCCGGTCCGCGTGGCGCACCGGGTCCAGGCCGAGAACCCGTACCGTCCCGGCATCCGGGCGCCGCAGCCCCTGGACGCACTCCACCGTCGTGGTCTTGCCGGCACCGTTGGCGCCGATCAGACCGACCACCTCGCCGGCCGCCACGTCGAGATCCACGTCGTCGACGACGACCCGCTCGCCGTAAGCCTTGCGCAGGCCGCGCACCATCACCACTGGAAGATCTGTCATGCCGCCAATGGTTCGCCGCCGCGGCCACCGGCACATCGACCCACGGGCAGAACCGCGGCTCTGCCCACGGGCAGAAAACCAGGCCACGGCTCTCCCGTCCCCGAGGGAGGGCCATCGCCCGCGGGCGGGCTCCTGGAGTCTCTGGTGGCCGGGCCGGCGTTCCGGCGCTGGGGAGCGACCCGGCTGCTCGCCGTTGGCTGCGTCGACACGGTGCTGCTGGTGCTGCTGGTGCTGCTGGTGCTGCCGGTGCTGCCGGTGCTGCCGGTCGCGCTCGGCGCCGGCGCCCTCCCATTGCGGCCGGCGCTGTCGCCGCGGGCGCCGGCGCAGGCGTGCCGAGGCGCCTCCGTGGGTGGGGTGCCCCCGGACCCACGGAGGCGCTTTCCGGCCGAGGTCAGCTAGACGTCGCGACCAACCCGGTAGGTGAGGTGGACGAGATTGTCACCGATGGTCCGGGCCTGGACGAGGCGCAGGCCTTTCTGGTCGCCGGTCTCACCGAAGAGACGCTCGCCGGCCCCGAGCACCACCGGGAAGACGGACAGCCGCAGCTCGTCGACCAGGTCGTGCTCGATCAGCGTGCGCCCGAGCTGATAGCTGGCGTAGACGAGGATCTCCCCGTCCAGCGCATCCTTCAGCTTCGAGACCTGGTCCACCACGTCGCCCCCGAGGACGGTCGCGTTGCTCCACCTGGGCTCGTCGACGGTCGAGGACACGACGTACTTGGGCAGGCCGTTCAGCCGGTCGGCGAAGTCGCCGCTGCGCGACAGCCACCGCGCGGCGAACCACTCGTCACTGCGCCGACCGAGCAGAAGGGCCTCGGCGCCCAGCGCCTCCTCGAACGAGATCGTGAACCACGCATCGAGGTCCTTGCCCCCGAACTGGTTGAACCAGCCGCCCAGCCGGAAGCCCTCCTGGCCGTCCGGGTCCTGGACGACTCCGTCCAGTGAGGCGTTCGTGCTGATAATGATCTTTCCCATCGCGTCTCTCCGGTGTCGGGTTGTGTTGTCACCTGCCACCGATGTAGACACCGCGACGTCGAAAAGGGGGCGTCGGCGGGCCGCCCCCTTTGCCCCCGGGCCGGTGTCCATACAGACGAGCGACGAGACGCGAAGGGAAGTGATCCGAGGGTGTTGGATGTGGCCGCCGACTTGATCTCCAGAGCGCGGGCCGGGGACGGCGACGCGTTCCGGCAGCTGACCGAGCCGTACCGCCGGGAGCTGCTGGTGCACTGCTACCGGATGCTCGGGTCGTTCCAGGACGCCGAGGACGTCCTGCAGGACGCGCTGCTGGCCGCCTGGCAAGGCTTCGCCGGGTTCGAAGGACGCGCCTCGCCGCGAACCTGGCTCTACCGGATCGCGACGAACCGGTGCCTCAACGCGCGCAGGTCGGCCAGCCGACGCCTGGCCAAGGAGTGGGACGTGCCCAATGTCGGACCGCCCGAGCCGACCCGGCTCGGCGAAGTCGTATGGCTCGAGCCAATGCCCGACGCCCTGTTCGAGAGCGCGGTCGACGCGCCGCTGGGCCCGGAGGCCTGCTACGAGCAGAACGAAGCCATCTCTTTCGCCTTCGTGACCGCCCTTCAGGTCCTGCCGCCCCGTCAGCTCGCCGTGCTCATCCTGCGCGACGTCCTCGGATTCCACGCGAACGAGGTGGCCGAGATGCTCGACTCGAGCGTCGAATCGGTCAAGAGCGCGCTCAAGCGCGCTCGCGCCGGCCTGGAGCAGCGACGGATGGCTAACGACGACCGCGAACCACCGCCCGCCTCCGACTCCCCCGCCGAGAACGCGATCGTGGCGAAATTCGCGCAGGCGTGGGAATCCGCCGATCTCGACGCGCTGGTGGACCTTCTGACCGACGACGTGTTCATGTCGATGCCGCCGATGCCCTTCGAGTACGAGGGCCGAGACGTCGTGGCCCGCTTCTGCGCCAGTATTTTCAGCGCGGGTCGCCGGTTCGACCTCGTCCCGACGCGAGCCAACGGTCAGCCGGCGTTCGGAGCCTACCTGCGCTCTCCCAACGGCATCAGCCACGGGACCGGCCTCTACCTCCTCACCCTCACCGGCGATCGGATCTGCGCCCTGACCCGCTTCGACAACAGCGTGCTCCCGTCGTTCGGGCTACGGCGATCGATCCCCAGCCGATAGCCGGCATCCCAACGATCGACTTCCGCACTGACGACGCTCGGCCGGGTGGGGCGCTGAACCGAGCGCGGCGCGCGTTGCCACGGGACGGCGGGAGACCAAGGCGGCTCCGGAGCACCAGGGGGCGACTGCCGCCTCAGGACACCGGTCCAGGCGCCGCGCGCAAACGCCTTCGCCGAACGCTGGCTCCGCCGGTCGGGTCGAGCGACCCGGGGGCGCGCAGCCGCACCATGATCGGCTGCGCGCGGGAATGCCGTGCGACTCGGTCACACGCACGTGTCGTATGGGTGTGACCGAGTCTGGTCAGCGGGCGCGGCGTGCGCTGAACGTCGCGGCGCTGTGGGTCGGTCGCGACCTGGGTCGCTCGGCGGTCGACGGGGCGGCCTCGTGATCGGGTGAGTTGGTACGAGCCGTGGCCATCGGCGGTCGAGACGCCGTGGCCCGCCCGGCGCGGTGGCCGTGGTTGCCGGCGGGGCGGCGTCCACGCCGTCTGCCTGTTCGAGGTGTCGGCTCGGTGCCGCGGTCTCCGCCAACCGGCATGCGTTGGGCTGGACTGGTTCTGGTCTCCGCCTGGATCGCGATCGCGGGGCTGGTGAGCGACCGAGCGCCGGGGGCGAGCGTGGAGAGTATCGGGTGATCGGCGGATGCGACCCGTGTGGTCGTCGGCCTGATGCCGGCGGCGCGGGCCAGCTGCGTGACCTCACGGATCTGCTCCGTGGTCGCCAGGGTGATGACGGTGCCGCTGTTGCCGGCGCGCGCGGTGCGCCCGGAACGGTGCAGGTATGCCTTGTGGTCGGCCGGCGGGTCGGCGTGGATCACGAGGGCCACGTTGTCGACATGGATGCCGCGGGCGGCGATGTCCGTGGCGACCAGCGCCGAGGCCCGGCCTGTCTGGAAGTCGTCGAGGTTGCGGGTACGGGCGTTCTGGCTCAGGTTGCCGTGCAGCTCGACCGTGGGCACGCCGGCGCGGTTGAGGTGGCGGGCCAGAGCCTTGGCGCCGTGCTTCGTGCGGGTGAACACGACCGTGCGGCCTGGTGCGCTGGACAGGTCGACGAGCACGGGGAGCCGGCTGTCCCGCTCGACGTGCAGCAGATGGTGCGCCATGGTGCCCACCGGGGACTGGGCGGAGTCGGCCTCGTGTACCGCGGGTTTGCTGAGGTACTGGCGCACCAGGGTGTCGATGGCCTTGTCCAGGGTGGCCGAGAACAGCATTCGCTGCCCGCCGGCCGGGGTCTGGCCGATCAGCCGGCGTACGGCGGGAAGGAACCCCAGGTCGGCCATGTGGTCGGCCTCGTCCAGCACGGTGACCTTTACCTGGGCCAGCGAGCAGTGCCCCTGCGCGAGGAGATCCTCGAGCCGGCCGGGGCAGGCCACGACGATGTCGACGCCCCGCCGGATCGCGGCCACCTGCGGGTTCTGACCGACGCCGCCGAACACGGTGCACGAGGTGAGGCCGGCCGCGGCGGCGAGCGGCCGCAGAGCCGTGTCGATCTGCGCGGCGAGCTCGCGGGTGGGCGCCAGAATCAGCGCGCGCGGAGCCCCTGCTCGGGCCCGGGGCCCGCCGGACAGCCGCGCGACCACGGGCAGGAGGAACGCGAGCGTCTTGCCGGACCCCGTGCGGCCGCGGCCGAGGACGTCACGTCCAGCGAGCGCGTCCGGCAGCGTCGCCCGCTGGATGGGGGTGGGGATCTCGATGGCGAGACGGGTGAGAACGTCGGTCAGGCGCGCAGGCACGCCAAGATCGGTGAACGAAGACAAGAAAAAATCGCTATCTGTGTGGATGTCCCGCCGACAACCGGATCCGAGGATCTCGACCGGTTACGCGCGGAGCCGAGGCCCGATGCTGAGCAGCGGGTGCTACGACGCGCGGACAACTCGCGGCAGGAGCTCGACGAGCTGATGCAGTCAGCATAGCTGGTCCGTGCGCCGCATCGGTGCTGACCAGTGCGGTGAGGCCCGCCGCACAGCGCCCGCTCGATGGTCAGAACCCGACCGTCCAGGTCGCAGCGGCGCAGGCAGGCCAGTTCACCCCGGCGGGCACCGGAATCGGCCGCAAGCCGCACCAACAGCAAATTTTGCTCGGCGGTGAACAGCGCCCGCGCAGGCCCGGCGCGGTCCAGGCGGGCGCGTACCACGTGTTCGGCGGCGGCGACCTGGGCCTCGGCGGTGCGCAGAAGCTGGCAGACCTCGGCGAGGGTGTGGTGGCGTCGCGGTACCGGCCGCCGTGGGCCCTTCACGCCGGCAAGTGGGTTGCTAGGCAGAAGCTCTTCGTCGACTGCCCAGGACACCGCCGAACGCAGGGCAAGCCAGCGGCCGGACACCGTCGGCACCGACAGGCCCTCCTGCTGCCAGCGCCGGATCGCCGCCCGCACATATCCGGGCGTGAGCGCGGCCAGTCGTCGCCGCGCCAGCCGGTCGGCCAGCGGCGTCTGGACCACATGCCGGTGTGAGGCCAGGGTCACAGGTCACCAGGCGTGCGACGCGGTGAGGTCGGGGATCATGACGGGCCGTGGTGTCACGGTCGTGTTCCTGGTGCGCAGGCTGCTCGCAATGGCCGGTGTGGGTGGTCGGCCCCACGAGATAGAGGTCGAGATCGCCGTCCCGCGCCACCAGGTGGCGATAGTGCGTCGCGGGGTCGCCCGGCCGCGGATAGCTGGCCGTCGGCGACATAGCATCGCCCACATGCTCGACCCAGGCGCCCGCGTTCCTGTCTTCGCCCTCCCGGACCAGGACGGGAGGTTGGTCGCCTCGACTGCGCTTGCGGGGCACTGGGCGTTGTTGTGGTGGTATCCCAAGGCCGGGTCGCCCGGCTGCACCATCGAAGGTCAGGAACTACGAGACCAGGCCGAGCAGTTTCAGGCAGCCGGCTGTCTCATTGTGGGCCTGTCGTTCGACACACCTGAAGAGAACAAGGCTTGGGCCGAGGAACAGGGCTTCGAGTTCCCGCTGCTTTCGGATGTGGACCACAGCGTGGGGCGCCTGTTCGCGGTCGAGCGGGACCCAGACGACCAGTACGCCGCCTTTCCGCTTCGAGTGTCATACCTGGTCGATCCCGATGGCGTCGTCCGCAAGACATATGTCGTCGCCGGTGTCCAGGAGCATGCCGTCTCTGTACTGTCCACTCTCGCCGAGCTGGGCCGGGCATGAGTGAGGACGTGCCCGCGGGGGTCGTTCCGTTCCTGCCCGCCGGCCACCGAGCGTATCGAGCACACCGACCGGCGTGGCCGCTGCGCACGACCGCCGCGAGTCGGCCCACCGATCCGGCATTCGATGCAGCCGATCTTGCTGACCAGGTAGCCCGGGTCGCGCGTGGCGGCGCGCGAGCCGCGGTGCTGGGCATTAACGACGGCCTCGTCACCAACATCTGCCTCATTCTGGGCATGGCCGGCGCGCACGCGTCGCCCGGCACCGTCCGTCTGGCCGGGTTCGCCAGCCTGCTCGCCGGCGCGCTGTCGATGGCTGCGGGTGAATGGGTCTCCGTACGCAGTCAGGCCGAACTCTACGGTGGCCTGCTTGTCAAGATCCGGCGACTGGTCACGCGTAACCCACGATTGATGCTCGACGAGCTCTCATCACGCCTAGAGGCCGCGGGATTCGCCCGGGCAACCGCGCAATCCGCGCCAGCAGAGCTCGCGCTGGACGAGGAGCGGTTTCTTGCCTTCACCGCTCAGATCGTGTTTGGCATCAGTCCCGCCGGGCTCGGCTCGCCACTGACCGCCGCGACCACATCGCTCGCCTACTTCGCCGGGGGAGCCCTCATACCGCTCGCGCCCTGGTGGTTCCTGCGCGGCGTCCCCGCCGTATCCGTGTCCATCGCCCTGACCGCCATCGCCAGCATCCTCGTCGGGGCCGGCATCGCCCGCTCCAGCGATCACTCGATGAGGCGTGGGGCGCTGCGCCAGCTGGCTATCATCCTGGCCGCAGCGGCAGCCACCTACAGCATCGGAAAGCTGTTCGGCTCAACAGTGAGTTGACCGACGAGGAGACGCGCGCCGAGATGGAGGCGAGCGTGCCGCTGAAGTACGTCAACGCCTTCTTCCACTTCTACGTCGACGGCGCTCTCGACGAGTCGCAGTCGTTGTCGTCGGCGGTCGGATGCCAGCGTTCCTGGTGGACCGCCTGGCGAAGCGGGCGCCGGTTCGCCCAGCCGTGGCGCTCGAGGTCGGGGATGGATTCGTGGTGGGTTACCGGTCCGAGGCACAGCCACGCGACGGGTCGGATGTCCGCGGGGATGGCGAGCAGGTCGCGGACGAACGCTTCCCGGTAGAAGGAGACCCATCCCACGCCGAGACCCTCGGCCGTGGCCGCGAGCCACAGGTTCTGGATCGCCAGGCAGACGGAGTAAAGACCTGCGTCGGCGATGGCGTGTCGGCCCAGGACCGCCGGCGCCCCGCGTCGCTGGTCGTAGGTCACGACCAGCGACAGGGACGACTCCATCACCCCGTCGATCTTTATCCGGCTGAAGCGGGCGGCCCGTTGTTCGGCAAGCGACGCGGCGAAGACCTCCCGCTCGCACCGAACGTGGGCGTGAAAGGCCCGCCGTGTGCGCCGGTCGGTGACGAGGATGAAGTCCCAGGGCTGGCTGAGTCCGACACTCGGCGCGGCGTGTGCGGCCTCGAGCACCCGCTCGAGGATCTCGCTGGGGATCGGCGCGCCAGTGAACTGGCCGCGCACGTCGCGGCGCTGGTGGATCACGTCGTACAGATGCGTAGGCATGGCAGGCTCCCGCTGTCCGGCCGCCCCAGGGCGGCACCCGCGCGGGGCCGGTCTTCGGACTCCCGGATCGACGCCGACCGTCCGCCTTCCCGGACTGTTAGGTCCAGTGGCCGCGCTGAGCGCGTGGACGGGGACTCCCCGGTTACCGCGGCGGGCCCGTGCCGGACTTCCACCGGCTTCCCGATTCTCCCCGGTCACCCGGGGCACCCCGCAAACGATGCCGCCGTGCACGCTATCAGGGCCTGGTGCCCGCCGCCGGGCTCGTTGGCCGGTCTGGACGAGGCCCACACCAGAGCCCGATGATCCCGGTTTGGCCGGCGTCCCCCGATCGTCCGCCGTCGTCCACCGGCTTGGCTGCCACGCTGGCTGCCACGGAACTCCGGGCGGGGCCTGTCAGCTCGGCTGCCGGTCGGCGAAGCTCTGGGCCGTCGCCGACCGCGGGTTAGCATGGCCGCTTGTCATCGAGCTAGCGGCAAATCGTGCCGAAGATCAACAAGGAGTGCGGTTGAGTACGACGGCAAACAAGAACATGGTGTTCAGTTTCTTCGAGAACCTGTCGGTGGGGCGCATCAAAGCCGCCATGGACCTGATGGACGAGAAGGCTACGTGGTTGGTGTCCGGAAAGCCGGAGCACATCCCGCTGGCGGGCACATACACCAAGCAGAAGCTCGTCGATCTGCTCGGCTTGGTAGGAACGGTCATGCCGGCTGGGATAGAAATGACCATCACCAGTGGAACAGCGGAAGGAGATCGGGTCGTCGTCGAAGCCGAGGTGCGCGGGGTGTCGCCGGCCGGAAAGACGTACGACAACCGGATCTGCTTTGTCGTCGAAGTGCGCGGCAGCACGATTCAGTCCGTGCGCGAATACTACGACACGATTCACACCAACGATGTCCTGTTCGACAGGACGTACTCCAACGAGGCCCTCGTGGAGAATTAGCTCCTCATCCGTATGGCCGGCCGTTCAGGAGTCGCGGGGGCGCCGGGTCCGCCGATACGGGGGCCAGCCGGCCAGAGCCGGGTGAGCTGGTGCGGGGTGAGGGGCTGGGCGTAGACGGCACGGAAGACCTTCCCCACGGTGTCGGTGTCAACGGTGTCGGCGAGCATGACGAACCAGTCGATGCCGACGGGGCAGGCCCACAGGTAGCTCGAACTCGACCCGACGCAGGTCGGGGAGCCCGGGTGTCCCACTCCCGGCTCCGGTAACCGTTGCGACGATTCACCCGATCGGGCGAGATCTCACCGTATTCCGCTCCGCACAGCGCGTCCGCCTCCGCGGACATCAGGGAATCCGCGAACCTTTTCACCAGCGCGCCCAGCAGATCCGGACTCGCCATCATCAGTTCCTTGCCGACGAGTTCCGCGTCGGGCACAGTCGGTCGCACGGCCATCGCAGTGTTCCTCCGTCTTCGAGTTCTTTGGTCGGTTCTCGAAGAGGATCACGCGGTGGCCGTCCCAGTTCACGGACCGCCACTCCAGCAAGTCACTGGTCGATCACATCCCGTACACCACGTCCGTCGCCGCTGCGCCACCAGGTGGGTCGGCCGCGCATGCCGTGGTGCCAGGCATCGGTCTGCTGGCGCAGTGCGGCGAGGCGGTCGTTGTCCCGCGAAGGAAGCCCGCGTCACGGAGTCCCAGTCCGAGTCTCAGGTAAGCGGATCGAGGCGCTGCGGCGTATAGGGGGTGTGAAGCAGCTGGAGTTCAGGGAGTTCTACCAAGCCAGCCAGGACGCATGCCTGCGGGCAGTCTTGGCGAGCGTGGCTGATCGGCAGCTGGCCGAGGACCTGGTCGCCGAGGCGTTCACTCGGGCCTGGATGGCGTGGCCGAAAGTCAGCCGCCATCCGGCGCCGCGCGCATGGATCGTGCGTACGGCGCTCAACACCCGGGTCTCGTGGTGGCGTCGGCGGCGACGGGAAGTAGCGCTGGACGGTGTTCCCGACGTCGCGGCTAGCACGGTCAGTGACCCCGGTCTGGACCCCCAGCTGCTGGCCGTGCTGCGTCAACTGCCGCGGCGGCAGCGGGAAGTGATCGCGTACCGGGTCTTCCTCGACCTCGACACCGGCACCACGGCCAAGGTGCTCGGGATCGCCCCGGGAACCGTCGCCGCCCATCTGTCGCGGGCCGTTGCGACACTGCGCGGCCACCTCGTTACCGCAGACAACCCGGAGGTTGGGCAATGAGCGACCACGACATGGACGTACTGGACGTGCTGAAGGATTCGCTGGACGACATCACCATGGACACACCGGTCGAGCAGATCGAGGCCGCGGGCCGGGTGCGCCGGCGCCGGCGCCGCATCGTGGGCATGACGGCGGGCGTCGCGGCAGCCGCGGGGCTTGCGCTCGGCGTCCCGATGTACGGCAGCCCGTCGACCGCGCCGCCGACGGCGGGCGACAGCACCGGGGCGGGCGCCGTGCACATCCGTACGGTGGCATACACCGTGGACACCGTGAGCGACGGCACGGTTCATGTGACGTGGGACAAGGAGATGTACATCAAGGACCACGCGGGCCTGGAGGCCGCGCTGCGCCAGGCCGGATTCCCGGTGCTCATCAAGGAGGGCGAGTTCTGCAAGGGCCCGCAGGACGACGGAACGCTCGACCCGAGCGGCTCAGGGCCCGGGGTCAGGGACGTCATGAAGGGCGAGCGGGGAGACGATGGGAGGGTCACCTTCGTCTTCACCCCCTCGGCGATGCCGGCCGGGACTCAGCTGTTCATCGGCTACCTGAACGAGGCCCAACTGGCCGCCACGAACGGGAATCCGGGATCCGTCGAGCGCCTGGTGCCCACGGGAGTACCGCTGACGTGCACCACGGACGCGCCGCCCGCGCACGTCGTTCGTGGCGGGTCCGAGGGCGACGGCGCGCGCAAGTAGCGGAACGTCGCGTCGGCCGGAGCGAGCAGGGCGAGGGGCAGCCGGCGCAGGCCGCGGCGAAAGCGCGTAGGTCGGCCGCGGGCCGGTACGCCTGTGGACTATGCCTCCCGGACCTGCCGGATCGGCTAGGCCGATCCGGCACGGGACTCCAGACGTCGGCCCGCTGATCGTCCCGGGCGGGCGTCCGAGCCGGTCAGGTAAGCCGCAGCCCGCCGTCGCAGGGCAGGACCACGCCGGTGATGAAGCTGTTCTCCAGGACCGCGACAATCGCCGCGGCGACGTCATCGGGTCGGCCATTGCGCCGGACCGGAGTCCGACGTGCGAACTGGTCGAACGCGGCCCGTCGGGCGTCTTCTGGCATTTCGTCCCACCAGCCGGTCTCGATGACGCCGGGGGACACGGCGTTGACTCGCCGTGGGGCCAGCTCGACAGCGAGTGGTCGCACCGCGGCCTCCAGAGCGCCGTTGACCGCGGCCAAGCCCGCGGTCCCCGGCAACGCGGCCTGCGCCGAACCCGCGGTCACCAACGTGATCGAGCCGTCCTCGGCGAGTGTCGGTAGCGCCAGCGCCACGGCCCGCAGATGGGCGACCGGCTTCCCCAGAAACGCCCCGGCGAGGTCGGTGTCGGCGAGCTCCGCCGCCGGACCGGCCCCGCCACGCCGGGTGACTGTGACGACCAGGTCGCTGATCGGTCCCGCCTCGCTGAAGAACCGCCGCAACGCGCCGACGTCCTCGGCATCCACCTCAAGTCCCCTGKCCGTACCGCCCAGTTCCTTGACCGCGGCCTCGAGTCGGTCGCGGTTGCGCCCGCCGAGGGTGACCTGCACGCCCCGGCCAGCGAGCAGCCGCGCCGTGGCGAAACCGATCCCGGCGCTGCCGCCGAGGAYGGCGACGTGACGATCTTGCATGGTGCTGCTCGCGGACATCGCGAACCTCCGTTTCCGAACGACCCGTTCGCAAACGCTACACCAGATACCGAACGGACCGTTCGGTTACGATGCGGAGGTGAGCGAACAACCCGTCCGCCAGCCAGGGCGGCCGCGAAGCGAGCGAGCGCGGATGGCGGTCCTGGAGGCGACCCTGGCGCTGGCGGGCGAGGTGGGACCGGCCGGGCTCTCCATGGAGGCCATCGCGAAGCGGGCCGGCGTCAGCAAGGAGACGCTGTACCGCTGGTGGCGATCCAAGACCGAGGTGATCCTCGACGCGATGGCCGAACGCGGGCAGGAGACCATCCCGCTCCCCGACAACGGCACCCTGCCAAGCGACTTGCGGGCCTTCCTGCGGTCCACCGTCGAGTCCGCCGACCACACCACCGTGCGTCTCCTGCGTGCCGTCGCGGCGGCGGCAGCCACGGACCAGGCCGTGGCCCATGACGTCCGGGACCGGTTCCTCGTCACCAGACGGGCCGCCCTGGGAACTCTCCTGGACCGGGCCGTAGCCCGGGGCGAGCTCCCCGATGAGCACACGACGCCGCTACTCGACTTCGTCTACGGCTCTCTGTGGTACCGGCTGATCTTTGACGTCGGTCCACTCGACCACACCTGGGCCGACGAAACAGTCGCGGCAATCACGGCGATCTTGTAACGGCTGCCCGAGCGCCTGCCTGAT
>NZ_MBLO01000137.1 GCF_001854805.1 Pseudofrankia coriaricola
CGGATCGCGACGAGCGTGGCGAGGGCGATCGAGAGCTGCAGAGTAAGGCCCTGTAGGGCCTCCCCCCGTGCGGCGGGCACGACGACGAGCAGGGACGCGACGCCCAGCGGCAGGTACGGCAGGTAGGCATGGGCCCACAGGGACAGCTCCGCGTGGCCGCGGTCGTGGTCTGGCCGTGCCTGTCGCCTCGTGGCCGGTCCCAGTGGGACCACCATCGCCAGCGCGAGCAGCGGCGGGGCGAGGACGGTGCCGATCCAGTACAGCGCCGTGTCGTCGACCGCGAACGGCCCGCGCGCGGCCAGGTAGATCAACGCCGTCTCCGACACGGCGAAGAGAACCAGGCTGGCGGTCACCAGCCAGAGCGCCCGGCCGTTGCGGGGCCTTCGGAACGTCAGCAGCAGGACGGCGACCACGATCAGCAACGTCCCGCTCAGCGGTATGGCGACAGCCAGCGCGAACGGCCATCCGCTCAACCCGCTGGCCGTGATGTCTTCCAGCACCGTGACCCAGGCGATCAGGAACATCGATACCACGATCATCAGGCTGTCCAGCGCGACCACCACCACCGCGGCATGTGGCCCGTCCTCGTCCTCGAGCGGAGGTGCGCGCTGCCCGGCCGGCCTCTCATCCGGCCGGATCGGAATGCTCAACAGGCCGAACAAGGCCAGCAGCGGAGGCACAAGGTATGCCAGGTCGGCGGCGTCCAGCGTGACCGAGGAGTGGTCCACGACCAGCCAGGTGATGATCCAGTCGATCGACCCACCCACCGCCGAGAGCAGAGCACTGCTCAGCAGCAGCCGCCAGCGGCGCTCGACGCCATGGCTGCGCACGATGGCGACACCAGCCACGACCACCGCGAACACGCTGCAGGCGACAAAGGCAGCACCCTGGAACACCACCCGCGGCCGTCCAGAAAGGAAGATCAGCGGTACGAGCGCTCCCACATACAGCAGCGCGGTACCGCCAGCCAGCCACCAGAACGTCCGCTCGCTGACCGTTCCATCCGAGCGCGCCACCGACCCGTGCGCTGGCTCGGTCCCGGCCGGCGCACGCATCGAGGCGGCCGGGCGCCCTCCTTCGACAGCCCCAGACAGGTAGCGGGGCCCCATGTAGCGCGACACGTCACTCCCTTCTGTTCCAGAGTCGCTGACCGCGCCTGTCCGCACACATCCGAACCTTCCGCTACGTGACCGAGGCGTCGATCGACGAGTGCCCGACCAGCCACGCGACAGGCCCCGCGCCCGCCGAGGCCAGGTGCATGGACGGGCGATGTCGACGATGGCTGGCGCCAAGAGCGGAAAGGCCAGCAGACCGGCCGTGACCGGTACGAGTGGGACGGACACCCGCGGGCAGCGTCCGGGCGGCGGCGAGCACGTCGTACACGCTGGCCGCGCCGACCTGCTCGCCGAGCGCTGGCCACCGCCACGGCCACGTTCGTAGCGCCCTGCCGCGACCGACCGCGCGGTCGTCCTCATGCATGGCGGCGGAGTGAGGAGCGAGGAGGGCGGGGCGCCAGAACCGGGAGCGACCATCGGGCGTTGGCCGCGCTGGCGTCCTTGAGTCGACGGCGCCCGCAGGGTGTGGACGGGTCCAACGTCGCGGAAACGCAATCCTTGCACGACGCCATGCCTGCCGAGAATGTCGTCCGTCTTGCCCCGACGGCCGGCCAACCGTAGGCCCAACGCCCCGTTACAGGGGCGTCGCTGTCCCCAGCCTGTCACCATCCGTGTTCACCGCTGAGCACAGCGGGAATGCTGGCGGCGTGGACGATCTCGACATAGCACACTGGGACGCGCTCGGAGCAGAGCGTTCAGGTCTGCTATGACGGCGGTCCGTACGTGAACGGCGTCGGGTTCGTAACGACTACCGCGCCGTTCCGGATTTCGCCCTGGGTGGCGGAACGATTCGTGATGCGAGGCAGGCTCTCCACGATCGGCGCGGCGGTGAAGTCGATCGGTGCCGTCGCACCGCCGGTGTCGAACGCCTTCTGCCGGTCGAGCCACGCCCTGATTTTCGCGGCGTCCACTGACCCGACTCGAGGGATGATGTCCGCGAGCAGCGTGACCCCGAGCCAGGCGTTGACGGCCGTGTCCGCGACGGTGTTGGTGATGCCGCCGATCGTCGGACCGAACTCCGCGACGTCGGCGGCGAAGCCGTCGAGTGCGGGTTGCCCGAAGGCGAGCGCGACGATGTTCGGCTGGTCCAGCTCCGTCAGCGTCTCTATGAGTAGTGGAGTCAGTGTGCTGCTGGTCATAGCCCACAGCAGCTTCCCGGTCCCGGCTCGGTCGCACGCCTGGAGCAAACCCGCGGCCTGGTCCGGGTATACGTCAGCGAAGACGGTGTCGGCACCCGTCTGCCTGATGTCGACACAGGCACGATCGAAGTCAGTCGACGTCGGGGCGAGTTCGATGGGGGTGTATTCGACTGACCCTCGGACGTGGATCTCGTCTGACCGCGACACGTAGGCAACGTGCCTGGTGGTCTCCGGGAGCATGTCGATGAGGATCGAGCGGGACCAAAAATACGGTATGAGAGTGTAGACGTTGTCGCTGCCGAGAGAAGAAATGCTCGCTGCGGCGCTCGCCCAGGAAATCGTGTTATGGGCTTCCAGAGCGGGAATGAGAGCTTCTTCCTGCGCACCGTCGTTGCCGACCGTCATAAGGACGTCGTCCCCGTTGAACAGCTGCTGAGAGCACGCGGCAGCGCCCTGCGGGGTACCGTGGTCGTCGCACGCGACGATCTCGATCGGCCGGCCCATGATCCCGCCCTCGGAGTTCACTTTCGCCGCGGCAATCCTGGCCGCCTGGACGATCCAGGGCTGCGAGACCGCATTGGTTTCGATGCTGGTCATGACGCCGAGCTTGATGGGATTACCAGCACTGCCGCCAGTGCACGCGCCAGCGCAGGCAGCCGTCAGCGACATGCTCAACGAAACAGCTGCCAGCGTGCGCCAGCGTCTGTGTCTCGGCTTGCCGGGGGACGGTCTTTCCTCGCTGTATCGACGAACCGTAGGCGGCTGGGTCCGAGCGTTTGTCTCGATGCGCGACAAAGCGCCACCTCTTCTTCGTTGAGCATCCGCTCAACGAAGAGTAGCAGAACTTAACCGGTCGCTCAAACTCGTCGGCCGGCCATGCCCCTCGGTGCCGTCCCGGCCGGATGCGAAGGCGGCTGCGCCGCGCCACCGGTCGGTGGTAGAGGCAGTAGCGAGGGCCGCACGCGCCCCATCCCGCGGATTGCCGGCAGTGAGCAGACGCTCGCGGTCGCGGACGCCAAACGGGGCCCACACCGAAGCCGGCCCACTGGCGCCCCGCCGGCCGACGGCAAGCTACCTGCACAAGCTGGATCCGACCTGGCAGTCACCCACCCGCTGCCTCTGGCGCCCCAAGCACCTCGTGACCGGTCACCGACCGGCTCGCCAGCGTCGACACCGCCCCCGAATCGATCCGCGTCCTCAAACGCCAACTCTCCGACGTGGTCTACAGGGCGCTTCTCGGCGATGCTCCCCAGGACGACTCCCCCGGCTCACAGCGGCCGCTTGACATAGGAGCAAGCGGACTGCGCCTATCCAGCCGTCTGAAAGCCGTCTGAAAGTCTTGAGTTTTCCCTTCACCTGGCAGAACTTCTGAGCGGTCCTGGGAGAGCATCGGCGGGAGTGGAATCCAGGTCGCTCGGACATCGCGCATAGGCGGCGACTCTTGAGCGTATGCTCAACTCTATCGGCTCGCGCGGAAGCCGGGACGGGTGGTTCTGCTGGCGGATGGAGTGCCGAGATCAGATGTCGTGGCCATCAGCCGGGCGGCGGACTTCGATTGCTACTGATCCGTGAGCCGGTAGGTTGGTACCGCGTCGCCGCCCACACGAGCGGCCCAAGGCCGCTGCTGGAAGAACGGACCTATGGACGACCTTGCCAGCCGGAGCCCGGCGCCCACTACGAGGCAGCGACTGATCGAGGGCGCACTGCAGGCGATCCGAACACACGGGATCGCTGGAGTGTCGGCGCGGACTGTCGCCGCCGCGGCGGGCGTCAACCAGGCGCTGGTCTTCTATCACTTCGGCACCGTTGACGGCTTACTGTCCGCCGCCTGTCAGAGCGCGACCGCCGAGCGCATCGCGCACTACCGCGATCGGTTCGCGGCCGTCGGCTCAGCCAAGGAACTGCTGCGCCTCGGCCAGGAGCTGCACGAGACGGAACGCCAGCGTGGCGATGTGGCCGTTCTCGCGCAGCTGCTCGCTGGCGCACAGGTCGACTCTCGGCTTGCCGAGCCCGTCCGCGCCGCGCTCCAGCTGTGGACGGCCGAGGTCGAACTTGTCCTGCGCCGGCTGTTCGCTGACTCGCCGCTCGCGGACGTCACCGACCTCGCCGGCTTGGCTCGCGCCGTGTCCGCGGCGTTCATCGGACTAGAGCTGTACGACGGCGTCGACCCCGATGGGGCACACGCCGCGACCAGCGCCCTCGACAGCCTCGCCGTCCTCCTCGACCTTCTCGACAGGCTCGGCCCGCTGGCCCGCCGCGCCCTGCGCTCTCACACGAATACCGACCGGGCTGGCTCCGGTGGGGCTGTTACGTTCGGAGAGCCTGGGCGTGCAAATACCTGAGAGGCCCTGGTGATCAGACCGCGGCGGCGAGTGTCGAGCTCGCCAAGGAACCCGCCTTCGACGACTGCGCACGATCAGGGAGTTGCGGGTCGCGACCCGCCAGCGGGTTCTTCACGAGTCGCCAATGTGATCCTGGTGTGCCGGTGCCGGTGCCGGTGCCGGGGCCGGTGCCGGTGCCGGTGCCGCCTGCTGCGGCGGGTTAGGCCGAAGGACCGTCGATCAGGCGCTCGCTCAGCTCCCACAGGCGCTGGGCGGACTGGGGGTCGATGGAGTGGGGTACGACGTCGACCGGGATCCCGTCGGCGCCGGGCGCGGTGAGATCGACGGGCTTGGGGTCGTCGTCAAGTGGCGAGATGTCGCTGTTGTTGAGGTAGATGCCGCCGATGTCGGCAAGCAGGGGGCTGGTGGCCGCGAACACGATGGTCGCGGCGCCTTGCTCCGGCGTCTTCTTTCCGCGGTCGGGGTCGATGATCGGCTCACCGGCTTCGTCGATGAGACCCATTGCGCGTTGCGCCTCCGCGCCCACCGACCTGTTGAAGTCCGTGGCCGGCACGATGCCCGGGTGCGGGGCGTAGGCGCGGATTCCATCTGCGGCCCAGCGGCGGTCCAGCTCGACGGTGAACAGCACGTTGGCGGTCTTCGACTGGGGATAGGCGAGGCTGGGGGCGTACCGGCCGGTGGTGAAGTGGATGTCGTCCCACAGGATGTCGGACATCCGCTGGGCGCCCGAGGTGGTGGTGACGACGCGGGCGCCTCCGGCCGCACGGAGTGCGGGGTACAGGCCCAGGGTCAGCTGGAAGTGGCCGAGGTGGTTGGCCGCGAACTGTGCCTCGTAGCCGCGCGCGTCGTGCACGATCCCGCCGCCAGGGAAGCCCGCGTTGTTGATCAGGATGTGCAGCGGCCGGCCGGAGTCGAGGTAGCCGGCGACGAAGGCATCGATCGACGCCGGGTCGAGCAGGTCCAACTGGCCGACCTCGACGTTCTCGATCCCGGCGATGGCTTTCGTCGCGCGGTCGGTGTCGCGGGAGCCGGTGGTGACCGAGGCCCCGGCGTTCGCCAGAGCGCGGGTGGCGACCAGCCCGAGCCCGGAGTGGCCGCCGGTGATGATGACGTTCCTGCCGGTGAGGTCGATGCCCTCGATGACGTCGTCGACCGTCGACGCGGGGGTGAACCCGGATCCGATGGGGTGCTGATTGTGTGTGGTGCTTGGCGTCATGGGTCCACCCTGCGCCGCACCGAGCGGATTCTGAATACTCGTCAGTCCTTGTTTTCTTTGCGATAGTACGGCGGTGGCGGAGGACTGGCTGTCTGAGGTGTTCGATCTCGTCGAGGTCCGTGGTGTGCTGTCCGGCGGGTTCGCCGCGCGTGGCCCGTGGGTCTCCCGCGGGGCGCTCGGGACGCCGCTGAAGTTCTTCGCGTTGGTGGCTGGTCATGCGCGGCTGACCACGGACGGCATCGACTCGCCGATCGTCCTCGAGCCAGGAGATGTCGCCGTGCTGAACAACCGATCGTGGCTGGAGCTCGAAGGCGGCACCGGTGACGCGCCGCGCCGCGAGGTCCTGCCCGAGGAGAACGATCCCGCCACCGATCTTGCGGATGTCGACTTTGGCATCGATGATGTCCTGGTCGGGGGTCGAGTCGACCTCAACCCGGCCGGTCAGCAGTTGCTGCTGCAGGCGCTCCCGCCTGTCGGGCACGTCCGGGGGTCGGCCGCCGAGGCGACCAACCTGCGCGGCACCGTCCATCGGGTGTTCGACGAGGTGCGCACGCGCCGGATCGGGGCCGACTTCGCGATCCGGCAGCACGTCCAGCTCCTGGTGCTGGAGATGGTGCGCGCCTATGTCAGCCAGGCGGAGCTGCCCCCGGGCTGGCTGCGAGTGCTGACCGACGAGCGGTTGCGCCCGGCGATCGGGCTCATGCACGCCGATCCCGGAAAGCCCTGGACATTGGCCGAGCTCGCCGGCGCCGCGGCGATGTCACGCACCGTGTTCGCCGAACGCTTCCGGACCGCGGCGGGGGTGCCGCCCCTGACATACCTCGGTCGCTGGCGGATGCTGCTCGCGCAGCGGGCACTACGCGACGGCGAGATCCGGGTCGGCGCCCTCGCCTCGAAGCTGGGATACACGTCCGAGAGTGCGTTCAGCACGGCGTTCAAACGCCAGGTCGGGCTGTCACCCCTGCGATATCGGCAACGCTTTCACACGCATGAGCCAGCCCTGAACGGCACGCCTCTCCCCTGACCCCGCCCCGCGGAGGCCGCCATGGGCCGGGTTCCGGCCGGGCTCAGGCAGTGGCGTGGGTCGGGGCGGCCCACGGCGAACCCGGCGCGGCGGGCACGTCCAGCAGGCGCACCACCCACTGGACGCCCCGGGCGCGGAGCCGGTCAGCTGTTCGCGCAGAGCCGCGGTGAACGTGGCAAGCCCGCACTGGTCGGCGGATACGTACCGAGGAAACCGTAGCGCAGGGGCACCCTGCTCACCTTCCGGTCAGCGCCGGCAGAAGCCACCGGCAGGCGCGCGAGCGTAGAGCTCGCCTGGCGAACGTTCAGGAAGGCAGAGCGGGGTCAGAAACCCATATCTCCCATGCCGCCCCCTTCGGCACCCGCCGCGGAGTCCGACTTGTCGGCGATGACAACCTCGATAGTGAGGAAAAGGCCGGCGATCGACGCGGCGTTCTGCAGCGCCGAGCGGGTCACCTTCACCGGGTCGATGATGCCGGTGGTGACCAGGTCGACATATTCACCGGTCGCGGCGTTGAGGCCGTGGCCGATCGGCAGGTTGCGCACCTTGTCGACCACGACGCCACCCTCGAACCCGGAGTTCGCCGCGATCTGTCGGATCGGCGCTTCCATCGCCCGCTTGACGATGTTCGCGCCGGTGAGCTCGTCGCCGCTGAGGTCCAACTTGTCGAAGGCACTGATCGAGGCCTGGAGCAGGGCGACGCCACCGCCGGCGACGATGCCCTCCTCGACGGCCGCCTTCGCGTTCGAGACGGCGTCCTCGATCCGGTGCTTCTTCTCCTTCAGCTCGACCTCGGTCGCCGCGCCCACCTTCACGACAGCGACACCACCCGCGAGCTTCGCCAGCCGCTCCTGCAGCTTCTCACGGTCATAGTCCGAGTCCGACTTCTCGATCTCGTTACGGATCTGCGAGACCCGCCCCGAGATCTGGTCGGTGTCGCCAGCGCCCTCGACGATGGTCGTCTCGTCCTTCGTGA
>NZ_MBLO01000138.1 GCF_001854805.1 Pseudofrankia coriaricola
GCCGCTCAGCGTCGCGTGGTAGCGCCAGTCCTCCAGGTATCCGGCCTGGAGCAGTCCGTCGATCAAGCGCAGGAACCGACCATCGTGGATCTTCTCGGCCAGGATCGATCTCATGATCGAATGGTCGAGAGACCCGAAACAGTCGGTGACGTCGCCTTCGATGAACCACACCGTCCCGTGCCATTGGTGATAGATCTCCTGCAAGGAGGTATGACAGCCGCGGCCCGGGCGGAACCCGTGGGAGCGGTCGGAGAACTGCGGCTCGTAGTACGCCTCCAGGATCAGGCGCACTACCTCCTGCAGCAGCTTGTCCGACCAGGTCGGCATGTTGGCTTCATACTGCTCCTCCTGCCGTTGTTGTCTGGGTTGTGGAGTTGATTTTCATGGTGCGGGTGGCGCGGTGGAGGCAGTCGGTCTCCACCTGGTTGTTCCACGGGATGGCGACCCGGTCACCGTTGACACGGTGGGCGGTCAGGTAGCCGCGGCGGATCCAGTAGTAGATCTGGGGGGTGGGGATACCGAGCCTGGCGGCGGCCTCCTGGACGCTGATTTCCCCGCGTGCGGTGGCGGCGTGTGGGAGGGGCCGGCTACCCAGGCCGGTTGGGCCGGATCCGGGATGCTCGATCCGGGTGCGGCAGGCGGCTTCGATCGCCGGGTTCCACGGGAGGCTCAGGCACCCGTTCGGGGTGCGACGCGCGGTCAGCTGGCCGATGCGGATGCGGTAGTAAACGACGTCTGCGGGCACGTCGAGGCGGGCGGCGGCTTCCTGGACGGTGACGTCGCCGGGGAGGACCTCACGTGGGCCGGGGGTGCGGGGGATGAGGTGGCCGGAGGCGTCGATCTGGCGGCGGCAGGCGGCCTCGACGTGGGCGTTCCAGGGGACGCACCAGCGTCCGGAGGTGTCCTTGCGGCCGGCCAGCCGGTCGTGGGTGAGCCAGTAGTAGACGGCGTCGGCGGTGATCCCGAGGATTGCCGCGGCCTGGTCGACGGAGATCTCCCCGTCCCGGAACGGGCACCGGCCGGGGATGTTGTAGGTGTGGCGGACCCAGGCGACGGCCGCGAGATCGTAGGGACGACCGGTCCCGGTGGTCAGCCCGGCGTCGGCGAGCGCGGTGACGATCTCGGCGTCGGAATGGTCCGGACCGAGCCGGGCGATCAGCTCCCGGGCCGCGGCCGGGGTCCTGCGCACCTCCGGCGAGGTGGCCGGCCTGCGCAGGTCGAGCTCGTCGCCGACGCCGGTGTGCCAGCGCACCCCGAGCCGGGCGCGGGCCCGGTCGGTCTCGGGCAGCAGGGTGACATCCGAGATGAGGGTGCGTAGCAGCCGTTTGCGGTCCCGGTCCCGGGTTTCGGGTGCGTGCCATAGTGCGGGCAGGTCGGCGGCCAGCGCACGCAGGCCGTCCCGGTCCGGCAGCGCCGGCCCGCTGTCCCGGACAGCGGCCAGGGCAGCCTCGGCTTCGGCCAGGGCGGACAGCCTGGCCTCCCACCGGGTCTCCAGGGTGCGGGCGACCCCCTCTTTGGCAGGCTGATGTGAGACACCCCGTGTGAGTGTGGGGTTCCTGATCGAGGGCGGGATGGGAGACCCTGATGTACGTGTCCACCTCGCCCGGCCGGCCGGCACGGTCGCCCGACCCTGATGATCCGGCGCCGCGGCCGTCGCGGCGGTCGTTCAGCGCGGAGTACAAGCTGGCGATCGTCGCCGAGTATGAGAACGCGGCGAACGGCGAGAAAGGTGCGATCCTGCGCCGGGAGGGCTTGTATTCGTCGCACATCATCGAGTGGGCTCGGGCCCGGGACGCCGGCGGGCTGACCGGCGCTGGCGGCGACGGCGCGGCGGCGGCCCGGCCGAAGAAGTCCGCCGATCAGGTGGAGCTGGAGAAACTCCGCCGGCAGAACGAGAAACTGGCGTCCGAGCTGGCGAGAACGCGGATGGCGTTGGACATCATGGGAAAAGCGCGCGCGCTCTTGGAGGAGATCTCCGAGAGCGCGGAACGCGACGATCCACCGAGCAGGTTCTGACCGGCGCGTTCACCGAACTGCGAGCGGCGGGGATCGCGGTCCGGGCCTCGTGCGTGCTGACGGGTATCTCGCGGGCCACCCATTATCGGCATGCCGGCGGAGCGGGCCGGCGCCACGGCCCCTGGCTGCCCCGCACCGCGGCGCCCGCGACGTTGAGCGCACCGGAGCGGGCCCGGGTCCTTGCGCTGCTGGCCAGCTCGGCCTACGCCGATCTCGCGATCCCCCAGGTCTGGGCCCGTGAGCTGGACGAAGGCCGGTACTGGTGCTCGATGTCGACGATGTACCGGATCGCCCGCGCCGCCGGCCAGGTGTCCGAACGCCGCCGCCAGGCGACCCATCCGCCCCGCGTCCGCCCCGAGCTGGTCGCCCACGGCCCCAGCGAGGTGTGGTCGTGGGATATCACCGCGCTGAAAGGACCGGTCAAAGGAACCTGGTACAAATGCTATGTCATCCTCGATATCTTCTCCCGCTACGTGACGGGCTGGCTCGTCGCGGCGGCCGAGGACGCCGTCGTCGCGAAGGACTTCCTCGGCGAGGCGATCAGCCGTAACCGGACCGAACCCCACACGATCCACGCCGACCGCGGCGGCGCCATGGTCTCCCAGCCCGTATCAGAACTGCTCGTGAACCTCGGCGTGACACGGTCGCACTCCCGGCCGCGGACATCCAACGACAATCCTTATTCCGAAGCCCAGTTCAAAACCATGAAATACGTTCCCGACTTCCCGGTCCGGTTCGGTTCACTCGCCGACGCCCGCGTATTCTGTGACGGATTCTTCACGGCATACAACCACGAACACAGGCATTCCGGGATCGGCCTGCACACCCCCGCCTCCGTCCACTTCGGCACCGCCCACCACGTCCGCGCGCTCCGCCAGACCACCCTCGACCGGGCCCACGCCACCCACCCGGACCGGTTCACCCGCCGCCCCCGGCCACCCCGACTGCCCGACACCGCGTGGATCAACCAGCCCACCGACCAGCACAAACCCGCCCAGTAGACACAAACTGTCTCATTTGACTTGACAACTACCGACCAGCCGGTTCTCCGGCTCCACCGCACCCAACGCACGCTCGGCGCGCCCGGCGTCGTAACGGGCGCGTTCCACGGCCAGCTCGGCCCCGCGGTCACAGCGGGCGTGGCGGGTGGTGACCTCGTCCGCGGCGGCCAGGGCCCGCTCGATCTGCCCCGGCGACAGCGTGGTCAGCAGCAGGTCGGCCACCGCGTCGTCGACCACGTCGGCACGGATGGACCGGCAGGTCGCGGTGGCCTCGTGGTCGGCGCGGGACGACGAGCAGCCATAGGCCGCCCGCCCCTGCTGGTAGCGGGTGGTCATCGGCCGTCCGCACGACCCACAGAACATGATCCCCTGGCACAGGGCCAGGCCCTCCCGCACCGGGCGGGCCCCCTGGTGGGTGCAGTTGGCCCTCAGCCTGGCCTCGATGGCCACATACTCCTCCCAGCTGATGTAGCCCTCGTGGTGGCCGTGGCGCACCACAGGCCACTGCTCGCGCGGGCGCAGCCACACCCCGGTGTGCACGGTGCCGTCCGGACGCACGGTCCGGCGGGTGGCATACCGGCCGTAGACATAGGTGCCCGCATAGCACGGGTTGGACAACACCCCCAGCGCCCGAGAATGCGTCAGCCGGCCCCACCGCAGCTGCCCGGCCCAGACGCCCCCGTACGCCCGCAGCGGGAACCGCCGCCGGGCGAACGCGGCCACCACCTGGAACGCCGAGCCGCCCGCGGCGAACGCGGCGAAGACGTCCCGGACCGCCCCCTGGACCTCCTGATCCGGGTCGATCACACAGACGCCCTCGTCGTCGTAGACGTAGCCGACCGGCAGCGGGAAACGCAGCTCGCCGCGTTCGGCCGCGGCCCGCTTGGCACCCTGCAGCCGGCCAGTCAGCAGGTGCAGCTCACACTCGGACATACTGCCCTTGAGGCCGAGCAGGAGGCGGTCGTTGATGTCCGCGAGATCGTAGACACCGTCGGCGTCCACCAGCAGCGCATCGGTCAGACGGGCCAGCTCCAGCAGGCGGGCGAAGTCCGCCGAGGACCGGGCCAGCCGGGACACCTCCAACCCGAAGATCGCCCCGACCTCGCCCAGGCACACCTGGGCCACCAGGCCGCGGAAGCCCTCCCGGTCGGCGCCGAACGACCCCGACACGCCCAGGTCCGCATCGATCACCCGCACGTCCTCCCGCGCCCAGCCCAGCTCCACAGCCCTGTCCACCAGGGCGTACTGCCGCAGCGTGGAGGCGGTGTTGTCCCGCACCTGCACCAGCGTCGACTGCCGCAGGTAGACCACAGCAGCCCGGCACCGATGCGACGCGGTGATCTTCGACAGCCCGTTCACGGCCACCTCCCACCACCGCCTCGACCATGTTCGCCAGCACCATCACCTGCTCGCACACACCCCCGGCCCCGCCATGGCCCCTCGATCCCGGCCCCGCCAGGGCCTCACGCGGCACCTCCCCGCCGTCCTCCCCCTGCCCTCCCCCGGCACGCTCACCCCGGCGCAGCAGGGCATCCGCCAGCACCCGCGCAGCACCCAACTGCTCCACCGACAGCCGCTCCGTCATCGGGGCCTCCCCACGATCCGTCCACGCCTGCGGCAGCGTCACCGTCCGGCCCACATCACGCGCGCAGACAAACACCAGCGCACCACCCCGGCGCTTGGCATACAAAATCTCCAGACGCCGGCCAGCAAGCGCGTGAAACGGATGGGTCACCGTTAGGAAACCCAAAGAAGACTTGAACAAGCCAGCACTATGCTGTGACCATCGTATACCCAGCCGCCGCAGTTTCCCCGCACCCGAGGGCTTGGGTATCAGACGTTCCCGCACCGGCAGCGGGCGGAAACTACCCGCTTTCAGCTGGGCACGCAGGTCATCCAGGAACGCGGGAGCGCCGGCCTCCTCGACGTCGGCGACCGTCAGGCCGTCGACGCCGGCGGTCCGGGCGCCCCGGTTACCCGCGACCCGGCGGTACGCGACGAGCAGCGTCGCCGGGTCGCACACGAAGTTGTGCAGGTCGTCGAACCGGCGGCCAGGTTCAGCCGCCGCCCAACGGTGAAGTTTGGCCTGCATCCCCGATACCCGTACGAGCGCGGGATCGCGCCCTGGGGCGCCGCCATCCGGCGGTGCGTCTTTCGGCATCACAGTATCCATCCCTTCTCGGTCTCGCTGTAGCCCTTCCCCATGTACCGGGCTCTCCCCGGCTCCGAGTACTACGGCTACTCCGTCCCGCCCTCGGCTTCGGCGGTCGATGCGCCTATCCCACCCTGCCTACTGGCCGTGGCCAGGGCGGGAACCCGTTCGGGCGGTTATTGCGGTAGGGACCGCCCTTTCGGGCGGCCCCCCGCACAGATCCCAGCGAGCGCTGCTAACGCACTGGGCTCCTGCCTTGGGTACGAACGCGAAAGCGGTCGTTTGGGAAGGGGTGCATCACACGGGCGGGCGGTAACCACTGGTTCGCAAGTCGGTCCATACGCTTCCAGTCCAGGCGGTGACGCTGGCTTCGGCGCCGTAGCTCCGCGCACCAGTGCCGTGTTACCTGCGTCCGGAAGGCCGCGACCCCGGTACGGTTACCTGGCACGGCGTAGTACGCCATATGCCCTCGCACCACGCTCGCCAGCCACCGCGCTTGCTCCGGGACGGGCTGGTGCCGGCGACTCCTGAGCTGGTCCTTGACCTCTCGAAGTTTCACCCGCACCCGCTTCGAGCTTGTGATACGCCGCACCCAGAAACGCCCGTCCCGCATCCTCGTGCAGATATGTATGAAGCCGAGGAATTCGAATGTCTCGGGTTTACCCAGCCCCCGCGCCTGCCGGTCCCTGGCGGCGAACCGCCCGAACTCGATCAACCGCGTCTTGTCCGGGTGAAGCTCCAGCCCGAACCTCGCGAACCGTTCACGAAGATCGGCCAGGAACCTCTGCGCATCCCGCTCATACTGGAATCCAGCGACAAAGTCGTCCCCGAAACGCACGATGATCACATCACCGCCCGCCCGATGACGCCGCCACCACTGGACCCACAGGTCAAGGACATGGTGCAGGTAGAGGTTCGCGAGCAACGGCGATACCGGTGCCCGCCTTGCGGCGACCCTTCCGCGTCCTGTGACCAGTTCCCGTTCTCGATGGCCCCCGCGCCCAACCACCTACTGACCAGGCGCAGGACCCGCCTGTCCGCGACCCGGTGCCCGAGAAACCTCTCCACCCAGCCGTGATCAAGACTCGTGAAGAAGTCGCGGATATCCGCGTCGAGCACCCAGTTCACCTTCTTCTGCCAGAGCCCGACCGACAGCGCATCCAACGCCTGATGCGGGCTGCGTCCCGGCCGGAACCCGTAGGAGAAGCCCAGGAAGTCCTCCTCGTAGACGGCGTTGAGAACCTCGACCACCGCCCGCTGAAGGACCTTGTCCTCCAGCGAGGCGATACCCAACGGCCGAAGCCCCCCACCCGCCTTCGGGATATACACCCGCCGCGAAGGTCTCGCCTGGTAGCCCCCGCTGTGCAGCCGCCGGTGCAGATCCTGGAGATTCTCCTCCAGTTCCCGCCCGTAGGCCTCCCACGTCACCCCGTCCACCCCCGCGGCGGCCTCTTTCCGAGTCGCCCAGTAAGCCGCCCGGAGCCTGTCCAGATCAACGTGGTGTAGCAGGGCTGTGAACCGCGCCCCCTTATCCCTTCGTGCCACTTCACGCACACGGTCCAGCGCATTTTGCACGCCATTTCCGGCTCTGCGTCCGGGGCGTGTCACGCCGTCCATGTTCCCCTCGGCCAGTCCCCTTCCCTCCACCGCCTCCGCAGCCGCCCTGGCAGCCTTGTTCGGCAGCTTCGCAGGTACTACGAGACTGTCTGACTTCCCCTGCTCGTTCATCTCAGGCGTACGACCTCAGCCTTCCCTGAGCGGCCCACCTGGCGATCAGCCAGACGGGCGAGCACGGGGATCTCCCGGTTCTCGCGCATGGAGATTCCGCGCATGCATGGGTTCTCAGACCGTGCAGGGCCCGTCGACGACTCGCGATAACGCCGCCGAACGGTGTGGCCTTCCGCTTCGTGGGACAGCGTCGGCGCCCCGGAACAGTGATTTCGCGGCTCAATGGCCAGCCTACGCGTACCCCTGTCAACGCTTCGCCGGCACCCTCACGGGCACCGACGCATGACTCGGGGCCACCGTGGATCGCTACTCCTTCGATGTAGGGCTCTCTCATCCCCTTCTCCATGCCGGTTTATCCCGGCGCACCCCACGT
>NZ_MBLO01000139.1 GCF_001854805.1 Pseudofrankia coriaricola
TCGAACGAGTCCACGGCACACTACTGGCATCGAGAACGTTGTGGCCGCGTTTCGTGCCTATGCGCGCGGTGACCTGTGCGCGACGGCGGCGATTGGATTGCTGGTCGCGCATGCGTGCTGGCTTTTCCGGCCGGATTTCGTCGATGGTTTTGTCGCGACGTCCGATGGATTCGCCTGGGTGGACTGGGCTGGCGCGGTAGCGGCGCTGGACGCCGGTCGGCTGCCGTGCTCGGCGGGCGAGGGCACGGTGCTGCGGGTCGCCGCGAGCATCACGGAGGGCATACCGGTGGATCTGCGGACTCTCGCTGGCCTGGACGGCCGGGCGCTTGGCCTGGTCGCCCGGGCGGTGCTCGCCGCCGGTGGCGACGGGGCGGGGGCCGCGTCGTGGTGAGCACGGGGCCGGTGACCGTGGCGCGGGTGACCCGTCCGGGTCATCCGTTCGAGGGCCGCGAGCTGCGGGTGCTGGGCCGGATGCGCCGGCACGGCGCGCTGGAGCTGATCCTCGAGCTGCCGGACGGCAGCAAGTCGATGATGCCGGCCGCCTGGACGGACCAGGCCGAGCCGGCCGCCGACGGCGGGGGCACCCCGGTCGGGGAGCCGACGCTCGGCCGGATCTGCGACCTGCTCGAGTTGACACGGGTTGTGGCTGGCCTGTTGCCTTCCGCCGTGTCGGGGGTTGTCGACGTGGATATCAGGGAGAAGGTTGAGGCCTGTCCGAGAAAGGAGGCCCCCGATGCCGTGCCGGCCAGAGCCGAGCCTTCCGTTGCCGGGGCTGCCCGCGGGCGTCCCCGACGTGGCGGTGCGGCTGCCGGCCGACGCGGTCGCGGCGGCGGTGGCGCTGCTGGGCCGGCTGATCGCGGCAGTGGCGCGGCCCTGTTCGACGGCGGCGAGCAGTGATGACGGACCTCGGTAAGATCAGCGGGCCGCATCTGCGGCGGGGCGCGGTCGTCTACCTGCGTCAGTCGAGCCTCGCCCAGGTCGAGCGCAACCGGGAGTCCACCGCCCGGCAGTACGACCTGGTCGACCGCGCGGTCGGCCTCGGCTGGCCCAAGGCCCGGGTCACAGTGATCGACGCTGACCTCGGGATCAGCGGTGCCTCGACGGCGGGCCGGTCCGGGTTCGCCGAGCTGACCGCGCAGGTCGCGCTCGGCGAGGTCGGGATCGTGCTGGTCCTCGAGGTCTCCCGGCTCGCGCGCAACAACGCTGACTGGTACCGGCTGCTGGATCTGGCCGGGATGACCGACACCCTGATCGCCGACGCCGACGGGGTCTACCACCCGGCGATGTTCAACGACCGGATGCTGCTGGGGCTGAAGGGCACCATGTCCGAGGTCTTATGCCGACGTCGGCATAAGACCTCGCTCATCGTCGCCTTCAAGCCCAGCACGAGGCGGTGAAGTCGGCCAGGTCGTAGACACCGTCCGCGTCGACCAGCAGCGTCCCGGTCAGCCGGGCCAGCTCCAACAGCCGCTGGAAATCCGCCGACGACCGGGACAACCGCGAGACCTCCAGCGCGAAGATCGCACCGACCTCGCCGAGGCACACCCGGGCGCTTACCTCCCGGAACCCCGCTCGATGGGCCGTGTCCTGCCCGGTGATCCCCAGGTCCGCGTCGATCACGACGATCCGGTCCGCCGGCCAGCCCAGCTGTCGCGCGGTGTCCGCCAACGCGTACTGCCGCGCCGTGGACTCGGTGTTTCCCACCACCTGCCGCAGCGAGGACTGGCGGACGTACACCAATGCCAGCCGGTCCCAGTGCGAAAACATGATCTTCGATGTGCCGTTCATGGCAGCCTTCCAGCGCCGCGGTGGCCATGTTCGCCACCGCTATGACCCGCTCGACCGTGCGCCATAGATCGTTCATCCGCGTCACAGGCTCCCGCACAGCCCACATCGACCCCCTCACGGCCTACCCGCCGACCCGCGCGCCCTGCTCGCGACGGCGGGCAAGCGCATCGACCAGCACCTTGAGCTCGACGAGAGCCTCCCCGGCAAGCCGGTGGGACAACGGATCACCCCCACGGTCGGTCCACGACTCACCGACCCGGACCCGCCCGGTCGGGCCGCCCTCACACACGAAGACAACTACCCCGCCACGGACACCGACCCGCTCGACCCGCAGCACCTCACCGCGGAGCGGATGAAACGGATGCGTGACCCGAACCGAATCCGAACAGTCAATAGAGAAACGGCCCCTTGACCTTTCGGCGCCGGGTTAGCCATCGGGCCCGAGAACATCCCTCCAAGTTCCCCCCAACTGCGCTGGGGATACGACAAGGCGCCTCATGGCGCAACACCTGTAGATCGTGACGTGATCGACCTCGAGGCCGCGTTCGGCCAGCAGCTCCTCGACGTCGCGGTAGGACAGGGCGAACCGCAGGTACCGCCGTACTGCCAGAACGATCACCTCGGGTGGGAAGCGGAACCCGGCAAACTCCGAGGCCGGGACCACAGGTCGTACACGCCGACGACGCACTACTCGATCATGCCTGAGCGACCAGCTTGACCGCCGTCCCCAGCGAACGCAACAGCGCCTTCGATGGCCGGGTGCTGTTCGAGGGCGGCGAAGCCGGTCGCCGCGAGGGCCGGGCCCAGGACATAGGTCCGGTGCACCGGGTCCCGTACGACGAACCCGAAGTCGCAGAGCACAGCCAGGGTGGCGTGCGCCGAGGCGATGTTCATTCCGAGGCGCTGGACCAGCTCGCTGATCATGAGGCCCCGCGACGGGTGCGCGGTGAGGAAGGAAACGATGTCTGCCGCGCGGGTGGGCGCGGGCCGGGCCATGCAGCCAAGATAGCGAACCCCGACCAGGTCATGGGCTTGACTCCAATATGAGGTTTGCTATAGCAATACTCCATGGCCACTTTGTCGGGACGTGTCGTTGTGGGCAGCGACGATGGTGACGCGGGGATCGGTCTGGATCTCGCCCAGGCCCTGGTCTAGGCAGTCGGGATGGATGCGGTCCCGCAGCCGCTCGAAGGGCGGCATGGCGCGCGTCCTCGCCGTCGAGGCCGCTCGACACCTGCGACCCGGCGGGGTCCGCGACATGGCTGTGACCGGTTCTGCCGTGAGCCGTGCCGTCGTGTTCAACGGGGACGAAACCTGGGAGCTACGCGAGCTCCCGGTGCCGGACCCGCAGCCCGGCGGGGCGGTCCTGCGGGTGGAGGCGACCGGTCTGTGCCACAGCGACGTCGACCATTTCCGCAGCCACGTCCCCACCTCGTGGGGCGGTGCGTTCCCCTCCATCGCCGGCCACGAGATCGTCGGCCGGGTCGAGAAGACAGACCTAGCCGCGGCCCGCCTGGACGCGCCGCTGTGTCCCGTCGCGACCACCCGGGTCTCGCGGTTCTTCTCTATAGCAGATTCCGAACGGACCCCCATCCCACTGCAGGAGTTCGGCGGCGCGAGGGGCCGACTCGCCGAGCTCTTCGGACCGCCAGCAGAGAGCTGACGGAACCGTGCGGGACGGAAAGAAAGGAAGACCATGACGTTGTTACCGGGTCGATCCAGGGCGATAGTGTGCGGAATCGCACTGTCAGCGGTGGCTGTTTTATCTGTCACCTCTGTCACCTCTGTCGCCCAGGCGGAGCCAGGGAAACCAGTCCGGGAAAGAATCCTTGAGATCAACATGACCAACACGCCGGATCTCAAGGAGGGACAGCCGGCAGTCGTCATCAACCCGAAGAACCCCAGGAATCTGGTCTTCACCTCGACGGTCTTCCAGCCGCATCCGGGTCTCTATCCCATCGGGGAGTGCTTCCTCGCCTACTCCCAGGACCGGGGCCAAACCTGGACGCGGGTGCCCTGGCCCCTCGGCGACCGGCCTCAGTGCGGCGAACCGAACGTTGCCGTCGATGCCAAGGGAACCTTCTACATCCTCAACAATCAGGTCGGCCCTGACTCCACGGCCAACCAGACGAACAGGGTCGTGGTCTCCCGGTCGCTCGACGGCGGCCGGACGTGGTCCGGCCCGGTGACGACGCCGCTCGTGCTCAGCGGTGCGCCGAAGCTACGCGTGGACACCGCGACCGGCAAGGTCTACGCGGTGGGCGGCCTCAAATGGCAGTACCCGAGCGCGGTGTCCGTCAGCGCGGACCGCGGTCAGACCTGGGGCTCGCCCAGGCTGATTCCCGGCCCCCAACCCTGTGTCGTGGTGTCTCCGCAGGCTCCGCCCGCCTGCGGCTACCCAGGTCGTGAGCTCGCCGTCCACGGCGGAATCCTGGTCTCCGCGAGCCAAGAGAGCGTAGTGACGCTGCACGTCAGCCGCGACGACGGGCAGACCTGGACGGACCTCCCAGTGACCGGCGGCAACGGGACCCCGGTCCCGGCAGGAAGCGGACCGCTCCTGCCGGTCCCGCAGCAGCGAGGTGCTGCCGACCCCATCCCCTGGGTATCGGCCGACCCATCACAGTCCGGGCGATTCGCCGTCATGGTCCCCAGGGACGGCAACCTCGAGGTATACGTCACCAAGGATGCCGGTAAGACCTGGACCGGACCGGCCGTGATCGCCGCCCCAGATGCCCAGCGGCCGTGGATGGACTTCGGCCCGAATGGCTATCTGGGCGTGATGTGGAGGACATCCGCGGTCGACGCGTTCTCCGTCGTCTCCTTCGATCACGGACGATCGTTCAGCGCACCGGTGAAGGTGAACCGCGAAACCGAGCCGGCCGCGCACGCTGGACCTCCCGGTGACCGCTGGTCCTGGATCGCCCTGGACGACAACTACGCCTACGTCACCTGGTCCGACGGCCGAGACAATGACCTGACCGAACTGGACGCGATCTTCAGCCGGGTTCCGCTTAGTCTTTACCGCAAGCCCGGACGCTGAGCCGGCGCTCTGCCTGGGCCGGCCGGGTCGACCTGCGAGTCCGGGTCGACCCGGCTGCCCGGTGACGGCAACTGATTGGTGGATGGTGCCCTCAACACCGGCGCGGGTCGCGTAGCGCTGTTTCCAGGCGTCGTGGTCTGGTCGGCGCGGGCTTGCTCGACCGTTTCGTGGATGTCACGGGGACGCAGCATCAACTGGCGACCATTCCGGGTAGAGCGGGTGCATTACGCACGGACGGGACATGGCTGGCAGGCCGTGACAGGGAAACGCACGACGATCGATTCCCGGCCGCGTTCGCTGCAGGGCGTGTAGCGTGCCAAAACTCGATTTGGGGGCTTGACCTGCAGTTTTGTTCTTCGATCAAGCGGCGCGGTGGTACTCGTTGATCACGCCGCTCAGGACCTCGTGGCGGCGGATCGGGCTGTCGAGGGGTACGACGGTGGCGGGGTCGTGATTCGGCGGACGCTGGTCTCGCCCCTGGTGGGGTCGGTGGGTGTTGTTGCGACACGAAGTCGCACGTTGTGAGTGAGCTCGTGGAGGAGGTTCGACGTATGTCGAAGACGTAGCTCCGGGTCTGCGTTCGACCTGTCCCCACTGTGGCGTGCGTGGCCGGTTCCTGATCGGTCGGGTGCGAAGCCCACGGGAAAGCCCAAGGACCTTCGTCCCAGCCAGGACGGTCACAGGTGAGGGGAAGGACCGGTAGAGGGCGACTGTCAGGGAACTCTTGCTGATGCCTCGTTACACCGACATCCCGGGCTGGGACGTGGCACCTGTGGGGTGTCAAAAGTCAGCCTGGGCCCGTGACCTGGGCTGATGCGATGGCCCAGTCGTCGGCATGATGGTCAACCATGTCCGTGCGCCTGCATTATCTAATCTTCGTTCGGGTGTGTGGCTGGCTGATGCTGCTTGGTCGTTCGTCGGCGTCCAAGGACATCGAGCTGCTTGTGCTGCGGCACGAGGTCGCGGTGCTGTGCCGTACCCAGCCCAAGCCACGGTGGGGGACTGGGCGGACCGGGCCGTGCTCGCCGCGCTGATCCGGCTCCTGCCGCGCAGGCTTCGGCTGCAACGGTTGGTCACTCCTGGCTCCGTTCTACGGAGCCAGCACGCGTGGGCAAGGCCGGGACGGCTACGCACTGCAATCACGATCGGGGGTGTTGGCGTGGCCATAGCGGCTGGGCAACTGCCGCTAGCGGGACCGGATGTGTGCTCATTGTGTGTACGGACGGCGCGACACGATGCGGCATTCCGAAACCCCAGATGACAGCAAAATCGGCCATCACGTGGACGAATGGGCAACGCGCGGCATGCGCAAACACGGAGAAACACCCAAATGGCCGACTTGTAATCGGGCGGCTAAAGAAGTTCTGAATGTGTTGCGCGCAGCTGGCTGGCGGATCCATGACCTGCGGTTTTGCGTTGCTGGCATGGTATTTCGTGCTGATGGCCGTTAGGCGCGTGTGATCGGACGGCTGTGGGGGCTTTTTGCGCCTTGGGCGGGGCTGGGGGAGGGGTGCTGGTGCTGACCGAGGGATGGCTCGGTGCGCTGTCCGACGGCACTCTGGGTCTGTGCGGTGCGGATTTTGGAGAGTGGCAGAACCTCGCTGGGACCAGCTGGCTGAGGGAACCCTGGCCGGTCGGCTCCTCCCGGGGCGGTTGCGGCCGTTGTCGCCGCCAGAGGGCCGTAGGAAAGTCGATCCACTGTTGTCCACGCCGTTGACGATGTCGCTCGGCCATGATGATCATGAGTGGTGGCTGGTCGGCTGGTGCTCGCCCGAACTCCCGAAGGAGGGGCGCCGGTCCTGGTGTGGCCGGGGTGGGGTCCAGTCCAGGGTGATCACAGTGTCGTGGCGTGGGCTGCCGCCGCGCGTAGCCTGCAGGCATCGTTTGGTGCGGATTTCGGCTCCCTGTTGGCGGCCTGGCTCTCGGGCCCGTGAGCTGCATGTTGGGACCGGCTGAATGCCGGCCTTGCTCGTGCTTGATCGTGGTGAGTCTCAGAGACTGCCGGAAAATAATCCGTAGGTTCTGAGGATGCGGCATGATCCTTTGGTATGGGCGGGTTTGCGGTTACTCGGGAGCTGTTGGCGGCGAAGTTCGAGGCGATCTTTCCGCATCTTGACGAGCGGCAGCGGCGGCTGCTGATGGCCGCGGAGGCGCGGGCGCTCGGACACGGCGGGATCCGGCTGGTGGCCCAGGCCGCGAGTGTCCGGGAGGCCACCGTGTCGGCAGGCGTCGACGAACTGGACGCGGGTGGCGAGCCGCTGGGGCGGGCGCGACGGCCAGGCGGCGGGCGTAAGCGCACCGCCGATCTCGACCCGCGGCTACGCCCCGCGCTGTTGGCC
>NZ_MBLO01000140.1 GCF_001854805.1 Pseudofrankia coriaricola
CCGTATCCACTCCGAACGCCAGCACCGCTGGGGCCACACCAGAAACGCCGCCTGATCAACAAGAACCGACCCGCATTCGCGGACAACGCACTAGCGGACGTTTCGGGGGCGGAACTGGACGCTGATGCGGGGGCCGACGGGTCGGGCCGTCTTGGGGACGGCGTGCTCCCAGGTGCGCTGGCAGCTGCCGCCCATGACGAGCAGGTCGCCGTGGCCGAGCTCGTGCCGGATCGGCGTCGTCCCGCCGGCCTCCGTGCCGCCGGGGCGGGGATAGGCGCCAGTGCCCCTGCCGCCCGGGCGCGTAACCCAGCGGGGGTCGGCGGGGCCGCCTGCGCGGGGGCGTAGCAGGAGTGCCCGCGGGGCGCCGAGTATCAGGATCGCGACCATCGTGTCCTCGGTGGAGCCGCGGCCGGTCCGGTCGCCGTGCCAGGCGACGCTGTCGCGGCCGTCGCGGTAGAAGGCCAGCCCGACGGTCGTGAACCGCTCGCCGAGCTCCGCCACGTAATGCTCGTCGAGGGCCTGCCGGGCCGCGTCCAGGACCGGATCGGGAAGCGGCTGGCCCTGGTCGTAGAAGCGGAGCAGCCGGGGTACGTCGATCGTCCGGTCGTACATCGGCCGCCGCTCGGCCCGCCAGGGGACCTCGGCACGCAGCCGCTCGAACAGTGAGTCCGCACCCGCGATCCAATGCCGCCGCACGTCGACCCACGCCCCGCCGGCCAGCCGATGCCGTCGCAGCCCGGCGCCCGGCGGCCTGACCCGCGCCGCCGCTCCCGCGCCCGATACGCCCGCGTCGGCGAAGCCAGCGTCGCGCGGGGCGGGGTTGAGCAGATCCACGTGCGGCAGGTCCGTGTCGAGCAGGTCCGTGTCGAGCAGGTCCGTGTCGAGCAGTGACGCCTGGAATGGTGCTCCCACCATGCGATCACCTTATCAAACAGGTGTTCGAACGTGTGGTGAAATGGCGTTGATGGCCGTCCCGAGCGTGCTGTGACCCCCAGCGATAGTTGGCGGATCCAAGCCCAACTTGGCGGGTGCGGGTGCACCCGCACCGGCGGGAGATCGCGTAGGCGAGAACGAGTACTACTTGTCGGCTATGTCCTGGTGGCGATGAGCGCCCCGACTGTGACGGCTTCGACGAGGTCGGCGTCGGAGAGTTCCTGCAGCGCGTCTGTGAGGGTGTGTTCGAAGGCGGACCGCTGGTCGCCGAGAAGGTGGCGCAGGGGAATCGAGGTCGAGTAGAGGTAGCCGATGATCCGTTCGATGGTCCAGCGCCGGGAGAACTCGTAGGTGAAGCGTTCGACATGCTGGAACGCGGAGCGGGCGAGGACCGACTCGGGGCCTTCGGCGGCCTGCGTGGGCGCCGCGTGGGAGGGATTGTGGTCAGGCCCGAGGAAGCGCTGTTGCACCGCATCGACCATGCGCTGCCAGGGGGTGCTCGCCTGGACCAGGCAGGAGTCGCCGACGATTACCAGACCGCCGTCGTCGGTGACCATGCCGGCGAGAGCGGCGAGGACCTGGTCCCGGTCCATCCAGTGGAACGAGCGGCCCATCGTCACCAGCCGGAACCGCCCGAAGTTGCCTGGCAGGTCGCCGGAGCGGTCCAGCGTCCAGGTCACGTTGGTGATCCCGGCGGCCCTGGCCTGCGCGGCCGCCTCCTGCAGCATCTCTGCTTCCGGGTCAACGCCGACTGCCTCGCCGACGTGACGGGCGAGCGGGAGAGCCAGCTGGCCGGTGCCGCAGCCGAGGTCGAGGAGCCGGCCGGTGCCGTCGAGACGGAAGCGCCGCACCACCTCATCGATGAGCTCTGGAGGGTAGCCGGGTCGAAATCGCGCGTAGTACCAGGCTGTCCCGGCAAACAGGGCCGTAGGTAGTCCAGGGCCTTGGCGAGCTCTTCTCGGTCGGCGGCCTTGCCGGAGGCCTTATCGGCGAAGATCCGGATGCAGCCGACCCGGGTCAGCTGGGCGGTCTGCCGGTCGAGGCGCTGGTCTTTGGTCGACACCCGGGCGTACCCGACGAGGGCGCCGGTGAGGATCGCGGGCTCGGCGTCTAGGAAGTCGTCGGCGGCCTGACGGATCACCTGAGATGGCGGAGCCGTCGGGGAGGGTCGTCACACCTGGAAAGTGTAGGGAAAACGGCTCCCTCCGAGTTGTTGAACAATCGGAGTTCTCAACATGTTTTTCCGACAGATTTTCCGGGGCTGCCAGTTTGCGCGGGGGACTTCGGGCGGGGTGTTGAGAATCGATCGATTCTCAACACCCACCAGGTGTCGGCACTCGCTCGAATCGGCCTGCCACACTGCGGGCATGAACGGAAACTCTCCCGATGACGGGCTCGCCGCGAACCGCGCCCTCTGGGATGCTCGTGCCCAGGCACACGGCACGACCCCCAACGACATGCTCTACGACGTCGATTCGTTCCTGGCGGGCCGGCAGACGCTCTACGGGATCGAGTTGGAGCTGGCCGGTGATGTGACCGGCCAGGATGTGCTGCATCTGCAGTGCCACTTCGGCATGGACACACTCAACTGGGCCCGTCTGGGTGCCAGGGTCACCGGTGTCGATTTCTCGTCGACGGCGATCGTCCGGGCACGCGAGCTGGCCGAGCTCGCGGGCCTGACCGCCGATTTCGTCGAGGCGGACACGCAGAATCTACCGTCCGGCTTGGCGGGCAGGTTCGATCTGGTGATCGCCACCTACGGGGTGCTGTGCTGGATCGGGGACCTTGACGCGTGGATGCGTGGTGCGGCGATGGCGCTGCGGCCGGGAGGAAGGCTGGTGCTGGTCGACCTGCATCCCGCCTACCAGACCCTGGCCACCTATGAGCCGCTCGTGGCCGACTGGCCCTACGGTGGAGGGGAGCCCCAGCGTGAGGTCGTCACGGGCACGTATGCGGACCCGGACCTGCCGATGACCGCACAGGAGGTGGTCCAGTACCCGCACTCGGTGGGCGAGATCGTGACAGCGGCCGCCGGATCGGGACTGATCATCGACCGGCTCGGCGAGCACACCGAGGCCGAATTCCCCGGAAGTCGCATCCTGCCCGAAGGACCCGACGGCACCCGTCGGTTCCCGTTCGGCGACACCTACCTCCCGATCCTCTACTCGCTCCGAGCGAGATCACCCCGAACGGCCCCTGCGTAGCCGCCCGCGCGGCACGGTGCCCCGCCCGCGCCCGGCTGGAGGTCGAGCACACGGGCTTGGACGGCGAGCGGACGTTCGTGGATGGTGCACGCGAACACAACGGGCACCCGCCAGGATTTCCTCCAGGCTCCGCCGTGGCGTTGTTGGATGGTGCTCCCGTCTCCGGCCAGGCAGTCAGGGCAGTAGCGGGTGGACTGGGTGAACACCCAGCGGACGAGTCCGGTGATTCCGCTGGCCTGGCGGATCCAGATATCGGGGGCAAGGTCAAGTGGCGGGTAGCGACCGCCAAGGTTGGCCAGGGCCAACGCCGCGGCTTCCTGGGAGCTCAGCCGGGTCGCGTCGGCGAATCGCTGTGTGGTGGCCGGGTCCATCCAGAGCAGGCGTCTGGCTGGGATCGACGATTGCTGCTGGGGAAGGAGAAGTCCGGTGATAGCCGCCAGGTGCCCAAGGGGCTGGTCCAGCCGGTGCGCCAGCCGCAGCAGGTAGCCAGGCAGCGTTTCGTCGGACAGCGGGTCGAGGCTGCGGGGCAGCGGGCGAGATCTCATCGGCGCAGTCAGGCGGTGGAAGAAGTGCCGGGGTCGTCGAAGACGGTGCTGCGTGGTCGACGACGTGTCTTGGTGGTCGGCCGGGGGTGGCCGGGGACGGTGGGCAGCTCGCCGGCGGTGGGATCGCGGCGCGGCGGGTTGCCGAGGTTGATCGTGACGCCGTCCAACAGGTTGGAGGTCAGCCGCTCCTCGCCGCTGTCGAGTGCTGCCGTGCAGCCGTCCTCGATCAGCCGTTCCAGCAGGCCGACGATGCCGCCAGCGCGGCGGAACAGGTATTCGGGCGTGTCCCCGGCCGTGAGCATGCCGGGCTCGGCGCGCAGCAGCCGCAGCTGGTTCTCGATCCCGGCCAGATGGCTGATCCAGGCGTCGATGTCGGTGGGGGTGTCGTAGCGGAAGGGATCGAGGTCGACCAGGTCGAAACGGCGTTCGGTCTGGGTGGCGGCCTCGTCGCCGGCGGCCCGGCCGCGGGTGCCGGCGGGTGGGAACACCCATTGGCCGGTGCGCGGGTCGTGGCGGCCTTCGCGCAGCAGCCCGGAGGCGGGGATGCCGACACCGACGAGGACCAGGGTGACCGACATGCTCATCAGGCTGCGGATCAGGTCGAGCACGTCCTGGTCGGCTTCGCGGTGCATCTTCAACCGGGTGATGTCGTCGAGGATCAACACCTTGGTCCCGTGCTCGTGCAACGCGGTCTTCACCGTGCGCACCAGCTGCGGGAGGGTCATGTTCTTGTGCTGCTCCCCGTAGAAGTCGAGGATCGCCTCGCAGGTGCTCTTCGGTTTCGCGGTGACCGGGGTCTGGACGTAGGCGACGGGGGCGTGCAGATCGCGGGTGCCGGGCAGTGCATCCGGGTTGAGCTGGTGGTGGAGCTCCAGCCACTGTTCCTCGAAGACCGCTGCGGTCTCGCAGACGGTCTCGGTCTTGCCCTGGTAGCCGCCGCCGTTGACCATCAGCCCGGCCCGGGTGCTCGGCCTGAATTTGATCGCGTTGCTGCGGATTCGGGACATCATCACCCGCGACACCGCGGCGCTCATCGGTGTTTCCTGGACCACGAGGTTCGCGTGGGTGGCGAGCCGGTGCAGGTCGTGGAGCTGACGCTGGCGCGGGCTCATCGCCCGCCACTGCGCGAACGTCAAGCTGTAGGTTCCTCCGTTGATCTTCCAGTCGGGGCGAGCCACCGGGGTTTCCCAGACTCGGTGTCACTAGGCGCAGCACTGACTTACTGGGTTCCGATGGCAGTTCTGCTGGATGTCGCCGGACAGGCCGGCGTCGAGCATTGCATGTCCAGCGAGTCCGGGACCTTGATCTAATAGCTGGACAGGAAGTGCTGAACTTCCGGGGCGGCGAACTGGGCGCCGTACCCGGCGTTGAGGACAAGGCAGGCGACGGCGATGTCCTGGGCTGGGTCGAAGGCCACGAACCAGCTGTTGGGCTGCCCCTGGTTGTCGACGTCCGCGGTTCCTGTCTTGGCGTAGACGGTCGGGCCGAACCCGAGCCCGGCGGCCGTGCCCTCGGTGACCACATCGCGCATCATGGTTTTCAGCTGCGAGTCGACGCTGGCGGGCAGGGGCGTCGCGGCGATCTGCGAGGCTCCGGGCAGCAGAATGGGCTGCTTGAAGGTCCCGTCCGCGACGGTGGCCGCCACTGAGGCCATCGCGAGCGGAGACGCGGTGATGTGGCCCTGGCCGAACATGTTCTGGGCCAGCTCGGAGCCGCTGGCGCTTGCCGGCTGGTTGTAGTAGGTGGCAGGCTTGCCGAGGCCGATGTCCCAGGGCTGGTTGAGGCCGAAGTACTCCTTGGCGACCGAGGCGAGGCGGCCGTTGCTCTCCTGCTGCCACCACTGGCTGAACGCGTTGTTGCAGGACTGGGCGAAGTCGTAGGAGAACGGCGTCGACGCCGGCTCGGACTCGTCCTTATCGTTGTGGTAGCTGATGCCCTGCACCGTGTAGACGGCGGGGCAGGCGACCGGGGTGCTCGCGGTGAGGACCCCCTGGATGATCAGTGCCGCGGCCGAGATGATTTTTCCGGTCGAGCCTGGTGCCACCGCGGCGGTGAGCGCGAAGTCGTTGTAGCCGGCGTTGTTGGCGATGGCCAGGATCTGGCCGGTGGACGGCTGGATGGCGACGATCGAGCTTTGCGGGTGCTCCGCGACGACGCTGCGCGCGGCCTGTTCCGCCTTGGCGTTGATGGTGGTGGCCAGGGTGGCGTCGACCGGCGTGGTGATTGCAGCCCGGGTGCCCTTGACCGGCGTGCCGTCGGCGGACTGGATCTCGACGGCGAGTCCCGGTTGCCCCAGGTCCTTGGGTGGGCTGGCCTTCAGTAGTCCCGCGATCGTGTTCAGGCCCGGGTCCTGATACGAGGTGAGACTGTTGCCGCTGGAGTCGACGACGGACGTCGCCTTCGGCGCCACCGGGACGGCGGCGAGGTGGGTGGTCGCGGTGAGGTTCGGCGCGAGAGCGTCAGGTGCCCACGCGATGGACCACGCTGGCGAGTCCGGCTTCTGGTAGGCGACCAGCGACGAGTGGTAGCTCCAGGTACCACTGATCGTCCCGGTGCCTGCCGAGGTCGCGACCAGGGCGTTCACCGCGAAGGCGACCTTGACCCGCGGCGTCGACGCGGTCTCGGGCGGCGCCCTTTCGGTCAGCTCAGTGGCGCCGGTGGGCGAGCCGCTCAGCGTCCCGAGATGGAGGCCCTCGCGGTACGCGGCGAGCGCCGCCCCGGCGGCCTGCGGGCTGTCGGTGTAGCCGGCCGCCAACCCGAGGCTGCCGGCCCCCCACGCACGCAGGAACGCGGTGGTGATCTGCTCGCCGTCCTGCTCGGGGGAGGCCCCCGTCGGTACGAACCCGACGACGGGATGGCTCTTCTTGCCTGGCGCGATCACGCTCACGATGGTCGCGGTGACGCCGACCACGAGGACCACGGACACGGTCGTCACGAGCGTGATGAACTTCCACGGCCTCCTCCGGCCTCGGTGGCGCCTGGCCGGGCGAGGCGCGTCCTGCCACCCGCGCTCCGTGTCCGAGGGGGGCGGGTTCCGCCACTCGTACGCCGTGTCGTACTCCGCCTCCGGGTCGGCTGAGTTGTCCGGGTGGGCTGAGTTCTTCGACTCGTACCCCGTGTCTGCCCATGAACGGTTTTCGGCCGGATCCGGCGTCCACGGGTCCATGCCGCGCACGCTACGGGTGGCGATTCATGCCGTCAAAGGCAGACACGAGCGTTATGTGATGGCCAACACGGGGCGTGGCAGCTCAACGCTCGGCGCGGGCCGCCGCCGCCCGGACGCCGCGGTCCGCCCTAGTGCGGCCCCGCGTAAGTCCTGCGGGGGTTCAGTCGGTGGTGTAGGTGAGGTCTGCGTGGTAGAGCTCGCAGGCGTCGTCGAGGGCTTGGG
>NZ_MBLO01000141.1 GCF_001854805.1 Pseudofrankia coriaricola
CCATCCAGGCCCGCCAACGATCCGGCTCCACCCGCTCGCCCCACGCGCAGCATGACCACATCCCGGAAAGATCAAACTACGCTTCACGGCATTGCCCCTAGACCCGGCACCGCCGCCGCATCGGGCGCCGATGTGCTCGGGCCGGTGAAGCCCGCGAGCGGCGAGCCGGTGAAGATCGGAGTCATCTCCGACGGCGCGTCCCCCGCCGTCGACAACACCGCCCAGCTCGGCGTCGCCGACGCCGCCGCCGCCTACCTCAACGAGCGGCGGTCCGGTATCGGCGGCCGCCCGATCAAGCTGTACAAATGCGAGACACAGGGCGACCCGGCAAAAGGCGCCGACTGCGCGAACCAGATGATCGAGGATGGCGTCGTCGCCGTCGCCATTCCCGAGTCGGCGGTCGCGGACACCATCTGGAAGCCACTGGCGGACGCCAAGCTGCCGGCGATGTTCTTTGGCTCCAGCAACCAGGACCTGCTCGCCGATAGCGAGTCGATGTTCACCCTCAGTGATCCGCTGTACACCCTGCTCCAGCTTCCGATCGGCCTCGCCAAGAAGCTGGGAGTCCACAAGGTGACATCGGTCGTGATCGACGTGCCAGCCGCACTGCATACCACCGAGGAAGTGGCCCCCAAGGTGTTCGCCGACGCCGGTCTCGACTACCAGGTCGTCGCGATACCGCCCGGCACCGCCGACATGACGCCACAGATGCAGAATGTCCTCAGCGGGCGGCCCGGTGTCGTGTTCGTCATCGGTAACGACGGATTCTGCATCAGCGCCTTCAACGGCCTGCGCGCGGTTGGCTACGACGGCACCGTCAGCGGAATTTCTCAGTGCATCACCGACGCGACCCGCAAGGCCGTGCCGGCCTCGGTTCTCAGCGGGATGGTCGTATCCGCTACCGTGCCGAACGGCGGGAGTGACCCGTCCACAGCGCTGTACGACGCGGTGATCAAGACCTACGGTCACGGCATCGACAACACCGCGATCAGCGGCAGGGGCATGTTCGTGACGCTCGGCGCCCTCGCGACAGCTCTCGAGGGCATCTCCGGGGACATCACTCCAAAGTCCGTCATCGCGACCATCAAGGCAATGCCGGAGCGGGAGCTGCCTGGCGTTGCCGGCCTGAGGTTCCGGTGCAACGGGAAGGCGGCTCCGGACACCCCTGCGGTCTGTGTGCGGGGCGGCCTGTCGACGACCCTCGACGACAAAGGCCAGCCCACCAAGTTCGAGGTGCTCGGCTCCACTCCCATCGGAGACTGAGCGCCTGACGCCCCGGATACGTGACCTGTTGCCGACGAGTGCGACGGGCCCTCAGGAATGCCAGGACCTGATGGGCCTGGACTTCAAGTCGCACTACTTCCAGGCATTCGCGCGGGTGCCGTCCTACTCGTCCTGGATGCTCGACGCGGATCTCACGCCGACCTACCACTATGAGCGGCGGGCGTTGAAGCTTTTGCAGTGGCGGGGCGATCGGAAGCCGTGGCGGCTGAAGTCGCCGACGCATATGATCTTCCTGGAACATCTGGTGGCGGCGTTTCCCGACGCGCGTTTCTGGATGACGCACGGGGATCCGACTGAGGTCCTCGTGTCTGCCGCCGAGGTCTACGAGGTGATCGGCGGCATGTTCACCGACGACGTCGACCGGCACTACATCGGCGCGCTCAACGTCGAACACTGGTCGATCGGGATACGGCGCGCCCTCGCCTTCCGCGCGGCGGGCAACGACCACCGGTTCTTCGACCTGGACTTCCGCGCCACGCAGCGGAACCCGATCGGCGAGGTTCGCCGCCTTTACGACTGGCTCGGCGAGCCTGTCACCCCGGAGTTCGAGACCGGCATGCGTCGTTGGTGGCACGAGAACGGCGAGTCCCGTGCGAGCAACTTGCACCCCGATCCGGTGACCTACGGCCTTGACCTGGAGAAAGTGCAACCGCTGTTCGCCGACTACACCAGCCGCGCCGCGGAGTGGACGACGTCCCGGACCTCTAACGCGGCCGGGGTCAGCGCGGCCAACAGCAGGCCGGTCACGTGGCTGTCCAGGCAGCCCCCGGCCAGTTGCTGACACTGCCGGGTGCCGTAGTCGCTCTTGTCTCGGGCGCACACGTAGGCCGGGTGCAGCCGCCCTCACGGCCCGTGCTGGTAGCGCACCGTCATCCTCCCCGGCAGCGGGCGCAGACCACCAGCCCGGCCAGCAGGGCCGGGCCGTCGCGCACCGGGCCCGGGCCCGCGGCCCGGGACTGGTTGGCCTGCATCCGCTGCATGTTCCGCTCGTACTGCTCGACGCTGATGTAGGACGGCAGCCGCCCGGGCAGACAGACGATCCACTTTGCCCGGTCGGTGCGCACCCGCCCGGTGAACGGCCTACCCGCCTGCCGCCGCCTTGAGTCCAGCCTGCTGCGACCGTAGACGTAGTTAAACGACAAGCTTAGAAGTAGGTCGGTTCACGGAGGGTGTAGTGCTCTTCGAGTGCCGTGATCTCGTCGGTCGTGAGGGTGGTGTCCAGCGCGGCGACGGCGTCAGTGAGGTGGTGCTCTTTCGTGGCTCCGACGATCGGGGCGTCGACGACGGGGTTCTTCAGCACCCAGGCCAGTGCGATCGTGGCCATCGAGACTCCACGGTCCTTCGCGATCTTCTCGATCGCGTCGATGGTGGCCTTGTCGCTGTCGACCCAGAGCGGGCGGCCGTCGAAGTCGGTCTGCGGGTTGTCCTTCCCGCGGGTGGTGCTGTTCTGACCCCATGGCCGCGCGACGACGCCGGCGGCGAGCGGGCTCCACGGCAGGCTCCCGACTCCTTGGTCCTTGAGCAGCGGGAACATCTCCTGCTCTTCGCCGCGTTGCACCAGGTTGTACTGGTCCTGCATGGAGACGAACTTCGTCCAGCCGTGGACCTCGGCTATGTACTGCATCTTGGCGAACTGCCACGCGAACATGCTCGACGCCCCGATGTAGCGGGCTTTGCCCGACTTGATGACGTCGTGCAGCGCCTCCATCGTCTCCTCGACCGGTGTGAACGGGTCGAAACGGTGGATCTGATAAAGGTCGACGTAGTCGGTGCCGAGACGGCCGAGCGACAGGTCGATCTGTTCCATAATCGCCTTCCGTGACAAGCCCTCGCCGCCGGGGCCGTCGCCGACCTTCTGGTGCACCTTCGTGGCGAGCACGATGTCGTCGCGGCGGGTTTCTGCGAGAGCCTTTCCGACGATCTCTTCCGAGGAACCACCGCCGTAGACGTTGGCGGTGTCCCAGAAGTTGATGCCCAGGTCGAGCGCCTGCGCGAAGAACGGCCTGGCCTGGTCCCAGGGCAGCGCCCAGCTCCAGAACGGGACCGTTCCGTCGCCGAAGCCCATCGTGCCCAGCGCGATGCGGCTGATCTTCAAACCGGAGGAACCCAGTCGGGTGTACTCCATGTTGTTCTCCCTACTTGTCGCGCGGCGGGTCAGCGGTCGATCGAGGCCATGTTGGCTTCGTCGTGGCGTTCCCCGGCGGCGGGATCGAGGGTATTCAGCCGCTCGGTCTGGTCTGCGGTGAGTTCGATGCCGTCGGCGGCGGTGTTCTCCTCGACGCGGGCGAGACGACGGGTGCCGGGTATCGGTGCGATGTCGTCGCCGCGGGTGAGAATCCAGGCCAGGGCGGTCTGCGCCGGGGTCGCGCCGATCTCCGCGCCGATCGCCGTGACGGTGTCGACGATGGCCAGGTTGCGCTGGAAGTTCTCGCCGATGAAGCGCGGGTTGGTCTTGCGCCAGTCGTCATCGGCGAAGTCGTCGACGGAGCGGATCTGACCGGTCAGCAGGCCGTGGCCGAGCGGCGAGTACGGCACGAATCCGATCCCGAGCTCGCGCAGCAGCGGCAGGATCTCCGCTTCCACGTCGCGGGTCCACAGTGAGTACTCCGTCTGCAGCGCCGACACCGGCTGCACAGCGTGAGCGCGCCGAATCGTTGCCGGCGACGCCTCGGAGAGCCCGAAGTGCAGCACCTTGCCTTCCGCGATCAGGTCGGCGACCGCCTGCGCGGTCTCCTCGATCGGCGTGCCGCGATCCACTCGATGCTGGTAGTAGAGATCGATGTGGTCCGTGCCCAGACGCCGCAACGAGCCTTCGACGGCGGCCTGCACGTTCCCGGCGCTGCTGTCCACGACACCAGGGCCACCGCCCGAATGCGAGACCAGACCGAACTTCGTGGCGATCTTCACCTGGTCGCGGTGGCCCTTGACCGCCTGTCCGACGATCTCTTCGCTGAGGAAGGGTCCGTAGATCTCCGCGGTGTCGATGTGCGTGACGCCGAGATCGAGCGCGCGGTGGATCGCGCGGATCGACTCGTCGTTGTCCAGAGCGCCCTCGGAGGTGTAGGTACCGGCCATGGTCATCGCGCCGAGGCCGATGCGGGAGACCTCCAGGGTCCCGAGATGTGCGTTCTTCATCGGATTCTCCTTCTTGTGGCGTTCAGGCCTGCGAGGTGGGCATAGCCCACAGCCCGGAGACCGACGAGCGGCGAGGCCGGGTGACCATGAACTCGATGGCCTCGGCGATGTCCTCCGGCTCCAGCGGTTCCGGGATCGCGTCCGAGGCCGCGAGCTCGTTGCGGACCGTCTCGTTGTTGTGCGACACGAGTTCGGTGGCGACCGCGCCGGGCTCGAGCACGCCGACGCGCACGTACTTCTTCGTGACCTCCTGGCGCAGGGCCTCGGTGAAGCCGTTCACGCCGAACTTGGTCATGTTGTAGACGCCGTAGTTCGCCCAGGCGACGCGGCCCGCGATCGAGCTGATGTTGACGATGTCGGCCACCCCACGCAGATCGTCCGCGGCGGCCGTCAGCAAGTGCGGCAGGGCCGCGTTCGTGACGTAGAGGAGGCCCTTCTGGTTGATCGCGATCATCCGCTCCCACTCCTCGACGTCCGCCCCGACGACCGAGCCCAGGAGCATGAGGCCGGCGTTGTTGACCAGAATGTCGAGGCGACCGAGCTGATCGACGACGGTCTTCACGGCCTGCTCGGCCTGTGCGCGGTCGGTGATATCCGCCGCTACGGCCAAGGCGGCGCCGCCGGCGGTTTGGATCTCGGTGACGAGGGTGTCGAGGCGGTCCTTGCGGCGCGCGAGAACCGCGACAATCGCGCCCTCGGACGCGAGACGGCGGGCGGTCGCCTCGCCGATGCCGCTGCTGGCACCGGTGACGATGGCAATGGTTCCGGTGAGTTTTGACGTCATGCGTGGTGTCCCTTGTTTCGTGGGTGAGGCCGCCGGCTCGGACAGCAGTGCGTCCCTGGAGATCTCAGGCGTCGTAGGAGAGCGATGCGGACAGCTCGCGGTGCACGTCCATCTGGCCCTGGACGGTGGCGAAGAAACGCAGCGGCAGGCCCCCGGCGTCGGAGAGGGCGACGAGGGCCTGGGCCAGCATGGCCCGGTCGCCGCCCTTCTGACCGTTCGTGCTCCTCCACCCCTCGATGGTCTGGTTGGCGCACTCAGCGTGGTCGTCGATCTGCGGCTCGGGCCAGATCGTCGACGAGTCCTCGACCAGCGACTCGGCGGAAGAAGCCCGGCTGACATCATCGAGATGCCGCACGGGGCGGGGTCTAACCGCAACGACTCCATCCAGCCCTCCAAAAGCGAGCTTCGACGAGGCCTAGGCGGCGCAGTTCTCCTGCGAGATCAGACCCTCGGTCAGGTGATCGTGATCATCTGGCCGAGCCGCTGCCAGCGCTCCACCAGCAAGATCGCCCGGGCCACAACACGGGGCCGAAGAAGTTCGTCTCCAGCCGCGCCCGGAACTGCTCCGGGCTGACTCGGCGTCGTCGAGGCCGCCGCTGCTGGTGTAGGTCATGGCGCCCAGGCCGATCCGGGAGACGTCGAGCCCTCCTAGAGATGTGTGGTTCATCAGCTAGCTCCTTCTCACAGTTCTCGCATCCCGGGTCAAAGAGGGCGATCAGGCTTGCTTCGTTCCGATGCCAGGTGCTGGGCAGCAACCCAAAGCCCGGCCAACGCCCCGAGAGGACCCGAGAGCTGTGGACGAGCCGTTGAACCCTGCCGGACGAGCGGCGGATGAAGGTCGTGGAAAGCCAGGCCGGGGCGATGGAGCGGTCCTGGCTGGCAAGGTCCAGCGCGGTCGTCCGGGGCGGCCGGCTGATCGGCCGTCGGGTTGGCTCTGGAGGGTGGAGGCGGCCGCGCTCGCGCGGTTGGACTCATGGTGCAGGCCGTGCTCGTGGCGCGCTGGTGCCGCAAGGGCATCGGTCAGGGCGGTCTCGAGGCCTGCGGACAGACAGCGCTGCGGGCACAAGCTTTGTGCCTCACCCGATCACGTGGAAGTCCACTATGCGCGGCGGCGGTGGGACACCGCTACTGGTGATGGATCTCGTACTCCTTGAGCAGGGCGCGGCTGATGATGCGCTTCTGGACCTCGGACGTGCCCTCGCCGATCAGCATGAACGGCGCCTCGCGGAACAGCCGCTCGATCTCGTACTCCTTCGAGTAGCCGTAGCCGCCGTGGATGCGGAAGGCGTCGGTGGTGACCTCGTGGCAGTACTCGCTGGCGAGGTACTTCGCCATGCCGGCCTCGACGTCGTTGCGCTCGCCCCGGTCCTTCTTGCGGGCGGCGCTGACCATCATCAGGTGGCCGGCCTCGACCTTGGTCGCCATCTCGGCCAGCTTGAACGCGATCGCCTGGTGGTCGGCGATCTGGTGGCCGAACGTCCTGCGCTGCTGGGCGTAGGCGATCGCCAGYTCGAAGGCGCGGATCATGATTCCGCAGGCGCGGGCGGCGACGTTGACCCGGCCGACCTCGACGCCGTCCATCATCTGGTAGAAGCCCCTGCCGGCCGCCTCGGGCCCGCCAAGAACCGACGTCGCCGGCACCCGGTGGTTGTCGAGCACCATCTCGGTGGTCTCGACGCCCTTGTAGCCCATCTTCTCGAGCTTGCCGGGAATGGTGATCCCACCGGTGGTACCGAACCCCGGCTCCTTCTCCAACAGGAACGTCGTCATGTTCC
>NZ_MBLO01000142.1 GCF_001854805.1 Pseudofrankia coriaricola
TCACGCCGGACCCGCGCCTCACTGTCCGTAGCATTACGATCTTGACCGCTGCATCGGGCCGCGCACGTGCGCACTAATTTGAGGGAAGTCAGGTCGTACGCCGCGTCGAGCAGGTACAGCGCCGGCGTCGGGGCACCTGCAGCCGATCTCGACGAGAACAGGCTCGAACAGTCGACGGCTACCAGGACTATCGCGTCCGCCTGATTCGCGATCGCAGAGCGGATCCCATTGTTCTCCACCGTTGAGTTGCTCTGGCCGCCAAAGATCTTGACGTTCCGGCCGATGCAACCACCCGCCTCCTCGATTGCCTTGGCTGGGGTCGCGCAGCGCTCCGCTGCCATAGTGCGGGCGATCACCCAGGCGTTCTTCCCAGGCTGCGGTTTCGGCTCAGCGGTGGGCAAAGCTCGATCTGTTCCGGAGTACACCTGAGCGATCCCTTCTGGACGGCGAGGGAACAACGTCTACTAATTACGTCGGCGCTGACGTGCCCGCCCCCACGTGACCCTTGCTGCTGCACGCCGCCGAGACCGGGGCGACTACTGAAACCGTAACGACCCCGACGACACCCTTACTCCATCGCATACGAGCTCCACGTGAGCTGCTCAGGCCACCCGACGCCCTTCCGCAACAATGGCGTCGGCGGATTCGACTGTCAAGAATAGATCCGAGTGCGTGGCGCAGAATCTTCATTGATCTGCCCGCGGGGGCAACTGGCCCCGCGTATTCCGGCGAGATCGATACGCCCTCCTCTGAAGTCGCTGACGCGGACTGGCATCGTCACTCTGGCCAACGCTGGTGGCGCACGCGCTGCCAACCGCCTTCGCCATGCCGGACCGCGACCCGACGCGAGGTCGGGCGTCTCAGCCCAGTCGCTCGTACGCCGGGATGGTCAGGAACTCGACGAGCTCCTCGGACAACCCGACCTGCTCGAAGCTCCCGCGACTCCTTCGAACGGCCCCGGGTCTCGAACCACTCGTCGTCGCCCGTCTCACCGCGGATTCCCCAGACAGCGGACGAGATCGGCGGTGATCGGCGGTGATCGGCGTCCAGCGCTTTCTCGTGGCGAATCCACGGCCATACCTGCGAGCGCGCGATCTCGGCGGTCGCCACGTTCTCCATCTGGCGTCCTCGGGCCGTCGCGAATCATCGACGTGCGCGCGCCGCCTCGCGCATCGAGGCCGGGCTCACCGTCTTTCATAGCCGAGACCGGCGGCCCGCGATCATACTTCGAAGACCTTCTGCTCGACGCCATGCAGAGGCGCCGATGCGCCATCGCTTCCGATGAGGACGTAGTCGCATAGCAACAGGGCCGCGCCGCCGTGCACGTAGAACGGATGCACGGCCAGGAACATGCCTTGCTCGATGAGCATCGGCTCGTCAGATCGAATCAGCGGTCGCTCGACGATGTCGTAGCCCTGGCCGTGCGCGTGCAGGCGCTGCTCAGGGGGCCGCCCATGCTCCTCCATGAATGCGTTGTAGTCCGAGAAGATCGCGCTCGAGCTCGCTCCGGGGCGAAGGTGGTTGACGGTTCGCTGGTAGGCGGCGAGCGCGAACTCGTGCTCCTCGAGGAGCGCGTCGTTCGCCGAACCGATCACGATGGTGCGACCGATCTCAGCGAAGTACCCGTCGACACTCGAGGGTTCGACCAGCAGGGTCATCTGATCGCCAGCCTGTAGCACGCGGTTGTGGTGGCGAGGCATGTCGATCATTCCCGGGTGGCCGGGAGGGGCCGAGCCGATCATCAGCACGCCTCCGACGCTGCCCCGATCGCGTGTTGCGGCGGCGATTGCCGCGATCACCTCCCACTCACGCCGCCCGGGCTCGATGGCATCAAGTCCGGCCTCGAAGGCTGCCTTTTGCATCTCGATCGTCGCGCGGATCGCCCGTTGCTCGTCCTCCGACTTGACAGCCTTGATCGGGTCCACGAGGTAGGAGGCATCTACGAACTCCGCCTTGGGAAGGGCTTCCTGGAGGTAGGTCATCCACAGGTGCGGAAATTGCGCCATGCCCAGGATCCCGATCCGCGCCGGCGCGTACGGCTTCACGGCCTTGGCAATCGCCTCCGGATCGTACTGCGCCGTGTAAGACGCCGACGCGAAGCTCCAGGTGCCCACGATCTGCTTGATCCCATAGAACAACGGATCGGCGGTCGGCGAGACATCGCGTGCCCGGCCGTGCGGTCCGTGCGCGACCATCGTCATCGCGTCCTCAAGCGGGAACACGAAGGTCAGCGGATACCCCCCTGACGAGGCGATGTCGCCGAGGTACTTCACGTAGCCGCCGAGGTTGTCGACATGGTTGTGGACGATGAGCACCTCGATCCCTTCGCTTGCCATCGCCGTCCGGACTGCCGCCCACCGGCGGTCGAGCTCTCGCTTCGGCGTCGGCATCCGCACCCGCTCGGACCATGGCGTGTGTTGCACCGTGTGGGACATGCGCTCATCCTCCGTCGTCGTCATCGGTCCACCGTCACGGGCGCGCACGCAGCCACGCCGGCGTGGCTGCGTGCGCGCCAGGCAGGGCGCGGAAGACCGAAGTGGTCTCGTAACGTCCGCCCGTCGTAGGTGCGGCGCATCAGGCCACGCCGCTGCAGCTCGGGCACGACCAACTCGTTGAAGTCGTGCAACTGCCCCGGGAGATATGCCGGCTGGATGTTGAAGCCGTCCGTGGCGCCCGTCCGGAACCACTCCTCCATCAGATCGGCGATGTCGGTAGCCGAGCCGTAGGCGACTATGCCGGCCATCGACCCGGCGGCGCGCAGAGCCAGCTCGCGCAACGTCAGCCCCTCGCGCTGCCCCAGCTTCGCCCACTCGCCGAAATGGGGCCGTGAAAAGCCCGACTCCCGATCGGGCTCGGCCGACATCGGCAACGGCTCGTCGAGTGGATACGGCGACAGGTCGACGCCGCCGAGCTTAAGGGAGAAAATGTTAAGCGCCACGTCGATGTGCAGCAGCGACTGCAGCCGCTCGTAGTCCTCCCGGGCCTCCTCCGTGGTGCGCCCGACGATCACGACCAGACCCGGCATCACCTTCACGTGGTCGGGATCGCGGCCCGCGTCGGCGACCTGGGACTTGATGAGCTGGTAACGCTGCCGTGCCGACTCGACCGACTGGGGCGTCACGAACACCATCTCTGCGTAGCGTGCGGCGAAGGCGGTGCCCGTCGACGACGACCCCGCCTGGACGAACACGGGATACCCCTGCGGGCTGCGCGGCACGTTGAGAGGGCCGCGAACACGCAGGTGAGGACCGTCATGGTCCAGCGTGTGCACCTTCGCCGGGAGCAGGAACTGCCCGCTGGCCTTGTCGCGCGGGAAGGCATCGTCCTCCCAGCTGTCCCACAGTCCCTTGCAGACCTCCACGAACTCGGCGGCACGCTCATAACGCAGCTCGTGCTCAAAGTGCTCGGCGAGGCCGAAGTTCGGAGCTTCCACGGGGCCGGACGTGACGATGTTCCACCCCACACGCCCTCCGCTCATGTGGTCCATCGACGCGAACTTCCGCGCAACCTGGTAGGGGTAGTTGAAGCTGGTCGACGCCGTACTGATAAAGCCGATCCGCTCCGTGACGGCGATCAGTCCGGAGATCAGCGTGAGGGGCTCGAAGTTGGCCACATACTGGGCGACGCGACCAAACGTGCCGGGCGAACCAGCCAGCACGCACTGATTGTCGGCGAGGAACACGGCGTCAAAACAGGCACGCTCCGCGGCCTGCGCGAGCTCGACGTAGTGCGCGAAGCTGACGCCAGCATCCGCCTGGGCGCGCGGATGGCGCCAGGACGCCTGGTGGTGCCCGGTCGGGTTGATGAACAGCGAGAGCCGCATAGTCGACTGGGCTCCGGACATGTGGGAATCTCCTTGTCGGTAGATGTGGTGGAAAGCGTCGATCACCGGGCTCATTCGTAGCGGCCTATGCGTTCTGGCCGCACGGCTGTTAGGCCAGGCACGCTCGAGTCTCGTCTGGTAAGCGCTGTTTGATGAGTCGCCGCGGCCGCAGTCCGGATTTGTCGGAGAGCACGCTGAACTCGTCCAGCGGTCCCAGACGCGGCACGCCTCGAGAGCCCCGAAGGTCGGCAGCACACGCTGGGTCACGTTGGCCGTGTTTTCGGTGGCGAACCGCAGTTCCTGCTGGGGGTCCACGCTGCCCGCCCCCGCGGCGAGCGCGTAGAGCCGAGTGTCACGCTCGGTCCAGGCACCGGTCACCGGGGTGAGTTCGCGGCCGATCAGCCTCGCGTCGATCGTCATCGGTCAACTCGCCGAGGCAGGCGCCGAGAGTCCGGGGATGACGCCGGGGTCATCCTGATCCGGCCAGTTGTGCAACGCAGCTGCGACCGACTCGACGGTCCAATCCTCCGCCGCGTGGGCGGACTCGGCGGGAGACCAGGGCGTGTAACGATGGATCTGGCGACCGAATATGGCATAGACCTGTGCCGTCGCGGTGCACTGCGGGTTGAGCAGCCACGCGACCAGCGGCGACACATGGGCGGGCGACATCTCATCGAACCCATCGGCGTCCGGCGCCATCCGGGAGCCGCCGCTTGGACCGGTCATCGTGAGTCGCGTCCGCGCCAGCGGGGAGATCGAGTTCACACGAACCCCGTAGCGTCCCAACTCGCGCGCCGAGGAGATCGTCATCAGCGCGATTGCCGCCTTGGCGGCACCGTAGTTCACCTGCCCCACATTGCCGTGTAGTCCCGACGCGGCGGTGGTCGTGACGACTGCCGCGTCGACGGCCTCCCCTGCCTTGCGGCGGCCCCGCCAGTACTCGGCGGCGTGACGTAGCGGAAAGAAGGTGCCGTACTGGTGCACCTTGATGATGTCGTCCCACTCCGCCTCGCTCATGTTGGTAAGCATCCGGTCGCGTAGGAAGCCGGCGTTGCAGACGAGCCCGTCGAGTCGGCCGTAAGTCCTGATCGCGGTCTGCACTATCTGCGCGGCCGAACCCCAGGTCGTGACCGAATGCCCGTCAGCGACGGCATCACCGCCCAGAGTCCTTATTTCCTCGACCACGTCGCGCGCGGGGCCGCGGCCGCCGTCCTCAAGATCGTTCACGACCACTGACGCGCCTTCGCGGGCGAGTCGCAGCGCGTGTTCCCGTCCGAGGCCGCGACCGGATCCGGTCACTACGACAACTCGGCCGTCCAAAGTGCCTGACATGTAAGTGCTCCTTTTGGAGGTACTCGGGCTGACTGGCTGCGCACCTTCCACAGCTTGACGAGCTGATCCGCCATATTCGCCGGATACTCGGGATCGGTGAAGTCGGCAACCTGGCGCACGTTCCGCGTGGTGACCAGCCAGTAGTTCGGCCCCCAGGTGTAGATGGGCATCTTCTCGAACCACCGGATCGCGACGTCGACGACCTGCCAGGCTTCCGTTTAAGCCGACTGCAGCAGCCACGCGAGGTTGTCGCCAGCGCTGAGGTCCTTGAGCCCGTCGGGACCCGGCGAACTGCCGAGGATTTTGACCGAGGGCAGGGATGCCGCCCTGATCGCCTGACTGAGACCGGTAACGGCTAGACCGGGACTGACGAATACATGCTTCGTCTTCGGATGGCTCTGCAGGTAGGCCACGACGACCTGAGCTCCCCTACCGGCCAGGATGCCGCGCCGACCGCGGCCACAACGCCGGCCCCTCATGACCTAAGACCGCGCGTGCGAAGGCGTCACCGGCCATCGCCCCGAAGGCAAGGTCGGTGTGGCACGTGCCGGTTCCGGCGATCTGCACCAACACATCGGTCAGTCCGAGCTCGGACAGCCCCACCGCCTCGACGGTGTAAGCGCCGCCTGTCCCCCGCAGGACAGCGGCATCGACGTGGCGAACCGGCTGAGTCATGGCGCGTCCTCTGCAAGATGGCGAGCTGGTGCCCGAAGGTTAGAACAGCGCTCTAGCATTTGCCAGACCCCAGACCAGATTCGGATCGGGCGCTGATCTTGTGATCCGTCCGGCCCCGGGGTACCGCCGTGCCGCCCTCGTTGGTGCGATCATGTGTCCAGTGCCCCTCTGACCTCGGGGTTCTTCCTCCGCACCTGGCTGGCCTGATCGTGGATCGGGCGAACCGGACGGTGATCGACTACGGCTGCTCGCTCGTTCTCGGGCGGAGCGGGTGGCCTGCGCGCGCTGTGGCGTGGTCTCGGGGCGGGTGCACGGCCGGTACCGGCGAAGGTTGGTCGACGCCGCGATAGCGGGCGCCCGCGTCGTCATTGACCTGCTGGTCCGTCGGTTCCGCTGCGCGGTCACCAACTATCCGACGGTGACGGTCGCCGAGCAGGTCGAAGGACTGACCAGCCCGCATGCCCGCTTCACCCCACTGGCACGTCGAATGCTGGAGGCTGTCGGGCTCGCGCTCGCCGGCCGGGGCCGGGGCGCGGCTGGCCGGGCAGCTGGGTCTGGCGGTGGCGCGCGACACCCTCTTGCGCCGGGTGCGTGCGCTGCCGGAACCGGACATGACGGCCGTGCGGCTGCTCGGTGTCGACTTCGCGCCGCGCCGTGGCCACGTGTACGGCACGGTCCTGGTCGATGTGGACAGCCACCGGCCCGTCGCAACGCCAGCGCCTGCGACGTCTTCGGCCAGCGCACCCAACCCTCCAGCACCCTCCGGTGGTGGCTGGCTCTGGCGTTGGCCTGGTGACGGCGTCGCCAGCTCGACCAGGGCAGGAGATGAGCGAGTGACGCGGCAAACAGTCAGGGATCTCGTTGACCGTGATCGGGAGCAGTCCGGCGGGTGGGGGCTGGTCGCGTTCCTTGGCGGCGATGACGGTGAGCAGGCGTCGGCGAGCATGGCACGGTCCAGCGCCGCCAGGAGGTCCAGCGGCGGAGCTGGTGTTTCGTCGAGTGCGGTGAGCTCCTTTCCGGTCTGAATGGGTTCCTCAGTGAGCCACTGTTGGTGCTCCTGAAGCTGTGATCGTTTTTCATGTCTGGGTTCCGTTCGTGCTCGGGTCTGGTTGTGCCGGGTGGGGTTGG
>NZ_MBLO01000143.1 GCF_001854805.1 Pseudofrankia coriaricola
GCGGCCGTCGCGGGCCGGTACACCCGGCAGCCGTAGCCGCTACAGGCCCACGACGCCAGCCGACACGCCGCCCACGACTTTGTCGCAGCCCTGGTGGAACGGGATGACCGAACCTGGAACCTTGCTCGGCCATACCTCGCCCGACCAGTTGTCGACCGCCAGGGCCGCGACCTCCCGGTCGTGCAGCCAGCGGCAGCTGTCGAGCCCCGGCCCCGCGGCGTTGCCGAGGAAGTGCTCGCGGTCACCCTCCAGGAACCACTGGTACCACCCGGTGCGCAGCAGGAGGATGTCCCCCGACTCGACGCGCACGCCCTGCCGCTCTTCGGCCGCCGACAGGTCTTCGGCGGTCACCTCGTAGGAGTCCGGAAGGCGGTCGACGCCCTTCAGACGGGGGATGTCGAGCAGTACCCCGCGGGTGACGAGGCGTTCGATGACCTTGGGGAAGGCATTCCGGGCGGCACCGGTGAAGTTGTTGACCGCCGCCGCGGGCACCCCGTTGTAGAACATCCCGTCATAGCCCACGTGTGCCAGGCCGTCCCACTGGGTCGCGGACTGCAGCCCCGTTATGATCATATCGTCCGCGGAGATGCCCCCATCCTTCGACGCCGCCGTGTCGCTGGGCAGGAGGGTCATGACGTGCACCGGGTTGATGCGGAACCCGCCGGCCGGGAACGGACCGTTCTTGTCGAAAGGCATGCCGAGGTCGAAGACCCTGCCGGTCCTTACCAGCTGAGCTGACCGCACCCGCTTCTCGGGCGTTACGAAATTCAGCGTGCCGATCTCGTCGTCGTCGCCCCAGCGGCCCCAGTTGCTGAGCTCCCTTCCTAGCTCGTGATGCGGCCAGACGGGAGTGGTCGTGTCATGCATGGTGGCTCTCCTTCGCCGGCCGCAGGCCGACTCGTGACCCGCACCGGGCTTCTGCCCGGCCGGTGCTCAGTGCGCGCGCGGGTCCCCCGGCGTCAGCGCCGCGACAAAGCGCCAGGGCACCCCGAGGCTGGTCTCCGGGTCGGTGACGATGATGTCGTCCGAGCGGATGACGATGCGTACGCCCTGCGCTCGCAGGTGGCGCTCGGCGCGGTCGAGGTCGACAACCTGGAACGCGATCGCGTGATACGTGTCCCTTGGCGCGTTGCTCGCCCAGTCGGCGAACGCCGGCGTGCCGTCGTCGGGCGTGGCGAGTTCGTACACCCCGTCCGCGAGGTGGACGTAGGTGCTGGTCGCCGAGAGGACCGAGTCGTAGCCCTCGTGGATCACGGTGCCGCCGAGAGCGTCGACGAAGAGGCGCAGCGCGCGGTCCCTTTCGGCGGTGAGCACGATGTGGTGTGAGCACATGTCGATGCCGAGAGGGTCGTCCTCCGAGACCGGAGGCAGGACCCAGCCCGGCTGGACGCGTGGATCGCCCGGAAACGGGATGGGCGGCAGAAACTGGTAACGAAGGCCGGCGCTGTCGGGCGTCGTCCAGAACATCGGCAGACCGCCGCCGACCACGGTCGGTGGCTCATCGCTCTCGACGATCGCGCCAAGCTGGTCCACGATCCGGAAACCTCGGCTCCGCAGCGCGCGATAGGCGTGGGTGAGCCCGTCGACGTACCATCCGAAGCCGCTGAGGCGCGGCTTCTCGACCGTCGGGTACTGTCGAACGCCGTTCTTGACGTACAGTTCCGGATCGATCGTGTCGAACACCACGTCCCTGATCACCGTGAACGTGGAGTAGTCGGTCCGGTTCTCGGGGTCCTGGGCTCCGCCGGCGCCGAATGTGTCAAGCCGCGCGCTCGGGCTGCCGAAGACCCGCTCAAACCAGCGCTCGGCCTCGCCGAGATCGGGCACGCGGTGACTCGGATGGAACATCATCGCCACGCGGAAACCGCGCTGCGCGGCACCGGCCGGAACAGGTGGGCTGGGGTTTCTGGACATGAGGCCTTCCCCTACTTCCACCATCCGTCAACCACTCGGCGAGTCTTCTACCAGCATCTAACACCGGCGTCAACGTTGCGCAGGCTGGGCCGCGGTCCAGCCTGCGACTCCGCTCGGGCATCCTGGTCGTCGAGGTGGTCGGTCTGAATGAGCCATTCCGGCCGGCCGCCCCCGCGGCGCCGCCGCCGAAGACGGCGCATTCTTGGATTCCGTGACCTCGCGCATCAATGTCAGTGGACGGATGCGACTCTCGGTCCCTTGGCCAGGATCGGGGGAAGATCCTCCAGTGTGACGATTCCAGCCGGCGCGTCGGGCAGATGACGCGATAACGCTTGCCAGGAATACTCATCATTCAGATTCCCATTCGTCTTTGCCTACTGATCACGACATTCGCCCTGGTGGGCGACGCAGGATGTGCGCACCCAAAACCGGGGGAGCCCGCGATGACCTCGGTCACGAACCGTCCAGGCCGGTCGGGCCGGCCGCCGGGACCAGGGCTCGAGCGAGAACCCGACGCATCGGATCTGGTCGGCGATCCGTGGTCGTCACCAGGCGCCGGGCGGGCAACGGACGGACCCGCCCCGTCGGCGTCGGCGCACCGCCACGTAGGCGGGATGGACCGCGCTACCGAGCCACCGTCTACAGGCACTTCCCGACCGAGCGCGAACTTCATGACGCGATCATGCAGCGCATCGAGGACGAGGCCGGCGTCTCCTATGACGACCTCGATCTCGAGGGCCTCAACCCGCTGGTCGTGCGCGCGTTCGCGCACATGGCGACGTTCGCCGCCCGCCCAGGGGCCGACCAGGACCCAGCGGCGCCCGGTTTCGTCGCCGACCGACGACGACGGGACGCCCTCCTGCGAGCCGTCACCCCCGTCACCGCTGAATGGTCCGACACGCAACGACTGATGGTGGTTGCGATCCTCGACATCCTGTGGGACAGGAACACCCAGGACCGCCTCGTCAACGTGTGGAAACTCGACCCCGACCAGGCGACCCAAGCGGTCACCTGGAGCATCGGCCACCTCGTCGATATGATCCGCCGTGACGAGCGGCCGGGACCGAAGCTCGGTACACCACCTTCGTGAGGCGGTGCCGGAGCCGCAGGAAGCTACCGTCGGGTCTGTTGCATTCGGAGGGGCTCGGGCGCGCGGAGGCGCTGGGGATCTTCGTGTCCAGCGGGTTGACCCCGCTCGCCGTGGCACGGTCGCCCGGTTCAGGTCACGTTGAGCGTCGGCTCGGCGACCCGGGGACCGGCGTCGGTCACAGGCTGTGGCCGACGGGACGTGTGTGCCAGCAGGGCGGCCATCGCGAGAGCGAGCAGCACGAGCAGCAGCCCGGCGGTCTGGACACCCTGGCCGCGGCTGAGCTGCCCGAACAGGACGGAGACTGGCAGGAAGATCAGCGAGGACAGCGTGCCCGCGCCCGACGTGACGCCGGCCCGCAGCTGCGGGCCGACCGCGTCGTGCAGCAGCCGGCCAGCCCGGATGCCGATCATTCCCGCCGCCAGGGCGACGAGGAACTGGCCCGCGATGACGATGGGGAGGGTGTGGCCCAGCGTCGGCAAGATGGCCGCGAGCACCAGCAACGCGCCGAACCCGATTGCTACGGCCGGGCGGTCGAGCCGGGTCCGGGAGACGAGCCAGCCGCCGAGGCCACCGGTCGAGACGAGCGCCGCCCAGTACGGCCCATACAGCGCGGCCGGCGCGTGCAGCGAGACCAGCCACAGGGGCCCGAACTCGAAGACCAGCTGGGCGACGACGGCCGTGAGGGCGGTGAGCAGCACGACCGGGCGTAGCGCGCGGTCGGCGGCCAGCACCCGGACGGTGGCCAGGGCCTGACGCCGGAAGGTGACCCGTTCCGCGCGCCGGTGCAGGCGCGGCTCGCGGCAGCGCCCGAAGGTGAGGGTAGCGGCCGCGATGAGCGGGACGGTGGCGAAGTAGGTGATCCGAGCCGAGGCGAGCGCGGCGAGCAGCCCGCCCAGGACCGCGCTGGCGACGAGCGCCGCCGCCTCGACGATGTGCATCCGCCCGATCCACCGCTCGTAGCCGTCGCCCGAGCCGGTCTCCTCGACAACAGTGTCGTAGACGGGCTGGTCACCGCCACCGGTCCCGATGCGTTCCGCGGCTGCCCATTCCTCATGGTGCTGGCCGAGTACCTCGAGCCGTCCTCCGCAGCCCACGCCAGCGCGCAAGCGGTGAAGGCATGGGTCCGCACCAGGCTGCGCGAGCTCGCCCTCGAGCTACCCGATCGCGATGCCGCGACCGCCGAGGCGATCTCTGACCGCCTCGCCGTGGTCATCGAGGGGCTCTACGCCTCCACCGCCGCGCTCGGCACCGAGGGACCGGCGCGCAGCGCCCGAGCGCTCGCCATCCTGATCATGGACGCAAACTAACGGTTCTATGCCCCAAATCGGGCCCAACCATAAAAGGGGAGACCCTGACACCATCGGACACCTACCTCTGCGTCATCACCCTGCTGGTACACGGGCCGACTGTTCGACGTCGACTAGGCCGTCGCCGGTTCGGCGGCGCGACTCCACGTGCCCGACCAGCGTCCAGCCCACGACTCACTCATCGCCGCCACGGCCCAGGTCCACAGCTTCACGCTCGTCACCCGCCGCGAGTCCGACTTCGCGCCCATGGGGTTCCACTCGTCAACCCGTGGACCTCTCAGCTGTAGGTAGGGACACCAAGCGGGCGGTACAGAACCTCCGGCGCAAAACCAGGTGCGCTTGTGTCCTCAGAACTGTGGTCGACCGCAATCATGACCGTCTGAAGACCCTTCAGCGGATCAGGTCGAACCACCCTTCATGACAGCACCGAGGCGCGACGTGATGTCCGACACCTTTGGACTCCCGTGAGTAGCCGGGAGGGGTTGCGTGAACCTCTCGATTCACACGGCTCCCGTCGTCCAGTCGTCCACGATCACGACTTGCGGAGCCTCCAGTGGTCGAAGAGCCCTGGGTAGATCCTCGCGATCCTGCCCAAGGCTTGCCCATTCCGGCTCCACCTGCTACAGGGTTGATCTCCTTCGCGAGCTCGAAACTCGTACCCGAGGAAGATGAAAGAGGTGTGTTCGTACGAGCCACGCCTCGTGTCGTCCCGGCAGTACACGATGCGGGTTCTATCGGATGTAGCTCCAACCCCCCGCACTCGGCCAGCCGCCACGGGACCGCGTCACGCATATGACGCGCTTCGGCCTCGCTGGCCGAGAAGACCGCCGCCGAGCGAGACCTCCGCAGAGACCAGCCGCAGGAACGCCAGCAGCCCGGCGCCGTCGCGTCCACCGTCCTCGCCGTCCTCGCGGCCAGCGCCCGCTCAGCCTCCTCACTGTCCCATAGCTGGGGCCGCGGCTCCTTACGCGGCGGCTTCGCCGGGTGCCCGCGGGCCCTGCCACGAAGGGAGCTGACTTTGCCGGAATTCGTGGTCGTGCGACCGCATGACCGGGCAGAATGGGTCGGCAACGGAGTATCCCGGACTCCGGCGGTGACTTCAACGATCCCGACCATGCCGGGTGGCCCCATTGCCTGTACGGGCACCCATCTTCCATCACGGTCCGTCACCCTGACCGGAGGCAGCCCGCCACCATCACACCAGCCCGGCCATCACACCCTGTCACTGAAATCGGGTCGAGGTCTATGCCACCGCGCGCGTCAACCTCTCCCGACCATCCTCGCGAAGATCACATGAAGCGCTCTGACTTGCGATTATGGCTCCTTCCTCAACCCTGTGCGCCTCCTTGGAGCAGCCCGCGACCCCCATGACTCCAGGAGTGCCCGACGCCGCACCTCAGGAAACGAGAGCGGTCCGTGATCACCATTCTCAACCAGGAGACAGGCCAAGACGCGATGAATGGCGACCAGATCCTCACAGTGCACGAGGCCGCGCGCTCCTGGCAGCCGAACCCGAACGCTGCCGGAGCCCTGGCGCACACCGTCGAATGGCTTACCCGCTTCCACGTCCACACGCCCCGGGCTGAGAGGTACGCCACACTCTCGGCCTGGGTGTACCCTCTGGCCCCGCTGCCGGAGCTGGAACTCGCTTACGACATCCACGCCTTCTTTCGGATCTACGACGACTTCACCGACGACCTCGCGGCGGACATCAGCCGCATCAACGTCATCAGCACGGAGCTCACCGGGATTCTCTACGGCAGACCCGCGAAGTCCCCCATGGGGATGATCTTCCATGACCTGTGGACGCGGCAGATCATCAGTTCGCCGGACCAGTGGGTGGCTCGGGTCAGCGAGCACTGGGAATGGTATTTCAACACGCAGGCCACGTACGCGGCGATGCGGGACCGGCGGCTGGACACGACGGTCGAAGAGTATTTGGAACTACGCCAGGGAAACGGCGCGGTGGCGCTGTGCCTGGTGCTCGGCGAGAAGGTGAACTTCACCTACCTGCCTCCGCACATCCACCACTGCACCCAGTTGCGACTGCTACGCAGGTTGGCCAGCGACATCATCGTGTACTGCAACGACGTTTACTCCTCGGTCCGCGACGCGAAGCGTGACGACCCGCGCAACCTGATTACGATCATCCGCGACCAGGCCGGCTGCGATTGGCAGGAGGCGAGAGCCCGTTGCGAGCGGGAGATGCGGACGCTCGACTGGTCGATACACATCACAAAGCAGCGCCTTGACGCGGCCTGCGACGTGCTGCAGTTCACCGACGCGGAACGCGCCCAGGCCCGGATGGGCGCGAGGATCGCCGACGACTGGAACTGGGGTTACCAGGCCTGGGCCGCCGCCAACGAGCTGCTGATGGACACGGATCCGCCGCGCGAGGAGATCTCTCGCATGCTCACCTCGCCGCGGGCGGTCTGACCTAAATCCGCCAGTAGCGCTGCTGGAGATCGTCGACGGGCTCCCTGATTGATCGGCATCGGGTTGGGGGGCGGTTTTCCTTGTTTCGGG
>NZ_MBLO01000144.1 GCF_001854805.1 Pseudofrankia coriaricola
CTCGGCTACGAAGGGATAGGAAGCCCGGCCGGGCCGCTCGCGATCGCGTACAAGAAGCCCAAGGGCGCCACCCTCACCGACGAACAGAAGGCACACAACCGGATCCACAACGCGCTACGCGCCGTCGGCGAACGCGCGAACGCCCTGCTCAAGGTCACCTCCCAGACCCCACCGACGACCGGTATCGCCCCGTTCATGGCACTGATCGGCCAGATCATGACCCAGCCCCGCTACCGGGACGCCAGGCGAGTGTTCGTGATCGTGGACAACGGCTCGGACCACCGCGGCCAGGCCTCCATCGACCGCCTCCGTGAGGCCCACCCGACCTGCATACTGATCCACACGCCGAAGCACGCCTCCTGGTTGAACCAGGTCGAGATCTTCTTCTCCTTCGTCCAGCGGAAGGTCGTCGCGCCCTGCGACTTCGCCAGCCTCGACGAACTCGCCGACACCCTGACCGCGTTCGTCGCCCGCTACAACACCACCGCCACACCGTTCCGCTGGAAGTACACCGCGGCCGACCTCGAACGGCAGCTCGCCCGGATCCCACAGCCGGCCGCAGCCAGCGACTCACTCCTTACCGAGGCGCCTGACCACCCCCGAAGGACTTCCAGCCCGAACCACTTAGGCAGCGGATGACAGCGGGGCGGCTGGCCAGGGCGGGCCGCGGGGAGCTGGCGGTGCCGCTGCCGGCGGGATATGTGCGCCGTCCCTCGGGCGAGGTCGCCCTTGATCCGGACGAGCAGGTCCAGGCCGTGGTGCGGCTGGTGTTCGAGCTGTTCGAGCGGCTGGGCACCGTGCACGCGATGTTGCGGTTCCTGGTCGAGCATCGGGTGCAGATCGGGATGCGGGAGCGGTCGGGGCCGGGCAAGGGTGAGGTGGTCTGGCGTCCGCCTCACCAGCAGGGCCTGGTCAACATGTTGCGTAATCCGGCGTATGCGGGGATCTACGCCTACGGTCGCAGCCGCACCGAACCGTCCCGGCGGCGACCCGGTCGCGAGCACTCCGGACGGGTCCGCGGCCTGCAGGCCGGGCAGTGGCAGGTGCGTATCGAAGGGGCGCTGCCCGCTTATATCAGCGTCGAGCAGTACGAGCGGAATCTCGCCCGGATGGCCGCCAACCGGGCGCGGGCCGACAGCCTGGGGGCGGCGCGGGACGGTCCTGCGTTGCTGGCCGGGCTGGTGGTCTGCGGGCGCTGCGGCCAGCGGATGCAGGTCGCCTACGAGGCCGGAGCCGACGGACCGGTCCACCGCTACTGCTGTCAGCGACGCCACCACACCTACGGCGAACCGCGCTGCCAGCAGATGGCCGGGCGCTGCGTGGACGGCCATGTCGTCTCCCAGGTGCTGGACGCGCTGGCACCAGCGGCGCTGGAGGTGTCGCTGCGCGCGGCCGAGCAGATCGAGGCGCACCGAGTACAGGTGGACCGGATCTGGCGGCAGCGCCGGGAGCGCGCCGAGTACGCCGCCGAACGCGCTCGCCGCCAGTACCAGCTGGCCGAACCCGAAAACCGCCTGGTGGTCAGGCAGCTCGAGCGCGAGTGGGAGCAGGCGCTGGCCGCCCGGGCGCAGCTCGCCGAGGACCACGCGCGGTTCGCCCGCCAGCACCCCACCCGCCTGTCCGCCGCCGAACAGGCCGCGATCCGCGCCCTGGCCGCCGACATCCCGGCGCTGTGGTCGGCCCCGACGACCACCACGGCCGACCGCAAGAGACTGATCCGCGCCGTGGTCGACCAGGTCACGGTCACCGCCGCGGGCACCAGCGAGCAGGTGCACGCCACCATCACCTGGGCTGGCGGCCACCAGACCCACGCCGACCTGGTCCGCCCGGTGGCCCGGATCGACCAGCTGTCCTACCACCCCGCGCTGCTCACCCGGCTCGGACAGCTGGTCGCGGCCGGCCTGGACAACGCCGCGGTCGCCGACCAGCTCGCCGCCGACGGGTTCCGCACGCCCCATCTGCGCGAGCGTTTCCACGTCGGCGAGATCCAGCACCTGGTCCGCCGCCTGGGCCTGCGCCCCGGCCTGGACCACGACCGCCGCACCGACCAGGGCAGTCTCGGCCCCGACCAATGGTGGCTGACCGCCCTCGCTCGCCAGGTCGGGATGCCAGCGGCGACCTTGTACACCTGGGTACGGCGCGGCTGGGCTACCGGACAGCAAGACAGCCGACCGCCCTACCGCTGGATCATCACCGCCGACCAGGGCGAGGTCGAACGCCTGCGCGCCCTGCACCAGCTCCCAGCCGGCTACCACAACCGCCGCCGCTGGACCGACAACCCAGCCGACCAGCAGCACCAGCAGCACCAGCAGCACCAGCAGCACCAGCAAGGAGACCAGACATCATGACTGGATACGCACCTCGTAGTTCGGCAAACCTATCTCCACCGGGTTGAGTTCGGGGGCGTAGGTCGGCAGCCAGACGACGTCGACCCAGTCGGCGTGGGTGTCGAGGAAGGTGGTCATCGCGGTCTGGCGGTGGATGTTGAGCCGGTCCCAGACCAGGACGAGCCGGCCGCCGGGAAGCTGGTGGTGCGCGGCGACCAGCAGGTCGCGGCAGTCGGTCCAGTCGAGGCCCTTGCGTTCGCCGTGGCGGCGGTCGCCGAGGCGGGTCCGGTAGAGCAGACGGGCGCGCTGCCCGGGCCGGTAGCAGACCATGCCGGTCACGCTGACCCGCCCGCCGCCCCGGGCGGCGGGCACCCGGATGACCGGTCTGGCCCCACGGCGAGCCCAGGTACGAGCGCGGGGCGGCCTCAGGCCCTGGCCGGTCTCGTCGAGGAAACAGACCCAGGCCCGACGGGCCGCCGCCGTGGTTTTACCGCCGACCACGGCTCCTTCCTCCACGCCTCGATAGCCTCGTCATCGCGTTCGCTGGCCTGCCGGGCGGGCAGCTGGCACGACCAGCCCTGCCGCTCCAGCAGGTACCACACCCCGGCCTCGGTGTAGTCCACCCCGAACTCCACCGCGATCACCCGCCGGATCCGAGCCAGCGTCCACCGCTGGTCGTCCCAGCCACACGTCCCCGGGCCCCGACGCAGCAACGCCTCCAACCGGGCCAACTGCCGGTCATCCAGCCGGCACGCCGACAACGGCCCCCGCGACCGCAGCGCACCGACACCGCCGTCCTCCCAGGCCCGATGCCAACGGCTCACCGTCTTCGGCGTCACATGGAACTCCCGCGCCACCTCCGCCTGGCTCACTCCCCGGGCAAACCAGTCAACGGCAGCCAACCGGACCCGCTCACGTCGAATCTGCTCGGCGGGCGTCAGCCCGCCACCCGTCGCATACCTCACCCCCGCGAGCTACCCACCCCACCGGCATCATCACAAAACCCCGTGACCTCACGAATTAACTAGGGGGTAGCAACCTGGTTCCGCCCGGGCCGGGGAAGAAAGTGTCAATTCCGAGTGTCGGATCGACTCGGTCGAACGGCAGCCGTCGGCTCAGCCGGCGTCTCCCAGACGATCGAATAGCTGGAGCCGGGAGTGTGCTTGAAGTCGTGGGCTCGTGGCGTGGGCCCGTCGTCGACCACGACGCTCTTGCCGGTTGGATCAGTCCCGATGAGTACCCGTCGGACGGTCATGCCGAAAGTTCCTCCTCCTGCACGCTGGCAGATCGATCTGTCGCTGACGGTCGCTCCCGAACGAGGTTTCGCATGATCCCGACTAACGGGATCCCGGTTTCGAGGACCATTCCTGGGGACAGGAACAGCGGCGGTGTTCGGCGGGAGCCGACACCACCTGGGGTACCGGTAAGGATGAGGTCTCCGGGCACGAGCACGACTCGGCGCGAGATCCAAGAAACCAATTCAGGTACGCTTCTGATCAACTGCGCCGTCGTAGCTCGCTGAACCTCCATCCCGTCAACGCGGGAAAACAATTCGATACGGTCCGGATCACCGAAATCGTCGACCGTCGAAAGATATGGCCCGATCGGCGTGAAGGTTTTGTACGACTTGGCGAAACTGAACTGGCGTAGTGGCTCGCGGTTCTGTTCAGCACGATCCGAGATGTCCTGGCCTACGGTCACGCCAGCAACAGCGGACCACACGGCATCTGTCTTGGCGTCCCCGAGGCGAGCGCCGATCACGACGACCACCTCCGCCTCGTAGTCGACGCGCGTCCAGTCCGCGGCGACCTCGATGGGGTCGTACGGGCCGCAGACGGAGCTGGTGAGCTTCGAAAAGACCACAGGTTCTTCGGACTGCTGCCGCCCGGTCTCCTCGATGTGATCGTGATAGTTCAGTGCAACAGCGATGATGTTTCCGGGGCGAGGGACCGGTGGTCCCAGGTGCGCGACGTCGAACTCTCGGAAGTCACCTGGGCTTGCGGCGGCAAGCAACGATTCGAGCCGCGGGTGCTGGGCGAGGCGCGTATACATCATCGGGTCTGGCGCGATTTCACCACGGCTTGCACGTTCGATATCGAGCGCACGCCCATCGTGAATGATGCACGCTCGGCCCGAGATGTTGGCGAATTTCATATGGAATCCTCAATTGCTCGCTGCAGCGGCTACGGATGGCGGCCGACAAGGCGACCGCGTCCGGCAGCGCCGGCCCGCTGGAACAGCGGGTTCACCCAAGCTTGGGAACGGCAGGCCTCAGGCCGTTCACGATAACAGCCACGAAGTGGACTGCAATGACCGTGCCCAGGGTGTTGAACGTCACGGCTGGATACACGTCGAGCCGAGGAAGACCACCGTCAACGCGACAAGCGTCAAGCCTTGACCGGTCTGTTCACACTCCCATCTTGCAGGGCGATCATCCATCAGACCAGCCGCCCCGCCATGCAACCCGGTGATGGCGAGCGACCCTAGATGGATCCTCGTCTACTCCAACTCATGTGAGCTCCGACTGTGGCCTCCCCGGGCCGCCCCCGGTGACTGACGCAACCATGACCCAGTCAGATTCGATTGTCAAGACTAGATTCGAGTCACGGGGCCTGTCGCCGAACTTGCTGGCGGCCCGGGTTCCGCAGTTCGTGGACACACGATGAAGATCGGTAAGGCAAAGGCGCAGGTCATGGGGTTGCCAAGCAAGGAAATCGGCCTCGCGGACGCCAAAGTGTGGTAAGATTAAGTCCCCTTTTGCGGTTGCTCTGCCTGGGGTTACGTGGTGTGGTGTGGGCATGTAGTTGCGGTACACGCAGCGGCGGAACGCCGACGGCAGCCTCGTGCGCTAGGTCGCGCTCGCGCACAACCACCGGGTCGACGGGGCGGTCAAGCGCAGGTGTTGATGAACCTGGGGCGGGTCGAGACGGTCGACGTGGACGGGCTGCGGCGGCTGGCCGCCTCGATCCGGGCGCACTTCGGCGACGGCCAGGACGAATCCGCGGGCGCCGGGGAGACAGGGCTGGCCGCCGGCGCGGGGCCGATGGAGGTCGTCGACGCCCGGCCGATCGGCGGGACATGGCTGCTCGACGGGCTGTGGCGCGAGCTCGGCGTCGCCACCGCGATCGAGAAGGCGGTCGCCGACCGGCGGTTCACCACGGCGGTGGAGCGGGTGCTGTTCGGCCTGGTCGCGAACTGGGCGCTGGCGCCGATCTCGACGCGCACCCGCGCCGCGGCCGACTACCTGCGCGCCCTGCTCGTCGCCCACCAGCTGCTCCCCGCCCGCGACGACGCGCTCGCACGCGCCGAGCAGCGACTCACCGCCCGACTCGCCACCGTCGACCCGCCGCAACACCGCCGGATCCTGACCGCCTACGCCACCTGGCGGGTACTGCGCCGGCTGCGTCGACGCGCCGAGCATCGCCGCGGCCCGCGCACCTGGACCCGCCACGCCGAGACCCGGGTGCACGTCGCGATCCGCTTCCTCGGCTGGCTGCACGACCGCGGCACGACGCTGACCGATCTCGACCAGGTGTCACGCGTCGTTCTTGGTGGGCGCGGCGAGGCGGGTCGGCGTCGTCGTGGGTGGGCATGTGCCAGCTGTGATCTTGTGGTGGGTTTCTTGTTGGTGCGCGACGACAGGGTGAGCACGTCGGAAATGGCGACGGCCCTCCCCTGATCACCTTGGCCGGTTCGGGGAGGGCCGTGCGAGGCGCGTGGAGGCGCCGGTGTTCACCGTAGACGTGGATGTGGTTGAGGTCGAACGGCGGTTGGCGGTGGGTGAGCTGGCCTGTCCGGGGTGCGGGAGCGGTCTGGCGGGTTGGGGGTGGGCGCGGGTGCGCCGGGTTCGGGGGTCGAGGGGGAGGTCCGGCCGCGGCGGGGGCGGTGTTCGGGCTGTCTGGCGACGCATGTGCTGCTGCCGGTGACGTGCCTGGCGCGGCGGGCGGACGCGGTGGCGGTGATCGGTGAGGCGGTCGGGCTCGCGGCCGGTGGGCTGGGGGCGCGCCGGGTCGCGGTGGCGGTGGGCCGGGCGCCTGCGACGGTGCGGGGCTGGCTTGGGCGGCTGGCAGGGCGGGCGGTGCGGCTGCGGGCGGCGTTGGCGGTGCGGCTGCGGGCGGTGGCCGTCGACCCCCGGGTTCCGGAGGTCGACGGCGGGTTGCTCGCGGGTCTGGTGGCGCTGGTCGTCGCGGTGCGCGACGCGGCGGCGGGCCGCTGGGCGCTGCCCACGTTGTCGGCGTGGGAGTTGGTGTCGTTCGTGACGGCCGGTGGTCTGCTGTTGCCCGCGTTCCTCCCCGAGGCGATCAACACGAGTCCGCGTCTGGCCGGCTGAGGTCTTCTCCTCGACGGTGTCGATGTTGTGTCGGCACTGTTC
>NZ_MBLO01000145.1 GCF_001854805.1 Pseudofrankia coriaricola
GCTTACTGACGTTGAACTCGCGAGGTGACCAGCTGTGGGGGTTCGAGTTGTAGGCCGGTTCCGGTCAGGAAGCCCGCGAGCAGGTCAGGGCGGTACTGGAGGCGTTTGATCGCGGTCCTGATGACGTGGATCAGGTGGTCCAGGCCGTGCGCGGCGAGGTTGGCCAGCGTCCCGGTCTTCAGATAGGCCCAGAGGCTTTCCACCGGGTTGAGTTCGGGGGCGTAGGCCGGTAGCCAGGCCACGTCCAGCCAGTCGGCGTGGTGTTCGACGAACGTGCGGGTCAGCGCGGCGTGGTGGGCGGGCAGGTTGTCCCACACCACCGTGATCTTGCCGGGGAGCTGGTGATGCGCGGCGCGCAGCAGCCCGGTCAGGTCGGACGGAGTGACCCCTTTGGGTTCGCCGCGACGGCCTCGGTGGACCCGCAGCCGGTAGAGCAGCCGGGGTCTGTGACCGGGGCGCAGACACAGCAGGCCGATGATCGCGACCCGCGGTGAGCGCCGCGCCGAGACCGCCACGATCGGGGTGCGGCCACGGTGCGCCCAGGTCCGTCCCTTCGGCGGTCTCAGCGACTGGCCGGTCTCGTCGAGGAAACAGATCCAGGCACCGCGGGCCGCGGCCGTTCTTTTACCCGCGGCCACCCGTCCCGCTGCCAGGTCGCGACCGCCCTCTCGTCGCGCTCGACCGCCCGCCGCGTCGGGCGCTGCGCCGAATAGCCCAGCCGGTGCAACAGCTTGGCGACCCCGGTCAGCGTGTAGGACTGCCCGAACAGGTCCTCGATCAGCAGCGCGACCCGGGACAGGGTCCAGCGCTGGTCGACCGTCCAGCCGTGCACAGCCGGCCCGCGATCCAGCTCGTCGTCCAGCCGGGCCAGCTGCTCGTCGTCCAGCCGGCAACGCGACGCCGGCCCGGACGACCGCAACGCCTCCGTCCCGCCGGCGCGCCAGGTCTGTTGCCAGGCGTAGGCGGACTTTCTCGACACCCGCAGCCGCACGGCGACCTGCGGCGCAGGCAGGCCATCAGCGAACATCGCCGCGGCCCGCAGACGGACCTGTTCACGGCGGGCACGGTCCGCATCCGTCAACCCGCCACCATCGGCATACCTCATACCTCGGGGCTACCCCACAACCCGAAGCTCACCCCACGAATTCAAGGTCGATAGTGGGACAGCGCGTGCCGCGTCGAGCAGTTGTGTCGTGATGTTCTCCTGAAGAGGACCCCTGGCGCGCACCGTCAGCGCGCTGAAGATCGTGACCTGAGCCAGCGGCGAGGTGCCAGGCGGTACGGCGTCGGCTATAGCCGACAGCGATGCGGAGGGTAGACAAGTGACGAGGTCAGCCAGTATGTCGACCCGGGTATCGGGATCATCGACCTCGGACGCCGCAGCGAATGCCTGCTGGCGGCCAGGTGCCGTCAGGTGCGGGGCGAGGCGAACCAGGGCCTCGGCCCGCTGCGCGGGTGTGTCCAGGTCCAGGACCGCCTGGAGGGCATGCCGAAGGAGGTCGACTGGCAGGTGCGGCGCCAGTTGGTCGAGGGCTCGCCCTCGCCGCGTCTTGGAGGTCAGGCGACAGGCCAGGTCGACGGCACGGGCGAGATGGCGGTGCGGAAGGAACGGCGCCAGCGTGCACAGCGCGTTCACGTCGGTGTCCTCGCCGATGATCTCATGGGTCAGCGCCGGACGGTCGGCGGCCGGCAGTAGGGACAACGCAAGTCGCGCAAGCGCGGTGTTGACCGCGGGTCCGCGTCGGCGGACAGCGGTGACGACCGTGTCGATCACATCCGGCTGATCGTCTTTGGGTAGTTCAGCGAGAAGGGTGCGCAGGGCGTCGAGCCGTAGTTCGTTGTCGCCGCGGTCGGACAGTAGCGCGTCGAGCAGGCCGGTCAGCCCATCGGCCGCCCCCGTGGCGCGGACCGCCGCCCCGGTCTTGTCAACCGAAGCGTTGAGCTCCACAGCGAGCGATTGAGCATCAGCGAGGAGCAAGCTGCGCTCCGGCCCTGATGCGCCGCTCAACATGCTCAATAGCAGGCACATCCGCCAGTGCGGATTGCGTAGTTCCGCTATCCGCGCACGCAGCGGCGAACGCAGCTCGGGAAGCCAGCGTGAAGCCAGAACCAGCGCCGAGATGTCGGTCGCCAAAGCGTCCTCGGAGCGGGCGACGGTCAGGAGCTCATGCCGGACCAGGTAGGGGACATGGCGGGCGAGCCTGGCAAGCAGCCAGACCGGGCTTCGTCGTCGCCCTCCAGTAGCGGCCATGGCAGCTTCGAAGAGCGTCGGGCGGTCCTCGGCCGGGACACACGGGATCAGCGCTGAGAACGCCCACGCACGGTCGGTCGCCTCGTTCACCGCCGCCGCGGCGACCGACGCGTGCGTGAACAGCAGGGCACGGTCGATCCCGGGCGGCGCGGGAAGCCGGGCCAACGCGGCAAGCGCCCGAGCCCGCGCTAGCGGATCCGCGACCATTCCGCAGTACGCCCAGGCCGTGGCAAAAGACCAGACTCCTCGCTGCACCAGGGCAGACAGGAGCGGGGTCGGCACGTTCACCGCGATACCGACAACCGAACTCGTCACCAGCGCATAATGCATCTCCAGGGCTCGGGATGACGCGAGCTCCTCAGGCTCAGTGGCACGATCGGTGGCCCGTCTAGCGCATCGCCAGGCACGGTCGATGTCGGCCAGGTAATGGTGGGACCACCCAGCCTCCTCAAGAACTGCGAACCACCTGTTGGTGGTCGAGGCCGACCTAACCGGTACCTCAAGCGCCAACAGCCGATGGAGCGTTTCGTCGAGGCCGGCGTGCTCCAGATGGAACGCCAGATGCGTCAGGCCATACTCGTCGCCGTTCTGAGCCGACGGCAGCGCGGCGTCGAGCCCACCCCAGTCCCGGAGGTACGTCTGGGCCAGATGGGCGTGCAGCTGTGGCAGTTCCTCGCCCGCTGACGAGAGCAGGTACTGATACAACAACTCGTGCAGGGCGAACGTCGCATCCTCGTTGCGGTACGTGAGCAACGATCGTCGCGACAGGTTCCTGATCATCGTTAGGCTCTGCAGCTCGCTGAGCCCCCGACGCGACCAAACCCGCCACGCGGCCACGACCGGGACCGGCCCGCATCCGGCGAACACCACCAAGTCTCCAAAGGCTGCCCGATCGTCGGCGGCCAGGACGCCGACACCGATCTCCAAAGCGGCGAGCAGTGAATAATTCGGATAGCCGCGGAAACGCTGTTTGAGCGCTCCCAGATCGGCGGACTCCAGCAGCGACGCAACTTCGCCCCAGCCATGCCCGCTCCCGACCATCGCCCCGCAGATCGCGAGAGCGAGAGGAAGCCCGCCGCACTGACCGACGACCTTCGCGGCATCCTGGGTCAGTACGGTGCTCTCCGACCTGGAATATTCACTCAGCAGCTGATACGAGCCGTCCAGATCGAAATTCTGAACCTCGCAAAGGACAGCTCCGTACGGCACAATCTCCCGGTCCGTGGTCGTGACGAGGATCGCCCCGTCACGGCCGACGACATCGAGAGCACCGATCAGCTCCTCCGACACCAGATTGTCTAGGACGATGAGGCAACGCAGCTCTGTCAGTCGCTCCTGCAACACCGGCTTGAAACTAGCGATCGAGTCGGGAGGTAGCTCGCCCAAAACACGGAAAACCTCGGCCTGGCAGCTTGTGGCCGATGGAAAGTCTCGAGCGTCCAACCACCACACTCCGTCCGGGAACTTCTCCCGAACACGAGGGTCGTTGGCGACATGCTGCGCCGACAGCGTCTTCCCGCTACCACTCATCCCGGTCAACGCGACAATCAGGCCTTGACTGCCCCGCGCCACGTCGGCCAACGCACGTACAGCTGCTTCTTCGACGGCGGGCCGAGGAACGAACTTGTCATTGGGGTAAGGCACGGGAAGCCCAGCCATCCGCCGGCCCTTTGCGGCTATTCCGACAGCTGAGGCGCCTATCTCGTGCGCCCGCAGGCTATGCCGCTGGCCTATCGCCCGACGAGGCCCCGCTCCCTCCTCGGCGGCCTCAAAGGAGGCGAAGATTGGGGCGCCGGAGAACTCACGCCGAGCCGCGTCGAGTAGCCGACGCCGGCCATTCACGACCTTCCCCGCAGCCAACTGCCGGAAGACCTCCGACCACCAGTCCACGGCCGACAGCCCGCCCGCCCAGCCCGGCTGATGCTCGCGGGGGAAGCCAATCGATGCCAGCACCCGATTCGCCGACCACTGGTCCGGGAACATCCTCGCGAACGCCTGCACCTCAGCAGCCGGCAGATCGTCCACCATCTCCCACCCCTGGAAGCGCGCGCCGAGCCGCAGGGCACGACCCGTCAGAATCAGAAGCATCCCACCGAGCAAGACGAGCTGACTGAGCCGGCCCCTGTTGGCAGACCATCATGCTGGACTCCGTCGCGAGCGATCTGCCGGACAGCCCCGGCTCGGTAGTCGTCGTCGCCCCCTTGTGGCCGTACCGCGGCGCCCGCGATACCACCCCAGCACGGCACGACAGTGACGAGGTCCTCTACCGCGAGTAACGGACCCTGCTGCATCTGGCCGATGTCGTCCAGATCAGCGAAACAACCTTTCTGTCGGAGTCGATAGGTAGTCTCCCGCCATGTCGAAGATCGAGTACGAGGCCGCATGGGTGCCCGATAGCGATCCGGACCGCGACTGGAGCGACGCGGCCGAGCCAGCTGCGACCTGGACGATGGGTCAGGCTGCGCGGCTGGGCATCAGGCCACTGTTGGTAACCCCGACGCAGGCCCAGTGGGACGCTGGGCCAGAGGTCATCGCGCGATTCGCCCGATCATGCGAGGCCACCACTCCGCGGAGTTCTCCGCAAGGCGTTGGTCCTGCGGCCGTGCTCGCGTATGTACCGGACTACCAGACCATGCAGCTCGCGATCCGGTACGCCCGTGGCGGAGCACTCGCGGTCATCGAAGGGTTCACGACTCCGCTCTGCGGCTGGGCGATCGAGGTCGGCGCGCTGGACCTGCTGGAGAATCTGGTCACCCCGGATCTCCGGTCCGCACATCTGCGTAGCGCGCTTGACCGCATCCACTTCTACGGGAACAACGGATGGACCAACGGGTTCGGAAAGGACGCGACTGTTCGCCTTCTCCACGACATCGTCGAACAGAACGAACTCGACCAAGACCTGATCCTTGGATTCATGCTCGCACATGGGCATCATCACAAATCCATCGAGCACCTCGCCCGAATCATCGAAAAGGCGCGGGAATTCAACCCGAATCGACAGCGGGCCAATTCTCGACGCTGGTGACAGCCACGCATACCCCGCCAACAGATGGAACACGCTTCGGTCATGCCAGCCCATATGGCTATCGTCCCTTTCTTGGTGACCAAGTCCGAGACGATCACGAGCATCATGACTACTCCATCGATCCCTTCCGGTGTGGGCGTCATGGCACTCAGCGGGACGTCGCCGCGCGGTAAACCCTTACTGACCATTGTCAGAGAAGATCCTTGCTCCTTCGCCCGGGTCGTGGCGCCCCTACCCAAGGATCTGCTAGAAACTCTCCATATCCAGCGCTTTGCCGTTGACTGTCGGTGCGCGACCGGAAGCGAACTCTTCCACGCTATCGAGAAAGGTAGTGACCCTCCGGACGTCGTCGCACATCTAGACAATGGCGTGAAGGTCGGGTGGGAGCTGACTGTCTTCTCGATTGAGGAACGCCGTGCGGCGCACAGGCTCTTCGGCCAGGTACGCGAGGCGCTCGCCTTCCAGCAGCGCCACCGGGTCGGGCATCTCATTGGCTACATGGTCTACATCTGGTTCGGTACGTCGACGGATCTCACTGGTCTGCCCTTCCGTCGAAACGACCATAACGCGCTCATTGAACTCGTCGATTCGCTGGTCAGCCACCGGCCCGACCCAACGGCTCTGCTGGTCGAGGACGGGGAACTGCCGCAGAATCTCAAGCTGGCCCAGCTCGGACTGGTCCGCACCCCGTCCGATGCGACCTACCTCTCGGCTCCCATGCTTGGCGGAGCCCCGACCTCGATGTTCTTCGCGCTCACCGGGTTCGAGCTCGGCCTTGCCTTCCAGTCCTGCCACGAGGCACCCGCAGGCTGGGACTCCTTGCGTACGCAGATCGCACGCAAGGACAGGCCAGGCAATGACAGGCTACTGATCTCGGCCGGCGCACCTGACCGCCTCGGTCAGTGCTACCCGGCCGAGGAACTCCTCGCAGATTTCCTCCTCCAACATCCCGAACCCGTCCAGACGCGTCACCTGCAGTCCGTCGTGATCCACTTCTGGAGTTCCGGCCGGGCGGTCGAACTGGTCGCACCCCAGCCCACCGAGCTCTGGCCGCCGCCCTACACCGGCCACGTCCCAGCCCACCCAGGGTGCCGTCAAAGTCCCTTTTCGCTGATCAGGCCGATGATCTGGAGGACGCGTTCGGGCTGGCGGGCGGTGGCTCGCAGGGCTTTGGCG
>NZ_MBLO01000146.1 GCF_001854805.1 Pseudofrankia coriaricola
GTCCACCACCTCCTCAACGACGCGGTCGCGCGGACCGGCCTGCTCGACGCCGCGGGCGAGCCACTGTACTACAGCGCCCACGACTTCCGCAGAATATTCACCACGGAGGCCGTGACCGGAGGGCTCCCGGTCCATATAGCGGCACGGCTGCTCGGCCACCAGACGATAACCACGACACAGGCATATCTCGCCGTTTTCCAGGAAGATCTCATCCGGTCCTACAGGTCCTTTCTCGACGGCCGGCGGGCCGTCCGGCCCGARGCCGAGTACCGTGAGCCAACCGAGGAGGAATGGCGCGAGTTCCAGCAACACTTCCAAGCCCGCAAGCTGGAACTGGGCGACTGCGGCCGACCCTACGGCACAGGCTGCCAGCACGAACACTCGTGCCTGCGCTGCCCGATGCTGAGAGTCTCACCGGCCCAGCGAACCCGGCTGGTCGAAATCATTCGAAACCTCGATGACCGCATCAGCGAGGCCAAGATGAACGGCTGGCTCGGCGAAGTCGAAGGACTCCACTACAGCCGCACCAAAGCCAAAGAGAAACTCACCAGCCTCGACAAGACGATCCGCAACTCCCCGGGAACCCAGACCGACCTCGGGATCCCGACCATCAGATAGCAGCAGCGGCCGACACCAGCCACCCTTCCCCGGACGAACATTCCACATATCCGAGGAATGTCCTCTTTGCTTACTCCAGAAAAGACGTCGAGGTCACCCTTGTGTTCCGCGCCGGCCCGGTACCACCGCCAGCCGCCCTCGCCGCGCTCTCACCGGACGGGCCGATCGAGCACGAGCCCCCGCTGATCGCCCTCGGCGACCGGGGCCCCGCCCTGCATCGCGCTCTGGCGGGCGTGACGCTTGGCGCGTTCGACGAGCGCATCGTCACCTGGCTGGCGAGCTGGGATTCGCCGACGGTGGTCACCCTCGCGAGCCTGATCCACCGCGCCCGCGCCACCGAACGCACTCCGGCCCGCGCCGCCGCCCGCAGCGCCTGACGCCCAGATCCGCCCCGTAGACAGACTGGCGCCGACGGCCATCCTCTGTTGACGGCGCCAGCCGCCGGACCACGCCGGGCCGGCAGCGCAGATCGATGGAACCTCGCAGCGCTCGACTCGGACGGGGCCGGCCCGGCCGTCTGGGAATCCCGGCGACCCGGGAGCTGAATGGTTCAGCGACGCCGGAAACCTGGACGGACGTCGTGCCTGGTAGTGCGTCGCTGTGGCGGTGACGGTCACAGCGGAAGTGGCGGGTTGACGTCGAAGTCCGGCTGGCAGGCCTGGTCGTAGACGTGGGCGGCGGTCGGGTCGGCGGGGCGGTCGCCGAGGGCCCTGCGGACGGGGTCGGAATTGTCCGCGGTGGCGGGGGTGCCGTAGGGCAGGCCGAGGGTGTGGTGGCGGTAGTGCTCGACGCGGTGAGCCGCCTCGTCCCAGGCCGTGACGGCGGATCCGGTGGTGGGGCGAGGACCGAGCAGGGCAGTGAGGTAGTCGGCGGGTTTGGCGGTGGCGTCCAGGAACGCGCGGGTGGTCTGGCGGTCAAGCGCGGCGTCGAGGCGGGTCCGTCGGGCCGCAGCTGCGGCATGGGTCCGGGTCAAGGCGTGGGGCCGGCCGCGGCGGTGGGGTGGTTGAGCTGGTCGTCGAGGGTTCGCCGCTCGGTGAGCAGCGTGACTGTTGGCTGGGTGGCGAGGTGGTTGGTCTCGGCGGTGTCGAGGAGCCGGGTGACGGTGTTCCATTCCTGCTGCGGGGTCGTCGGGGCGGGCAGCTCGTACAGCTGGGCGTCGAGGCCTGCGGTCGTACACAGGTCGGTGACGCGGTGGGCGAGGACTGCGGCGCCGGTGCGGATGTCAGCGGAGGGCTCGGCGGCCAGAGCGGCTTGGAGCTGGTCGAGGTGGCGGCCGCTTTCGAGCAGGGCGTGTAGGCCGGCGATGGCGCGGTGACGAGGAACGGCTTCGTGGGGGCTGTGGAAACGGGTTCGAGCCTGGTCGGGGAGGGTCGCGGCCCAGGTGTCGGCGAGGCGGGTGGCCTGGTCGTGGAGGCGTAGCCACGGATCACGGTGCCGATCATGCCCGGTGGCGCCGGGGGGCGGTCCGGGGTCGTGGGGTGCGGTGTCGGGCTGGTGGCGGGCGTGGTAGATCGCCAGCGCGATGACGGCGTCGTCCCAGGCCGCCCCATCGGGCCCGGTCGGTGGGCGGGGGCCGATCCGGGCGAGGAGTTCCGGTGGTGGGTGGGTGACAGCGGTGGCGCGCAGGATGGTCTCGGCGGCAAGTTCGGCGCGGCGCAGCACGACCGGGCGCGGCAGGTCGGCGCTACTCGGCGCGACCGGCGCGACCGGCGCGTTCGGCGCGTTCGGCGCGTTCGGCGCGTTCGGCGCGTTCGGCGCGTTCGGCGCGTTCGGCGCGTCGACGATGGCGCCCGGTGGCGCGAGGTTCGGCGCGTCTGCCATGGGTGGTGGCGTCGCTGCGGTGTTCGGGTCGTCGGTGGCGCGCCGTCGGGTCGGTGTGGCGTGGTGAATGGGCAGCGCCTCTGGCGCGAGCGGTGACGCAGGCGTAGGTGCATTCGGCGCGTCAGCGCGGATCGGCGCTGGTACGCGCCGGGGCGGGTCCGCGGCGCGCGTGCCGCGCTCGTCATGGGCGTTATCGGGGTCGTTCGTCGTCTCGGTGTCGCCGCGAGCCTGCCGGCGACCTGCCGAGATGCGCTGGTCAGCGCGGTTGCCGGCGGCGAGGCGTAGGGCGGTGAGTTCGGCGAGGCTGTGGGTGAGGCGCAGGTGGTGGGCTTCGGTGGCGGCGGGGTCGTGGTCGGTGGCGAGGCGGTCGGGGCGGGTGTGAGCGAGGCGGTCGGCGAGCCGGTCGAGGGGGTTGTCGGGGTCGGGGCCGGCGGGCAGCCAGGTCTCGTCGTCGTCGCGCTCGTCGAGGTCGGTACGGCCCAGGACGTAGGCGTGGAGGTCGGTGCGGGCGCGCGAGAGCATGACGTACAGGCCGGGGCGGCTGGTGTCGTCGGGGACGACCGCACGGGCGGTATCCATCGTGGAGCTCTGGGCCTTGGCCGCGGTCAGCGCGTAGGCGTGACCGAGGCCGCCGGTGCGGCCGTCGTCGAAGCGGTGGGTCAGGTAGTCCCAGGGAACGCGGACGGTGCCCTTGCTCGGGAAGTGGACCTCGAGGGTCTGCTCGTAGGGGTTGGCGGCGAGGTGGACGGCGGTGACGACGCCGACGGTGCCGGTGCGGATGTAGGCGGAGGCGGGCCGGCCGGCGGGGACCAGGGTGTGGCCGGCCTGGGTCAGGGTGACGACCTCGTCGCCGGCCTGGAAATCCCGGTTGGCGACGTGCAGGGCCGGGCCGGTCAGGGTGGCGTCGGCGGCCAGTAGGACGCGGGCGGCGGTGTTGAGGGTGTCGACGTCGCGGTTGCGTTCGGCCATCATGTGGACCCCTGCCGGCCGGGGTGTCAGTACGGACTCCCCCATGCCGTGCCCACCCCGGCCGGCAGCATCCTCCAGGCGCTTGCCACCTTCACGACCGGCGGGCCCGTCCACCATGGCTGGGCGCGACGCGGCGCGGTCGCGCGCGCCGAGTTTCGCGCCGTGCGCGCCGCTGGAACCAGCGCGGTCGGCCGCGCCGCCGGTCGGAGTCGCGCTGTCCGCGTCGTCTGGGCGCGCCGGCGGCGCGGCGGCGCGCATGGTGGCGCGGTTCGCGCCGCCAGGATGCTCGGCGCCGGACTGGTTCGGCGCGTCGCTGGCCTTCGTGGCGCGGTTGGCGTTGTCCGGGTCGGCGCGGTTTGGCGCGTCGGTGCGGGGGCGGGTCGCGCCGAGGTGGTGGAGGCGTTCGGTGTACCAGTCGGCGACGGCGCGTTCCAGCAGCGCGTCGGCGCTGTCGGCGAGGTGGACCCGGCCGGCCGCGGCGAGCCGGTCGAGAGCGGCGCGGCTGGCCGGCGCGGTGTCGGCGCGCAACGCGGCGAGCGCGGCGCGAACCGGCGCCATCGCCGCACCGGCCTGCCGATGCACCGTCGTCAGCGCGGGGACGTCCGGGGTGTGGGCGGTGAGGTGCGCGAACCAGCCCCCGGCGCCGACCGAGCCGAGCTGAGCCGGGTCACCGAGCAGGATGACTACAGTGGCGGTGCGGGTGGCGTAGCGCAGGAGCCGTTCGGCGTCGCGGGTGGCGACCTGGGTCGCCTCGTCCACGATCAGCACCGAGCCCGCCGGCCAGACCGTGGCCGGGTCGTCGGCGTGGTCGAGCAGGGTCAGCCAGCTGGCCACGACCCGGGCCGGGACACCGATCCGCTCGCCGAGCTCCTCCGCCTGCCGGCCACCGTGCGCGGTCGCCAGCACCGGGTGGCCGGCGGCGGTGACAATGGCGGTCAGGGTCCGCATCGCCTCCGTCTTACCGGTGCCCGCCGGGCCGACCGCGACACGAACCAGATCGCCGCTGGTCAGCAGCTGGCGGACGAAGTCGGCCTGCTCGGCGGACAACGCCGGTCCCGCGGCGCCGACGGGTGCGGGGCGGGTAGCGGTCTCCAGCTGGGTATCGAGGAGCTCCGTGCCGACGAGGCGGCGGGGCGGAGCGCCGGCGGCGACCTGGCCCTGGCGGTACAGCGCGAACAGGGTGTCCTCGGCCGTCAGCAGGTTCTCGGTGGTGTAAAGCGGTTCGGGTTCGTGACGGCGCCGAGCACGGGTCGCGTCGTGCAGGACGACGACCCGCCGGTCAGCGAGAAACCGGTCGGACAGCCTCTCGATGCCCTCGGCACCGAGCCGATCACCAGCCCAGCCGGCAACCTGGCGGATCACATCGCGCCGCAGGAACGTGGTGGCCTGCGCGGTCAACCCGGACGCGCCAGCAAGCTGAGCGAACAGAGCGGCAACGTCGTCCTCCGCCACTTGGGCACGTGGCACCGGACGGCCGGTCAGGGTGGGAGCAAGCTCGCGAACCTGGGCGACAGTCCAACCAGCCGCGGTCAGCCGGTCGTGCTGGATCGCGGCTACCTGCTCATCGGCAAGAACCTTCTTCGGAGCACGCGAACGAAGCTGCGCCGCGGCGACCGTCGCACCAGACGGTTCCAACCCGGCCGCGACGAGCTGCGCGAACTCCTCGGTCACCTCGCCATGCCGCGTCGAGAACGCCCCCAGCAGATCCGCCGGGAAACCAGCGATCTCGGCAAGATTGTTACGCGCCGGCTCCCAGGTGACGCCACGGCGAGCGGACAGCTCATGGCGCAGCACCGCCGCACCGACATGACCAGCCGTCTTGACCTGGGCGAGCAGCACCTCCCCGTCGATCGCCCGCCACTCCCACCCACCAGGCCCCGAGTCGTCCGGGTCGCCCTGGACGACGACCGCGTTGATCAGCACGTTGTGGACATGCAGATGGGCCTCGTCGCTACGCGACACGTCATGCAGATACGACGCCACCGCCAGACCCAGCGCCCGCCGGTTCTCCCCCTGCACCGTGCCGAACGCGGCGTGACGCTCCAGGTAGCCGATCGTCGCGTCCACCGCCGCATCCAGCGCCGCCGCGATGTCAGCGCGCAGCGCCTCATCGCCGAACGCCCACAGCAGACTCACCGACTTCGGCACCGCACACACCATGTCGTAGCCGAGCACCGTCGCCGGCGGCGTCCGCGCCGCACACCACCGCTCCACCTCGGCCCGACGGATCCGCCACCACCCATCCGCCCCACGCTGCCCAACCAGCAGATCAGCCTCGCCGCGTCCCGCACGCTGCCCGGCACTCGGCGCACCGGCCTCTGGAGTGATCCCGGTTCTGTAGACAGTGGACGTACTTATCACTGACTACCAGGGAGATCCGGGGATGGGATCGATGCGGAGGAAGTTCACCCAGGAGTACAAGGATGAGGCAGTGGCTCTCGTCCTTGGTTCGGACCGTACGATCGCCGAGGTGGCGAAGAGCCTCGGGATCAACGAGACGAGCTTGGGGAGTTGGGTGAAGAAGGCGAAGGACACCGGCGAGGTTGGGGAGAAGCCGCTGTCGGTGTCGGAGCGCGCCGAGCTCGAGGAGCTGCGGAAGAAGAACGCACAGCTGCAGATGGACAACGCTTTCCTAAAAAAAGTGGCGAGCTTCTTCGCGAGCGACCAGAAGTAAGGTTCGAGTTCATCTCGG
>NZ_MBLO01000147.1 GCF_001854805.1 Pseudofrankia coriaricola
GGCCTCAGCCGTGGGGCTCGCCGCCTCCATCGGGCCAGCCCCAGCAGTGGGGGCCGCCACCTGGCGGATGGGCGCCGCCGGCCGGGCCGCCCGGAGCCCCCCAGCAGTGGGGCGCGCCGCAGGGGCCGCCGCCCGGTGGCCCGCCGGCTGGCCAGCAGTGGGGTCCGCCGCCCGGTCCGGCCGCGGCGGCGGGCGCCGCCGGCGCGGTCAACCTTGACAAGGGCCGGGTGTCGCTGCGCAAGGGCGAGGCCGTCTCGCTGGTCAAGACCGGCGCGCCGCCCCTGACCCGGGTCCGCATGGCGCTTGGCTGGGACCCGGCGATGCAGGGCCGGTCGATCGACCTCGACGCGTCCTGCATTCTTTACGACGCCCGAGGCAAGGACGTCGACAAGGTCTGGTTCATGTCGAAGAAGGGCGCGAAGGGCGCGGTACGCCATTCTGGTGACAACCTGACCGGTCAGGGCGAGGGCGACGACGAGGTCATCCTTGTCGATCTCGGCGCGTTGCCGCCGGCGGTGACGGCGCTGGTGTTCACGGTGAACAGCTTCCAGGGCCAGCCGTTCACCGAGGTGCGGCGGGCGTACTGCCGTCTGATCGACGATCTGACCAACCAGGAGCTCGTCCGGTTCGACCTTTCCGAGTCGAAGCCGGCCACCGGCCTGGTGATGTGCAAGGTGCAGCGCGTCCCGAACACGCCGGTGTGGGCGATGACCGCGATCGGCGAGTTCCACGAGGGCAAGACCGTCCGTGCCATGGTCGAACCGGCCAGGCGCTACCTCTGACACCTGGCGGTGCCTCGGGGCTTCCGTCCCGGGGCACCGCCTGGCTCTGCTAGGCCAGTTTGTATTCCTTGAGCAGGGCGCGGCTGATGATGCGTTTCTGGACCTCGGACGTGCCCTCGCCGATCAGCATGAACGGTGCCTCGCGGAACAGCCGCTCGATCTCGTACTCCTTCGAGTAGCCGTAGCCGCCGTGGATACGGAACGCGTCGGTGGTGACCTCGTGGCAGTACTCGCTGGCGAGGTACTTGGCCATGCCGGCCTCGACGTCGTTGCGCTCGCCGCGGTCCTTCTTGCGCGCGGCGCTGACCATCATCAGGTGACCAGCCTCGACCTTGGTCGCCATCTCGGCGAGCTTGAACGCGATCGCCTGGTGGTCGGCGATCTGGTGGCCGAAGGTCCTGCGCTGCTGGGCGTAGGCGATCGCCAGCTCAAAGGCACGGATCATGATGCCGCAGGCGCGGGCGGCGACGTTGACCCGGCCGACCTCGACGCCGTCCATCATCTGGTAGAAGCCCCTGCCGGCGGCCTCGGGCCCACCCAGGACCGACGTCGCGGGGACCCGGTGGTTGTCGAGCACCATCTCGGTGGTCTCGACGCCCTTGTAGCCCATCTTCTCGAGCTTGCCGGGAATGGTGATCCCGCCGGTGGTGCCGAATCCCGGCTCCTTCTCCAGCAGGAACGTCGTCATGTTCCGGTAGACCGAGGACGCGCCTTCGTCGGTCTTGACGAGGGTGGCCACGATCCCGGCGCGGGCGCCGTTGGTCAGCCACATCTTCTGGCCGTTGAGGACGTACCCGTCGCCGTCGCGGTCGGCCCGGGTGGTGATCGCGGAGACGTCCGAGCCGCAGCCCGGCTCGCTCATCGAGAAGGCGCCGCGGATCTCGCCGGTCGCCATCCTCGGCAACAGCCGCTGCTTCTGCTGTTCGGTGCCGTGCTGGATCAGGAGGTAGGCGAGGATGAAGTGGGTGTTGATGACGCCCGAGATGCTCATCCAGCCGCGGGCGACCTCCTCGACGACCAGCGCGTAGGTGAGCAGCGACTCGCCGAGCCCGCCGTACTGTTCCGGGATCGTGATCCCGAACAGGCCCATCTCCTTCATCTGCTCGATGATCTCGTGCGGGTACTCGTCCTTGTGCTCGAGCTCGGTCGCGTGCGGCAGAATCTCCTTGTCCACAAAGGTGCGCACCGCCGACAGAATGTCGGCCTGGACGTCGGTCAGACCGTCGGTCTGCGCGATCCTGCCCATTCCCAATCCTTTCTGGGCGTCACGAGTCCTGGTCAGCCGCCCGGCCGGGGCGGCCGGGCCGGGCGCGTCTGGCCCGGCCGCCGCCGGCCGGCCCGGGACGGGCTCAGCTGGTCGGCGGCTCGAACTTCCTGGTCCGCTGCATCCCGGCGGCGCGGCCCTTGCCGGCGATGACCTGGGCCATCTTCGCGCTCGCCTCGTCGATCATCTCGTCGCCGAGCATGACCGCGCCGCGCAGGCCGCCCGCCTCGGAGGTGTGCCAGGCATACGCGTCGAGGATGAGCTCGGCGTGGTCGTAGTCCTCCTGACGCGGCGAGTAGACCTCGTTCGCGGCGTCGATCTGGCCCGGGTGCAGCACCCACTTGCCGTCATACCCGAGCGCGGCGGACTTCCTCGCGACCGAGCGGAACGCATCCACGTCGCGGATCTGCAGGAACGGGCCGTCGATCGCCTGCACACCGCGGGCGCGGGCCGCCTCCACAATCTTGAACAGGACGTAGTGGAACGGGTCACCCGGATAGTCGGGGTTGAGTGCCCCGACGACGAGCGACGGCATGTTCATCGACGCCATGAAGTCGGCCGGGCCGAAGATGATGGTCTCGATACGGGGGCTCGCGAACGCGATCTCCTTGACGTTCGACAGGCCGAGCGCGTTCTCGATCTGCGCCTCGATGCCGATCCGGCCGACCTCAAGGCCCATGACCTGCTCGATCTGGGTCAACAACAGGTCGAGCCACTCCACCTGGGCGGCGGTCTGCACCTTCGGCAACATGATGCAGTCAAGGTTGCGCCCGGCGCCCTCGACGACCGTGATGACGTCGCGGTACGTCCACTTCGTCGTCAGGTCGTTGACCCGTACCACCCGGGTCTTACCGGCCCAGTCGCCCTCGTTCAGCGCGGCGACGACATTGCCACGCGCCGACTCCTTCGCACCCGGGGCGACGGAGTCCTCCAGATCGCAGAAGATCTGGTCCGCGGGCAGGCCCTGCGCCTTCCCCAGCATCTTGACGGAAGACCCAGGAACCGCGAGGCAGGAGCGGCGTGGACGTAGCGACATGATCGAGATAGTAGCCGCAGCCCGTTGCCGGCGCCCGAGAACGGAGCCGTTTTCGATCATGCTCCGGTGTGGGTTCCCTCACCAGCCCGGCGGCCGTGGCTCCATCGGGCGCGTGATGGCGCGGCTCCCGCCGTGCCACCCGTCCTGGCGCGGGATAAAACGTTCAGGACGAGGGAATGGCGTTGTCCACTTCCCGCCCGGTCAGCCGAGGCCGTCCGAGCACTCGTCGCGTACCGCCACGCAGTCGAACTCCAGCATCCGCAGCTGCGGGTCGTGCGAGACGGGAAACATGCCGGACAGCGAATATCCGTACGAGGCGATCTGGGGCCATGCGCGGTCAAAGGTCGGGTTGTCCTCGTACAACGGCTGAATAGCCATCTCCGACTGCAGTGCCACCACCTTCGGGAGCACTTCCTCCGCGCCGCGCAGTACTTCGAGGTCGAAGCCCTGCGTGTCCATCTTCAGGTAGACGCGCGGTTCGCCGATCCCTCTCGTGACGTTGTCGAACACGTCCGCCAGCCGGTGGACAGCCACCTCCTCGGTCGACGTCACCCTTGACTCGTCAGCAAAGAGCTCGGCCGCGAGCCTGCCGGGCGTACGGAACGAGCTGAAATGAGTGAAGTTGGTGACATTGATGCTGGCGCGGCCCTCGGTGGCGCCCAGCGCATAGGGCTCGACGACCCAGCCGGGGTCGCGGCTCGCGCTGGCGCGCAGGTGCCGGATGTTGTCCCGCACCGGCTCGAACGAGACGATTCGGCCTCGATAGCCCGTCCCGCGCAGCCAGCGGCCGAACTCGCCTTGGCGGGCTCCCACGTCGAACACGCAGTTGATCCCGTAGAGAGCAAGCAGTTCGTGCAGGTGGGAGGCGAGCATGTTGCCATCCGGCGCGGTCCGGACGATCTCGAATCCGGTCAGGCGAACAGTGTTGCGTAGTCGGTAGGCAAGGGGGCTGGCCATTTTGTCCGTCCTTCGTGCTTGCGGCACCGGGCCCGGCCGTGGCGTTCGCGGTCGCCGGGCGGCGGTGGCTGACGGGTTGCCTGTTTCGACACATTAGCGTGGTTCCGAATCGAGACACAACGGCTCCTGTGTGGTATTTTAATACGCCGCCTGCCGTGTCTTCATGACCTGGCCGCCTTCTGGAACGCGGCCACGGCGGCACTCGCGCCCATCCAGTTCGCGCGGGTGCCTGTCCTCCCGCGGGGGACCCAGGGCCGCCTGACCAGACCGGCCGGGGGTAGCCTCGCGCGGTGAGCACGCGTTGTTCCGCCGCGTCGTGGCTGCCGTGACGGGCCCGGGTGCGTCGCGTCCGCCGGCGCCGGTACGGGTGTACTGCCGACGGCTGGCCGGGCTGCTGGTGCTGGACCCGAACGGTGACCAGGTCGGCCGGGTCCGCGACGTCGTGGTGACGCTGCGTCTCGGGCATGCCCCGCCCCGGGTCCTCGGGCTCGCCGTCGAGGTCCAGCATCGGCCGATCTTCGTGCCCATCAACCGGGTCACCGGGGTCGAGTCGGGCGCCGTCATCCTCTCGTCGGCCCGGCTGAGCTGGCGCCGGTTCGCGCAACGCGCCGGCGAGACCCGCGTCCTCGGCGAGCTGCTCGACCGCAGGGTCGCGGAGGTGGCCACCGGCCGGGAGGTGACGGTCCTCGACGCGGCGATCGCGCCCGTCCGCGGCGGCGAGTGGATCCTGGACCAGGTCGCCGTGCGGGTGGGGCGAGGCCGGCGCGGCGAGGTGCACACGGTCGCCTGGGACGAGGTCGGCGGGCTGTCCCTGCCCGAGGACGGCCAGGGCGCGGCGAACCTCCTCGCCGCGTTCGAGAAGCTGCGCCCGGCCGACCTGGCCTCGCTGCTGCACGACCTGTCCCGCAAGCGGCGCGCGGAGGTCGCGGCGGCGCTGGACGACGAGCGGCTCGCCGATGTACTGGAGGAGCTCCCCGAGGACGAGCAGGTGGAGCTGCTGGGCGGGCTCGCCGACGACCGGGCGGCCGACGTGCTGGAGGCGATGGGCCCGGACGATGCCGCCGACCTGCTCGGGGAGCTGCCGGAGGAGGACGCCGAGCGCCTGCTCCAGCTGATGGAGCCGGAGGAGGCCGCGCCCGTCCGCCAGCTCCTGCGCTACGCCGACGACACCGCCGGCGGCATGATGACCAGTGAACCTGTCATCCTCGCGCCGAGCGCGACCGTCGCCGAGGCGCTCGCCCGGGTGCGCGCCCCAGAGCTGTCACCAGCGCTCGCGGCTCAGGTCTACGTCGTGCGCCCGCCCTACGAGACGCCGACCGGGCGCTACCTGGGCCTGGCGCACTTCCAGCGGCTGCTGCGCGAGCCGCCGTCGACGCTGGTCGGCGCGGTGATCGACGTCGACACCCGGCCGCTGCGGCCGGACACCCCCCTCGCCGAGGTCACCCGCCACCTGGCCTCGTACAACCTGGTCGCCGCGCCGGTGCTCGACGATGCCGGCCGGCTGGTGGGCGTGGTGACGGTCGACGACGTCCTCGACCACATCCTCCCGCCCGACTGGCGTGAGCGGCAGCTCACGGACGACGTCGCGGAGTACGGCGCGCTCCACCACGAGCCGGACGGCGGCGAGCCGGACGGCGGCAGGGGGCCGTAGCCGGCTGGGGCGGGCCACGACGAGCCTGGCCCCGGCGAGAGGCGGCCGGCCCGGGCCTCCCGGAGCAACTCCCGGACCTCCCCGATCGCTGACCTCCCAGATCACGACCTCCCAGATCACGACCTCCCAGATCGGCTTCGCCGATCCGGCAGGGACCCCGTCCGCCGATCCGGCAGGGACCCTGTCGCCGGTCGGGCAGGGACCCCGGATCCGGTGGGGCCCCGAACCTTCCGGGCCCGCCGGATCGGCGACGTCAATCCGGGAAGGACCCCGGGGAACCGCTCAGGTAAGGGAGCCGCGACAGAGAGTCAGGACGGCGAGCGCGATCTCGACGCCGCGTGGGCCCAGCTCGTCGGCCCACGCCGCGATGATCTCGTTCTCGCGGCCGTGCTGGACGCGCGGGCCGCCGTCGGCGCTGCGCAGCGCCTGAATCTGCCGGGAGATGTCCCGGCGGACGGCGACCAGGTCACGGAGCTGGACGTCGAGGTCGTCGATCAGACGACGGCCCTCGTCGATCGTGGTGATGGTCGGCGCCGTCGGCGCGGCCGAGCCGGCGGCCAGAGTGCCATCCAGGCTGGCGTCCACGGTGTTGCTCACGGGGAACCCTTCGGGTCTGGGCTCGGCACGGCCCAGGCACGAGAACGGCCCGGGGCGTCCGGGCCATCGGTCTGTCTTCTGCGCAGGTCAGCGGCACAGCGGGAACCGGGCCCGGCCCCCATAAAACTGGCGTCGCGTCTCGTGTACGGGCTCGTGCCCGGCCGCGAGTGCGCTGCGCTCCATGCGGAGCAGCATGCCAGGCTGTGGCCGTTACGTCCAGTTGCCCAGCGCACCGGCTCCGGGCGCCGTGCGCACTCTGGGCACCTGCCAACGCTGGTGTCGCTGGTTCGCGGGGACTCGGTCGGCTCCCGCTGTGAGCCGCCCCACCGCCCGTCCCGTCCTGTTCCGGCTCGGCGCCCGCGCCAGAACTGTCGGTGTCCGGTGCGATGATCCTCTCGACTCGTGACCCCTGACGTGACCTCCAGCCGCGCGAGGCTTCGCCATCGTCGCGGCGGGGTTCCCGGATCCTCCACGGATCCGGGGTCCCTGCCCGATCGGCGAAGCCTATCGGGGAGGTCCGGGAGCCCGTGGGGCGCTTCGGCCTCTGACCCGGTGAGAGGAAGACATCGTGGCGCAGCTGTTGCTCGACGGGATGCCCCGCAGGTTGTTCAGCTGCACCCCGACGAGGCTCGCCTCCTTCGAGGACTGCCCGCGCCGCTACCGGATGACCTACGTCGACCGGCCGGTCCCGCCCAAGGGGCCGCCCTGGGCGCACACCTCGCTGGGCGTGAGCGTGCACAACGCGCTGCACCGCTGGTGGGACGAGCCGGAGCCCCGCCGGACGCCCGCGCGGGCCGCCGAGCTGCTGCGCGCCGGCTGGATCCGGGACGGCTGGCGCGACGACGAGCAGTCGGCGGCCGCCCGGGAGCGGGCCGCCGCGATGTGCGAGCGGTACGCCGCCGGGCTGGACCCGGCGGTGCCGCCGCGCGCGGTGGAGCGCCAGGTCGCCACCCGTACCGAGATCCTGGCGCTGCACGGGCGAGTGGACCGCCTGGACGAGCGGGACGGCGAGCTGGTCGTCGTCGACTACAAGACGGGTCGGCGCCCGCCGGAGGAGGGCGAGGCCCGGACGTCGCCCGCGCTCGCGCTGTACGCCTTCGCGGCCGAGCGGATGCTGCGGCAGCGCTGCCGCTGGGTTGAGCTGCACCACCTGCCGACGGGCCGGGTCGTCGTGGCGGAGCACACCGACGAAAGCCTCGCCCGGCACATCCGGCGGGCCGAGTCCGTCGCCGTCGACGCGGCCGCCGCCACCGAGAAGCTCGCCGCCGGCCAGCCGGCCGATGTGGCGTTCCCGCCGCGCCCCGGCCCGCTGTGCTCCTGGTGCGACTTCCGCCGCCACTGCCCCGAGGGCCAGGCCGCCGGTCCCGAGCTCACCCCGTGGGCGGGCGCGGAGCAGTTCGCCGAGGCCGGCGGCGAGAACACCGGCGGGCAGGCGCTGGACTGACCGTCGACCCGTCGACCCGTCGACCCATCGACCCATCGGCGCGATCGGGTCGGCCCTGCTCGCGGTTCGACGAGACCTCTCCCGGCCTCGGCGTGAGGTTTTTCGCGGGTCGAACCCCGTGGTGAGCCCGGTCGACGCGGTGCACGGACCGCCCATGAGCACCAGCTCGGTGGGGATAGAGGCATCATGGGCCGGTGGCCTCGAAGATTGCGTACTCGCAGCCGGCTCCGGCGGCCGGTGCCGCCCGGCTGTCGGCGAAGGCGGCGACGTTCACCGAGTCCGTCATCCGGGAGATGACCCGGCTGGCGGTCGCGCACGGCGCCGTCAACCTGGCCCAGGGCTTCCCGGACTTCTCCTGCCCAGCCGAGCTGAAGGACGCGGCGAAGTCGGCCATCGACGCCGACGACAACCAGTACGCCATCACCTGGGGCGCGCCGGCCTTCCGCGCGTCGATCGCGGCCAAGGTGGCCCGCGCCTACCCTGGCTGGAACATCGACCCGGACACGCAGATCTGCGTCACCTGCGGGGCCACCGAGGCGATGATCGCGACGATGCTCGGGCTCGTCGACCCGGGTGACGAGGTCATCCTGTTCGAGCCGTTCTACGAGAACTACGGCCCGGACGCGGTGCTGTCCGGCGCCGTGCCGCGGCTGGTGAAGCTGCGCGCGCCGGACTGGAGCTTCGACGAGGCGGAGCTGCGCGCCGCCTTCTCCGACCGGACCAGGGCCATCGTCGTCAACACCCCGCACAACCCGACCGGCAAGATGTTCAGCCGGGCCGAGCTGGACGTCATCGCCGAGCTCTGCCAGCGCCACGACGTCCTGGTCATCACCGACGAGATCTACGAGCACATCCACTACCTCGGCCCCGGCGGGCACATACCGCCGGCGACCGTGCCCGGCCTCGCCGACCGCACGGTGACGGTCAACGCCTTGTCCAAGACCTACGCGGTCACCGGCTGGCGAGTCGGCTGGACGATCGCCCCGGCGGCGCTCACCGCCGGCATCCGCAAGGTGCACGACTTCCTCACGGTGGGCGCCGCCGCCCCGCTCCAGGCCGCCGGCGTCGCGGCGATGGGCCTGCCCGCGAGCTACTACACCGACCTCGCGGCCGCCTACCGGGCCCGTCGCGACCTGCTGTGCGACGCGCTCACCGAGGCGGGCTTCGGGGTCAGCCAGCCGTCGGGCGCCTACTACGTGATGTGCGACACCAGCGCCGTCGACCCGGCCGGTGACGATGTCGCCTTCGCCCGGCGGCTGGTGAGCGAGATCGGCGTCGCCGCCGTCCCCGGCTCGTCGTTCTTCGCCGACCAGGCCGACGGCCGCCACATCATCCGGTTCGCGTTCCCGAAGCGGGAGGAGACCCTGCGCGAGGCCGCCAGCCGCCTACGGCGGGTGCGTGACGGGCGCTGAGCCTGACGTCCCGGATCGCCGTCACCAGGGGCTTGCCTGACCGCGTGCCGGGGACGCGGCCGCGGTGGAGGCGGGGAGCGGGAGCGGGTATCCGGCGGCGGCGGCGCGGGCCCGGCCGGCGCGCAGCTCGCGTTCCAGGGCGCGCAGGTAGCCGCCGATGCCCCGCCGGCGAAGGCCGACGCGACGCAGCCCAGGGTGATCAAGCATCGCCAGGTAGGCCGGCAGCAGGTAGCGCCCACGCAGATGTTCGCCGACCCAGCTCGCCTGTGCCCAGGCGAGCTGTTGGCCAAGGCTCGACGGCGGCATTTCGTCGTCTTGGCCCGTGTGCCGAGTGGACGCGTCGCCTGGCTCCGTGAGCGCCGCGCCAGCGCCCTCGAGGCTGCCAACCAGGTAGACGCCGTCGGCTCGTGGATGGAAGACGCCGCCGTACCAGGGAGCGTCGACACCGATCACCCCGGCGACGGCGGCGACCGTCGTCACGGTCACCACGATGGCATCCCAGCTGCCCAGCGGCCGGCCATCAATGCTGATCTCGAAGCCGCGCCCCGGGTCGTCCTCCGTGCCGACGCGGCTGACGACGGGCAGGAGATCGGCGGTGGCCTCGTCCACGGGAGTCCGCGGCGCCGACTCACCGAGGTCGTCATCCCGGCCTCCGACGCGGCGGCTGGCGAGCGCGCGCTCGGCGAGCAGCACTCCGGCGGCCGGCGTGGGCGACCCGACGTAGACGGCGTCGATTCCGCCGTCGATGAGGGCGGTCAGCGCGACCGCGCCGGTCAGGTCGGCGCCGAGCACAGCAACGCGGGGGAGCTGAGGCACGGTGCAGGACTGTAGGCGGTCGCGCCGCCGATCGCCGCGCCGGGCGGCCCCGCGCGTCCGCGCCTCCGCGCCGCCACGCGCGGTGGGCGGTGGGCCGGGCCCGAGAGGGCGCCCCTCGCGCCCGTCGTGCGCGGGACCTAAGTAGTCGGCGCGACACTCGTGGGCGAGGGAGGTTGTGACCACACGGTCACGCTTGACACACTCTCAGTTGTGGCCCGCGTTCTCGCTGTCGCCAACCAAAAGGGTGGCGTCGCCAAGACGACCTCTGTGTCGAGTCTCGGCGCCGCCCTGGCCGAGCTAGGTCAGCGAGTCCTGCTGGTCGACCTGGACCCGCAGGCCTGCCTGACGTTCTCGCTGGGGCTCGACCCGGACGCGCTCGAGCTGTCCGTCCACGACGTGCTGCTCGGACGCCTGTCCGCGGGTCTTGTCGTCCTGCGTACCGCCGACGGGTCGGACCTGCTGCCGGCGACCATCGAGTTGGCCGGCTGCGAGGCGGTCCTGCTCTCGCGCACCGGACGGGAGCACGTGCTGCGGCTCGCCCTCGCCGAGATCGTCGACGACTACGACTTCGTCCTGGTGGACTGTCCGCCGTCGTTGGGGGTGCTGACCATCAACGGCCTCACGGCCGCCGACGAGTTGATCATCCCGCTGCAGTGCGAGACGCTGTCCCACCGCGGGGTCGGCCAGCTGCTCGACACCGTGCACGACGTCCGCCGCCTCACGAACTCGAAGCTGCGCGTGCGCGGCGTGCTGCCGACCCTCTTTGACGGCCGCACCGCCCACAGTCGAGCGGTGCTGGCCGATGTCGCGGCCCGCTACCAGGTCAGGGTGCTCGAACCGCCGGTCGCGCGCTCGGTGCGCTTCGCGGAGGCACCCGGCATCGGCCGCTCGATCCTCACCACCGCGGCCCGGTCGAAGGGCGCGCAGGCCTATCGGGCGCATGCCCGGACGATCGCCGGTCTCGGGCTGGGCCCGGTGCCCGGCGTCGGCGGGGCGGTGTTGTTGGCCGGCGCGCTGCCGGTCGTCGGCCTCGCGGAGGACCACCTGGCCGAAGACGTCGACGAGCTGGCCGTCGACGAGCTGGCGGCCGGCTCCCGCGAGGTGGCCGCCTCGGCCGCGTTGTCGCGCGTCGGCCGGTGAGCGGGCGCATGGCCGGCGCGGCCGTGCCGCCGGGTAAGGCCGGAGCCGCGAGCGGGGGCGAAGGCGCGGGCAGGCGGGCGCGGGCCGCGTCGGCCGGGTTCGACCGGCTGCGCCCGCGCACCGGGCGTTCGCCCGCGTCCGGCGAGGCATCGTCCGGGTCCCGGCCAGGCGTCATCGGCCGCGACATGCACGGCAAGCGCGCTCTCTACAGCGGCGAGCGCCCGCCCGACCCCCACGGCTCAGGCGTGACGGTCAACTGTTCCCGGTGCATGCAGGCGGCGACGGTGGGCGCGAGGCGTGCGCTGACGCTGCTCACCCCGAGCCTGCACCTGCCGATCATCCGGCCGCGGTACCCGTCGTTGCTGCGCTGCCCGGCCTGCCGCCGGGTCTCGTGGGTCCGGCTGACGCTGAGCGTCACGAGAGACTGAATCGTGTGTCCGTGTCCGTGTCCGCGCACTGAGCCCGGCGTGTGTGCCCGAGACGGCGGGACCGGGGTCCGGCGTCTGGTCCCAGCAGAAATGCCGCGGGAACCCGGGAGCGGAACCCAGAGGATTCCGTTCCCAGGTTCTGAGGCTGCCTGGTCGTGGCCGCTTAGGCGGACTCGGCGTGGGACTCCGGTGCGCCGTCCTCGCCGTCGGCCGGCGTGATGTCCAGCGCGTCCGCCGCGGTGGACCGGGCAGAGCGGCCACGGCCTCCGCGCCGGCGCCGGCGTCGGCGCGCTGCGCCGCCCTCGGTGCCCTGTTCGTCGGCCCCGGTCACCTCGGATCCGTCGGTCTCGTCGGCGATGTCGGCCGCCACGAGCTCGGCCGTGGTGAGGCCGGTGACGTCGGCTCCGCCGTGGGCCCCGACAACCTCGAGCGCGACGGCGCCCTCGGTACCCTCGTCCGCGTCCTCAGGGAGCCCGACGGCTGCCGCCGCGGCGCCCGCGCCGCGGGTGCGGCGGCGCGTCCTGGCCCGGGCGGTCGCGGCCTCCTTGGCCGCGGCACGGTCGGTGTCGCCTGCCTGGGCCGCCGCGGGCCGGCCGCGGCGAGCGCGCCGGGCCCCGCCGCCGAGGTCCTCGATCTCCTCGGCGGCGAGCCCCGCGCGCGTCCGCGCCGCGCGGGGCAGCACGCCGGTCGACCCGGCCGGGATGCCGAGCGCCTCGAACAGGTGCGGGGAGGTGGAGTAGGTCTCCATCGGCTCGTCGAACGGGAGCGCGAGCGCCCGGTTCACCAGCTGCCAGCGTGCGAGGTCGTCCCAGTCGACGAACGTGACCGCGACCCCGCTGCCGCCGGCACGGCCGGTGCGGCCGATCCGGTGCAGGTAGACGCTCTCGTCCTCCGGGCACTGGTAGTTGACGACGTGGGTGACACCGCCGATGTCGATGCCGCGGGCGGCCACGTCGGTGGCCACCAGCACGTCTACCTTGCCGGCGCGGAACGCGCGCAGCGCCTGCTCGCGTTGGCCCTGGTTGAGGTCGCCGTGCACCGCGGCGGCGGCGAAGCCGCGTCGCGACAGGTCCTCGGCCACCTTGTCGGCGGTGCGCCTGGTCCGCACGAACACGATCGACAGCCCGCGGCCGTCGGACTGCAGAATCCTGGCCAGCACCTCCATCTTGTCCAGCGCGTGCGCGCGGAAGACGTGCTGGCTGGTGGTCGGGACGGTGCGGCCCTCGTCGGGCTGCTCGGCGGTCACGTGCACTGGCCGGATCATGAACCGGCGGGCGAGCGCGATCACCGGGCCGGGCATCGTCGCCGAGAACAACATGGTCTGCCGGCCAGCCGGCAGCAGCGAGACGATGCGCTCCACGTCCGGCAGGAAACCGAGGTCGAGCATCTCGTCGGCCTCGTCGAGCACCAGCGTCGCGACGTTGCCCAGATTGAGCGCGCGCTGACGGGCGAGGTCGAGCAGGCGGCCCGGAGTGCCGACGACGACGTCGACGCCCGTGCGCAGCGCGGCCAGCTGCGGCTCGTAGGCCCGGCCGCCGTATACGGACAGCACGCGCACCTGCCGGCGGGCACCCGCCCGCTCGAGGTCGGCCGTGACCTGGACACACAGCTCACGGGTCGGCACGACGATGAGCGCCTGCGGGCGGCCATCGGCGCCTTCGTTCAGGCCGATGACCTTCTGGACGATGGGGATGCCGAAGCCCAGGGTCTTGCCGGTGCCGGTGCGCGCCTGGCCGATGATGTCGGTACCGGCAAGCGCGAGCGGGAGCGTCAGCTCCTGGATGGGAAAGGGATGGATGATGCCCGCGGCCGTGAGGGCGTCCACCGTCTCGTGGCGAACGCCGAGGTCGGCGAAGGTGGTCTTGTGCTCGGCGGCGGCCGGGGCGTCTACCTGCGCCGGAGCGGTGAGGCCAGCGCCGGCGGGGGTGTCAGCATCGGCGTCGGCGGTGGATGTGGTGTCGGTGATGGTCAGAGATGCGGCTGTGACGGACAGCGGGTCGCTCCTGGTCTGCTCCTGAGCGGTGTCCGATGTTGAGGCGCCGCTCGCGATGTGTCGGGCCGCGCCAGCGACCCGATCGAGCGGGGGTGGGCCAGCGGCTCCGAAACCAGTGGTTTCGAAGCCAGCAGCTTGGCCCAGCAGCCCGGAAACCGGGGCGACGCGTTGCCTTCGACGGCCGGCCGGTCTGTGATGACCACCGGCTACGACAAGGATAGCCTGTGTGACCGCTCGATGGGCGCGCTCCGCGACGATCGTGGCCCGTCCGACGTTACTGAGGCGGAACATGGCCCGGTCAGTCGGCGTGCGCTCAGCGATGAGGAACGAACGGCGCCAACGGGTAACACGTCAGGTGACGACGTTGGATCAATCAGCCTGGGAGTTGAGGTACGTGACGGACAGCACAGTGCTTCCGGGGGCTGGGGGGTCCGCAGGGAGTGAGGGGCACTTTGGCGCCCCCATTGCCCCTCGAGACCCGAAAGCAGCACCTATGACCGCGCTCTCGCGGACAACTCCCGAGAAGACCACCGATGTGACCCTGGGCGACCTGACCGACGGAACGGTGACCGATGGGGTGGTGACCGATGGGGTGGTGACCGATGGGGTGGTCGTCGAGCGAGTGGTGGCCGACCAGGCCGTCGTCGACCTGCTGGGGATGATCGCCTACGGTGAGCTCACGGCGTTCGAGCGCCTGGCGACCGACGCGCGGATGGCGCCGACGCTCACCGACAAGATCTCTCTGGCGGCGATGGCCGCGGCCGAGTTCACGCACTTCGAAGCGATCAGCATGGCCCTCGTCGGCCGCGGCGTCGATCCGGAGGCGGCGATGGCGCCGTTCATCGGCCCGCTGACGGCCTTCCACGCGCTGACCGCCCCGGCCGACTGGCTGGAGAGTCTTGTGAAGGCGTACGTGGGCGACAGCATCGCGGCGGACTTCTACCGCGCGATCGCGCACCGCCTCGACGACGACGCCAGGGCGCTCGTGCTCGACGTGCTCGCGGACACCGGGCACGCGGCCTTCGTGGTCGACCGGGTCAGGGGCGCCATCGCCGTCAACCCGGTGGTCGCCGGCCGGCTCGCCCTCTGGGCGCGCCGCCTGGTCGGCGAGGCGCTCAACCAGGCCCAGCAGGTCGCCGTGGAGCGCGACGCCCTCACGGGCCTGCTCGTCGGGGTCGGTGACCTGGAGGCGGTCGCCGCCATCTTCAACAGCATCATGAAGGCCCACACGGAGCGCATGGCCGCTTTGGGCCTGTCCTCATAGACACCACTGGGGCGCGACCCTCAAGGTCGCGCCCCAGGCTGGTCCGTTCCGTGCTCTATGAGGCGCCGAAGCCGACGCGGCGGGACTCGGCCTCCGCGATCTCGACGTAGGCCAGCTTGGCGGCCGGGATGACCACTCGCCGGCCCTTCTCGTCCAACAGGGAGAGCAGCCCGTTGTCCGCGGCGAGGGCCGCGGCGACCGCCTCGGCGACCTGGTCCGGCGTCTGGGCGCTCTCAAGCACCAGCTCCCGGCCGACGTTCTGCACGCCGATCTTGACCTCCACCCGGATGACCTCGCCTTCGTGTGCACTACGGGCTGATATTTAGCGTCGGCCTCCGGCCGCGCGGGCTTCGCCTTGTCACAGCCGAGATCCACAGGAGCCGGCGTCAACCGATCCCTGCGGGAGTGTCTTCGTCCGGAGCGTCCCCCCGGATGACCGACGGACACAGCCGGCGGGCGCGCACCGCCGTCGGGCGATCACAGGACACACTATGACCCCAGGAGCCCCGGCGGCTGACCCGAGTCGTCGTGTTCGCTCCCGGCACAGCGGTCATCGCCCGCTCGCGCGCCGCCCACGACCGGCCCGATACGGCCGGTACGAGTAGCGCGGGTCAGCCGGCGTCGACGCCGGCTACGGGGCCGTCGCCGTCGGAGGCCGGCGAGCTGCGGGGGTAGCCGCCGATTCCGTGCCAGGCGAGCTCGACCATCGCCTCGATCGCTCGCTCCGGCGGCACCGTGCCGCCGCGCACGAGCCACCAGCGCGAGCATGTCTCGGCCAGCCCCACCAGGCCGACCGCGAGCAGGTCGGCCTCGTCCTGGGACAGACCGGTGTCGGCGACGATCGTCGCCGCGATCGCGCGCACACACTGGGCGAAGGCGTCCTCGACCCGTTGCCGGACCGCCGGCTCGCTGCGCAGGTCGGACTCCAGCACCAGCTGGTGGGCGCCGCTGGGGTCGTTGACGAAGTCGAAGTAGGCCCGGACCGAGCGCTCGACCCGCAGCCGGTTGTCCGTCGTCGACGCGAGCGCCTCGCGGACGCTGCTGACCAGCTTCTCGGAGTGCTCCTCCAACAGCGCCAGATACAGCTCGAGCTTGCCGGGGAAGTGCTGGTAGAGCACCGGCTTGCTGACCCCGGCCCGCTCGGCGATCTCATCCATGGCCGCGGCGTGGTAGCCCTGCGCGACGAAGACCTCGCGCGCGGCGCCGAGCAGCTGGAAACGGCGGGCGGTGCGAGGGAGGCGAGGAGTCCTGCCTGGGCGCGACTGTGGCGCGGCCGGCTCGACGGTCACAGCCCACCTCCTGTTCGATCTCGACAACACTACTCACCCTCGTGCCCGCGCGCGCCGCCTCGTGGGGACGCGCCACACCGCGCCACACCAGGTGGCGGGCCCTGCCCCGGTACAGCCTGGCCGCCGGCTCCGGTATGGCGTGGCCGCCGTGTGCCGAGCGCGCGGCGGCCACAGGGCGGCCGGCCGGGCCGCCCTGGCCCGGCCGTGAGGCGGCGGACGTCAGCGGTAGTCGTCCTCGTCCTCCTTCACCTCCAGGCTTTGCTCGACCGCGTCGTACTCGTCGGCCTCGGCGACGACGGACGGCGGGGCCCACGAGTCGTCCGGGCGCACCTCCTGCGCCTGCTCCGCGGCGTCGGCATCCGGCACGTCGAGCGGAAGTTCGGTCGGTGCGCTCATGTGTTCCTCCACGTCATAACGGGATGAACCAGCGGGATGAACCGGTCGGTCCTCGGCGTCGGACTCCCGGTGGCGGGCCGCTGGCGGCCTGTCCCGGGACGGGCCGCGCGACGGGTGGCCAGGCTCCCGATCCAGCATCAGGATGACCCTCGCCGTGCGCGCCAGCCCGGTGACCACGCGGCCGGGCGCTGGTGTGCCCGACCAGGCAGGCCACTCACGGTCCGTCGCACCTCCGTTCCGAGCGTGCGCGGCCGGGCATCTGAGGCCGCGGGACCGCCGCCGGGGTCGGGACCCTGGCCATACCCAGACGAGCGCGGACTGAACGCCCGTCCCGGTGGGATCCGTCGTCATGAGCTCCGTCGTTCGGAGAGCCGGCGGGCGGCGACGGTGCCGGTCGTCAGGGACGTCGTCAGGGGACAGCGCCGGTCGTCAGGGCAGCAGCGGAGCGAAGAGGTCTCCGTGCGCCTGAACGCGGTCGAGCACCTGGGGAGCGGTGAAGCGGAGGTCGTCGACGTCCCGGGCGGCCGCGACCTCGTCCCAGGTCACGGGGGTCGAGACCGTCGGCGCGGCCCTGGCGCGCAGCGAGTAGACGGAGACAGTCGTCTTCGCTGGATTGTTCTGCGACCAGTCCAGCAGCACCCGGCCGCCGCGCAGGTCCTTGCGCATGTTCGACACGACCAGGTCCGGATGGTCCTTGGTCAGCCGCTCGGCGATGATCCGCATGTCGTCGCGCACCCGCATGCTTTCGCGCCCGTCGTCCACCCTCCCGTACACCTGCAGGCCCTTGGACCCGCTGGTCTTCACGCAGAGCGGTTCGGGCAGGACGTCGCGCAGCAGCAGCGCGACCCGCGCGCAGTCGAGCACGGTCGTCCCTGGACCGGGGTCGAGGTCCGCGACCAGGATGTCCGGCCTGCGGGTCGAGACCCGCCACATGGGGGTGTGCATCTCAAGAGCGGCGAGGTTCGCCAGCCACACCAGCGTGGCCTGCGCGTCGGCCACCAGGTAGTCGATCGTGCGGCGGTTCTTCGATGACCCGGGCGACGGCAGGGTCGCGACCGGCACCCAGTCCGGGCGGTGCGCGGGAGCGTTCTTGCTGAAGAAGCCCTCGCCTCCCACGCCCTCGGGGAACCGCACCACGGTCAGCGGGCGGTCGGCGAGGTGGGGGAGCAGAACGTCGGCGATACGGGTGTAGTAGTCGATGACCTCGGCCTTGGTCGTTCCAGCGGCCGGATAGAGCACTTTGTCCAGATTGGACAGCTTCAGCCGCCGACCAGCCACCTCGACGGTGGTGCTCGCGCCGCTCGCCTCACCCATTCGCGCCTCCCGCGCTCTGCCCTCACGTCCGTGCCGACCAGCCGCCGGAACACCTCGGCACGATCCAGCGTCTCGCGGGAAGCGCCCAGGCGGGCTCATTCCGGCCGCACCCGCGCGGACGGCGCGGGGAGGCGGGTGGCTAGCCCCCTTCTGTGGACGGCGTTCCAGGCCTCCGCTCATCGGTGCCGGAGCACCCACCTGCCATCAGATGCCTGAGATCGAGGACAACGTCCGCGTCGGCAGCGGCGTGCGATCGGGCCCGACTGGCCGGAGTGGGCGCGCCCGAGGGCGGTTCGGCACCCCTGGACGCGGAGGGCGCGGCTCGCATGTCGCTACGCCCAGGTGCGTCCCGACGATCAAGGCTTCCGCCGGCGGAGATGCTCCGTCCCGCCGGCCGCGAACGCGCCGGCGAGATCCCGGCCCCATTCCGCCGCGGCCGAGGGTGCCCTGGCTCGGGTAAAAGCGCAGGTCAGCAGAGTAATGCGAACATATGTTCGAATAAGTTTCGGTGATCCGGCAGACACGGCGCGGCGCGTGCCTCACCATGAGAGTGACGGGAGGTGACCTGAAACATGCGTTCGATCTGGAAGGGCGCCATCAGCTTCGGCCTCATCTCGATCCCCGTGAAGTTGTACTCGGCTACCGAGGAACGTGACGTCGCCTTTCACCAGGTCCGGCGCTCGGACGGGTCTCGGATCCGTTACAAGCGGGTCGCCGCGACCGATGGCGAGGAGGTCCCGTACTCCGAGATCGCCAAGGGCTACGAGCTGACGGACGGCGAGACCGTCGTCCTTACCGACGAGGACTTCGCGAACCTGCCGCTGTCCACGTCGCGCGCGATCGAAGTACTGGAGTTCGTGCCGCTGGAGCAGGTCGACCCGATCTACTTCGCGAAGAGCTACTACCTGGAACCGGACAAGATGGCGGCCAAGCCATACGTGCTGCTGCGCGACGCGCTGGAGTCGTCGGGCCGGGTCGCGCTGGTGAAGATCGCCCTGCGGCAGCGGGAGCAGTTGGCCACGCTGCGGGTCCGCGACGGCATCTTCGTGCTGGAGACCATGCTCTGGCCGGACGAGGTCCGCACTCCCGACTTCCCGTTCCTGGAGGAGGACATCCAGGCCCGTCCACAGGAACTGGCGATGGCGGGCTCGCTGATCGACATGCTCGCCGGGGACTTCGACCCGGCGAAGTTCGGTGACGGGTACCGTGCCGCGCTCCTCGAGGTGATCGACGCCAAGATCGCCGGCAGGGAGATCGTGGCTCCGCCAGCGGAGGAGAAGGCCGCGCCCGCCGGCGACCTGATGGCCGCGCTGCGGGCCAGCATCGAGGCGGCGCGCGCGGGCCGCCCGTCCGGCGGCGCCGCGTCGACGGCACAGGCCGAGCCGGAGGCGGAGCCTTCGGCCGAAGCGGAGACGGAGACGGCCGAGGCCAGGGAACCGGCGACGGCCGGGGCCAAGGGCAGGTCCGGTACGTCCGGTACCAAGAAGCCCGCGGCCAAGAAGCCCGCCGCGAAGAGCGCCCCCGCCAAGACAACGTCCAAGTCCGCGTCGACCGGTCAGAAGACGGCCCCGGGCAAGAGCGCGTCGACCAAGACGGCGGCCAAGACGTCCACTCGCCGCTCGGCCTGAGGCGCTCCCGTCGCGGACGCTCCGCGCCCGCGACCGGGCTGCGCCTGCCAGACGCTCCGCGCCTGGCGATGTGGTTCCGGGCTTGGGGTGTATGGCGGTGGTTCGGCTGACTCGGGGTCGGTGAGGTGGTTGCGTAGGCGTAGGCGCTGATGCGCGGTCACCGGATGTGGCTTGGTTGCGCTTGTCAGGTGCCGGAGCGAAGGGGTAACCCCGTGGTCGGGTGAACGCGGGAACATCTGGCCTGGCGGGCGCGCTGCACCACAGGTCGTGGACCTCCACCCGCGGCTTGGCAGGCCGGAGGGGGAGCCAACTGTGGCATCGTCGAGGAGACGCCCTCACCGGCGATGCCGATAGCAAGGAGCACGTGTGTCCCTTCCACCTCTGGTGGAGCCCGCCGACGGGCTCTCCGTCGACGAGGTCCGCCGATACTCCCGACACCTGATCATTCCGGATGTCGCGATGGACGGGCAGAAGCGCCTCAAGAACGCCAAGGTCCTGGCGGTCGGCGCGGGTGGCCTGGGATCGCCGACCCTCATGTACCTGGCCGCTGCCGGCGTCGGGACGCTCGGCATCGTCGAGTTCGACACCGTCGACGAGTCCAACCTGCAGCGCCAGATCATCCACGGCCAGTCCGACGTCGGCCGGAGCAAGGCGGAGTCTGCGCGCGACACCGTCCGGGAGATCAACCCGTACGTCAACGTCGTGCTGCACGAGACGCGGCTCGACGTCGACAACGTCATGGACATCTTCAGCCAGTACGACCTGATCGTCGACGGCACCGACAACTTCGCGACCCGTTACCTCGTCAACGACGCCGCGGTGCTGCTCGGCAAGCCGTACGTCTGGGGCTCGATCTACCGGTTCGACGGGCAGGCCAGCGTCTTCTGGGCGGAGCACGGCCCGTGCTACCGCTGCCTCTACCCCGAGCCGCCGCCGCCCGGCATGGTGCCGTCCTGCGCCGAGGGCGGGGTGCTCGGCGTGCTCTGCGCGTCGATCGGCTCTATCCAGGCCACCGAGGCGATCAAGGTGCTGACCGGCGTCGGCGACCCGTTGGTCGGCCGACTGATGGTCTACGACGCCCTGGAGATGAGCTACCGCGCCATCAAGGTCCGCAAGGACCCGGAGTGCCCGCTGTGCGGCAAGAACCCGTCGATCACCACGCTCATCGAGGACTACGAGGCGTTCTGCGGCGTGGTCTCCGAGGAGGCGCAGCTCGCCGCCGCCGGTTCGACGATCACCGCGTCCGAGCTCAAGGAGTGGATGGACGAGGGCGCCGCGATCGAGCTGATCGACGTCCGCGAGCCGGCCGAGTGGGAGATCGTCCGGATCCCCGGCGCGAGGCTGATCCCGAAGGGTGACCTGCCCGCCCACCTGTCGGAGCTGCCGCAGGACAAGCGGGTCGTCGTCTACTGCAAGTCGGGCGTCCGCTCGGCCGACGCGCTCGCCACCCTGAAGGGCGCCGGCTTCTCGTCGGCCGTGCACGTCCAGGGCGGCGTCACCGCCTGGGCGACCCAGGTCGACAAGGCCCTCCCGGTCTACTAGACCGGTCCAGGCCCGTCACGAGGCCCCGGCTCCGACCAGGTCGGAGCCGGGGCCCTCGGCCACTTCAGGGAGTGTCGGACGTCGCTGGCATGCTGCCCCCATGCGAGGACCTAGGCCGGGCGGCCGGGGAGCGGGCGCGCCCGCGAGCGTGTCCGCGGGGCTGGGCACCCGGGTGCGCATCCACATCGGTGGCCGGCCGGGGGAGTACGCCAGGGCGGTGCTCGACGCGGTCGCCCAGATCCCGCCCGGCAAGGTGATGACCTACGGCGACGTGGCCGAGTACGTCGGCGGCGGCACCGGCCGCCATGTCGGCGCGGTGCTCGCCCGCTTCGGTCACGAGGAGGACGTCCCGTGGCATCGCGTGATCCGCGCCAGCGGTGAGCCCAACCCCTCCGCCCCGGTCGAGGCCATCACCCGCCTGATCGCGGACAGCACCCCGCTGCGCCCCGGCGGCGATCGCGTCGACCTTCGTCTCGCCCGCTGGGACGGCCAGCCGGCCTGAGAGGACGGCCCGGTCGGCTACCGGGCGGTGTAGCCGGCGTCGGCGAGGTAGACGCTGCCGGTGACGACGGAGGAGCGGTCGGAGAGCAGGAAGAGGACGACCTCGGCTACCTCGTCGACGGTGGCGAAGCGGCCCATCGGCGCGAGCAGGGCCGCCCCGCGCATCTTCCGTCCGGACCCCGCGTTGATCATCGCGGTATCGACGAAGCTCGGCGCGACCGCGTTGACCCGGATGTTGCGGGCGGCGTTTTCCAGCGCCGCGGCCTTCGTGAGGCCGATGACGCCGTGCTTGGCCGCGACGTAGGCGGCGGTGTCCGTGAAACCGACGACGCCGAGCACCGACGCCATGTTCACGATGGCGCCGCCGCCCGCCTCGCGCATCGCCGGGATCTCGGCGCGCAGGCAGTAGAAGACACCGTTCAGGTTGACCTCGACGACGCGTCGCCACTCGTCGACCGGGATCTTCTCGACGAGCTGGCGCGGCATGGAGATCCCGGCGTTGTTCACGGCCAGGTCGAGCCTGCCGAACGTCCGCGTCGCCGCCGCGACGGCCTCGGTGACCGCGTCCGGGTCGGTCACGTCCAGCCCGAGGGCGAGCGCCTTCGAGCCCGCGTGCTCGATCTCGTCGGCGGTCTTCTTGGCCGCGGCCTCGTCGACGTCGGTGACGACGACATGCGCGCCCGCGGCGCCGAGCAGGCGGGCACACGCCGCTCCGATGCCCGCGCCCGCTCCGGTGACCAGCACGACCTTGTCCGTGCACTCTCCCATACCGTGCAGACTCCCACAGTGAGCGCCGACGGGCCGCGCCGGTGGGATGCCGGCGCCCGGGCCGTGCCGGCGGACGCGCTCGGGGCGATCGCGAAACTGTCGGAGTCACGTGGTCTGCTGTATCCGTGTCCACCTCGTCCACCGTCACAGACGATCCACCGTGACGCCGCCCACCGTGACGCCGCCCACCGTCACGCCGCCGGTCGCCCTGATGCGGCCGGGCGCTGACGTACGCCGCTACCGGCTCGACCGGTCGGCGCCGGTGGCCGCGTGGGCCGAGCCCGCGGGGCTGGACGAGGCCCAACGGGCGGTGCTTGAGCACTCGGGTGGGCCGCTGCTGGTCCTCGCCGGGCCGGGCACGGGCAAGACGACGACGCTGGTCGAGGCGGTCGCCCGCCGCGTGGAGGCGGGGCTGGATCTTGGCTCGGTTCTCGTGCTCACGTTCAGCCGGCGGGCGGCGCGGGAGCTCTCCGAGCGGATCACCGCCCGCGTGGGCGCCGCGGTCGGCGGGACGGTGGCCTGGACCTTCCATTCCTGGTGTTATTCCGTGCTGCGGGAGTTCCCTCGCCCGGGCGACCCGCCGCCGCGGCTGCTGACCGGTCCGGAGCGGTTCACCCGGCTGCGCGATCTGATCGAGGGCTCGCGTGAGCTCGGCCGGCCGCACTGGCCGGCGTCGCTCGAGGTGTGCCTGCGCACCCGGGGCTTCGCTGAGGAGGTCGAGGCGCTGTTCGCCCGGGTCCGTGAGGTCGGGTTCGACCCGGCTGGCCTCGGGGCGCTCGCGGCCCGCGCCGGGCGGCCTGACTGGGCGGCGCTCGCCGAGTTCTACACGGACTACCTGGACAACCTGGGGTACGACGGCGCGGTCGACTACCCGGAGCTGGGCCACCGGGCGGTGACGCTCGTCGAGGACCCGGAGTCCGGCCAGGCGCTGCGCGCCCGTTACCGGGCGGTCTTCGTCGACGAGTATCAGGACACCGATCCCGCGCATGAGCGGCTCCTGGCCGCGCTGACGGCGGGCGGGGCCGACCTGGTCGCCTTCGGCGACCCGGACCAGTCGATCTACGCGTTCCGGGGCGCGCGGGTGCGTGGCCTGCTCGACTTCCCCGACCGGTTCCGTCGCGCCGACGGTTCACCGGCCGACGTGCGCGCGCTCGGGGTGTGCCGGCGGATGGCCCCGCCGGTGCTGGCCGCGAGCCGGCAGGTCGCCAGCCGCCTGCCGGTGTCGGGCCTGCCAGTGGCCGCGCTGCGGGCTCACCGCGCGCTCGTTCCCGCGGAGCCGGACCGGGCCGGCCAGGTCGAGGCGCTGTCGTTCCCGTCGGAGGCCGCGGAGACCGAGGCGATCGTCGACCTGCTGCGTCGCGAGCACCTCGCGGGCGGGGTGGCCTGGCAGGAGATGGCGGTGCTGACTCGTTCCGCCGACGCGTTGCCGCCGGTGGCGCGGGCACTGACGGCGGCCGGCGTGCCGGTCGACATGGCCGGTGACGAGCCGCCGCTGGCGGCGCGGCCGGCCGCGGCTCTCCTGCTCACCGCGCTGCGCTGCGCCGACGACGCGGCGTCGCTGACCGCGGCGGACGCCCGCGCGCTCCTGCTGTCCCCACTCGGCGGAGCGAACCCCGCCGGCCTGCGGGCCCTGGGCCGCGCGCTGCGGGAGCACGCCCGCGCGGCCGAGTCAGCCGAGTCGGCTGGGGCCGCCGCGGTTGGGTCGAGCCGCGCCGACGCCGACTCGTCAGCGGACGCCGACGGCCCGGCTGAGCCGGACGCCGGCGCCGCGCGCGCCACGCGTGGGCCGGAGTCGTCCGCGGAGATGATTCGGGCCGCCCTGGCCGACCCCGCGTTGGTTCCGGACGGCGTGGACGCCGGCCTTGCCCGCCCGGTGGCCGAGGTCGGTGCGCTGCTGCGCGCGGTGCGCCGCCGGCTGCGGGCCGGGGGCACCCCGCGAGACGCGCTCTGGGCGTTGTGGGAGGGCACCGGCTGGCCGGCGCGGCTGCGGTTCGCCGCGGCCAGCGGCTATGGGGCGAGGCGGCGGGCGGCCGAGGCCGATCTGGATGCCGTCGTCGCCCTGTTCGACGCGGTCGGCCGGCTCGGCGAGCGCCGCGGGCCGGGCGGCGGCGCCCGCGGGCTGATAGCCGACCTGACCAGCCAGGACTTCGCCGCCGACAACCGCGCGGGCGCCGAGATCCGCCCGGACGCGGTCCGGCTACTCACCGCGCACCGCGCCAAGGGCCTCGAGTGGGACATCGTGGTTGTTCGCGGCGTTCAGGACGGGGCCTGGCCCGATCTGCGCGCACAGCACTCGCTGCTCGGCACCGAGCAGCTGGACACCCCCGACCGGGGTGGGCTGCGCCCGCCCGAAACTCCCCGCGACCGCTGGGCCGAAGAGCGCCGGCTGTTCTACGTCGCGGTCACCCGCGCACGGCGCCGGCTCGTCGTCACCGCTGTCGACACCGCGGGCGAGGACGGGACGGCGGGCGAGAACGGCTCCCGGCGCAGCGAGTTCCTTGCCGAGCTGGGCGTGCCGGTGGTGGACGGCTCGTCCTGGACACCGCGGCCGCTCACCCTGACGAGCCTGGTCGCCACCCTGCGCCGGGTGTCGGTCGACCAGTCGGCGAGCCCGGCGGCGCGGCGCGCGGCCCGCCGTCGGCTCGCGGCGCTGGCCGCCGCCGCCGACCACGCCGACCGACCGCTGGTTCCCGCCGCGCACCCCGACCGTTGGTGGGGCGTGCGCGACGTGACGTCGTCCGACGTACCGGTCGTCCCGGCCCAGGAGCCGATCCGGCTGTCCGGGTCGTCGCTGACGAGCCTGCGCGACTGTTCGCTGCGCTGGTTCCTGGAGCACGAGGCGCACGCCGGGCGCCCGGCGACGACGGCGCAGAGCTTTGGCCGGGTCGTGCACGCGCTCGTCGACGAGGTCACCGCGGGCCGTACCCCGGCCGATCTCGTCGCGCTGGACGCCCGCCTCGACACGGTCTGGCGGCATCTCGCCTTCGAGGCCCCCTGGCGCTCGGACCAGGAGCGCGCGGCGGCGCGGGAAGCGCTCGCCCGCTTCCTCGACTGGCACGCGGCCGAGCGTGGCCGGGTCGTCGTGGGCTCGGAGGAGCGGTTCAGCATCGACCTCACCGTCGACGGCCGCCCGGTCCGGCTGCGCGGCTCGATCGACCGGCTCGAGCTCGACGACGCCGGCCGGGTGCACGTCATCGACTTCAAGACCGGCCGGGCGGCCGTCGGTGCCCGCGACCTGGCCGAGCACGTCCAGCTGGGCACCTACCAGCTCGCCGTCCGCGAGGGCGCCGTCGACGCGCGAGTCGCGCCGAACGCCCCGTCCGAGCCAGGCCTCGCGGCCCCGCCGGAGGCACCGGACCGGGGAGAGGCGCCAGACCCGGCGGAGGCGCCGGACCGGCCGGAGCCCGCGCGGCTCGCGGAGGCCGGCGACCGGCACGCCGTCCCTGGCGGCGCCGAGCTCGTTCTCCTGCGCCGCGACGCGGACGGGGACCGGGCCGGCCCCCGCGAGCCGGGCGAGCCCACCGGGTCGCCCCAGGTCCAGCGGCAGGAGGCGCTGCCCGCCGGGCGGGCCTGGGTGGACGAGCTGCTCGGCCAGGCCGTGCGCACGATCGCCACCGAGACGTTCGCCCCGACGACGGGGCCCAACTGCGACTACTGCTCGTTCCGGCGCTCATGTCCCGCGTGGCCCGCGGAGGGCAGGCAGGTGGTCGAGTGATGGACACGTCCCCGCCGCTTCCGGATCAGGCATTCGACGAGCCGGCTCCCGGTGCCACCCAGCGCCATGCCGACGGCACCGCCGCGCGTCGCGCGGATGAGGCACTCCCCACCCTGCCCGCTGGCGCCGTCCCGTTGGCGTCCGTGCCGCTCGGGACGAGGCCGGCTCGCTCGGCCCCGCCGCAGCCCGCTCTGCCCGGTTTCGGCGGCGACGGCGTGGATGCCGGCGCGGTCGCCGAAGTGTGGTTCGAGGAAGCCGGGCGCGGGGTTCCTCCCGATCCGGCCGGCGATACGGCCGCGGCCCTCGAACCGCGCCGGCTGACCAGGGAGGGACTGCGCGGCCTGCTCGGCGTTCCGTTCACCGAGGAGCAACTGGACGCGATCTGTGCGCCCGCGGCCCCCGGCGTGATCGTCGCCGGAGCGGGCTCGGGCAAGACGTCGGTGATGGCCGCGCGGGTGGTGTGGCTTGTCGCCGCGGCCGGGGTGCCCGCGGAGCAGATCCTCGGCCTCACTTTCACCCGCAAGGCCGCCGGCGAGCTGGCCGAACGGGTGCGCCGGGCCCTGGCCCAGCTGCGCCGCGCGCGCCTGGCCGTCGCGGGCGCCGCGGGCGGCGTCGAGCCGGGCAGCCCCGAGCCGGGCAGCCCCGAGCCGCCGGCCGCGGGCGGCCAGGTCCTCGGTGACGGCGGCCTCGCCGCCCCGGCTCCCGAGGCGGCCCAGACGTGGGCGGACGACGGTGTCGGCGAGCCCACGATCGCGACCTACAACTCGTTCGCCAGCCGGCTGGTCGCCGACCACGCGCTGCGGCTGGGCCTGGAGCCCGACTGCGTCCTGCTGCCCGCCGCCGCCCGCTACCAGCTCGCCGCGCACGTCGCCCGCGGCTACCCAGGCCGCGTCGAGGCCTTCACCGGCTCCATGTCCGCGCTCGTGGAGGCGGTTGTCGCGCTCGACGGCCAGTGCGGCGAGCACCTCGTCGACCCGGACCAGCTGATCGCCTTCGACCGGCGCTGGCTCGCGGACGTGCTCGCGGCGACGGAACGCGCCCGCGCCCGGCAGAACACGGCCACCCTGGTGCGGGAGCTGCGCAGGCTGGCCTTCACCGCCCGTCGCCGGCTCGAGCTCGCGGAGCTGGTCAAGGCCTACCGCGCCACCCGCCGTAGCCGTGAGCTGCTCGACTACGGCGACCAGATCACGCTCGCCGCCCAGCTGGCCGAGCAGGTGCCCGAGGTCGGCGCGCTGCTGCGCCGCCAGCACTCGGTGGTGCTCCTGGACGAGTACCAGGACACCTCGGTGGCCCAGCGCCGGCTGCTGGTCGGCCTGTTCGGCGCGGCGCACCCGGTCACGGCCGTCGGCGACCCGGCACAGGCCATCTACGGCTGGCGCGGCGCCTCGGCGAGCAACCTCGACCGGTTCCCCGAGCACTTCCGCCAGGCCGACGGCACACCGGCGGCGACCTACCAGCTGTCGGTGAACCAGCGCAGCGGCGGGCGGCTACTCACCCTCGCCAACGCCGTCGCCGAGCGGCTGCCGACCAGGTCCGTCACCGTCCTGCGGCCGCGGCCCCAGGCCATGCTCGCCGGGGAGACCGTCGTCGCGCTGCACGCCACCTGGGCCGACGAGACCCGCTGGGTCGCGGGCCAGCTCGCCGGGCGGGTCCGGGCCGGCTGCCCGCCTCGGGAGTGCGCGGTACTCGCCCGGTCCTGGTCGGACGTGCCCGCGTTGGTGACGGCCCTGACGGACGAAGGTCTGCCCGTCGAGGTGCTCGGGCTCGGCGGCCTGCTGTCCAAGCCCGAGATCGCCGACATCCGGGCGACGCTGGAGGTGCTCGACGACCCGACGGCGAACCCGTCGCTGGTCCGCCTGCTGACGGGGCCGCGCCCACGGCTCGGTCCCCGGGACCTCGCCGCGCTCGGCCGCCGGGCGGTCGAGCTGCTGCGCGCAGCCCCCACCGCGCGGAACCCGTCCGCGGCGGCGGCGCCGGCGGACGCGCTGGACGACGCGGTCGCGGACGTCGACCCGGGCGACGTGGTCTCGCTGGCTGACGCGCTGGCCGACCCGGGAGAGGAGATCTCCGCCGAGGGCGCCCGGCGCGTCCGCGCGCTCGCCGCGGAGCTCGCCGAACTGCGCGCGCACGCCGGCGCGGGGCTGGTGGAGCTGGTCCACCGCGTGGTCGAGACGACGGGCCTCGACGTCGAGCTGGAGCTTGCCGCGCCCCGCGGGACCCGGGGCAGGGAGAACCTCGCCGCCTTCCTGCGGGTCGCGGCGGACTTCGACCGTTCGGCCGCCGGCTACGACGACGCGAGCGGGCGAGCCTCGCTCACCTCGTTCCTGGGCTTCCTGCGGGCCGGCGAGCAGTACGAACGGGGGTTGGACGCCGACGTCGCCGGAGCGGGCAAGGCCGTCCAGGTGCTCACCATGCACGGCGCCAAGGGCCTGGAATGGGACGTCGTCGCCGTGCCCAACATCAGCCGCGGGTCGTTCCCCGACAGCATGGTCGGAGATCGGTGGACCACCTCGCCCTCCGTGCTGCCGACGCCGCTTCGCGGCGATGCCGAGGACCTGCCGGAGTTCGCCGTCGACGACGAACGTGCGGTGTTCGACCGGTTCGCCGACCAGTGCCGGGAGCAGGCGGAGCACGAGGAGCGCCGCCTCGCCTACGTCGCGTTCACCAGGGCCCGCTCGACGCTGATCTGCGGCGGCCACTGGTGGGGCCCCACCCAGAAGAAGCCGCGTGGCCCGTCGACGTTCCTCGACGAGCTGCGCGAGCACGCACGGCGGGATGGCAACGGCCGGGTGGAGCACTGGGCCGACATCCCCCTGGAGAAGACCAACCCGGCACTGGAGACCCCACCCGAGTACGTGTGGCCGGTACCGGCCGACGCGCTGGCGGGGGCCGTCCGGCGGGCGGTGGCGGACGCGGTGCGCGGCCTGCTCGCGGGCACCCCGGCCGCCGCCGCCGTCTCCGCCGCCGCGGCGGCCGGCGCTCCCGAGGGCCGGGGCGCCGCCGCCGTCCTCGTCGAGACGGTCACCGGGATCGCCGAGACGGACGACCGCGCCGGCATGACCGCGCAGGAGCGGGCGCTGCTCGACGCCCTGGACCAGGAGACCCGGCTGCTGCTCGACGAGGAGCTCGCGGCCCGCGCGCCTGTCCGCCGGGTGCCGCTGCCGACGGGGCTGACGGCGACGCAGGTGATGAAGCTGCGCGCCGACCCGGACGGGCTCGCCCGGGACCTGGTCCGCCCGCTGCCGCGCCGGCCCGTCCCCGCCGCGAGCCGGGGCATCCGCTTCCACACCTGGGTCGAGGAGATCTTCGACCGCCGCCCGCTGCTCGACCACGAGGACCTGCCGGGCGCCGAGGACGACCACCTCGACGACGCGGAGCTGCGCGCCCTCAAGGAGGCATTCCTCGCCGGCCCATATGGCGGCCGGCGCCCGCTCGCCGTGGAGACGCCGTTCGAGCTCCCGATCGGCGGCCGGGTGGTCCGCGGCCGCATCGACGCCGTCTACGACCTGGGCGACGGCCGCTACGAGGTGATCGACTGGAAGACCGGCGCCACCGCCGCCGACCCGGTCCAGCTCGCGCTCTACCGGCTGGCCTGGGCCCGGCTGCGCCGCGTCCCCCTCGGCTCCGTCGACGCGGCCTTCTACTACGTCAGGGACAGCCGCCTGGTGCGCCCGGAGCTCCCGGCCGAGGCGGACCTGGCCGCTCTCCTGGGGCCGCCCCGCGCTCCCTGAGCCGGCCGCCGGCCGTCGTCACCGGCCACCCGCGAGGTCGACGATCAGGGCGCGATGATCGGACACCGCCGTCCACTCGGCCCGCACGGCGGCGACCGGCGGCACGGTCCCGCGGGCGAGGACGTGGTCGAACTGCACCCGCGGGGCATGCGCCGGGTACGTGGGCGCGGCGGCCAGCCGCCGCCAGCCGGTGAGCACCCGCGGCAACGGCCCCGGCAGATTCAGATCACCGAGAATCACCGTGGCCTCGTCGATCCCCTGGGCGCCTCCAGCGCCGACAGCGCCGGCGTTGTAGACGTTGTGGGCGTTGCCGGCCCCGGCGTCAGCGGCCCCGGCGGTGCCGCGTAGCGGCGGCGAGCCGGCCTCGCCCGGGGCGCCGTCGTGGCGCAGGGCCCGCGTGAGGCGGCGTAGTTGTGCCGCGTTCCAGCCGGGCACGAAGGACAGATGGGTGCTCACGACGGTCAGCGGCGCGACGGGCGTCGCCAGCCTGGCGATGATCGCGACGCGCGGCTCGTCCGCCAGCAGGATCAGCCGCGGCCGGCCGTCCGGCCCGGGCACGGCGATCGGCGACCGCACCGGCGCCCGCCCGAGCGTCACGACCCGCCAGCCGCGGACAGGAAACCGGCTGACCAGAGCGATCCCGTAGGCAGGCTCGCCGGGCGAACGGCACCCGTCGGCCGGCCGCCAGGCGAGGCCCGGAGTGCCGTAGACGGTCGCCTCGAACCGCCGGTCCTCCTCCGCGACCCCCAGCGCGTCGGCGGCCACCGCGCACAGGTCGGCCCCCCCGGACCGGGGCTGGCCGGCGTCGACCTCCTGCAGCGCCAACACGTCGCAGTCCAGGGACGCGACGGCCGCGCGGAACCGCGCCAGGTCGACGTCCCCATCCCTCGGCGACCGGCCGTGCATCACGTTGAACGTCCCCAGCCGCACGGGTCGCACCGTAACCGACCGGACCTCCCTGGTCGCGGGCACGCCCCGGCCTGGGGGCCGGGTTCGCCGGTTACGCGAGGATGGTCCGGGTCTGGCGGCGTGAGGGCGTGGGAGGAGCGGGCTGATGCGGCTTGTCATCGACAGCGACGGCGGGATCGACGACGCGGCGGCGATCGTGTGGCTGTGCGGCCGGCCGGACGTCGAGATTGCCGCGGTCACCGCGGTGGGCGGCAACGTCGGGGTGCGCCAGGCCGCCCGCAACCTGCGGGTCATCCTCGAGGCGGCCGGCCGCCCCGACATCCCGGTGTACGTCGGGGCGGACCCGACCGACCCGGCGCCGCACATCACCCGGCCGGTGTTCATCCACGGCGAGGACGGGCTGGGCGACGTCGGGTTCGCCGACCCGGAGCGAGGTGCCGACGAGGACACCCCCGCCGTCGACGTGCTGGTCAGGGAGATGCGCCGGGGCGCGTCGCTGCTGACGCTGGGGCCGCTCACCAACCTGGGGGCGGCGGTGCGCGCCGACGCGGCGGCGGCCGCCTCGAGCCGGCTGACGCTGATGGGCGGCAGCGCGCATGCCCAGGGCAACGCCCGGCCCAGCGCCGAGGCCAACGTCGCGAACGACCCGCTCGCCGCGGCCACGGCGCTCGGCGCCGGCTGGTCGGCGCCGCCGGTGATGGTCGGCCTGGACGTCACCCACCAGGCGACCCTGCGCGACGTCGAGTTCGCCGCGCTCGCGGCGCGGCGGACCGCCGCCGCGGCCTTCCTCCACGGGCCGCTGTCGTTCTACCGCCGCAACGCGGGCTCGCTGTGCGCCGAGGGCGAGACGCCCTGCCACGACCTGCTGGCGGCGATGGCCGTCGTCCGGCCGGACATCCTCGGCGTCGAGACGCTGCCGGTGGAGGTCGACACCGGCGGCAGCGCCGCCTGGGGCCAGACCGTCGTGGACCTGCGCCAGCTGGGCTGGCGACGCCGCCAGGCCGAGCCCGCGGCCCCGGCGGCTCCCGTTGCCCCCGCGGCCCCGGGCGTCGCCGCTGGCCGCGGGCCGGACGGCAACGCCGACGGCATCGGTGCTCCGGTCGCCGTCGGTCTCGCGGTCGACGTCGACTTCTTCCGAGCGGCGGTACGCGAGCTCGCGGGGGAGCCGGTGGCGGGGCTGTCGGCCTGACGGATCCTCCGCTACCAGGGCGGCGCCGCCCTGGTAGCGGTGTGGCTAGTCGGGGGACGGCGGCCGGCCGCCGCGCCGCGCCCGTGGCCGCGCCGCGCCAGCGATGAGCGCGACCTGGCCTTCGTGCGCGGCCCCCGCCGATCCGGCCGGGTCCGCCGGGACGGGCTGGCTTCGGGCGCCTTCGCCCTCGTCGTCGTGCGCGCCCTCGTCTCCGATGATCGTGCCGGCGCCGGCACGCAGGACGAGCTCCAGCTCGAAGCGGGCGTCCGGGTCGTCGAGAGCGTCACCGAACAGCTCGCGCAGCTGCAGGACGCGGTAACGAACGGTCTGCGGGTGGATGTGCAGCCGGCGGGCGATCAGCCCGCGCTGGCCGTGCAGGGCCAGCCAGTAAAGCAGGGTCGCGGCGAGCCGCTGCCGGGTCCGCTCGGGCAGGCCCGCGAGCGGCTCGAGCCGGCGGCGGGTGAGGTCGGCGAGCAGCAGCGGGTCGCGGGTGAGCAGCAGCGCCGCGAGGTGGTCATCCGTGAACAGCGGGCCGCCTTGCGGGTCCGCGGTCAGCAGCCCGTCATCGCGCGCCTCGCGCGCGAACCTGACCCGTTCGGCGCTCGCGGCCGCCCGCGCCCAGGGCACCGTCGGGCCGACGACGGCCGAGCGCCCCGCGAGCTGGCCGGCCAGCCGCTGCCCGCGCGCGTCGTCCCCGCTGACGAACAGCCACAGGTCCGAGCCGTGCGTGGCGCTCGGGCAGCTGGTGGGCAGCCCGAGCCGCCGTCGGCCGTCGGCGAACGTGGGGACCAGCACCGCGGCGAGGCGGTCCGGGATCCGCAGCGACGCGGCCTGGGTGATCTCCTCGACGCTCGCTGGGTCCGCCCCGGACAGCAGCAGCTCGCCGATCCGGTCCCACAGCCGCTCCCGGGCGCCCGCGTCGGCGGACTGGGCCAGCGCGTATCCCTCGGTGGACGCGGCGCAGACACCGTCGATATAGCCGAAGAGCGTCTCGCCGAGGGTTATCAGGCCGGCGGCGTCCAGCCCACCGCGCAGCAGGGCCACGTCGGCGAACCGTCGCCACGCGACCCGGGTGCCGATTCGGTAGGCGGCGAGCAGGTTGTCCAGGGAACGGCCGGCGTGGAACTCGCCGTGCCCCAGCCGCACGTAGATCTCGCGGCTGGCGGCGATGTCGGCCGGGTCGTCCGGGCCGCCGTTGACGATCGCGAGGAACCGGCGCAGCGCCTCGGCGACGCCCGCCCGCACCCCCCGCCCGAACCGCCCTTCCAGGGGGCGGGCATAGGCCGGCACCTCCGCCGCGATCGCCGCGATGATGTCCTCACCCACGGAGGTCAATTCGGAGCTGAGCAGGGTCTTTAGGCCGGCCGGAAACTGTCCCCCGGGAACAGTCGCATCCACGCTTCTCACGGTAGCCGCCCAGACCGCCGATCCGCCGGCGCCGTCCGTGCGCGTGCGGGCCGATGCACCGCCTGCCTGGTCCCCTACGGCGTCGCGACCGCGTAGCCCATCTGCGTCAGCTGGTCGGCGGCGGCCTCGGGGAGGCGCCGGACGGCGGCGCGGAGCTGACGGCTCAGGAAGGCGTCTCGGGATCTGGCCAGCACATCCCGCCAGCCGTCGCGCGCCTCGGTGATCCGCTCCACGATCAGGAACTCGACGAGGTCCTCGACCGTCGGCCGGAACCGCCGACCGCCAGTCGGCAGGTGAAGGTGTCCCAGCTCCTTCTTCGCGTCCGGGCATCGGCTCAGCAGCGAGACCCAGGGCTCGGATGTTGCCGGAATCTGCAGGTGTGCTTCGGGGTACCCGTCTGTCTTTTCGCGCTCATAGTCATAGTGCAGGAGGACCTGCTTAATGTTGGCGTCGGTATAGAGTCCGATGTAGGAAGTGAGGACCATCAGGTGCTGACTGAATTCGTCCATGCCTGTCACGAAACTCAGATCCAGCCAGCATCGGGGCGCGCGTCCCACTGAGAGCGGGATGCCTCGTGCACCGAGAACTTCTCTGTTGCTCGACCTGTAGCCGACCCAGACGTGGTCTCGGTTGGAGGATGACCGGACGGTTATCAAGCGGACGCCGCGACAGACGGTGCCGTTGAGGAGTGCGCTCAGCTCGTCGGCAAAACGCCTAGTCTCGCGTTGGAGGTTCCCGCCAAGGGAGGAGGCTCTTGACGATGTGCCAGGCTCGATGCGCGGACGCTGTCTCGAAGGCTCCGGTTCGCGCTTGCTCCGCGAGCTCCTCATAGGAGAATCCCGCTATCTGCAAGGCGTTCAGCCAGGCCTGATGCAGGTCCTCGTCCGAAGCAACGAAGTCCGCCTCGTCGTCGTCCGCCGGGCTGTCCAGCGGCATGGCTTGAGCAACCATGATCCACCTCCGCTCGTCGTGGGTTCCAGGGACGTACATCAATGGTAGTGCATGGCGCCAACAGTTTCCGAGGCTCCGGTGCGCGGTCGCCGGTCGGCCCGACCTGAAGACGCATAGCGGTCTCGGTCGAGCGCGCCGGCTCGGGGTGCGCGACCCGGAACCGGGCAACCGGTTCGTATCTGTTCATGTGGCGACTATAGGGCGCAGCGGTCGAAAAGGTGAGTCTCAACGGCGTGTCGTTTTCGAGATTATGGGTCGCCAAAACCGGCTCGACGGGCGGCGAGAATCGCTGCGGCGCGATCTGTGGCATGGAGCTTCGCGAGGATATTTGAAACGTTGTTCGCGACGGTTTTCGCGGTGAGGCCAAGATGGCGTCCAATTCGGCCGTTGGGCCAACCGTTCGCGAGTAGGGCGAGTATCTCCCGCTCCCGGTCGGTGAGCTCGGGGAACGGCTTGGCGGCCGGCCGCGGGTTGGCGAACGCGCGCAGCACCCGCTGCGCGACGTCCGGCCCGAACACCGCGTCGCCACGCGCGGCGGCGCGGACGGTGCGCACGACGTCCTCCTGCTGGGCGCCCTTGAGCAGGTAGCCGCGGGCACCGGCGCGCAGCGCGGCGAAGACGAACTCGTCCTCGCCGTACATGGTCAGCATCACCACCGCCACCGACGGATACGCGGCCGCGATCCGCCTGGTCGCCTCGACCCCGCCGATCCCCGGCATCTCGACGTCCATGAGGACCACGTCCGGGTGCAGCCGCCCGACCAGCCCGACGGCCTCCTCGCCCGAGGTCGCCTCGCCCACGACGGTGAGCCCGTCCATCGAGTCGAGGAGCACGACCAGGCCGCCGAGCACGATTCGATGATCGTCGACGATGACCACGCGGATGTCCGCCGCCGAGCCCTCGGCCCCGCCGCCAGGCCCCGCCGCTTCCGGGCGGCTGGCGGTCCCGTCCGTCTCCGTCATCCCGCGCTCCCGGCCAGCTGGGCGTCCGTCGCGTGGCCGACGCCCTTGATCTTCGAAAGGTCCGTGACGCCTGAGGCGTCCGTGCCGCCCGTGCCGTCCGCCGGCCATGGCATGGTGCTCCCGGCCAGGGACAGCGGGAGCTTGACCAGGACGCGGCCGCCGGCGGCGGTGGGTCCGGCGTTCCAGGATCCGCCCAGGGCCGTGACCCGCTCCCGCATCGAGGTCAGTCCCACCCCGGGCATCCAAGAGGTCGCGGTCCCCTGGGAACCGTTCGCCCGGCCGTTGTCGCGGATCTCGATGGTCAGGGTGTCGGCGCAGTTGATCGTTACGTCGCAGTGGGTGGCTCCCGCGTGTCGGGCGACGTTGGTGACGGCTTCGGTCACGATCCGGTAGGCAGCGACCTCAACCGCCGCCGGCAGTGGCGGCAGTGTGTCCGGGGCCGTAAGCGTCACCGGCACCGCGGGGCCGCGCAGCGTCTCGCGTAGGGCAGCCAGCAGGCCGAGCTCGTCCAGGGCGGGCGGGCGCAGCGCGTAGACCAGTCTGCGCAGGTCGCCGAGCGCCGAGGTGAGGTCGCGGCGCACGTCGGCGAGCAGGTTCGTCGCCCGGGGTAGGTCGCGGCCGGCGAGGTTGCGGGCGGCGTCCACTTTGGTTGCCGCGGCGGTGAGGACGGGTCCGAGGCCGTCGTGCAGGTCGCGGCGCAGCCGGCGGCGTTCCTCTTCGGCAGCGCTGACGATTCGTTCCCGGGAGCGCATGAGTGCCTCGGTGAGCCGCACGTTGCTGGCCGCGACCGCCACCTGCCGGGCTATGTCGGTGAGCAGCCTGGTCTCGCGTGGGGCGAGCGCGTTCTGCCCGGATCGCAGTGCCACGACGAGCGCGCCGATGTCCTCGCCCTGGTGGACGAGCGGGAACCGAGCGGCGGCCCCGCGCGCGGATCGGTCGGCCGCGCGGCCCGCGTCGTCGATGTCCGTATAGGTGATGGCGCGGACCGACCCGTCGTCGCCGCGCAGCTCCACGGTGGCGCGTGGCAGACGCAGGGTTCCGGCGAGTGCCTCGACCAGGCTCGGCAGCAGCGCTTCGACGCTGCCGGCGGCTTCCAGCCGGGCCGCCACGCGGGTCGTCACGGTGTGGGGATCGTCGCGTTCGCCGTAGAGGAAGCGGTTGACGATCCGTTGCACCCGCGAGTGGGCCGGGGCCAGGCTGAACGCGGCGCCGAGGGCGGCCGCCACCGTCCAGGGGCCGCCGATGGCCTGCCCGAATGCGGCGAGCACGGCGACGCCGGCCGCGTACACCGCGGACACGAACGCGGTCAGCAGGACGTAGACGAGCGTGCGGTTAAGCACGACCTCGATGCCGTAGACCCGGTTCGCCAGCACCACCGCGACGATGACGACCAGCTGCACGACGGTGCCAACGTTGGCGATCATCTCGCCGGCCGGCAGCGCCACGACGAACGGCGTCAACACGATGCCGAGGGCGTTGACCACGGCCAGCCAGCGCAGCACCTGGCGCAGCTCGCCCCGCGCGCGCAGCCATCGGACCACCATCACCACCGACCCGAGCAACAGGCCCGAGGCGAACAGGAGCACCGGTAGCCATTCGGGGAGGGGAACGCCGATCGGGTTGGTGAGGTCGGCGTACTTCGGTGGCGGATCGACGAGCTTGAAGTCCCACAGCGGCCCGGTCAGCCAGGCCACAACGCACAGCCCGATGCTGAGGGCGGCGAGCCAGCCGATCCGCCCGCGCGGGAACCGGCCGTAGGGAAAGGTCGCCCAGGTAGTCGCCAGCACGACCGGCTCGGTCGCCATGCAGGCGGGAGTAATGATCGCCACGGGCAGCACGCCCGGCAGGTCGTGCCCCCCGTACACAGCGACCATCGTCCAGCCACCGCCGGCCGCCCCCGCGGCGTGGGCGAACGCGGCGGCGAGCGCCAGCCAGCCGAACGGCACCTCCGGCCGGCGCGAGGCCAGTAGCCAGCCGGCGACCACGTACGGTACCGCCAGCGTGATCTCGGTCCAGCCGTCCCTGCTCACCGAGTTCCCGGACGGCGAGATGACCCCGTCCGGGACGGCGCGGAGCATCACCACACTGGCGACCATGAGCGCCAGCACGGTCAGGGCGAGGACGTGTGCCAGCCATCGCCACCGTGACCGCGGGTCGGTCGGCCGCGGCTGGTCCTGAGCGGTCACATCCACGCCTGCTCCCTGCGCTCGGGCTTCCCGGGTGCGGATCGGTCCATGTGATCGCACCAGGTCGCACCAGTGTGGGGCACAGGCGTTCCCGTCCGGGCCGGGAAATCCTCCCGGCGCCGGCGGGCCGGCGCACACGTGCTGCCGGGAACGAACCGCCCGAATGATCGCCCTGCCACAGCGACCGGTCAGCCGGACCGGTCCGGCCAGGATCCGATCAGGAGATAACGATGGAGACCCACAGCATCGGCGGCCAGGCCCGCCGCAGCCGACACAGCTGGACCGTCGCCGCCGGCGCCCTCGGCCTCGGCGCGGTCGTCCTGCTCGCCGCCTGTTCCGACTCGTCCGACTCACCCGCCGCCGCGGCCACGCCCTCGGCCTCGGCCTCGGCCAACAACACCCAGGCGGCCTGCGCCGCCGCGCTGGCCAGCGACTGGTCGAACGTCCCCGGGATCGACCCCGACGGCCCGCCGGCGTCCGCGGCCGAGCTGGCCGCCTGGGCGACGCCGCTGCAGACCCAGATCACCGCGTTGCGTGCCGGTGTCCCGGCAGACCTGACGAGCAAGGTCGACGTGCTGGCCACGGTTGTGCAGGGCGCGAAGGAGGGGAAGCCGGTCTCCACCGAGGACGCCTCGCTCAGCGCGGCGCTCACCGCCGTCAACGGGTGGGCGCACGACTCCTGCGGCTACACCACCCTCGACGTGACCAACAGCGCCGGCACCGCCCTCGACGGCGTGCCGGCGACGCTGCCCGCCGGCCCGGTGGCGATGAAGTTCGCCAACACCGGCACCGACCCGGCGAAGGCCGGCTTCATCCTGCTGCTCGGCAAGGTCCGCGACGGCCAGACCGCGACCGCGGCCGACGTGCAGGCCCGCAAGGCCAACCTCGAGGACATCGCCGACATCGTCGCGGTGGCCCAGCCCACCGGCTCCGACCCGGCCTACGGCCTGGCGACGCTCAGCCCCGGCCGCTACATCGTCTCCACCCCCGTCGGGCCGCCCCCGGAGTTCGCCAGCATCCTCGCGAGCGGCTTTGAGGTCAGCTGACCCCGCGGCCCCGGGTGCCGGCCGACCCGGCTGACCCCGGGGCCGCGCCGGCTCACCCGGCTCACCTCGACCGCCCGCTTCGCCCCGAGTCCGCGCCAGCTTCGCCCAGGTCTCGGTCCGGTCCCTCGTCGCGGCAGCGCGTCGCTCGACGCCGCGACCACATCCCGCGCTCGAAGTCATCCAGTCCTGGACGCCATCAGTCCCGGACGCCCTGGAAGGAACAGATGCCATGCCCACCGCCGCAACCCCCGCCGTACCGTCCACCTCGCCGGTCGGCCGGCTGCTCGCCGCCGCCTGTCTGCTCCTCACCGGGCTGGGCGCCGTCCTGGCGACCGCCCTTCTCCCCGCGAGCGGCGAGGGCGATGATGTCGCCGCGGTCGACAGGTTCGCGGCGCACGCCGGTCGGGTCGACGCGGGACTCGCCGCGGAGATCCTGATCCTGCTGCTGGGCGCGGCCACCGCGATTGCCGCGCTGCTGGCGTTCCCACGGGCGCGCCGGCTCGCGAGTGTCGCCGGCTGGCTCGGGATCATCTCCGGCAGCGCCTGGATCGGCCTGGTCAGCACCGACAACGTGCGCGCGGCGGCGGCGGAGACCGACCACGCTGCCGGCGCCGCGCTGATGCACCACATGAGCGGCTCGGCGCAGTTCCAGGCGTTCGTCCTGTTCAGCCTCGTCGGTGGTCTGGTCTCGATGGTGTGCCTCGGCATCGCGCTGTGGCGGTCGCGGGCCGTGCCCCGCTGGGCGGCGGCGCTGTTCGTCGCCTACGAGCCGGTCAACTTCGCCGGCGGCGGTAGCGGCGTCGTCGGCACCATCGCGAACGCGCTCCTGCTCGTCGGGTTCGCCGTCTGCGCCGGCACCATCCTGCGCGGCGGTCTCCCGGCCCTCGCCATCAGCGCGAGCCCGATCGCGGATCCGGCCATCCCGACCGCGTCCGCCACCCCGACCCCAGCCCGCTGACCCTCACCTGGCTTTGGCGGACGAACCGCGTCATCGGCGCCGTGTTCCGTCCGCCAAAGCGCGCGGGCGCCCCGGGGCCCGCCGGTTGGCGCTACCGGTGCCGGTGAACCGTCCTGGGGCAGTAGCGTGGCGAGATGTGTCCTCACGCACCGGCACCGACCCGACGGCGTCCGCCACGATGACCTCGTCTCTCCCCTCGCCCGCCTATCCGCTCGAGAAGACCCGGCTCGACAACGGGCTGCGGGTCGTGCTCGCCCCCGACGCGACAGCGCCGGTCGTGGCCGTCGCCGTGCACTATGACGTCGGATTCCGGTCCGAGCCGGAGGGCCGCACCGGGTTCGCGCACCTGTTCGAGCACATGATGTTCCAGGGCAGCGAGAACGTCGGGAAGGCCGAACACCCGAAGTACGTGCAGGCCGCGGGTGGAATCTTCAACGGTTCGACGCACCCGGACCACACGGACTACTACGAGCTGCTTCCGGCCGGCGCGCTCGAGCTCGCTCTCTTCCTCGAGGCCGACCGGATGCGGGCCCCGAAAATCACCCGCGAGAACCTGGACAACCAGATCGCCGTCGTCCAGGAGGAAATCCGGGTAAACGTGATGAACCGCCCATACGGCGGCTTCCCCTGGATCACCCTGCCGCCGGTCGCGTTCGACACCTTCCCAAACGCCCACAACGGCTACGGCGACTTCAGCGAGTTGGAGGCGGCGAGCCTGGACGACGCGGAGGATTTCTTCGAGAAGTTCTACGCGCCAGGCAACGCCGTCCTGACGATCGCGGGTGACTTCGCCGCCGACGACGCGATGAAACTCGTGGAGCGGTACTTCGGCGATATCGCCGCCCGCGCGGTGCCGGAGCGACGCAGCTTCGCCGAGCCGGTCAGGTCCGACGAGCGGCGGGACGATCTCGTCGACAAGCTCGCGCCCCGGCCGGCGCTCGCGATCGGCTACCGGGTCCCGGACCCGGATGCCGACCTGTCCGCCTTCCTCGCGCACTACCTGCTGACCGACGTGCTCACTTCTGGTGACGCGAGCCGGCTGGAGCGGCGGCTGGTACAGGCCGACCGGTCGGTGATCGGCGTGAGCAGCTACGTCGGCACCTTCGGTGACCCGTTCGACCAGCGCGACCCGCTGCTGCTGACGGTGGAGGCCCGCCACCCGGCCGAGTCACCGGCCGACGGGATCCTCGCCGCGATCGACGAGGAGCTCGACCGGCTCGCGACCGACGGTCTTGCCGACGGCGAACTGGAACGGATCCGCGCGCGCGTCGCCTCGGGGCTGCTGCGCGAGGCGGACGACGCGCTGGGCCGGGCGCTCGCGTTTGGTGCCTTCGAGCTGCACCGGGGCCGCCCGGAGACGCTCAACGAGCTGCCGGCGTTGCTGTCCGAGGTGACCGGCGACGACGTCGCCGCGGCGGCGGCCGCGCTGCGCGCGCAGGGACGCTCGGTGCTGGAGCTCAAGGCCGGGGCGGCCTCATGACGGTGAACGCGCGGAAGTACGCGATGGTCGCCCGCGGGGCGGCCGATCGGCCGAAGCCGACGCGATCATGGCGTGGTTCCGCGTGCCCGGCGGCTGGTAGTGGACATCGAGCGACGGGACGGAGCGGGCGATGACGACGATGACCGAGCGGGCCGGCGTCATCCCGGCCGTCCGCCCGACGCTGCCGGCGGAGCTCCCGACGGTGGTGGAGCGGACGCTGCCGAACGGGCTGCGCGTGCTGGTGGTGGCACGCACCAGCGTCCCGCTGGTGGAGCTGCGCCTGCGGATCCCGTTCACCGGCCTGGGCACGGACTTCGCCGCGCAGTCCGAGCTGCTCGCCGAGACGCTCTTCACCGGTACGTCGAAGCGTGACCGGGTGGAGATCGCCACCGCCGTGCAGGCACTCGGCGGATCCCTCTCTACCGGGGTCGACGCCGACCGGCTCGCGGTCGTCGGCTCGGCGCTGGCCACCAACCTCGACCCGCTGCTGGGCATCCTCGCCGAGGTGCTGACCGAGGCGACCTACCCCGACGACGAGTTCAGCGGCGAGCGCGACCGGGTGGTCGAGGACGCCACCATGGCGCTCAGCCAGCCGGCCGTGATCGCCCGGGAGGCGCTGCTGCGCCGGATGTTCCCCGGGCACCCCTACGGCAGCGTGGTGGCCGAGCCGGCCGTGCTCGCCGGGGTGGGCGTCGGCGCGGTCCGTGACCTGCACACGGCCAGGATCTCCCCGCGCGGCGCGATCCTCACCCTGGTCGGCGACGTCGACGCGGCGACCGCGCTCGGCGCCGTCGAGGCGGCACTGGGCGGCTGGTCCGGTGGCGAGCCCGAGGCCATGCCGACGGTCCCGGCCCTGGCGACCGGTCCGATCCTGATCGTGAACCGGCCGGGCGCGGTGCAGACGAACATCCGCCTCGGCGGCGGCGCGCTCGACCGCCACGATCCCGGCTACCCGGCGCAGCGTCTCGCCAACACGATCTTCGGGGGCTACTTCAGTTCCCGGCTGGTCGACAACATCCGCGAGGACAAGGGCTACACCTACTCGCCGCGCAGCTCCGTCGACCACTACCTGGCCGGCTCCCGGTTCACGGCCGCCGCCGACGTCGCGACCGACGTCACCGGGCCCGCGTTGCTGGAGATCTTCTACGAGCTCGGCCGCATGGCGGTTCTCGAGCCCGCCTCGGACGAGCTCGAGGCGGCCCGGCAGTACTCCGTGGGGACGATGGCGCTAGGTAGCGCGACGGCCGCCGGCCTCGCCTCCACGCTGTCGGGGCTCGCGGGCGCGGGCATCGGGGTCGAGTACCTGCGTGACCACCCGGCGGCACTGACCAAGGTCACCGCCCACGACGTGCTCGCCGTGTCCGCCGGCCTGCTCGCGCCGACCAGGCTCGTCACGGTCCTCGTCGGAGACGCCGAGAAGATCACGGGCGCGGTCGCGGCGCTCGGCTCTGTGACGGCCACCGTGGTCGACTAGTCCGACCGGTTCCTGGCTCTTCGGCGCCCGGGCCGCTGGCCGCTCCTCGGGACGCACCGTCGAGGAGCCGGCCGGCGCCGGAGGTCGCGCGCGTCAGTGGCGGGTAGGCGTGGGACGCGGTGGGGTCGGCCGGGGCGCGGTGCCCGGCCCTGGCCCGGCCGCGGCCCCCGGCCCCGGCCGGCCGCCGAGCTCTCCTGGCAGCGCGATCCGCGGGTCGCTGACCGATTCGACGACCTGGCGGGCCAGGTCATGCACCCGGCGGCCCATGCCCCGCGCGGTGCGCCGCAGCCGCTCGAACGCGTCTCGCGGCTTGATGTGATGGCGCTCGGCCAGCACGCCGATCGCCTGCTCCACGATCACCCTGGACGCGAGCGCGTGCTCCAGCTGGACCACCGACAGCCGCAGCTTCTCGATCTCGCCGAGCTCCCGGTCGGCGCGGCGCGGCCGGCCGGGCGGGTTCAGGTCCTCCGCCAGCAGATCGGCCAGCACCATCGCGGAGATCAGGTCACCCACCGGTCGGACGTCCGTGCCGGGGCCTTCGACCACCCAGCCGGCGCCGGTCCGGCGCAGCCGCATCTCGCCACCCGCTCCCGGAGCCGCTCCGGGCGGTGCCGTCGATGGCTGCGCGGGGTGCGGGGCGGCGGCGCGCGGCGGCGGCCCCGGCCGGGGACCCGGCCGTGGCGGGGGTCCGGGCCGCGGTGCCCTGGCCGCCCCGGCGGCGCCCCCGGCCAGCGGGCCGGGTCCGGGTACGGCGCGTCCGGGGCCGGTGACTGGCGGCCCCGCCGCGGCGCCGGGCGCCGTCGACGGCACGCCGCGCTGGCCAGGCCCCGGTCGCGGTGGTCCGAGAGAGGGGACGCCGGGTACGGCGCTCGTGGAGGTTTCGCCGGCCGTGCTCGGCGCGGCCGGTGGGGCCGCGGCGGGCGTGGCACCGTCCGCCGGCCACGCGGCGCCCAGACCATCGGCTATGCCGCGCAGCAGTGGCAGCGCGGTGGGACCGACCTCGACCGCGCCGCGGTCGAGCCCGACCAGCAGTCCGGCGAGCTCACCCGTCCGGGTGAGGACCGGCACGACGACGTGACTGCCCACCCCGAGGCGTTCGTGTTCCGCCGTGTCCGCCAGACTCGGTTCCATCCCCACATTGGTACCGATGGCTGGGGCACCGTCGAGTACGCGGGCGGCGAGACTTGCCGACCGTGGAAACTGCGTTCCCGGATCCAGACCGGGCAGCGTCCCAACCACCTGCAGGTAGGTGGCCGTTGTCGCGGAGATTTCCACGAACCCGGTCGCCTCCATGTGGTGGAGGGCTTGCGCGGCCCGCGCGGCAGCGTCCACGGTGCTGCGCGCCTGTCCTGAGGGTGGTGACGACACAGGCCGAACTCTCCCACAAACTTCACGGGCAGTGACGGACACCGTCCCATGAGCCGGCCGTGTATGCGTCCGGAGGGCGTCGAGCGCCGATTTTCTCGTTGCTCTGCGTATCCGTTATGCGGCAGAAGTGACCTTCTCGGCGACCTGACGGAGGGACGGATTCGTCATCACAGTCCCATCCGGGAAGACGACCGTGGGTACGGTCGCGTTGCCGTTGTTCGCATCGCGGACCAGTTGCTCGGCAGTGGGGTCGGACTCGATGTCGACGACCTCATACGGGATGCCCGCGTCGTCCATCTGGCGCTTGAGCCGCTTGCAGTAGCCGCACCAGCTGGTGCTGTACATCGTGAGCACTGGTCATCCTCTCGCCCGTCGGGCGCTGAGCGCCCGATCTACCCGGTCCCGGTCCCGGACAGCCGGCCGTGGCCTGGCCCTGTTCGGGCTGGACGAGGTGACTGGCAGACCTGCCGGATCGCCGCCAGGACACTCAAGCACCCAACCCGTCGCCGCACCGTCACGAGGCAGAGACCGACATATCTGGGCACACGGGTAGAGATTCCGACGCTGCGGCCGCTCATGCCGGGTGCCAGCCATCCACAACCCGCCGACGGCCCCGCCGCTTCCCACCGCGAGCAGTGACTACGGTTTCAGGTCATGTCCGGTGAGCTGGCCGCCGCCTCCCGTCCGTCTCGCCCGGCCGTGTCGGCTGACGCCGCCCGGCCGCGCCCGGCCACGGGCGGAACCGGTCCGCGCGGCGCCGCGGCCGCCGGGCTCGCCGGCGGCTCCACCGACAGACGCCGCTACGAGGGCGGAGAACCCGAGGACGGCCCGCTGGCCGACCGCCTCGAGGAAGGCGGGCTCGACCCGGAGCAACGCGCGGCGGTGCTCGCCCCGGTGGGGCCGATATGCATTCTCGCCGGCGCCGGGACGGGGAAGACCAGGACCATCACCCGCCGGATCGCGCACCTCACCCGCCAGGGCGTGCCCGGCGACCAGGTGCTCGCGGTGACGTTCACCAACCGGGCCGCCGGTGAGCTGCGTGCCCGGCTGCGGGGGATGGACGTCGAGGGGGTACAGGCCCGGACGTTTCACGCGGCGGCGCTGCGCCAGCTTGGGTACTTCTGGCCGAAGGTGGCCGGTGCCGCGCTCCCCGCCCTTGTGGAGAGCCGCATCCCACTCATCGTGAAGGCCGCGGGCCGTTCCGCGCGACGCCCTGACCGGAGCGAACTGCGTGACCTCGCCTCCGAGATCGAGTGGGCGAAGGCCACGATGGTGACCCCCGAGGACTACCCGCGCACGGCCGAGGCGGCGGGGCGCGAGACCGTCTGGCCGGCGGACGCGGTCGGCCGGCTCTACGCCGACTACGAGCAGGTCAAGCGCGCGGCCGGCGTGGTCGATTTCGACGATCTGCTGTTGCTGACCGCGGCGGTCATCGAGGAGCACTCCTGGGTCGCGACGGAGCTGCGGTCGCGGTACCGGCACTTCGTCGTGGACGAGTACCAGGACGTCAACCCACTGCAGCAGCGGGTGCTCGACGCCTGGCTCGGGGACCGGGACAGCCTGTGCGTCGTGGGTGACCCGCACCAGACCATCTACTCGTTCAGCGGCGCCTCGCCGCGCTACCTGGTCGAGTTTCCACGCCGGTTCCCGGACGCGACCGTCGTCCACCTCGTCCGCGACTATCGCTCGACCCCGCAGGTCGTCGGACTCGCGAACGCGCTGCTCGCCGCGGCTCCCGCGGGGCCATCGGGATCGGCGGGGCAGGGGAAGGCGAGCGCGCGGCCCGGCGGGGTCGTCGGCCGCGCCGGCATCCCCGCCGTCGGTGGGGTGGCGGCCAGCAGGCCAGGTCTCGTCGCGATGCGCCCCGACGGCCCGGAGCCGGCGCTGCTCGAGTGCGCGGACGAGGCGGACGAGGCCAAGGCCGTGGTGGCCCGGATCCGGACCCTGCTCGCCGGCGGCGTGCCGGCGAGCGAGATCGCCGTGCTGTACCGGATCAACGCCGCCTCGGAGGCCTACGAGGAGGCGATTGGCGCCGCCGGCATCCCGTACCTGGTGAAGGGCGGTGAGCGGTTCTTCCAGCGGCCGGAGGTGCGCGACGCGGTGCGGCTGCTGCGCGCCGCGGTGCGCTCCGCCGACACGGACCGCCCGGCGGGGCTCACGGACACGGTCGCCGATGTGCTGAGGGCCGGCGGCTGGCGGGCGACGGCGCCCACCGTCGGCGTCGAGCGGGAGCGCTGGGAGAACCTCGCCGCTCTGCACCGCCTGGCCGTCGACCTGTCCGTCGCCGAGCCCGACGCCGGGCTGGAGCGTTTCGTCGCGGACCTCGCCGACCGGGCGACGCACCAGCACGTCCCCACCGTCGAAGGGGTGACGCTGGCCTCGCTGCACGGGGCCAAGGGCCTGGAGTGGGACGCGGTGTTCCTCGTCGGGCTGGTCGACGGGATGGTGCCGATCGTGCACGCGCAGACCGACGAGGAGATCGAGGAGGAGCGCCGGCTGCTCTACGTGGGTGTCACCCGGGCGCGGGAGCATCTGGCGCTGTCGTGGTCGCTCGCGCGCGCCGCGGGGGGGCGCCCGCGGCGGCCGTCCCGGTTCCTCGACGGGCTGCGCCCGGCGGGTGGCCGGCCCGCGTCCGCTGGCCGCCGAGGCCCGTCGGAAGGCCCGAGAGGGAGTGGCGGGGACGGCGCCGCGGTGAGCGGGGCGGCCAGGCCGAGGGGCCGGTCGGCCGTGCGCTGCAGGGTGTGCGGTCAGGCGCTCACCGGCGCGGCGGCCCGCGTCGGCCGGTGCGCGACGTGCCCCCGCCACGTCGACCGAGCCCTGCTCAACCGGCTGCGCGAGTGGCGGGCGGAGAAGGCGCGCGAGCTGGGCAGGCCGGCCTTCGTCGTCCTGACCGACGCGACGCTGGAGGCGATCGCCGAGAGCCAGCCGAGCACGGTCGCCGAACTGGTCGCCATCCCCGGCATCGGCCAGGTGAAGCTGGACAGCTACGGCGCCGACGTGCTCGCCCTGGTCACCGCCACGCCCTGACCAGCTGGCCGGCTGACCGGGCTGACCGGCTGGCCACTCGGCCGGCGGCGGTCAGCGGGGTGGGTCGGCCGGCGCGTCGAGGCCACACACCGGCCGCCGTCCGTGACCTCTCCGGCATGAGTCGTCACGTGACGTAATGGGCTGACAGTTCGTCTCGGCGGGCGTTACCTATGGTGTCGCCTGTCCGACTCAAAAAATAAGTTGTCGCGGTTCCGGCGGCCCCCTACCGTTACCCGTGAACACCGGAGCTGGTGCTCACTGAGCGCTGGGCCATGGTCCCCTGGGTCCCCATCCCACGGGTCTGGGCACGGCGATCATTGTGGCTCCGGATCTCAGATGCCAAGGACAGATGTCGGACGCGAGGGCGGACCGGCCGTGCGAGAGGAGGCGATAGGGGTGCTTACTGGCATTCGTGTCGCGGTCTTCGACGCCGGCTGTGCCGAGCTCGGGTCCGTTCTCGCGCGTCCGCGTGAGGCGAGCATCCTGTCCGGCCCCATGCTCGGGGCTGCCGGCGCAGGCGGTTTCTGGCGCGGCACCGACGCGGCGGGGGCATCGGCCGCACGTGGCGGGACGGATGTCTCGACGCTGACCTTCGTGTCCATGGCGGACATGCCGCCGGCCGAGGCGCCGATGGCATATGCGCTGGCGGACGAAGCCCGTCTCGACGTCGTTCCGGCTGTGAAGCCGATCGTCGTCCCGGCGGATCGGCATGCCGCGAGCGTCGCCGCTCCGTCCGCACGGGACAAGTCCGCCTTCAAGACGGCTGCCATCGCCCACACCAACCAGCTCCAGGCCAAGACCCAGGCGTTCACGCGACGCCACCCACGCAGCAGGGGTCCGTCCCAGACGGAACCGCCGGTATAAGACCGGCACCTAGGCCAGAACCCGAGGCCGCGGACCCCGCTGGGGACCGCGGCCTTTGTGTTTTTCCCCTTCTGACCGCACCGAAGAAATTCCCGTGTCGGAGGTGACACCGGTGTTCGACCCCTCGATCGTTGCCCGGATCGAGCGGGAGCGTCTCTCGCTACCCTGCTGGGACGCTGACCCCGACCTGTTCTTCGCGGAGTCGCCGGCGGACGTCGAGTCCGCCAAGGCGATCTGCCGCGACTGCCCAATCCGGATGGCCTGCCTGTCGACGGCGCTTGACCGCCACGAGCCCTGGGGCGTGTGGGGCGGTGAGCTCGTGGTCACCGGCGTGGTGGTCCCGTACAAGCGCCCCCGTGGCCGTCCTCGCAAGGTGGTCGCGGCCTAGCCCCTGAGACCGTGCGATCATGCTTTTCGATCACACAGCCGACAGGTCCCGCCATCCGTTCCCGATCCTCACCCGCTGGCCGCTTGGCTCGCCCCACTCGGGCGGGCCAAGCGGCCAGCTCCATCTGTTCGGTGATTCGCCCCTCGGGGGTGAGGCGCACGTCGCCTGTCGGTACGGTGTGTGCCAGTAGTGTTCCGATCGTGCCGAGCAGCGAGCGGGCCTACCCCGTCCAGACCGGGGCCGGGCGGAACCCGTCCGGCTCTCTCACCTCGTCGCGGTCCGCCGAGCGGGCCCTGACCACTGCTGTGCTGACCGCCCCGGAGCTGGATCACATCGTCGACCTGGTCGCCTGGGTCGACGACGGCTGGCTGCACGTCGCCAACGCCGCCGGAGCGGCCCGGGTACCCGCCGCCGCGCCCGACGGCCCGTGGCAGGTGCTGCGCGGCCGCAACCCGGTCGAGACGCGGGACCCGCTGCACGCGGTGCCGCGCACCGCGGCGCTCGCCGACCCGTCGCCGCCGAACGAGCGCAACTCGTACCCGCTCGCCGGGCCACGGCTCGCCTCGGTCTTCGCCGACCCGACCCGGTCGCCCGACGTCGTCGTCATGCACACGCCCGGCCACTACTGGCCGGAGCGCGGCGGCCACCTCGGCGAGCACGGATCACTCGACGCCGGCCAGTCGCGTGCCCCGCTGGTGCTGTCCGGCGCCGGTGTGCGCGCCCGCGGCCTGCTGGCGCGCCACGCCCGGGTCGTGGACCTCGCCCCGACACTGGCCGCGCTCGCGGGCGCGACGATGCCGGGTGTCGAGGGCACGGCGCTGGCCGACCTGCTCGACGACGACCTCGCCGGGATGGCGCCGCTGCGTCACGTCGTCGGCCTGCTCTGGGACGGCACCAACTGCAACGACCTCCTCGCGCTGGCCGCGGAGGGCCGGCTGCCGAACGTCGCCAGGCTGCTCGCGCGCGGCTGCGCGCTGACCGGCGGGGCGGTGGCGGAGTTCCCAAGCGTCACGCTCACCAACCACACGTCGGCGCTCACCGGCGTCGGCCCCGGCCGGCACGGCATCCTGAACAACGTCTACTTCGACCGTGCCACCGGTGAGCAGGTCGTCACCAACGAGGTGCGCGTCTGGCACACCGCCTGCCAGCACCTGCGGCCCGGTGTGCGCACCGTGTTCGAGGTGATCGCCGCCGCCCGCCCGGGCGCGATGACCGCGTGCGTGAACGAGCCGATCGATCGAGGCGCGACCTACTCCACGTTCGAACTGGTCCGGGCGCTGGAGAGCCTCGACGGTGCCGGCGGCATGGCCGACCATCTGCCGCGCGGCGACGACGACCCGAACACCAGCCAGGAATGGCTGGCCGCGGACGCGGACTATGGCTGGTCCAGCCGGGTCGACGCACTCGGGCTCAAGCAGATGCTCGATCTGTGGGAGAGCCAGGACCCGCCGGCCTTCACCTGGTGGAACACGACGGTGACCGACACCGGCCATCACGGCGGAGGGCCGTATTCGGCGCAGTCCCGGGCCTCGCTCCTGGACTCGGACCGCCGCCTCGGCGTCTTCCTGGACCTGCTGGACGCCCGCGGGCTCACCGAGCGGGTCACGATCCTGCTCACCGCCGATCACGGCAGTGAGGGCGCGCGGACGAGCTGCACCGGCGACTGGAACGAGGCGTTGCGCACCGCCGGCGTCACCTTCCGGGACGAGGCGTACGGCTTCCTCTACCTCGGCGAGCGCGACGACCGCGGCCACAGCGAGCTCCCGCCCGAGCAGCGTCGCTCCGGCGACGCCGCGGCCGCGCGCTAGCGTCCCGCGCGCTAGCGTCCCGCGCGCTAGCGTCCCGCGCGCTAGCGTCCCGCGCGCCAGCGGGCTAGCGCCCTGGCTCGTCCACCGGGCTCTCGCCGCCGCGTTGGCGCGGCGGCCTGGGCGTGCGGGGCGCTCGGGCCCGGCGCTGGGGCGGCGGGCCGAACAGGATCGGGTCGGCCGGCGTCCTGGTGGCGTCGCCGCCGGGCGCGACGGCGATCGTGGGCAGCGGGCGGCCTGGACGGTTCGCCCTGGCCGCGTGCCGGGCGGCGGCCGAGCCGGGCGGGGCGAAGCCAGGCTGCCAGCGTTCCATCTCCGTCCGCAGCGACGTCGTGGCACCGAGCTGGCAGAGCAGACCGATCCCGCTCATCGTGACCCGGTGGATCAGCAGGTAGGACGGCGGCAGGTTGAGCTGGCGGGAGACCTGGGCGGCCGGTGAGCGCCAGTCGGCCAGCCGCAGCGCCTGTGCTCGCAGCCACTGACGGGAGAATGTGAACTCCTTCTCGGCGAGCGCGTCGAGCAACGGGCCGAGATGCTCCAGCAGCTCCTGGGCGTCGACCGTCACGTTGGGCCGGATGAACCCCTCACGGCGCAGCCCTTCGACCACCTGCGCCGCGGCGTTCTCGTCCGCGAGGGCCGCGGCCCCGTTCACGCCGCTGTCATTCGTGCTGGTGCCCTTCGACTCGGTGGCGATGGCGATGGCGATGGCGGTGGCGCGCCGCGCGTCGAGCGCGAGCCGGGTCAGCCGGCCCATCACCTCGGGCAGCCCGTCCGGTAGCCGCTGTACCGCGCCGAAGTCCAGCACGCCGAGCCGGCCGTCGGCCAGCAGCCGGAAGTTGCCCGGGTGCGGGTCGGCGTGCAGCAGCCCGGAGCGCGCCGGGCAGGAATAGAGGAACCGGCACAGCAGCAGCCCCGCCCGGTCCCGCTGGGCCTGGTCGCCGCCGGCGATGACGTCCGCGAGTGGGACGCCGTCGAGCCATTCGGCCACGAGCACGTGGTCGCTGGCCGCGAGCGGCCAGGGGATGGCGATGTCGGGGTCCCCCTGGTAGGCCTCGGCGAACGCGCGCTGCCAGCTTGCCTCGAGCCGGTAGTCGAGCTCCTCGGCGACCCGCGCCCGCAGCTCCTCGATCAGCGGCTTCACGTCCAGCCCCGGCGCGAGCACGCCGAACAGGCGCGCGGCGCGGCCGAGCTGGGTCAGGTCGGACAGCAGCGCCGGGCCCGCGCCCGGATACTGCACCTTCACCGCGACGGGCCGGCCGTCCGACCAGACCGCCCGGTGGACCTGCCCGATGCTGGCGGCGGCGGCGGGCACGTCGTCGAAGGACGCGAACAGCTCCCGCCAGTCCGGGCCCAGCTCGGCGGCGAGCACCTTGCGGATGGTCGCCGCGGGCAGCGGCGGGGCCGCCTCCTGCAGCTTGGTCAGCGCCGCGCGGTAGGGGCCGGCGACCTCGTCGGGCAGCGCCGCCTCGAAGACCGACAGCATCTGCCCGAGCTTCATCGCGCCGCCCTTGAGCTCGCCGAGGACCCGGAAGACCTGCTCGGCGGTGCGCTGCTGGAGCTCGGTCGCGACGGCCTCGGCGGGCCGGCCGCCGAGGCGGCGGCCGACGCCGAGCGTCGCCCTGCCGGCGTAGCCGAGGGGGAGCGTGGCGAGCCGGGCCGTCCGCACGACGGCCCGGCGGGGGATGTCGGACACCCCCCTATCGTCCACCCCCCGCGGAGTGGCCATCCCGGATTCGGAGCTCACGGGCCGGCGGGGCGGCCAGCCGGCGTACCATTCCGCGGCAATGTGGCCGGAGTCAAGATCGTTGCGATCGGGCATGGGGGGCGGCCGGGAGCTCTGCCCGGCGGTGCCGGCTATGCCGAGGTATCGGCTGCGCCGCAGGGGCAGTCGGAGTGTGGCTGCCAGGTGCGCCGGCGGATGCGCCAGTCGGGGGTCGCGATCTCCAGCGTTCCCGCGGCCGTGGCCGGCAGCGTCTCGAGGGCGCCCCCGGCGTCGAGGAAGGCCAGCGCCTGCGCGGCCGTGAGCGCGCTGACCTGCGCGGCGAGCGTCACATCACAGGCGTCCGGGCCGGTCTCGGCGCGCCGGGCGAGCTGCAGGGCCAGCAGCGGCCAGGCCGCGTCGGCCGCGTACCGGTGCAGGTGCTGACAGTGCAGGCACGGCGTTCGCCCGGGCACGACGAGCGGACCGATCACCCCGGTGGTCTCCCGGACGCCCGTGAGCAGATGGGGGACGCCGCCGCGCGCCAGCTCCAGTGACTCGTCGGGGCGCAGTACGGGCAGCCCGACCGGGGCAAGCACGACCAGGTCCGGGTGGAACGGTGCCGCGACGCCCGCCGGGGCCGGGGGCCGGGTCACCCGGCCCAGCGCCGCCATCGCGGCCAGCGCGCGCGGCCGGCCGATGGCGTCGAGGCCCAGCCCACCGGGGGAGACGTCGGCCGGACCGGCCAGCCCCGCGTCGTCGACGATCACTCGCCCAACGCCGGCGGCGGCGAGCAGCGTGGCGACGTGCGCGCCGACCCGACCGGCGCCCCGGACGCGGACCCGGGCACGCCGCCGCCCGGCGAGCACCTGGCGCGCGCCACCAGGATGGCTGGTGGCAAGCGAGAGAGCGGCGAGATCCGGCCGCAGGCGGTCCCGGTCGAGGGTGGGCAGCGGTGGTTCCTCGGCGTCGTCCGGCGCGGCATCGTCGAGCAGCCTGGCCTCGTCCAGCAGACCGAGCAGCGCGGTGGTGGTGGTCTGGTCCGCGTCGGCGGCCGGCCGGGCGCCGGCACGCGAGCCGTCCAGGGCGTCGAGCGCGGCGACGAGCCCGGGTGTCACCCCGGGCAGGACGAGGGCGCGGGACGGGTCCACCCCTAACTGCAGGGTGGACCCGTCCCGCCACAGGCGGCGCAGACCTGGCTTGAGCACCGGGCGCATGGGGGGCACCTCCTGGCCCGGGCCGGTGCCGTCTGGCGGACGGCGAGGCGCGGACGAGCGTCGCGGGATGTCGGCGCGAGCCCCCGGGGAGACGCCGCGGCTGGCGCCGGGGCCTTCGACCGCGGGGCGATCGTCGTCGATCCCGCGGGCCGTCGGCCCCGGCAGCCCGTACGGTCGCACACCGCCCGCGGTCCCGGCATCCTTACGGGGACGACTGTGGACGGCGGCCGTTTGACAGCCCGTCGCCGCGCCACCGGCGGCGCGGCGACCCACCTCCGCCGCGCCCGCCGGCATCCGCCCTGCCTGGCGGTCAGGCCTTGCCGAGGATCCGGTTGATCGTCGATCCGCAGACCGGGCAGGTCCCCCTGGCCATCCGTCGGCCCGACTCGCTGATCCGCACCTCACCCTCGTAGTGGCGCTTCTCCTTGCACTTGACGCAGTAGCCCTCGTAGCTGTCGGCCACGCGGATCTCCCTTCCCAGGTCCGTCACCCGGCCACGTCGCCGGGCGCGGACGCCCAGTGGTGCTCGGACACGGTGTTCGAGACGGCCGGGGGCCGGCCATCGGCCGGGCGGCTTCGCCGAACCCGGGTGGGCTCGCGTCGGCTGGCCGCCTGCCCGGGCGCAAGCCGGGGGCGCGGGGGAAACACGATCGCGTCCCTGTCCCTGGCGCGGGCCGTCTCGGGCGCGGGGCCGGTCCTCAGCTGGCCGGGCCCGCGCCCGCCGCCTGGATCGCCTGTCCACCCAGAGGTCTTGTCTCCTGGGCCCGGCGGTCGCACGGCGGCGGGACCCATCCTGCCCAGCCGGACATCGGGCGAGGCCGGCGGGCCGGCCGGCGGCGTGACCCCCTGGTCGCCGTCCGGGCGGCGGTGACCGCCCGGCGCGCGCGCCGAGGGTCCGGCGTCCGCCTGGAACGAGACGCCCACGGCCGGCGGCGATACTCCGCTCCGGAGCGCCATGGATACATGCCGTGCAAGAACGGGAAATCCCTGCCGGGGCCCGGCGCTCCCTTTTCCTATCTCCGGCAGAGTCGGGTTACTGGGGGCTTCTCGATGGTGACGCTCAGATGGCCTTAGGTCGGCCTAGTCGACGCGACGGTGTGACCTAACGGCACCCGGGATCGAGCAGCGGGCCGGTTGGTCCCGGTTGGTAACCGTTGACCCAGAGGTGTCCGCGCTGGGACGCACCCCGCGCGTTCCTGCATCGACCGGTGGATCACGTGCCGGCTACGCCGACGCGTCGGGTCCGGGCTCCTCGGGCGGCGTGTCCCGCAGCTTCTCGATCTCGGCGATCGGGTCGAGCAGGCTCGCCGTCGCTCCAGAGACGAACCCGTCGGGGTTGGTCAGGTCGTCCGCCGACGGCAGCAGGTCCGGATGGCCCCAGACGGCGTCGCGCCCGTCGGCGCCGCGCGCCACCCTCAGCGCCTCCCACAGCGCCGCGGCCTCTCGCAGCCGCCGTGGCCGCAGGGACAGGCCCACCAGGGTCGCGAAGGTCTGCTCGGCCGGCCCGCCCTCGGCCCGCCGCCGGCGCACCATCTCGCGCAGCCGGGCGGCGCCGGGCAGGTGCTCGCTGGCCGCGATGTCGGCCACGTGGTCGACCCAGCCTTCGACGAGCGCGAGCGCGACCTCCAACCGGCCGAGCGCCGCCTCCTGCTCCGGCGTCGTGGCATCGGCGAACACGTCCTCGCCGAGCGCCTCGGAGAGCTTCTGCGGATCCATGATCGTGGTCGGGTCGACCATCCGCATCACCTGGCCCAGCGCCTCCTGGTCGACCGTGATGCCCCGGGCGTACTCCTCCACGGTCCCGAGCAGGTGCGCGCGCAGCCACGGGACGTGGGCGAACAGCCGGGTCGCCGTGGCCTCCCGCAGCGCCAGGTAGATCCGGACCTCCTCGGCCTCGATGCCGAGCCCCTCGCCGAAGGCGGCGACGTTCGCCGGCAACAGCGCGGCCGTCCCGGCCGGCGCCAGCGGAAGCCCGATCTCCGTCGAGGACACGACCTCCCCGGCGAGCGTCCCGATCGCCTGGCCGACCTGGGCGCCGAACAGCATCCCGCCGACCCGGTTCATCATCTCGACGACCGGGCCGCCGGCGGCCATCAGCTGGCCGAGGTCGAGGCCGGGCGGCAATGCCGCCGCGAGCTCCGGTGGCAGGCCCTCGGCACCGCCGAGCTGGGCGAGGCCGCCGGACAGGCCGGCGCGCATCGCCTCGACCACCTTCGTCGCGACCGGGTCGCACAGCGTCCGCCAGACCGGGAGCGTCGCGTCGATCCAGCGCAGCCGGGACCAGGCCCACGCCGTCGCTCCGCCGGCTGGCAGCGGCGTGACCGGGTCGAGCCAGAGGTCGGCGATGCGCAGCGCACCGGCGACGTTCTCCTCGTCCGCCGCGGTGATCGCCGGGTCGTCGGAGCCGACGGTCCGCGCCGCCACCTGCCGGGCGAGCTCCCAGTTGACCGGGCCGCCCTGCCAGGACAGCAGCTTCTCCAGCTCGGCGAAGAACGGCGCCGCGCCGCCGAACGGGCCGAGGGGCCCCTGCTCTGGGTCGCCGCCTCCACTGCCTGGGGTGAAGCCGAAGGGAAACTGGTTACTCATCGGCTCGACACCCTTGCTGCGCGCTGTGCGGACATGTATCTACCGTAGTCCGGCGGACGCAGGGAAACAGGCGCGGCCGATCGTGGCTGGAACCTGACCCGTTGGGCCCGGGCCAGCCCGCCGCCCGGCCGCATGATCAGGAAGGCTCCGGCTCGGTCAAACCGGCTACCGTCGCAGTATGGACATCTCCCTGGCCGCCGCGCCGGTCCATGCGGACGGCCGCGCGCTGGTCGTCGCCGAGCTGCGGGACTCCTCGCTGTCGGTGGATGAGTGCCTGGCCATGGTCTCGTTGCCCGGGGCGGGCGGTACCGCCCTGTTCGTCGGGACCGTCCGGGACCAAGACGGCGGGCGTCCGGTCGTCGAGCTGGAGTATGTCGCGCACCCGCTCGCCGAACGGGAGATGGCCGCCGTCGCCCGCCAGGTCGCCGACGACGCCGCCCAGCCAGTCCTGGCGGTCGCGGTGGTGCACCGCACCGGGCTGCTGGCGATCGGGGACATCGCGGTCGTCGCCGCCGCGTCGGCGGCGCACCGGGCCGAGGCCTTCGACGCGTGCCGCCGGCTCATCGACGAGGTCAAGAGCCAGGTTCCGATCTGGAAACGGCAGCTGTTCGCCGATGGCACGGCGGAATGGGTAGGCGCCTGCTCAGCTGGGCACCTACCATAGAGCTGGGCCTGGACAGAGACCGGTCAACCTCCGCGCTGATCCCAACCTTCCTAGTCAACCCCCTCGCTCGTTTCCCCCTCCCCTCGCGTCGAGGCCGCCATGTGGATGCTTCTGATTCCCCCCGCGGCGCTGTTGCTGGCGCTGTTGTGGACCGCGTTGCGCGGTCGTCCGAAGCGAGCCCGAGAAGCGATGATCACCATCGAGGGCTACCGCCGGAGCATGGACGCGCTCGCGAGACCCGTTGATCCCTCCTCGGGGAGCTCGCCGAAGGGCGGCGGTGCTCCCGTGGGCACCTCGGACGAGCCCGAGGCTCCTGGGCCTCCCGCGGAATCCCCGCCGGACCGGCACGGCCTGGGGTTCCTGCCCGATCCGGGGTTCCTGCCGGATCGATGGAGCTTGCGGAGTCCGGGGTTCCTGCCGGATTGGCGAAGCCGATCTGGGAGGCCCGCTGGCGGGCCTGCCAGAAGGTTCGGGCCGGCGAGGCGCTCTGCCGAGGCGGGGGGTCGCCGGACCCGAGTCGCTGGCGCGGCCCCTCGGCCCCCGGCCGGGCATCACGAGGCGCACGCCGTCTATCCGGGCGACATCGCTCGGGGGCCCGGGGCGACGCCTCCCGCCTACGAGGCGGTGGCGGAGCAGCCGGGCGAGCCCCCGCGGGTAGGAGCCGTCGTCCCGGCCGCGCGGGTGGTCGAGGGCCGGACGCCAGAGGGCTCGACGGATGCCGAGAGCGCGCGGCTGCCCGCGGCGCCCGAGGTGACCGGGCCGCAGGGGGGCGAGTCCGCTCACCCGGCCGGATGAGCGGATATCCCAGGTCAAGGCCTGGTATCTCCCTGTGAGCCCTGGCCGGTCGGCGGGAGCCATCGTCGGGATCTAGGCCTACGTAGACTGCGGGGCATGGCCCGCAGGACTCAGACCCTGGTCGTCGCGTCGGTGCTCGCGCTGGTGCTGGGGATAGCGGGGCTGTGGCTTCCGGTGCCGTTCGTGACGCTGGCCCCGGGGCCGGTGACGGACACGCTCGGCAGCGTCAAGGGCGTGACGCTGATCGACATCGAGGGACGCCAGACGTACCCGACAAGCGGGAAGCTGGAGCTCACCACCGTCGAGGAGACGCCGCGGCTGAACCTGCTGGGCGCCCTCGAGGACTGGGTCGACGGGGACCGCGCGGTCGTTCCCCGCGAGCTGATCGAGCCGCCTGGCTCGTCGCAGGAGCAGATCCAGCAGGAGAACACCCAGGCGATGCTGGACTCGCAGGATCAGGCGACCGCGGCGGCCCTGACCGAGCTCGGCATCGAGTCCACCGGCACGTCGGTCGTGGTGGTCTCCGTGCCCGCGGACTCGCCGGCGACGGGCAAGCTGTCACCCGGTGACGTCGTCACTGAGGTCAACGGCACACCGGTACATTCCCAGGCCGAGCTGCGCGAGGAGATCAGCAAGGCGAAGCCGGGCGACGATATCAAGATCGCCTTTCGGCATGGCTCGACGGCGTCGTCCTCGCCGAACGGCGGGGGAACGTCGACGACGGCCGTTATCACCACCAGGGCTGCCCCCGACGACGCGAGCCGGCCGATCATCGGGATCACGACGACGGAGAAGCGGTCTTATCCGTTTACCGTCCGAATCCGCATCTCGGACGTCGGCGGCCCGAGCGCGGGGCTGATGTTCGCGCTGGGCATCATCGACCTGCTCACGCCAGGGCAGCTCACCGGCGGCCGGATCATCGCCGGTACCGGCACGATCGACGCCACCGGCAAGGTCGGCCCCATCGGGGGCATTCAGCAGAAGATCCTGGGCGCCCGCGGCTCGGGCGCGACGGTGTTCCTCGTCCCGGCGGACAACTGCACCGACGCGAAAAAGACGGCCCCGAGCGGGTTGACCTTGGTCAAGGTGGACAAGCTCTCGGGCGCCTTCGACGCACTGAAGAAGCTCGGCGGCCCCCAGCAGTCCTCGATCCCGACCTGCTGAGCCCGCTACGGGCGAAGCGCAGCGACTGAGTTGGGATCGGGTCGGGGCAGAAGGTTGTCTCTGGTTCGCTCCGTGCGGGCACGGCCCTCCGGCAGCCCGCTCGCCTGGCGGCTCACGGGCTACCTCCAGGCCGTGTCCTCCTCCGCTCACGTGCGCTGCGGTGACCTCCGCTGCGGCCCAACCACGTCGCTTCGCTCGTGGCCGGGCCTCCGCGGAGGTGCGCCTCCGCGCCAGCTCGGTTGCGTCCCGCTTGAACGGCACCAGTCCAAGACCGGCCCGATCCGGAGCCAGGCCCTTGCGGGGGCCACGTCGCTTCGTTCGTGGAACGTCTGGACTGGTGCTGGTCGCGGGTTCCGTGCCGATCAGGCGTGAAGGCCGCCCCACAAGCGAAGCGACGTGGCCGCGCAGAAGCTGGCCGTGGTTGATCCGTTCAAGCGTGACGCGACCGAGCTGGCGCGGAGGCGCGCCTCCGCGGAGGCATCCCTACGAGCGAAGCGACGTAGGGGTGCCGCAGCGGAGGTCGCCGGAGCGCACGTGAGCGGAGGAGGACACGGCGCGGAGGTCCCTTGGGAGCGAAGCGAGTAAGGGGCCGTAGCGCCGTGCCCGGACGGAGCGAACCATTAAAGGAAAGTCGCGAAGAGACCGTCGAACAGGGCGTCGGCGATGTCGGGGTCGACGACAACCTCGCCTTCGTCGTTGCGGCGGCGAAGGCACGAGGTGAACTTGCCCGAGCGGGTGACCGCGACGGCGACGCGGATGTCCTGGCGCTCTGGATGCCTGGTCGCCCAGATGTCGATCTCGTGATCCTCGTAGGGGATGTCCTCCTCCGCGCTCGGAGGCAGCACCACCAGCTCGGTCACGAGAACGCAGCCCTCGACCTCGTCCGGCCACCCGATCGTGCCCAGCATCTGCTCTAGCGGGCCCTCGGGCAGGTTCTCCTGCTCGATGGGGGTCAGCAACCGTGACGCCGCGTCGCCGAGGTGGTCGGTCAGGCCTGGGTCGTATGCCAGCAGATCGGCGGTGTGCGCGAGCGCGAAGAGCCGGTGAGGCTGGTTCCAGCCGGCCGCGGCGACGTATCGCTCGAGCTCGAGCACGACCTCGGTCAGCTCCGGGAGATTTGGGCTCGTCACGGGGCCCATCCTCTCCGATCGGCCCAGACGCCTTTCGGGCCACCCCGGACGGCTGGCGTAGGTTGCCCGTAGTGGGCCAAAGGGCGTGCGAAAATGATCTTTCTTCGCGCGCCCGGCGGCCATCGTCGCTGGAAACCGCCGGTGGGCCAAAGCCCGAGCGCCAGGTCGACTCGGGGGAAGGCGGGCCTGGTCCTGAGGGCACGGAGGATGCACTGTGGCAGCGCAACCGTCTGAGCGGGGAGCGCCGAGGGGCGCGAGCCGCCGGCTGTTCATCACCCGGCTACGCGTGATCGTGCCGCTGCTTGCGTTCATCCTGCTGGTGATCTTGTTCTTGGCGCTGACGCCGGTGTACACCGACCTGCTGTTCTACCAGTCGGTCAACTTCAGCAAGGTCTTCACCACGGTCCTGTGGACGCGGGTGCTGCTGTTCGTGCTGTTCGGCGCCGTGATGGCCGTCGCTGTCGGCACCAACCTGGTGCTGGCCTACCGGCTGCGCCCACCGGTGCGGCCGTTGTCGGTGGAGCAGCAGAACCTGGAGCGTTACCGGACCGCGATCGAGCCGTATCTGCTCGTCATCCTGCTCGGGGTCACGGCGCTGTTCGGCCTCGCGGCCGGCCTGTCGGCGTCCGGGCGGTGGCGGACCTGGCTGCAGTGGGTCAACGGGCAGTCGTTCGGCGTGCGCGACCCGCAGTTCCACCGGGACATCAGCTACTACGCCTTCACCTACCCGTTCTATCGGTTCCTGTTCGGTTTCCTGCTGAGCGTGATGATCCTCTCGCTGCTGGTGGCCGTGATCACCCATTACCTGTTCGGGGGCATCCGCATCCAGGCGCCGCGTGAGCGGACCGCCAGCGCGTCTATGGAGCGGGTGACCCCGGCTGCGAAGGCGCACCTGTCGGTGCTGCTCGGCCTGCTCGCGCTGCTCAAGGCCTGGGGTTACTACCTGGACCGGTTCGGGTCGGTCTTCTCGTCGCGCGGGGTGGTCTCGACGGGCGCGGGCTACACCGACGTGCACGCGGTACTGCCGGCGAAGCTCATCCTGCTGTTCATCTCGCTGGCCTGCGCGGGCCTGTTCATCTACAACATCTTCCAGCGCGGGTGGACGCTGCCGTTGCTCGGCGCCGGGATCCTCGTGCTGTCCGCGGTGGTGATCGGCGGCATCTACCCGGCGATCGTCCAGCAGTTCCAGGTGAAGCCGAACGAGGCGTCCCGGGAGGCGCCGTACATATCGCGCAACATCGAGGCGACGCGGGCGGCCTACGGAATCGCGAACGTGAAACCACGCGAATACCCGCCTGTGACGGACGTGACCGCGGACGCCGTCGCGGACGATGTCGGAACCGTCTCCAACGTCCGGCTGCTCGACCCGAACAAGCTGTCGAGAACCTTCACCCAGCTCCAGCAGTTCGGCAACTACTACGGCTTCCCGGACACCCTCGACATCGACCGGTACAAGGTCGACGGCAGCACGCGGGACTACGTCGTCTCCGTCCGTGAGCTCGACCAGGCCGGGCTCGTACCGTCGCAGCGCAACTGGATCAACGAGCACTTGATCTACACACACGGCAAGGGATTCGTCGCGGCGCCGGCGAACACCGTCGAGGGCGGCAAGCCGGACTTCACGGTGGGAAACCTGCCGCAGACCGGTGACTTCGGTATAACCAAGAACCAGATTTACTTCGGCGAGCTGTCTCCGGAGTACTCGATCGTCGGCACGAAGCAGGCCGAGATCGACGGCGCGGGTGACTCCCAGAACCAGGCGACCACGAGTTACGACGGCGGCGGCGGAGTCTCGATCGGCTCTAGGTTCAACAGGTTCGTCTTCGCCGTCCGTTTCGGTGAGAAGAACATCCTCTTCTCGTCCGACATCACCGACCAATCGCGGATCCTCTACGAGCGCAACCCGCGCGACCGGGTGGCCAAGGTCGCGCCGTGGCTGACGCTCGACGGCGACCCGTACCCGGCGGTCGTGAACGGCCGGGTGACCTGGATCCTCGATGGCTACACCACGTCGGATGGCTACCCGTACTCCGACCGCAACGCCCTCGGCGAGGTCACCGCCGACGCGGTCACGGGACAGAACCGCACCCAGCAGGGCTCCAACCAGATCAACTATCTCCGCAACTCGGTGAAGGCCACCGTCGACGCCTACGACGGCACGGTGACGCTTTACGCCTTCGACGAGTCGGATCCGGTGCTGCGGACCTGGATGCGCGCCTTCCCTGGCACGGTGAAGCCAGCCAAGGAAATCCCGCCCGCGTTGAGGGCGCACTTCCGCTACCCCGAGGACCTGTTCAAGGTGCAGCGGGACGTGCTCGCCGACTACCACGTGACCGATCCCCGGGCGTTCTACTCGCAGGAGGACTTCTGGGGTGTCTCGCCGGCGCCGGATGACGGGAGCAAGGACCAACCACCCTTCTACGTGTATAGCCAGCTGCCGGACCGGGACGCGCCGTCGTTCAACCTGACCTCACCGCTGATATCGCGAAAATCATCGAAGTTGGCCGCGTACGTGGCCGTCTCCAGTGATCCGGACAACTACGGGCAGTTCGAGGTGCTGCACCTGCCGCAGGGGGTGACGATCAACGGGCCGGCGCAGGTGCAGAGCCTGATAGAGGCCAACAGCGACGTGGCGCAGAAACTCCTGGCCTGGCGAGGGAGCGGCTCCAACACCACGATCGAGACCATCGAGGGCAACCTGCTCACCCTGCCGGTCGCCGACGGGCTCGTGTACATCGAGCCCTACTACGTCCAGGCCAGAGGTTCGTCCGGGTACCCGACGCTGCAGGGCGTCGCGGTGGTGTACGGCGACAAGGTCGCGCTGGAGGACTCGCTGCAGGCGGCGCTCGACAAGGTGTTCGGCCCCGGCGCCGGCGCGCCCGCCGCCGGCGCCGGGATCGGAGGCGGTGGCGGCGGCAGTGGCGCGGGGCCACCGACGACGACGCCCACCGCGGGTGCCACCGCCTCGGGGACACCTTCGCCGTTGACGACCGCGTCGCCGAGCGTGGCTCCACCTGGTGCGGGCCCCGATCTGCTGCGGGCGATCGGTGACCTCAACGCAGCCCGCACCGCCGAGGACAAGGCGCTGGCGGAGTCCCCGCCGGACTGGGCGGCCTTCGGCGCGGCGCGCGTGGACGAGGACAAGGCGATCCGCCGGATCAACGAGCTGACGGGCGCCAGCACGCCGTCGGCCTCACCGCCGCCGACAACACCGTCGCCCAGCACCGGTCCGTCCGGCTAGAGGGCCAAAGGGTGTGCGAAAATGATCTTCCTTCGCACACCCGGCGGCCCGTTGTCCCCAGGATCACTAACGGAGTCCCGATGGGGCCGCCCGAGGGGCGGCCCCATCGTTTTGACAGCCCACTCCGACCATCTGATACGGTAGTGACAACGACGCGGGGTGGAGCAGCTCGGTAGCTCGCTGGGCTCATAACCCAGAGGTCGCAGGTTCAAATCCTGTCCCCGCTACGAATTCAGGCCCGGAGATCGTGGATCTCCGGGCCTGAACATTGTGATGCGTCAGATCTCCCCTCCCGCGGACATGGCCAGGGTCGCGTCCAGCTCGGCGCGGGTGGGCGGGTCGGCGCCCTCCCTTCCCACCGTCAGCCCCGCGACGACGGAGGCCTGGGTCAGCACGTCGAACCACCCTCCGTCGTCGAGACTCCGGAGAGCCTCGCGCCGCGCGGACCCGAGCAGGCCCAGGCACCAGAGCCGGTCGATCACCCCCGCGCAGAAGGCGTCTCCCGCCCCGATCGTGTCCACGACCTCGACCCGTTGGGCGGCCGCGGCGACGACCGCACCCGGCGTGACGCACAGCGACCCGCGGGCGCCGAGCGTCACCACCACCGCGCTCGGCCCCAGCCCGAGGAGTCGTTCGGCGGCCTGGGCGGGCGCCAGCCCCGGCAGCAGGTGCGCGAGATCCTCGTCGGACGTGGTGACCACGTCCGCGAGTCGCACGATGCGCTCGACCCGTGTCCGCAGACCCTCGTCGGCTCCCATCGCGGCCGGGCGTAGGTTGAGGTCGTAGGTAACGGTCGTGGCTGGGGCTAGGCCGCGGATGAGTTCGGCCACGTGCTGGGCACCGGGCGGGAGCACGGCACCGAACGATCCGGTGTGCACCACCACGGGCCGCGTGGCTGGAGGGTCGGGAGCGACGTCCCAGTCGAGGTCGAAGACGTATGACGCGTTGCCGTCGGCCCGCAGCCGTGCGTGGGCAGTCGACGTCCGCGGTCCGCGCTGGGCGAGCAGCTCGATGCCTTCGCCGCGGAAGTGCGCCGCCAGCCGCGCGCCTCGGCGGTCCGTCCCAAGCCGGGTGGCCAACGTCACCGGATGGCCGAGCCGGGCCAGCCCCACCGCGACATTCGCCGGACTTCCGCCGGGTCGCTCGCGAAGCGAGCCGTACGCGCCGTGCAGCACGTCAACGAGCGCCTCGCCGACGACCAGCGCGCTCCCGGGTCCCACCGCGCCCTGGCCACCGCGGCCGCGGGTCGTCGCCTGGAGCGGTACGCCGGCGTCGATCGTCATGGTGCCGCACGTCCCGGGGTCTCGGCCAGCGTCGTGGCGCCGGTCATGATCGCGACGGCCTCGGACATCGTGTGCGACCTCGGCGTGATCACCCCGGCCGACCGCCCGAGCCGCTGAATCTGGATCCGGTTCGCCACCTCGAACACGTTCGGCATGTTGTGGCTGATCAGAATCACGGCGAGCCCGCGTTTCTTCACCTCCTCGATCAGCCGGAGCACCTGGGCCGTCTCCTTCACGCCCAGCGCGGCCGTCGGCTCGTCGAGGACGACGAGCTTGCTGGCGAAGGCCGCGGCACGCGCCACCGCGACCGCCTGCCGCTGGCCGCCGGAGAGGGTCTCGACCGCCTGGCCCATGTTCTGCAGGGTCCCGATGCCGAGTTCGGTCATCGAGCGCTCGGCGCTGGCGCGCATCCCCTTCTTGTCGAGCATGCGCAGGACGGAGCCGAGGACGCCCTTTCGGCGTACCTCGCGTCCGAGGAACAGGTTGCTCGCGATGTCGAGGGCCGGTGCCACCGCGAGCGTCTGGTAGACGGTCTCGATTCCGGCGGCCCGGGCGTCCTGCGGGCGCTTGAACTGCACCGGGGAGCCGTCGACCAGAATCTCGCCGGCGTCGGGGATGTAGGCCCCGGTGAGACACTTGATCAGGGTGGACTTGCCGGCGCCGTTGTCGCCGATGATGGCCAGAACCTCGCCTGGGTAGAGGGCGAGGTCGACGCCGTCGAGGCCGACCACCCGGCCGAAGGTCTTCACAAGCCCGCGGGCCTCGAGGGCGGGGACCCGGCGTTCGGCCGCGGCTAACGGCTTGGTCATCGTTGTGCTCATGCCCGCACTTTCCTGATCCATTGGTCGACACCCACGGCGGCGATGACGAGGATGCCGATGGCCAGCACGCGGTACTGGTCGTCGACCCCCGCGAGTGACAGGCCGCTGCGGAACACCCCGACGATCAGTGCGCCGATCAGCGACCCGACCACGACACCGCGGCCGCCGAAGAGGCTGGTTCCGCCGATCACGACGGCCGTGATGCTCTCGAGATTCGCGTCTGTCAGCGCATTGGGGCTGGCGGCCCCGGCGCGGCCGATGAGGATCCACGCGGTTATCCCGAAGATCACCCCGGCCGCGACGTACACCGACAGCAGCACCCGGCCTACTCTGATGCCCGCGAGCCTCGCCGCCTCCGCGTCGTTGCCGACCGCGTAGACGTGCCTGCCCCAGGCTGTCTGGCCGAGCGCGTACGCCGCGAGGACGTACATCACCGCGACGAGCACGACCCCGGTGGTGATCCGGAACCGGCCCGCGCCGAAGGTGTCGCCCGTCCAGCTCAGCACGTCGGGCATGGACGACGCCTGGATGCTGCGCGCCTTGGAGTAGAGCAGCCCGAGCGCCGTGAAGACGCTCAGCGTGCCGAGCGTGGCGATGAATGGCGGCACCTTCAACCGCATGACGAGCAAGCCGTTGACGAGGCCGCCCAGCGCGCCGAGGGCGACGCCGATCGCGATCGCGAGCCCGCCCGGCAGGCCCTGCTCGGCGGCGAGCTTGGCCATCACCATCATGGAGAGCAGGGTGAGCGCGCCGACGGAGAGGTCGATGCCCGCCGTCAGGATGATCAGCGTCTGGCCGATCGCCAGCGCCGCCACGATCGCTACCTGCTGGAGAACCAACGAGAGCGACTGCGCGGAGGAGAACCTCGGGTTGACGATCGTGAACACGACGAACGAGGCCACCAGCACGAGGATCGGGCTGATCGTGGGATGCCCGTGCAGGAGGTGCTGAACCGACTGCGTCGGCGACCGGCGCCGAGCGGCGAAGGCCTCAGCCGCCATGGCTGGCTGGTGCGGGATCGTGGTTGACACAGGCTCCTCCATCCCGGCCTCAGCTGACGGTGCCCCAGCAGATCTTGCTGGCCTCGTCGGTTCCGATGCTGTCGACGCCCGCGGCCGGCTTCTCGGTGACCAGCGCCGCGCCGGTGTCGATGAAGTCAAGGCCCGGCGAGGTGGCCGGCTTCGCGCCGCCCTTGGCGATCTGGGCGATGGCCTCGACGCCGAGCTGGGCCATCTTGAGCGGGTACTGCTGCGAGGTGGCCGCGAGCGTGCCGTCCTTCACCTTGCTGACGCCGAGACAGCCGCCGTCGACAGAGACGATGGTCGCCTTCTTACCCGCCGCCGCGAGGGCCTCGGACGCCCCGATCCCGGCCGGCTCGTTGATCGAGTAGACCAGGTTGATGTTCGGGTTCTTGGCCAGGCAGCGCTCCATGGCGCTCTTGCCGTCGGGCTGGGCGCCGTTGGTCGGCTCGTTGCAGGCGATCGTGTACCCGCCGCCGCTGTAGGTGCCGGCCTTGGCCTCGTCGCCGTTCTTGGTCTTGTCCTTGACGTCGATCCCCATGCCGGTCAGATAGCCCTGGTCGCGGTTGTAGTCCACGGAAACGATCTTGTCGTTGAAGAGGTCAAGCATCGCGATCACGACGTCCTGGCCCTTCATGGTCTTGGCCGCCCACTGGCCGATGAGCTCGCCGGCCTTGAAGTTGTCGGTCGCGTAGGTGATGTCGACGGTGTCGGCCGGGTCGGGCGGGGTGTCGAGCGCGATCACGTACAGGCCGGCGTCCCGAGCCTTCTTGATCGCGGAGTTCACGCCCGGCCCGTTCGGGGTGATGAGGATGCCGTCCTGGCCGGCCGCGATCGCGTTCTCGATGAGCGTGATCTGGCCCTCCTCGTCACCGTCCTCCTTGCCCGCGCCGACGGTGAGGTCGACGCCCTGGTCCTTGGCGGCCTTCTTGGCGCCCTCCTGCATCGCGACGAAGAACGGGTTGATCGAGTCCTTGGTGATCAGCGAGACCGCGACCGTGTCGGACCCGGACCCGGACCCGGAGCCGCCGCAGGCCGCCGTGGCGGTGACGGCAGACAGTAAGACGGCCACGCAGGCGACTCGGCTAACGCGGGAGCGGACCCGGCCGGACGCCGCGGGTCGGGTGTGGCGGGTTCGGTGCATCGTGGCGACCCTTCTCTCGACTGTCCGGCAGACCTCGGCCCCGGACCAGACAACGTTGTCAGGCGATGGTCATAGCGGGATGGCCCCGTGTCAAGTCTCATATGTCTGGATGCCGGGTATGATTGACAGCGTTGTCGGGACCCGGTACTCCTGGTTCCGGAGGGAGGCCGCGCATGCGCAAGCGCGCCACCATGACGGACGTCGCCGCCTTGGCTGGCGTGAGCCTCAAGACCGTCTCGCGGGTCGTCAACGGCGAGCCGGGGGTGTCGCCCGATCTGGTCGAGCGGGTCCGCCGAGCCGTCGAGCAGCTCGACTACCGGCACAACCTGGCGGCGAGCAACCTACGGCGCGGGGTGCGCACCCAGACGATCGGCGTGCTGCTCCATGACCTCCGTAACGAGTACGCCGCGGAGCTGCTGCGCGTGATCGACGACCATGCCCGGCCGCTCGGCGTCGCGGTGCTTGCGTCGAGCCTCGACGACCACGAGGACCGCGAGCAGGTTCTCGTCCACGACATGGTCACGCGGCGCGTCGACGGGCTCGTGCTGATGCCGGCCAGCCCGGACCAGAGCTACCTGCTCCCGGAGGTCCGAGCGGGCCTCCCCGTCGTCGCCGTGGACCGGCCCACGGCGGGCCTCGCGGTCGACACTGTCGTCGTCGACAACCGGGACGGTGCCCACCGGGCGACCGAGTACCTTCTTGGCCGAGGCCATGTTCGCGTCGCGTGTCTGACCGACCGCGGTCGGCTGTGGACCGCGCGGGAGCGACTCCGCGGGTACCTCGAAGCGATCACGGAAGCTGGCCTGCCCGTCGACGAGCGGATCGTCGTCAAGGACCTGGTTACCGCCGACGAGGCGACGGCGGCGACCCGTGCGCTCCTCGATCTCGCCGATCCGCCTACCGCGGTGTTCGCCGGCCGCAACGACCTGTCGGTCGGCGTGGTCAGGGCGCTGCGTGAGCGCGCCCTCGAGCGCAGGGTCGCGGTCGTCGGCTTCGACGACTTCCCCTTGGCCGATCTGATGAGCCCGGCCGTCACGGTGGTCAGCCAGCGGGTGACCGAGATCGGCGCGACCGCGGCACAGCTGCTTTTCGCCCGCATGCACGGCGAAGCGCCCACGCCACGGACTGTGGTGGTGCCGACCCGGCTCGTCGAGCGCGAGTCCGGGCTGATCCCCGTGCCGGTCACGTTTGCTTGACGGCGGCCCGCGCCAGATCGCGCTCGCGTCCTCCTGGGCGAGCGGGACCAACTCACCGTCACCCCGTCGATGGTGAACGTCGCCGGCCTCACCCCGCTCGACGAGGTCGCCTGCCCGCTGCCCGCGGCCGGGCGAGGCCGCGCGGGCCGGCGCCGCCGCTCGCTTTGACAGGCTCGGCCAGCCGGTGTGTATAGTTTGCAACAATGACGCGGGGTGGAGCAGCTCGGTAGCTCGCTGGGCTCATAACCCAGAGGTCGCAGGTTCAAATCCTGTCCCCGCTACCAGTTTGGTTGTACCGTCGAGGCCGTCCCGGAGAGATCCGGGGCGGCCTTTGACGTTTCCTGAGGGACGCTCGTCCGTGGCCGATCCATACCTCCGCCCCAGCCCGGGTTCGCCGGGGCGAAGCTGCCCAGTTTGGCCAGGTTGGGCTCCGTCGCGTACGGGTCACTCTCCGGGCGGTTGGGTTCGGTGGGGCCAGCTCACGGATCGGACATCCGCTTTGACACCTCCTGGCCACGAGCGTGTATAGTTGCCATTACCGACGCGGGGTGGAGCAGCTCGGTAGCTCGCTGGGCTCATAACCCAGAGGTCACAGGTTCAAATCCTGTCCCCGCTACGAGACCAGGGATAGAAGTAGCCCTGGATGACAAAGGCCGGCGCGATCGCGCCGGCCTTTGTCATTTCCGGGACTGGTTTTCGGGAGGGACGGGTCAGCCGGCCGCTCGGGCTAGGTCGGCGCACATCGCGTCGAGGCTGTCCAGGTAGCGGTCCACGTCGGCGTCGGTGTGCTGGACCGAGAGGGTCCACTCCTCCTCGCGCCCCGGGGCCATCAGCACGCCGCGGTTGGCGTTGTAGAGCCAGGCGAGCTCCGGCAGCTCGGCGTTCTGATGTTCCATGAATGTCGTGTAGTCGCGGATCGGGGCGTCGGTGAAGTGGACGCAGCCCTTCGACGAGATGCCGACCGTGTAGCCCGGGATGCCGTGGCGGGCGAGGATCGCGTCGCACCCGGCGATGAGCCGGTCGTTCAGGCGGTCGAGGTGCGCGTACGCCTCCGGGGTGAGCACGCCGAACAGGCTCGCGCGCGCCGCGGCCATCGTCAGCGGGTTGCCGTTGTAGGTGCCGACCTGCTTCACCTTCCCGGTCGCCACGACCTCCATGATCTCGTCGGTGGCGCCGATCGCCCCGGCCGGCAGGCCCCCGCCCAGCGCCTTGGCGAGCGTCACCATGTCCGGCGTGACACCGAACCGCTCGGTCGCGCCACCGGGAGCGACGCACAGGCCGGTCTTCACCTCGTCGAAGATCAGGACGATGCCGTGCCGCCGGGTGATGTCCCGGACGGCCTCCAGGTAGCCGGGCTCGGGCAGGATGACGCCGAGGTTCATCATCGCCGCCTCCATGATCACGCAGGCGGGCTTGCGGCCCTCGTCGATGAGCCGCTCGATCCGGCGCTCCATGGCCGGAGCGTCGTTGAACGGCACCGGGACGGTGAGGTCGACGACCGCCTCCGGGATGCCGGCGCCGTAGCCGAGCGAGTTCATGTCGTCCGCCGGGCCGATGTCGGCGTAGGGAGCGCCGATCGAGACCATGACGTAGTCGTGGTGGCCGTGGTACGAGCCGAAAATCTTGACGATGGTCTCCCGGCCGGTGAGCCCGCGCGCGATCCGGATCGCGTCCATCGTCGCCTCGGAGCCCGAGTTGACGAAGCGCCACTGCGGCAGCCCGAACCGGCGGGCCAGCTCCTCGCTCACCACGACGGCGTCCTCGGTCGGCATCGCGAAGTGGCTGCCCAGCGCGACCCGTTCCGAGACGGCGCGCACGATCGCCGGGTGCGCGTGGCCCTGCACCATCGAGCCGAACGCGTTGTGGAAGTCGGCGTACTCATTGCCGTCGACGTCCCATACCCGCGACCCGCGCCCATGGGTGAGGTAGATCGGCCATGGGTCGCGTTCCTGGTAGGACGACGGCACCCCTCCGGTCATGGTGCGCAGCGCGCGCTCGTGCATCGTGCCGGAGCCGGGGGTGGCCGCCTCCAGCCGCGCCTCCTCCCGCCCGGCGAGGTCGGCGGCCCGTTCGGTGAGTGCCGCCGTCGAGATCCTCTCGGCCGGTTGGTTGCGTGTGTCAGCCGTGGTCACGGCGGCCTCCCGGGGCTCGCGATGGGCAGTTCAACGCTGGAAGCGTAGCCCCCAACCCCGGTTTGCGATGGAATCCGTCGAGATAATCCCTTCTGATCATCGCATCACGGCCGAGATCGTGCGGTCATACGATGGCGGGTACTGTCGGCCGGCATGGCGCCGCGAATGGTGACCGGCTGGACGAGAGGTCGCCCGGCGGCTCTGTCTCGTGCCTTGCCGTCATGCCCGTCGGGGACGGGGTGACGTTCCCGCTGCCGGGTTCCATCGGGTCCAGCGGTATCCGATAACAGCCGTCAGGATTGTGGTCATCGGTGGCCAGGATTGGTGGCGAGGAGGAAGTGGAGGAAGCGGTGCAGATGCGCAGGGCGTCGGGTGGTCGCTCCTCGTCCGAGCCTCTGCTGGACGACGTCAACAAGGCGATCATCGAGCAGCTCCAGCAGGACGGCCGGCGGTCCTACGCGGCGATGGCGGCGGCGGTGGGGCTGTCCGAGGCCGCCGTGCGCCAGCGGGTGCAGCGGCTGCTCGACGCCGGGATCATGCAGATCGTCGCGGTCACCGACCCGTTGCGGGTGGGTTTCAAGCGTCAGGCGATGATCGGCGTGCGAGTGATCGGTGATACGAGGGAGGTCGCGGACGCGTTGTCCGCGCTGCCCGAGGTCGACTACGTCGTGATCACGGCCGGGTCGTTCGACCTGCTGCTGGAGATCGTCGCCGAGGACGACGAGCACTTGATCTCGCTGGTCAACGACCACATCAGGGCGCTTCCCCAGGTCAGGGAGACCGAGACGTTCGTCTACCTTCGCCTGGTCAAGCAGACCTACACCTGGGGCGTCCGCTAACACCCGCAGATGGGCCTTCGGCCGCCTGGACAGCAGCGCCGCGGTTGCCGGAGGACGCCGTTCAGTGCCGGCTTGCCCTCAACGAGGGCGTGGTGGGGTGCGCCAGCCGCCGGGGGCGGTCGGGTCGATGGTGTCCGCGGCGGCGAGGAGTGCCTGGGCGAGGGCCCGAGCCTCGGTTGGGCCCAGGTAGGCGACCGCGAGCGTGTCGAACATCGGGGAGACCAGGCGAAGCAGAATGACGGGCCCGTTGTCGCGGCCCGCTGGCGGTTCCGGCCGGACTGTGATCTCAGAACCGCCGAGGCGGGTCACCAGGATGTCATCGGCTGGTTCACGTCCGACCTGAGGCATGGGCCGTCCCATCTACCCGGGCCGGCTGACATCCGGCCACCGCGCTCTGTCGGACTCCTGAAACCACCCCCTGGTTGTGTATCGGTTGATTTTTGCGACTATTCGGCACGTTCGCCCGAGATCTCCCGCCGGTGCGGGGGAGCCGGTGCGACGAGGAAGCCGACCGACACCGCGACCAGCATCAGGTGAAACGAGTTGAGGCTGGTGCACCGGGTGGAGGCCGCGATCCGCGGTGACGAGCCGTCAGTGGCCGGTGAGACGATCCACGGCCTTGCCAAGGTGGGACGGCCGGCCGGTGCGGTTCTCCCGGGCGTCGGCCGTCGCGGCGCCGAGACGGCCGGCATTGACGCCGAGCCACCGCAGCGGTTCGGGCTCCCACGGCCGGGTCCGCCGGTTCACCCAGGGAAGCCTTGTGTTCGGCGTGTCCAGGCCCGCGACCAGCTCGGCGAGCGTCCGCCCGGCCAGGGCGCTCGCGGCGACGCCGTCGCCAACGTAGCCACCGCCGCTGCCCAGACCCGTGGCCGGGTCGAAACGCACCGACGGGGCCCAGTCGCGGGGCACACCGAGCGGGCCGCCCCAGCGATGGGTGATCTCGGCTCGCGCCGCCGCCGGGAACAGGGTGCCGAGGGTGCGGCGCAGGTGTTCGAAGACGGCGTCCTCATGGTCGAACGACGGCTTGATCCGCGAGCCCAGGTGGTAGGGCGCTCCCCGGCCGCCCAGCACGATGCGCCCGTCGGCGGTGCGCTGGGCGTAGATGATCAGGCGGCGGGCGTCGTTCAGGGTGAACCGCTCCCGCCAGCCGATCTCGTCCCAGGCCGCGGCCGGCAGCGGCTCGGTCGCGATGACCAGCGAGTAGATGGGCACGAGCTCGCGGCGGTGGCCGGCAAACCGGGGCGTCCACGCCTCGGTCGCCCGGATCACCGCGTCGGCTCGGACCGTGCCACCGTCGAGCTCGACGAGCCCAGGGGCGATCGCACGCGCCGGCGAGTGCTCGAAGACGGTCACGCCGCGCCGCTCGACCGCGTCCGCCAGTCCCCTGACCAGCTTCCCGGGGGACAGCGCGGCGCACTCCGGGTCGAACACACCGCCGAGCGCGCCCGGGATGCGCACCCGCGCCGCCACCTGGTCGGCGTTCAGCCAGCCGCGGCCCTCGGCACGCAGCCTCGCCTCCTGCGCGGGCGTGGTGGCCAGGCACAGGTAGCCGTCCTTGGCGAAGTCGCAGTCGATGCCCTCGGCCGCGGCGACCGCTCCCACCTCGTCGACGGTGGCGGCCAGCGCTGGGCGCAGCTGGTCGGCCATCGAGGCGACCGGGAACAGCGCCGAGCACCAGCCGCCGTTGCGGCCGGACGCGCCGAATCCGGCGACCTCGCTCTCGACCACGACCACGCGCCTTTCCGGGGCGAGCGTGGCCAGGTGGTACGCGGTCCACAGCCCGGTGAACCCGGCGCCGACGACGCACACGTCGGCGCGCAGCTCGCCGCGCAGCGCGGACCGTGGCGTCACCGGGCCCAGGAGCTGGTCGGCCCACAGTGAGGCCGGCAGCGCCGTCGACGGGCGCGCCGGGCGCCGGCGTATCCGCTGGACGATCCGGCTCGCGTCAGCCACCTGCCCTGCCTACCCTTCGGAACGGGGCGCGCACCGGATCCTGTCCGGTTGGCGCGGCCGGACGGAGGTGCGATCCGTGTTCTACCTCGGAACTCTGGCGCCCTTCGGCGGCGGGACCGGCTGCGGCCTGGGGCCACCGCATCGTGTGGGCCGTCCGTCACCGCGTCCCGACGACCTTCGGCCGCGCGATGGGCGACGTGCTCAGCGACATCTATCCGAGCGTGGTATCCGTGCCCTAGTGTGCGGGCAACTGCCGTCTTCGACCGTACTTGCCCGGTCCGAAGACGGCATCCGTAGGTCCGTCACGTTCTCGCCGCCGCGCGGCCGCGTGCCGGAATCCGGAATGTGGTGGAGTCTGAGCCCGGCGGATGTGGGGACCGCGGAGGGCTGACGTCGGGGACGGGAGAGGGTGGATGGGCACGGTTCTGGGCAACTTCATCGGCGGCGAGCACGTGCCGGCGGCCGACGGCCGAACGATGCCGATCGTCGACCCGTCGACCGGCGAGCAGTACGCCGAGGCGCCGCTCTCGGGCCCCGCCGACGTGGACCGCGCCGTCACCGCGGCGGCGGGCGCGTTCGAGTCATGGCGGGACGCGACGCCGAGCGAGCGCGCCCGCGCCCTGCTGAAGATCGCCGATGCGATCGAGGAGCGTGCCGACGACATCGTCGCGGCCGAGAGCCGCAACACGGGCAAGCCCGTCCAGCTCACCCTGGACGAGGAGATCCCGCCGTCGGCCGACCAGGTCCGGTTCTTCGCCGGTGCCGCGCGGCTGCTGGAGGGCCGCGCGGCCGGGGAGTACATGGCGGGGCATACCAGCTATGTACGGCGCGAGCCGATCGGCGTCTGCGGCCAGGTCACCCCGTGGAACTACCCGTTCATGATGGCGATCTGGAAGATCGCCCCCGCGCTCGCGGCTGGCAACACCGTCGTCCTTAAGCCGTCGGACACCACCCCGGCGAGCAGCCTGCTGCTGGCCGAGATCGCGGCCGAGTTCCTGCCGCCGGGCGTGCTCAACGTCGTCTGCGGCGACCGTGACTCCGGGCGGGCCCTGGTCACCCACAAGGTGCCAGCGATGGTCTCGGTGACCGGCAGCGTCCGCGCCGGCACGGAGGTCGCCAAGGCCGCGGCGGACGACCTCAAGCGGGTGCATCTGGAGCTCGGCGGCAAGGCGCCGGTCGTGGTGTTCGACGACGTCGACCCGGTGCGGGTGGCGGAGGGGATCGCCGGCGCGGGCTACTTCAACGCCGGCCAGGACTGCACCGCGGCGACGAGGGTGCTGGCCGCCCCCGGTATCTACGACGACCTCGTCGCGGCGCTCGGCGAGGCCGCCCGCGCCACCCACATCGGCCCGCCGTCGGACGCCGAGGCCGCCTTCGGGCCGCTGAACAACGCGAACCAGCTCGCCCGGGTGAGCGGGTTCGTCACGCGGGCGCCCGCGCACACCGAGGTCGTGGCGGGTGGCGTGGCGGTCGATGGTCCGGGGTACTTCTACCCACCCACGGTCATCGCCGGCGTACGTCAGGACGACGAGCTCGCCCAGCAGGAGGTCTTCGGGCCGGTCGTGACCGTGCAGCGGTTCTCGGACGAGGACGAGGCGGTGCGATGGGCCAACGGTGTCGAGTACGGCCTGGCGTCGAGCGTGTGGACGTCGGACCACGGGCGCGCCATGCGGGTCACCCGTCGCCTCGACTTCGGCTGCGTGTGGGTGAACACGCACATCCCGATCGTCGCGGAGATGCCGCACGGAGGTTTCAAGAAGAGCGGTTACGGTAAAGATCTCTCGGTCTACGGGCTCGAGGACTACACCCGGATCAAGCACGTCATGCATAACCTCGAGTTCTAGGCCTCGCGGAGGCGCTGCCCCCAAGGTCCGCGAGCGACGTCGGCGCGGTGCCGGCGGAGTGCACGGTCTGCTCCTCCCGCGCACCTCCGCCAGTCCTCAGGGGCACGGAGGCGGTGGTCGCGATGCGGGTGGATGGGACGGCCGGGCCCGAAAAACGTTCCGGTGGCCACGGCGCGTCGGGCCGTGGGGCGTCGTCAGGTGGCGGTGGCACCGAGGGGCCCGGCGGCGCCAAGCTGGAGGGCGCGGCAGCCACCAGGGCGGGTGAGCCGCGGAGCGGGCGGACGAACCAGCGGTCGCAGCGGTTCGTCACGCTGCACGGCTATCGTCGCGCCTACCTGCGCGCCGGGCGTGGCCCGGCCGTGCTGCTCATTCACGGCATCGGGGACAGTTCGGCGACCTGGAAGCCGGTGCTGTCCAGGCTCGCCCGCAGGCACACGGTCATCGCGCCCGACCTGCTCGGCCATGGCCTGTCCGACAAACCACGTGGCGACTACTCCCTCGGCGGGTTCGCCTGCGGGATGCGTGACCTGCTGACCGTGCTCGGCATCGACCGGGTCACCGTGGTTGGGCACTCGCTGGGTGGCGGTGTGGCCATGCAGTTCGCCTACCAGTTCCCCGAGCGCTGCGAGCGGCTGGTGCTGGTCGGTACCGGCGGCGTCGGGCCCCAGCTGCACCCCGCCCTGCGGCTGGCGGCCACTCCGGGCGGGGAGGCGCTGCTTTCGCTGCTTCGGCTGCCGCCGGCCCGCCTCGCCGGCCGGGGCGTGTTCGGTGCGCTCAGTCTGCTGGGGGCCGACCTCGGCCGGGACGCGGCCGATCTCGGTCAGGTGTTCGACGCGCTGACCGCGCCGGGCGCGCGGGCGGCGTTCCTGCGCACGCTACGGGCCGCCGCGGACTCCCGCGGCCAGGCGATCACGATGCTCGACCGCTGCTACCTGGCGCAGGGGATGCCGACGCTGATCATCTGGGGCGAGCACGACGCCGTGATTCCGGTCACACACGCCCGGATCGCCCACGAGGCGATGCCTGGTAGCCGGCTGGAGATCTTCCCCGACGCCGGCCACTTTCCCCACCACACCGACCCCGATCGGTTCCAGGCCGTCCTGGAGGACTTCCTCGCCACCACCCGCCCGGCGAGCCATTCGGCCCGCAAATGGCGCGCGCTGCTGCGCTCGCGCTCCCTGCCACCCGGCGAGCCCCTCGCGGGTGCGGTGGGCACGGACTCGACGGCCCCGGCCGGCCAGGGCGCGGCCACCGACCGCCCGGGGGCGCTCGGCGGCGGGACGCGTGGCGCCCGCGGCGCGCGTGTGGGGACCGCCCGGGCGGCGCAACGGCCGGCGAAGCCCGGTCGACCGGTGGAACGGACCGAACCGGCGGAATCGGCGGAACCCGCGGCGAGAACGGAGCACACCGAGCTGCTGGGACGTTTCTACAAAGCGGGATGAGTCCGCGCCCGGGCGGGCAACGTGCTGTCCGAAGGAGTCGTGGTGGCTTTCGGTGGCGTCGACAAGCAAGGCGGCGGTGACCCAAAGATGAGTGGATCATGTCTCCCACCCGGTCGGCGGTGGCATGAGTGTCCGAACGGGTCGGACCGCGCGGGCCCGGCCGTATCGGGCGCCGCGCGCCGGTCGGCGATGCCCGTGGCCCGTGGTGGTCAGCTACTGGTAAGGCCAACGCCAGTGACAAGCGGCACGGGTAAGTTCCACATTTAGTCTCCAGGAAGCGCTACCGTAGAGTTAGGCCTGTCGGCCACCGGCAATCTGACCAATGTTGGTGACCAGTCCCGGCGGCAAAGCTGGTGACGAGGCTGGCGACGAGGGACGGTGCGAGCCGCCTTGTTCGCCGAAGGGGTTATGTGGACACCCCGATGGACTATTCGGAGGTCGATCCTTGGCACGCCGTGCACGTCTCAGCTGGCCGGATGAACGCCGGGGGGCGAGTGAGGTAGTGGTGACGCGGTTCGATCCGGGCCGCGGCTGGACCCTCGAGCAGGCTCGCGACCTGGTACGCCAGGGTTACTCGGTGGATAATGTCGCGGAGCGGACTGGCTTTCCGTCGCAGATGTTGAAAGTCGCGGCCGTCGACGAGGACTGAACCTAGCCTGTCAGATTGCCGATGCCGATTTGCGAGGGTTAGGTTCAGCGCCCGACGGCGTGTCTTGCGGTGACGGTCACGAGACGGTCGACGTGGTCCGAGTAGACGGCGTCCAGGCCGTAGCCGAGCAGCCGGGCGAGCGTGGCTGGGCGCTGCGCGTCCCAGCCGAAGGCCAGCAGGCCGTGGTCGTGCAGCACTTGGGCTATCGGGGCGGTGGGCGCCACCCACTCCCGGGAACGCAGATTTAACGCGGTCACTCCGGCGGCACGCAGTTCGTGCGCGTAACGGCCGATTCCGCCGGCCGCCCGGACCTCGCGCATCGACGTGGAGTTGACCAGGCGCACATCGGGGTCGAGCTCGCGCCAGACGCGCAGGCTACCCAACGGGCCACATATCCACAGGCGGCGTGGCGCGTCCGCGCCGGCCGCCCGCGCCACGGCCAGCACCGCGGCCACGGTGGCGTCGGCCGCCCTGCCCGCCGGCGTCTTCACGTCCAGGCTGAACTCGAAGCCGGTGCCGAGCGCCCGGTAGAACGAGGACAGCGTCGGCAGCCAGCTCGGCAGCGCGTCGGCGGGCAGCGCCGTCACGTCACGGCGCAGCCTCGGCGGCCCATACACCCCGTCATGATGCAGTACGGGCACTCCGTCGGCGGCGAGCCAGGCGTCCGACTCCAGCCCCGTCGCCCTGTTCGCCAGCGCGCGGGCGAAGGCCGCCAGCGTGTTCTCCCGCTGGTACCAGGCGGGTGCCCCCCGGTGCGCGAACCCGATCGGCCCGCGTCGGGCGGTCGGCACCGGGCCGACGTCCGGGCCGTCCATGCGTCACCGTCCATGTCGTCGCTCTCACCGAGCGAAGGTTGGTGCCGAGGGGCCGCGGAGCGGCCCTGGCGGGAGCGCCGGGCGCGGGCCCGCCGGCCGGCGCGCGGGGCTGTCGGCGACCACCCCGCCGATCGGTGAGGCGGCCCGACGGCACGCCGTCAGCGCCTGGAGCCGCTCGTCACGAAGGAGGCCAGCGCCGCCTCGTGCAGGTGGCCGTTCGTCGAGAGCACCGTGCCGTGCCCGGCCCCGCGCCGGCCGCGCAGGTCGGTGAACCGGCCGCCGGCCTCCTCGACGATGACCTGCAGCGCGGCGAGGTCCCACAGCGAGACGACCGGCTCGGGAGCGACGTCGACGGCGCCCTCGGCCACCATCATGTGCGACCAGAAGTCGCCGTACGCCCTGGTCCGCCAGACCTGGCCGGCGAGGTGGAGCAGCTCGTCGAGGCGCCCACGCTCGGTCCAGCCCTCCAGCGAGGCGAACGACAGGAACGCGTCCTCCAGCCGGGACACCGAGGACACCCGCAGGGCCCGGGTGTCGCCGGTGGCGGTGCGGGTGAACGCGCCGCCGCCGCTGGCCGCCCACCACCGCCGGCCCATGGCCGGGGCGCTGGCGACGCCGACGACCATCTCACCGTCCACCTCGAGCCCGAGCAGCGTCCCCCAGACCGGGACGCCCCGCACGAAGTTCTTGGTGCCGTCGACCGGGTCGAGGATCCAGCGCCGCTGGGCGTCGCCGGTCAGCCCCTCCTCCTCGCCGAGCACCGCGTCGTCCGGACGGGCCACCGCCAGCCGCTCCCGGATCATCGACTCGACGGCCGTGTCCGCGTCCGACACCGGGGTGTTGTCCGGTTTTGACTCCACCCGCAGATCCACCGCCAGGAACCGAGCAAGCGTGATCTTGTCGGCGGCGTCCGCGAGACTCAACGCCAGGGCAAGGTCGTCGGCCGGCGTGGGCCAGCCGTCCGCGGCCGGCTCGGTCGCCGAACCGGAGTTGGTGGCGGAGTCGGCCGCCGCCGGGTCAGACAGCTTCACGGCTGTAGAGCCTACGGTTCCTTTCCTGCCGATTCTCCTTCCCCACAGGTCGCCAGTACCGGGGTCGAGACCGATCGGCCAGGTGCTTCGAATCGGTGGCCGGAGGCGATCCGCGGGGACCCGCGGACGGGGGTAGACCTTGAAGCGCGGCGGATCTCGGCCTGTGACGGTGGTGAGCAGGTCAGAAAGTAGACCGTGAAATGGAGGCGGGGTCACCCGCGGCCGTGGCGAGCGGGCCAGAAGGCGGACCTTGAAATGAGACGGGTCTCACCCGACGACGGCTGGGCAGAAAAATGAGAGACAGCTCTCATCCCTCCTTCCCCACAGATCGCCCATGTCTGGGGCCGGGCGGATCTGTGAGGTGCTGCCAGTCCATGGCTGGAGGCCGATCCGCGGGGACCCCGCGGGCAGCTAGGCCGGGAAGAGGGGGGTAGTCCTCATCCGCCCCGAGCGGCGAGAAGGCGGCGCAGGCTGGTGAGTCGGGCGGGGTCGGCGTGGCCGTCGCGGGCTGCCTGGTCCAGGGCGCAGTCCGCGAGGCCTTCGGCGTGGGTGCAGCCGGGGGGACAGTTGGCGGCGGCTTCGGCCAGCTCGGCGAACGCGGCGAGCACCCTGGCCAGGCTGACCGCCCCGAGCCCGAACGAGCGCACCCCCGGGGTGTCCACCACCCAGCCGCCGCCGGGCACCGGCAGGGCCACCGCGGCCGACGAGATGTGCCGGCCCCGACCGGTCACCGCGTTCACCTCGCCGATCTCCCTGGCCGCGTCCGGGACGAGCCGGTTGACCAGGGTGGACTTCCCGACCCCACTGTGACCGAACATCACACTCACCCGGTCGGTGATCAGCGCCCGTAGCTCGGCGGGGTCGACGTCCGGGCGGCTGGTGACGATGGTCACGCCGAGCGGCCGGTACAGGTCGCGCAGCTCCTCGTCGCCCGCGAGGTCCGCCTTGGTCAGGCAGAGCACTGGGTCGAGACCACCGTCGTAGGCGGCGACCAGGCAGCGGTCGACCAGGCCGGTACGCGGCGGCGGGTCGGCGAGCGCCGTCACGATGATGAGCTGGTCGGCGTTCGCGACGATCGGCCGCTCGGTCGGGTCGGTGTCGTCGGCGGTGCGCCGCAGCACGCTGGTGCGCTCGGCACGGCGCACCATCCGGGCGAGCGCGCCCGGATCGCCGGACACGTCACCGACGAGCGCCACCCGGTCGCCGACGACGACCGGCACCCGGCGCAGGTCCCCGCCCCGGATCGCGGCGACCACGGCGCCGGCAAGGTCCGCCCGGCCGTCCGGCAGGGTGCGCCGGCAGCTGTAGCGGCCCCGGTCGACGGCGACCACCACCGCGTCGACGGCGTCGGCATGCTCGGGGCGCTCGCGGGTACGCGGCCGTGAGCCGCGCCCCGGGCGGGTGCGGACGTCGTCCTCGTCGAGGTCGCGCCCGCTTCGTCGCGCGCCGCTCATCCAGTGTCGCTTGGGGCCGAATGCGGGCCGGTGTTGCTTGAGGCCAGGTGCGGGCCGGCGAGCATCGCTGCCCACATGGCCGGGAACTCGGGCACCGTCTTGCCCGTCGTGGCGATGTCGTCGACCGTCACCCCCGGCACCGCGAGGCCCACCACGGCGTAGGTCATGGCGAGCCGGTGGTCGGCGAGCGGGTCGAGCCGCGCCCCGCGCAGCGGCGCCGGCCGGATGGCCAGGCCGTCCTCGGTGACGGTGATGTCGGCGCCGAGCCGGCCGAGCTGGTCGGCGAGCGCCCCGAGCCGGTCGGTCTCCTGCAGCCGCAGGTGGGCGATCCCGCGCAGGCGGGACGGCGAGTCGGCGAGCACGGCCAGCGCGGTGAGGACCGGGGCCGCCTCGCCGACGTCACCGAGGTCGGCGTCCAGGCCGCGCAGGCCGTCGCCGGCGCGCACGCGCATGCCCGCGGGCGTCCGCTCGGCGCGCGCGCCCATCTGCTCCAGCAGAGCGGGCAGCATGCGGCCGGGCTGCGTGGTGACCTCGGGCCAGTCCGGGATCAGGACGTCCCCGCCGGTCGCCACCGCGGCGGCGAGGAACGGGGCGGCGCTGTTGAGATCCGGCTCGATCGCCCGGTCGTAGGCGCGCAGCGGGCCGGCCGCCACCCGCCAGGTCGGCGGCTGGCCGGCGGCGGCCGCCACGACCTCGACCGCCGCACCCGCCGCCCGCAGGTCGGCGACCGTCATGTCCAGGTACGGGCCGGAGGGCAGCCGGCCGCCGACGTGGCGGACCTCGACGCCCCGGTCATAGCCCGGCGCGGCCAGCAGGAGGCCGGAGATCAGCTGGCTGGAGCTGGAGGCGTCGACGGTCACCGGGCCACCGGGGAGGCGGCCCTGGCCATGGATGGTGAACGGCATCGCGTCGCCGTCGATGGCGGCGCCGAGGCGTCGCAGCGCGTCGAGCAGTGGGGTGAGCGGGCGCTCGCGCATCCGTGGGTCGCCGTCGAAGCGCGCGTCGCCGCGGGTCAGCGCGGCGAGCGCCGGGGTGAAGCGGGCGACGGTGCCCGCGTTGCCGCAGTCGACCGCGGTCGGGCCGCCGTCAGCGGAGCGCGAGCCGAGACCGCCCCGCACCACCCATTCCGTGCCCATGGCGACGGGAGAGGACTCCGTGTCCACCTCGATGCCGAGCGCCCGCAGCGCGCCGGCCATGAGCAGCGTGTCCCGGGAGCGCAGCGCGCCGCGCAGCCTGGAGACGCCGTCCGCCGCCGCGGCCAGGATCAGGGCCCGGTTCGTCCCGGACTTCGAGCCGGGCACCCGCACCACGGCCCGCACCGGACCGCTCGCGGTCGGCGCTGGCCACGGGTCGGCCGGAACACGTGTCGCTGTCGTCACGCCCTCTAGCATGCCCTCGCCCCCGCACTGATTCGCGGGCCGGTCCGCGGGTTCGACGGCTGCCCGACGCCTGAATGTGGGCGAATCGGCGCAGGCCGCGATCTAGCTCGGTCTTCTCGCGGAGGCGATGAGGTGGATACCGATGGACTCGCCTTCGCGCTCCGCGGCGAGTTCGACCTCGGTGCGAACCAGAGTGGGGAACGAGGACATGTCCGCTGACAGCGCCCGCTTCACCGCCTCGACGGACAGCACGGTGCGCGGCCGGACCCAGTCGACCTCCAGGCCGGCGCTCGTCAGCACGGCCTTGAGCTCCTCGGGCCAGAAGCACCGGGTGATCGTGCCGTCCTCCGCCGGGACGAGCACGACGTCGGCCCGTGGCACGTCGGAGAGCTCGGCCCAGCGGTGCTGCTCGGCCAGCCGGGCCAGGCCCAGCAGCAGCGAGTCGACGCACAGCAGCAACTGGCCGCCCGGCCGCAGCAGCCGGTGGATCTCCTCGAGGGTGCTCTCGGTGGCCAGGCAGAACGACAGTGCCCGTCCCTCGGCCAGCACCGCGTCGAACGACGCCGGCGCGAACCAGTCGAGGCTGCGGGCGTCGCCCACCACGCTGCGCAGCGCACCAGGCGGACCCCCGCCGGGCTGTTCGCCCGCGCGGCGCGCGCCGGACGCTGTCCTCGTCATCGCCTGCGAGGACGGCACCGACCGGCCGCGGCCGAGGGGCGGCGCCTGGCCACGTGCGCGCTCCCTGGGCCCCCCGAAGTCCCTGGGGCCCCGACCGGATCGGCCAAGGCCGGGACTCCCGCCGGATGGGCGAAGCCCGGCGCCCCCGCCGGATCGGTGCCAGGGTTCCTCCCAGACCGGTGCCAGGGTTCCTGCCGGGTCGGCGCCGGGATCCCTGCCGGATCGGCGAAGCCGATCGGGCAGGCCTGGAAGCCGGTCCGGGAAACCTGTTGGGAGGTCCGCGATCTGGGAGGTCTGCTGGGAGTCCGGCGATCTGGGAGTCCGGCGATCCATGAGGTCCGCCGGGAGGTTCGTGACCTGGGCGGCGTCACCGACGACGCGGATGACCTGGTGACCGGCCGCCACCATCTGCCGGGCGAACCGGTCACGCTGCCCGGAGACGTCGAGCACCCTTGACGGCGCGCCCGGCAGCCACTCGCGCAGCTGGACCGAGGCGACCTCGTCGTAGAACGACCAGTAGGGGTCGTCGCTGCCCGCGGGCGCCTCGCAGACCACGGTGGGTGCGAGGGGGCGACGAAACTCCGGATCACCAAGCTCAGGATCGGCGCCGGGACCAGAAAGCATGAACCATTCCTACCCTTCGAAGGGCCGCGATGCGAGGCATGTCACAGACCAGGGGCGGAAGCCTCAAACGTCGGAGGGTTTGCGGTCATCCTTCCTCCTGCCGCGCAGTGCACGGGCGGCGGGACCGCCCGTGATGTCGCGGGGAGGGCTTCGGTGGGGCTCACAGCACAACCTGATCTCATGACTCGAACCGTCGATGGCGCGACGCCCCGAGGTTGCTCCCAGAGCGGTGGAATCCGGGGTTCCTCCTCGATCGGCGAGGCTGATCCGGGAGGTCTGCCGGGAGGTCGGCTGGCAGGTCCAGCCACCCAGATCGCTATGGCCACATCCGCCGCCGCGCAAACCCCTGTTTCTGTGGACGGCGGACGGCTGCTCGTGGTTCCCGGTGTTGGCCAGCAGCTGGCCGCCAGTGCCGGCGGCGCGGCCGGCGGCACCGATGGCACACCGGTGGTGGTGCTGCTGCATGGCGCCGGGTCCGGCACCGACACGCCGCTGCTGCGGCGCCTGACCGAGCTGCTCGTCGTCGCGGGCGTCACCGTCGGCCGGCTGGAGATGCCCTACCGGGTCGCCGGCCGCAAGGCGCCCGACCGCCCGGCGCGCCTCGACGCCGTGCTCATGGCCGCCGTCGCGGCGCTGACCGGGGGTGCGCCGCCCGCCGAGGGCGCGCCGCGCCGGCTCGCGTTGGCGGGCGCGTCCATGGGTTCCCGGGTCGCGGTGCGCACCGCGAGGGCGGTCGGGGCTCGTGCGGTGCTGGCGCTCGGGTTCCCGCTGAACCCACCGCCCCCCCGGCCATCGCTTCGCGAGAGCCCGGGGACCCCTGCTCGCGACCGGCCCTCGCGCCAGGTGGAGCTGTCCGGCGCCGGCGTGCCGGTGCGCGTCGTCCAGGGAGAACGAGACTCCTTCGGCAGGCCAGAGCCCGATCCGCGGCGCGGCGTCGAGGTGGTCGTCGTGGCCGGCGCCGACCACTCGTTCAAGGTCAGGGTCCGGGATTGCCGTGCCGCCGAAGAGGTGATCGAGGAAGCCGCCATGCTCGGGGCGACCTGGCTGCTGCAGCGGCTGGACGTGCCCTCCTCGCCCGCCGGCGGCTCGGGGAGGCCGGTCTCGTAGCTTTCCCAGGCCCGCCTTCGACCGGTGGTCCCGACCAGGCCTGTCCAGGCCCGTCGTGGCCGTGACGGCCGGTCCGGCCGAAGCGCCGCCCGGACGACGGCGAGTCCTAAGGAGGCCCGGAGGCCTCCGGCCCGCCCGGTCAGGAATTCCTCGGGCCTGTCCAGGGATCCGCTCCAGGGATAGGGATCCGCCCTGAGCGGTCGCTCAGGAATCCCGGTCCGGTGGACCTGGGGAATCCCGAAGACGGCCAGGTGGTTGGCTGAGACGGAAGCCAAGGTCACGGAGGTCAGATTGACGTCTGAGAGCCAGCTGCGCCGGCCTGCCGCCCCGGCGGGGATGATCGGCGGTACAGGCCCATGGGCGGCCCGCGAGGTCGGCTCGTGGACGGGCGTACCTCCGCTGAGCGGGGTATCGTCACCACGGAAGGCCAGTGACAGCCGCTCGGCGCAGCCGATCACGCGATGGGAAGACGTGGCGGGCCGTGAGGCCCTGAAGGGCGACGTCCCGGCGGGCGAAGGCACGACGGACGAGAATCCGTCGGCGGCCGGCGACATCGCGACGACGGCGACGACGGCGGGCGGCCGGCGGACCAGCACGGTTGTTGACGTTCAGTCAGCTTCCCGGGGGCCCGCGACGTCGGCCGGGGAGGACCGCCTCCCGGGCCACCCGAGCGGTGAGGGAGTGATCCTGGTCGACGAGACCACCGAGGAGCGGGGCGCGCGATTCGAGCGTGACGCCCTTCCCTACCTCGACCAGCTGTACGCGGCCGCGCTGCGGATGACGCGCAACCCGGCGGATGCCGAAGATCTTGTTCAGGAGACCTTCGTCAAGGCGTTCGCGGCCTTCCACCAGTTCCAGGAGGGCACGAACCTCAAGGCCTGGCTGTACCGCATCCTCACCAACACCTTCATCAACAACTACCGGAAGCGCCAGCGCCAGCCGCTCCAGAGCCCGACCGAGCAGGTCGAGGACTGGCAGCTCGCGGAGGCGGAGTCGCACACCTCGACGGGTCTCAAGAGCGCAGAGATGGAGGCGCTCGAGCACCTGCCAGACAGCGACATCAAGGAAGCGCTCCAAGCGCTCCCCGAGGACTTCCGGATGGCCGTCTACCTGGCCGACGTGGAGGGTTTCGCCTACAAGGAGATCGCCGAGATCATGGGCACGCCCATCGGCACGGTGATGTCCCGGCTGCATCGAGGCCGGCGCGGCCTGCGCAAGTCGCTGGAGCAGTACGCCAGGGAGCGCGGGCTGGTTCCCGCCGGCTCCCCTGGGAACGAGGGCGGTGCCTCGTGAGCTGCGGCCACCCGCACGACATCGACTGCCGCAAGGTTCTCGACGCGGTCTTTCTGTACCTCGACGGAGAGTGCGACGGGACCCAGCAGAACCTGATCCGCGCCCACCTCGACGAGTGCTCGCCGTGCCTGCGCGAGTTCGGCGTCGAGCACGAGGTGAAGCTGCTGGTGGCGCGCAAGTGCGGCGGCGACCGGGCCCCCGACTCACTGCGCGCCAACCTGCTGGTCCGCCTGCGCGCCGCGCGGGTCGAGGCCGACGCGACCACCAGTGAGCTGAGCGCCGAGTAGGGCAGCCAGGCCCGCGCGGAGCGCTGCCGGGCCGCCTTCGGCCGCTGAACGCCCTCCCCGGGTTTCGGCCCGGGTCGAGTCGAGGCGTATGACAGCGCCGGCACGATCAGCCATCGGCGAGCCGGCTGGGCTGGCGGCTCCGGCCGCGGAGCGCGCCCCTGCTGGGCCTTACTTACGGGCACCGCCAGGCTCAGCCGGCCTGCCAGCGGCGGCCTTGGCGCCCCTGCTGGGCCTACGGGCACCGCGCTTCCCAACCGGCCGGCCGTCGAGCAACGCTTGACGCTTGTGCCCGCTCGGCGGCCAGGCGGTGGGAACCCCCATGAGGGCCGCACTGCGGGCCGATGGGGGGCGTCTGTCAGGTGTTGGGGCGCTTGCCGTGGTTGGCCTTGCTCTTCGCGCGGGCGCGCCGCTTACGCTTCTTCTTCGCCATGCCGCGACCTCCTTCCCTTGCCTGTCGCCGCCTTGGGCGGCGGGCGCAGTGCGCCCGCCGTCGAACGCTTCGCGTCCGACAATGTAGCCCGGGGTGGGTGCGGCAGGCTGGGGACCCGCCTGATCACGGGCCGGTCCCGCGGCCGGGTTCCTTCGTGACGGACGTGGCGGTGGACGTTCCCGAGGAGGACGCGTCCGCCGGGCGCCCGGCGGGCAGGGCCGCCGTCGGTCGACGGGGCCGGCGAGTGGCGGCGGGGGAGCCGTCGCGGTCTCCCCGAGTGTCCGCGTCCGCGTCGTCGGCCGAGCCGTCTTCGTCGGTCGTCGCCGTGGCTCGCTGCCGCTGGCGGCGCCGGCGGGCGCGTTCGGCCCCTCGGGCGCGCAGCGTCCGGTTCGCCCGTACGGGCGCGAGCCCCGCGAACAGCGCCACGCCGGACACGATCAGCACGTCCCCGGCGCTGAGCACCGACGGAGCCACCCAGAAGGGAAACGGGATCACGTCGCCGAGCACACGCAGCCGGGTGTCGTCGCCCGCGAGCGTGTAGTACCGCGAGGACGCCACATCGTCCCGCTCAACCCCGGCCGAGCTGATCGCCGCCGTCGAGACCGGCATCTGGCCATGGTTCGCGCCGATCACCGCCGCATTCAGCGCCAGCCCGAAGAACAGCAGGAATAGTCCGGGAACCCGCCGGTTCGCCGCGGTCAGGGCAGCGGCGAGTGCGGCGGCGGCGATCCAGCCCACGGTCCGGGCGCTGTCCACAAGCGCGGCGATGACCAGCGCCAGGACGATGCCCGCGGCGAGCCAGCCGAGCCGTACCCGGATGCGTCCCAGGGCGTCGAGGGTCCCTCCGCGCAGTCGGGCGACCAGCAGGCCGATCAGCAGGGCGAGGACGAGAAGAACGAACACACCTGTAGTTTGCAAGCCAAGGCACTTCCACCGCTTCCGTGGGGTCCCGCCCGACCTTCGCCACGCCGGCTGGGCTCGCCGCGAAGCGGTTTTGCGATGGCGCTCCGCGACATCCGACGCCTGAAACGGTCTAGCGGCGTCAGCCGACTACGCTGGCAGACGGACCGGAGAGCCGGTGACGTGGGCGGCCCGGTCAGCTGCCGGATCTCTGGTGATGTGCGCGACGCGCACTGTGCCCCCCGAAGGGATGACCATGGCCGAGGAAGTCCGCGCCGAGATGGTGGCGAACGTCTGGAAGGTCGTCGTGGGGGTGGGAGACCCTGTCGGCGCCGGAGACGCGTTGGTGATCCTCGACTCGATGAAGATGGAGATCCCGGTCATCAGCGAGGACGGCGGCACGGTGGCCGAGATCGCCGTCCGGGAGGGCGACGTCGTCCAGGACGGCGACCTCATCGCGATCGTGGAGCCGACCCCGGCCTGAGGGCATGGGCGGCCTCCGCCGCGGGCTGGGGTCCTCGGTGGATCCCCGCCCGCGGCCGCTCGTCAGCTGGCGGTGACGCCGTGTTCCGCGCAGCGAGCCGTCCAGCCGGTGGGAACGACCTGGACGACCAGCCTGCGCCGGCAGGTGGGGCAGTAGCGCGGTGGTTCCAGCGCGCGCGCCGCCGCGCAGCGATCATGGGAGCCCGTGGCCGCCGGCTCGCCGCAGCGGTCGCAGTAGCCGACCGGCGCGACCTGAACCGCTCCTGCTCGGTACGGCGAAGGGCCGTCGTGGGGGCCTGCCACCTGGTCCTCGTTCCTCGTCACTGTCTGGTTCCTCCGCGGTCGTCTGGACACCGGTACAGCGCCTCGGGCTCGCTTCGCCGCCGCGCTGCCGCCTCTACAGCGTCGCCTGCAGTGACTTGATCGGCATCGACAGGCGGTCGAGCATGGCGAGGTCGACGTCGGGGGACTGCCCGAGGGTCGTCAGGTAGTTGCCGACGATGACGGCGTTGATCCCGCCGAGCATGCCCTTGTCTGCCAGGTCGCCGAGGGTGATCTCCCGGCCGCCCGCGTAGCGCAGGATCGTGCGCGGCATCGCCAGGCGGAATGCCGCGATCGTGCGCAGCGCCTCGCGCGGCTCGACGGGGGGCAGGTCACCGAACGGCGTGCCCGGCCGCGGGTTGAGGAAGTTCAGCGGTACCTCGTCCGGTTCCAGCGCCGCGAGCTGCGCGGCGAGCTCCGCGCGCTGCGCGAGGCTCTCGCCGACGCCGATGATCGCGCCGCAGCACAGTTCCATCCCGGCCGCGCGGACCATCCGGCAGGTGTCGAGCCGCTCGTCCCAGCTGTGGGTGGTGACGACGTTCGGGAAGTGCGAGCGGGCCGTCTCGAGGTTGTGGTTGTAGCGATGCACGCCCATCGCGACCAGTTCGTCGACCTGCTCCTGGGTGAGCATCCCCAGCGAGCAGGCGACGTTGATGTCGACGGCGGCGCGGATCGCCGCCACGCCCTCGCGGACCTGGGTCATCAGCCGGGTGTCCGGCCCGCGTACCGCCGCGACGATGCAGAACTCGGTCGCGCCGGTCGCGGCGGTCGCCTTGGCGGCCTCGACCAGGCTCGGCACGTCCAGCCAGGCAGAGCGGACCGGCGATTCGAACTTGCCGGACTGCGAGCAGAAGTGGCAGTCCTCCGGGCAGCCACCCGTCTTGAGGCTGACGATGCCCTCCACCTCGACCTCGGGGCCGCACCAGCGCATCCGCACCTCGTGCGCGAGCGCGAGCAGCTCCGGCAGCGCCTCGTCCGCCAGCTCGAGCACGGCCAGCACCTGCCGCTCGTCCAGGCCCCGGCCCTCGAGAAGGACCTGCTGGCGGGTGGTGGCGAGCAGTCCGGCGGCGTCGGCCGGCAGGACAGCCGGACTGATGGTGGTCACGGGTGGGGTCACTTCGTTCGCTCCAGCCGCCGAAACCGGCATCGGGGACAGTGGCGTCATCATCGAGTCCATGGCCGAGGGGCGCGCGACGATGGCGAAGCCTCGCGCGCCCGGAGGCGCTTTCTAGCGTTCATGGCCGAAGGGCGCGCGACGATGGCGAAGCCTCGCGCGCCCGGAGGCGCTTTCTAGCGTTCATGGCCGAAGGGCACGCGACAGCGGCGAAGCCGCGCGCGCCTGAAGGCCCATTCCTAGCATCAGAGCCGTCGGGTGAGCGGGCATCGCCGCGTTCGTCACCACACGCCCGCTCATTGTCGAACTCAGGCCGCCCGCGGCGCGCGCCTGACGGACGTGGTATCTGGCACGTCGCCGCGGCGAGCCCTACCGTTCCGTGCTTCCGCTCTGGCCCCTCCGTGGCGTCGCCGGAGTCTGTTCCAGACCCAAGGCGTCCGGAGCTCCGGCAGGCCGTCACGAGGCCCGCGACGGGTCGCTGAGCGAGCCGGATGCCAAACGCGTGGCCGCCGAGCCCGGCCAGCCCGCGGACCGGGGCAGGGATGGGGGGCTGTGCAGGGCGCGGAAGGCGGCGGGGTCGAACGTCCCACCGAGGGACGGGGCTAGCGACCGTCGGGCGAGCTCGCGGAACCCCACACGGTCGAGCAGGCCCGCCCCGGCCGGGAGCACACCGGCGAGCGGCCGGCCGGCGACCGTCTCCAGATCGGCGAGGTTGGCTCGTTCGGCGAGGCCCGGGTCCGCCGGCCAGCTGCCGATGACCACACCGGCCGGTTCCAGGCCGCGGTGCGCCAGCGCCTCCAGCGTGAGTGCGGTGTCGTTCAAGGTGCCCAGTGCCGGCCGGGTGACCACGAGTACCGGCGCCCGGAGCAGCCGGGCCAGGTCGGCGAGCGTACGGCCGTCGTCGTCGTAGCGGACCAGCAGCCCGCCCGCCCCTTCCACGAGCACGAGCCGGTGATCGGCCGCCAGCCTGGTCACCGTGTCAGCCGCGGCAACCAGGTCGAGGGGGGGAAGCCCCGCGCGCCGGGCCGCGGTCGCCGGAGCGAGCGGCTCCGGGTAGCGGGCGAGCTCGTGCACCTCGCTGACGCCCGTCAGGTCGCGGACCAGGTCGGCGTCGCCGAGCTCGCCCGGCCCGACGCCGGTCTGCGCCGGCTTGACCACCGTCACCGGTGCGCCCCGGCCGCGTGCCAACGCCGCCACCGCCGCCGTGACGACGGTCTTGCCGACCTCCGTACCCGTACCGGTGACGACGAGGATGCTCATGTCCCGGTCTCCGGCCTGACGGCGCCGTCGGCGGCGCGCAGTGCCCCGGCGAGCGCGCTCGCGAACAGGGCCACGTCGTCGTCGGTGAGGTCGGCGCGCGCGGACAGCCGCAGCCGGCTGGTCCCCGGCGGCACCGTCGGAGGACGGAAACAGCCGACGGCCACGCCCCGCTCCCGACAGGCCGCGGCGGCCGCGACCGCCCGCTCGGGCGCGCCGAGCACGACGGAGACCACGGCCGCGGCGGGCGCTGGCGCGCCGGCGAGACGTGCCAGCTCCGCCGCCCTGGCCCGGCTGCGGGTGGCCAGGCCGGGGTCGGCCGCCAGGAGCCGCAGGGCACCTAGCGCGGCGCCGGCCGCCGCGGGCGCGAGGCCGGTGTCGAAGATGAAGGTGCGGGACGTGTCGATCAGGTGGTCGCGTACCTCGACCGGCCCCAGCACGGCGCCGCCCTGGCTGCCCAGGGACTTGGACATGGTGACGGTGGCTATGACGTCTGGCTCACCGGCGAGGCCGGTAGCGGCGGCCGCGCCCCGCCCGCCGGGGCCGACGACGCCGAGGGCATGCGCTTCGTCCAGCAGCAGCACCGCGCCGTGACGGCGGGCGGCCTGGTGCAGCTCGGCCAGGGGCGCGAGGTCACCGTCGGCGGAGAAGACCGAGTCGGTGACGACGAGAGCCCGCCGGTACCGCCGGTGCGTCAGGGCGCCGTCGACGGCGGCGACGTCCAGGTGCGGCACGATCGCGACGTCGGCGCGGGACAGCCGGCAGGCGTCGACGATCGAGGCGTGGTTTCGCTCGTCGGAGACGATCAGGTCGCCCGCCCCGACGAGCGCGGTGACGACGCCGAGGTTCGCGGCGTATCCGGAGGCGAAGACCAGGGCCGCCGCGAACCCGGTGTGCGCGGCGAGCGCGTCCTCCAGCTCGGCGTGCAGCGCCGTCGACCCGGTCACCAGCCTGCTGCCGGTGGAGCCGGCACCCCAGATCCGCAGCGCCTCGACACCGGCCTCGATCACGGCCGGGTGCCTGGAGAGGCCCAGGTAGTCGTTGCCAGCCAGGTCGACGCGCACCTGGTCGTCCAGCGCGGGCCGGGGCCGTACCGACCGGCGCAGCCCGGCCTCGCGTCGGGCCCGCGCGTTCGCGTCCAGCCAGGCGAGTGGGGCGGGCGGGGCGGAAAGTCGCTGGTCCACGGTCACGTCGCGACTGTATGACGGCGTTCTGGCTACGGCCCTTGGCGCTGTGAGCCAGGAATCGCCTGGCGCGCTTGTACGGCTGCCCAATGTGGAGCGCTGGTTGCGGGCCAGGGCCGGCCGTGGGCCACGCTGCTTCGGCCGTTTGGCTCGGAGGCTCTGGTTCGCCTGGCATGTACTGCCTCGGACGCGCTGTGGGCCTGGGGGCAGGCCGCGCGCCCAGGCACCAGGCGGAGGCGGACAGGGGCCCTCGGGGCACCGAGATTGTTCAGGAGGCAGCTTCGTCTGGCAGTCTGCCTGCCGTGGGAACCCTGGCCGACATGCTGCGCGCGAGCACCGACCTGAACGACGACGACATCGACCAGCTACACGCGCTCGTCGCCGACTGGGCGTTGCTGGCCGATCTCTCCTTCGCGGACCTGCTCCTGCTGGTTCCCAGCCGTACCTCGAGCCAGCGGGCGGCCAAGGTCGGGCACGCGGAGTTCCTCGTCGTCGCCCAGGTGCGCCCGACCACTGGCCCGACGGCGTATCACAACGACGAGGTCGGCAGCGTCGTCATCAATCGCTGGGTGGTACGCAACGCGTGGCGAGAGCACCGGATCGCCCGGGAGGGCGAGCCCGAGTGGGACGGCGGCGTTCCGGTGCGGACCGAGGCCATCCCGGTCCGGCACGGTAACCGGGTGATCGCCGTGCTTGCCCGGGACACCAACCTCGCGACCACCCGCACCCCGAGCGCGCTGGAGTCCGCCTACCTGCAGTGCGCCAACAACCTGGCCCTGATGGTCGCTGAGGGGCTGTTCCCGTTCCGGGGCAGCTCCGCCGAGCTCCCGGAAGCGCCTCGGGTGGGCGACGGGATGGTCCGCCTCGACGGCGCTGGCAAGGTCATCTTCGCGAGCCCGAACGCGCTGTCGGCCTACCGCCGGCTCGGCTACACCGGCAACGTCACCGGTGAGGACCTGCGTTCGGTGCACCGGGCGCTCAGCCTGCCGGCGACCACTCCCGCGGTGTGGCACGCGATCGGCCGGCGCCGGCCCGTGGAGGTCGAGCTCGCGGTCGGTAGCACTGTGGTGCTGCTGCGCGCGATTCCGTTGTTCCCCGGGCAGACCAGGGAGGTCCTGGTCCTGGTGCGCGACGTCTCCGAGCTGCGCCGCCGGGAGGCGCAGCTGCTGAGCAAGGACGCCACCATCCGGGAGATCCACCACCGGGTGAAGAACAACCTGCAGACGGTGGCGGCGCTGCTGCGGCTGCAGATGCGTCGCACGAAGGTCGACGAGGCCAGGGACGCGCTGCGGGAGTCGGTCCGCAGGGTGACGTCGATCGCGCTGGTGCACGAGACGCTCTCGCAGACGTTGGGGGAGTCGGTCCCGTTCGACGAGATCGCCGACCAGATCACCTCCGTCACGGTCGACCTCGCGACCACCGGGACGCGGGCGACGACACGGCGGGTCGGCTCGTTCGGCATGCTCTCGGGTGCGCTCGCCACGCCGCTGGCCCTTGTCCTCTCCGAGATTTTGCAGAATGCTGTCGAACATGCGTTCGATGGTTCGGCGGGCTCGATCGAGATCCGGGTACGGCGCACGGCCAGCCGGCTCGATGTCGTGGTCGCCGACGACGGCGCAGGCCTGCCGGACGACTTCCAGCTGGAGCATTCGCCGCGCCTCGGCCTGCAGATCGTCCGTCAGCTCGTGCTTGGGGAGATGCAGGGCACCATCCGCCTGCAGGCGGGCGCCGAGCGGGGGACCGAGGCGTTGCTCTCGATCCCACTTTCTTCAGGTTGAGTGTTTGGGGCGCTGGAAGGCGGGTATTACCGGACTCGTGGAGTGTGCCCTCAGTGAGCGCCCATCGAGCGCTCACGCTGCGTCTCACTTCATGCCGGTTGAGGTGACGCCCCGCTCTCGGGGCGCCGAGTCGGGCTCGGCGACCGGTCAGTGCGACGTGGCCACCACCGTGCCCGCGGCCGTCCAGGCCGCCTCCCGCAACGCAGCTCTTGCGTCGGGCCGTAGGCACGCCAACTCGGGCTCGGTCACCGGTCAGCGCGACTCGGCCACCACCGTGCCCGCGGCCGTCCAGGCCGCCTCCCGCAACGCAGCTCTTGCGTCGGGCCGTAGGCACGCCAACTCGGGCTCGGTCACCGGTCAGCGCGACTCGGCCACAGCCGGAACCGCGGCCGTCCAGGCCGCCCCACGCAACGCAACCGTCGCACCGACCCTGACGAGCGCCAAGTCGGAAGCGTCCGCCAGCCCCGGACCAAGGCCCTCGAGTTTTTGGGCCGTCCAGGCCCCAAAAACAGCATCGGCCGTTCCGTCCATGGCGCGCCAGCCGGAGGCGGCGGCCATACGGACAGAACGGCCGAGAGTGCCGTGGTCGGAGGCGCACCGACTGGGCGCGCTCCGTGACATGGGCACGGATGCAACTATCGCTGAGCCACGCGTCGCGTCGGCCAGCGATTTCTGCGATATATGGCCAGGTAGTGGCGTTGTTGGCCGCTGGCCCGCGGACCCGTGCGTCGAGAGTCGCACGAACTCACGGGGAGGGATGACCCCTCAGGCGCAGCTGGTGTGCGATCCCGGCGCGCAGTGGACCGATCACCGGTCCTCGGCCGGAGGCACCGCCGGTCAGGCGGTGCGGACTCGCAGCACCTGCCGCTTCAGGGCGCGCCGTTCGTCCTCGCTCAGGCCACCCCAGACGCCAGCGTCCTGGCCGGTCTCCAGTGCCCAGTTCAGGCAGTCGGAGGTCACGGCACAGCGTCGGCATACGGCTTTGGCTTCGTCGATCTGGCGCTCAGCAGGCCCGGTGGTCCCGATTGGGAAGAAAAGCTCGGGGTCCTCGTCACGGCAGAGCGCTCTGTGGCGCCAGTCCATGCGTCCTACTCCCTCTGTCGTAGCGGGCGACTCTGCACAAGAGACGCTCGACTGACTCCTAGGGTTGCGTCACGAGACGTGACCACGCGGCGAGCCCCGTTCTCGTCGCGACCCCGGGTGTCGTCTAGTCAACTGCGTGCAGGAGTGCGCCCGGGTGTATGTGGTCCATCCACCTCGGACATTCGCCACCCTCCCACCGGAACCGGCAGGGGCGCAAGAACCTGCAACCGCGTTCACACCATCTCTGGCCTGCACTTGTCCGTTAAGGACACGGACGGACCACGATCGGCTGCGCTCCGGATGACTAGTCCGGGCTGTCTGGATGCCTGGTGGCCATGGGCAGTTGGCTCCATCAGCCGGGTCTTGTCCGGATAGTCCGACCAGGCCATGCCCTGTCACCCGCCGATCCACCATGCCAACTAGGCATCCCGCCCGCTGCGCCGGGCCGCGGTACCGAGGTGGCCTCCGGTGACCCAGCCGGCCTCGTCGGGCCGCGCCAGCGCCCGTCCTGCTCCGCGCTCATTTCCTGTGCGGTGCCCGCGTCAGGCCGGGCGGCCGAGGGGCGTGCGGGCGGGCGCGGTGGCGAGGTGTGGCGGTCTCCACCGATCTGCCTACTGAGCAGAAACGGCGCGTCCGGTGCAGGATGGCTCCGGGACATGGTCTGGTGGCGGATCGCTGGGGAGGCCGCATGGAGGTACTGGGGCATCGCGGCAGCCGGAGCCCCGGGCCCGAGAATACGGCCGCGGCGGTCGACGCGGCGTTAGCGGCCGGGGCGGACGGGATCGAGATCGACATCCGGCGCACCGCCGACGGCGATCTCGTCTGCGTCCACGACGCGCGGCTGCCCCGGCTCGGGGGCCGGGCGGTGATCCGTCGGCCCACCGCCGACTTGGCGGCCAGGGGCATACCGACGCTGCATGATGTGCTGGACGCCTGGAGCGGCCGGGGACGGATCATCATAGAGATCAAGAACCAGCCCGGCCAGCCGGATTTCGATGCCCCCCGCGAGCGGTCCGCGCAGGCGCTGGTCGAGCTGCTGCGCGCCCGCGGGCTGACCGGGCCCGGTGCCGGGGTGACCGTGTCGTCGTTCGACTGGTTCGCGATCGAGCAGGTGCGAGGCAGCGGCGTGGGGGTGCGTACGGCGTTCCTGACCATGCCGAGGATGTCGGTGAGCGGCGGCCTGTCCTACGTGCGCTCCGCCGGGCACGCCGAACTGCATGCCCACACCTCGGCTGTGCTCGCCGCCGCCGACGCGGCCGAACGTGCCCGCGCGGCTGGGATCCGGCTGGTCACCTGGACCGTGACCAACGAGCGGGCGGCGCTGCGCCTGCGCGACGCGGGCGTCGACGGCATCATCTGCGACGACCCGGCCGGCGCCGTCCGCGCCCTGCGCCCCGCCCCACCGTCGCCCTGACCGCAAGCTCGTGACAACCCCGGGTCGGGGACTGGACTGAGGTCGGCCGGGGTTGGGCGGGAAGGTTGTCATGGTTCGCTCCGTGCGGGCGGCGCGCTCCGGCCCCGTACTCGCTTCGCTCCCACGGGACCTCCGCGCGCCGTCCTCCTGCGCTCACGTGCGCTGCGGCGACCTCCGCTGCGGCCCAACCACGTTCGCTTCGCTCCGTGGCCGGGCCTCCGCGGAGGCACGCCTCCGCGCCAGCACGGTGACCTTGCGTTGGGACGTCACCAACCCGAGACCACGGCGTTCGTATGGGCACTTCGCTTCGCTCGTGGGACGGTCTTCGCGCCTGATGGGTATGGATTGCTCGACTCGTCACCGTGTTAGGCGCTCCACGAGCGCAGCGAAGTGGCCCGACGGATGGGCATGCTTCGGATGGGTGACGTTCAGCGGCGGGCGACCGTGCGGCGCGGAGGCGCGCCTCGCGGAGGCCCGGCCCACGAGCGAAGCGACGTGGGCCGGGCCGCAGCGAGGTCGCCGGAGCGCCCGTTCGCGGAGGAGGACACGGCGCGGAGGTCCCGTGGGAGCGAAGCGAGTACGGGGCCGTAGCGCCGTGCCCGCACGGAGCGAACCAGAAATACAGCTATACAGCCGCGATCACACGCAGGGCCTGGGGGTGGGCGGTCAGCTCGACCTCGGCGTGCTCGCCGAGGTACTCGCCGTCCATCTGGAAGGGGGCGGTGGGTGCCGCGGTCATCCGGATCCTGGTCAGGTCGTGCTCGAGGACCACGTTGCGGCCGTGCGGGCCACGGTCGCCGGCGAGCATCTGCCCGGTGGTGCGCAGCAGGCTCGACAGGCGCGCCCTGCGCAGCCCCAGCAGGTCCAGGCCGGTGTCGAACGACGCCTCAGGGCAGGCGCGAACCGGCATGCCGCCCAGATAGGTCCACGGGACCGCGTTGCAGACGATGGCGACCGTCACCTCGCGGTCCGGCGTGGCCGCGCTCTCCTCAGCGCCGTCCTGGGTCTCCGCGGCGGTCCTGGGTATCTCCGGCCCCGCCTCGAGCTCGAGGTTGATGCCTACCCGGTCGCGGCCGATGCCGCGGCCGTACCGCGCCACCGCGCTGCGAAGGAACAGCCCGGCGCTGTTCGGCCGCCCGCCCGAGCGCCTGCGCTCGACCCTGCCGACGACCTCGGCGTCCAGCCCCATCCCCGCGCAGAACGTGAACCAGCGTGCCTCGCCGGCCCAGCGGGCATGGCCGAGGCCGACCAGTCGGGTCCTGCCGTCGCGCAGGTTGGCCAGCAGTTCCCCGGTCGCCTCGACGGGGGACGCGGAGTAGCCGAGCGCTCTGGCGAACACGTTGGTGCTGCCGCCGGGAACGACGGCGAGCGCCGGCGCGTCCGGCCTCGGCCCGCCGTGGAGAAGGCCGTTGACGACCTCGTTCACCGTGCCGTCGCCACCGAGGGCGATGACCACGTCGACACCGGTCTCGGACGCACGCTGGCCGAGCTCGGCCGCGTGCCCGCGTCCCTTGGTGATGACGGTCTCGACGGCGACGTCGGCGGACAGGGCCGTGACGAGGACGTCGCGGACCCGTTCCGTGGTCGTCGTCGCGGCGGGATTGACGACCAGGAGCCCTCGCATGCTCACCACGGTAGTACCCTGCCGCTTTCCGGCGCCGGCATGCGGAATGTCTCACAATGACAGCGAAGTATCGGAATGTCGCCAAGGCGTGAAACGGAGCGTGCTGTTGCTTGATAGACGCGTCTGCGTCACCTGGTGGCAACGGAGCGGCAGAACCGTCGTTCTGCCCTCGCCTCACACCATGCGGACCGGCCGCGGGGCATGTGAGCGGAATCGGCCTGGGGGCGGCGCCGTAAGGTCAACGCCATGGGAAGTGGCGAGACGCCGGGTGCTCGACCGGGAGCCTGGGCACGCGAGACAGCGACCGCGCTGGCGGCGGCTCCGCCCGCGCTGACGGTGGCCGCGGCGCTGGTAGCGGCCGAGGGCCTGCTGCTCGTGGGCCTGGGCGCTTTCCAGGTCATACGGGGCTTCGGGAACGGCATTGACGACCTTGCTCGCGCGGAGTTCGGTGGTGTGCTGTCGCTCGGGTGCGGACTCGTGGTGTTGGTACTCGCCCGCACGCTCATGGTCAACCGCGCCGCGACGAAGTCCCCGGTCATCGTCATCCAGCTGCTGTGTGTGCCGGTCGGCGCCGCGATGATCCAGAATGGTCTCTACGCCTATGGCATCCCGCTGCTGGTGGTCGCCGTGGCGGTCCTTCTCGCTCTGGCGGTCGCAGGGCTGCGCCGCTCCTCCGACCGCGACCCCAAGGCCTGAGCCCGCAAGGCCCTGAACACGGGCTGGCGGGAGCGTCCGGGACCTCCCAGCAGACCTCCCAGCAGACCTCCCAGATCGCTCCGCGATCCGGCAGGGACCCCGGCTCCGCGATCCGGCAGGGACCCCGGCTCCGCGATCCGGCAGGGACCCCGGCTCCGCGATCCGGCAGGGACCCCGGCTCCGCGATCCGGCAGGAACCCCGGCGCGCTGGCCCTAACCGTCCTCGAGGAGACCGCGGCGCAGCTGGGCCAGGGTGCGCGCGAGCAGGCGCGAGACGTGCATCTGGGAGATCCCCAGCTCCGTGGCGATCTGGGACTGGGTCATGTTCCCGAAGAAACGCAGTAGCAGAATGCGCTTCTCGCGCGGCGGAAGCTTCTCCAGCAGTGGCTTGAGCGACTCGCGGTACTCCACGCCCTCCAGGGACTCGTCCTGGACGCCGAGCGTGTCCGCGACGGCCGGCGACTCGTCGTCGCCGGAGTCGGGTGCGTCGAGCGAGACAGCCGAGTACGCGTTGGCCGACTCTAGCCCTTCGAGCACCTCCTCCTCGCTCATCTCGAGGTGGGCGGCGATCTCGGCGACCGTCGGTGACCGGCCGAGCGACTGGGACAGCTCCGAGGTCGCCTTCGTCAGCGACAGCTTGAGCTCCTGCAGCCGCCGCGGAACCCGGATCGCCCAGCCCTTGTCCCGGAAGTGCCGCTTGATCTCGCCGACGATGGTCGGCGTCGCGTAGGTCGAGAACTCGACGCCGCGCTCCGGGTCGAACCGGTCGACCGACTTGATCAGGCCGATGGTGGCGACCTGGACGAGGTCGTCCAGCGGCTCGCCGCGGTTGCGGAACCGGCGGGCGAGGTACTCGACGAGCGGCAGGTGCATCCGGACCAGCTGGTCACGGATCTGCGATCGCTCGCTGTCCCCTTCGGGCAGCTCGGCCAGCCGGGCGAACAACACGCGCGCGTGCGCCCGGTCGGGGGAGCTGGTCCGGTCCGGCGTGTGCTCGTCCCGCTCCGGGGCTTCGGGTGTCTCGCCCTTGGGCTCGTCCACGCCGGGCCGCTCGGTTCCGGTGTCGGTCACGGCATCCTCGGGCTTGAGGTCGTCCTCACCGGCCCTGGGCGGCGTCTGGCTCGCCAGCATGGCCGTCTCGGCGTCGCCGCGGGGAGGCTGGGGCCGCGGAGGCCGCGCGCTCGCGGACTCGGGCGGGTCGGCAAGCGCCTCGTCCGGCCCGCCGGCGCGCTGGCTCAGGGCCGGCACCCGGTCGCGCGGGGTGGTCGGGGTACGTCCTGGCGACGTCATGACGTTCCCACGGCACCGAGCTTCGCACCCTGGCCAAGCTCGGTCGATTCGGCGCTGCGGCTGCGCACGTGGCCCGCCGGCGGCTCGCCGAGGTCGGCGCGGGCGCCCTGTCGTTTCGCCAGCTCGATGGTCACCCGCTGACCGGGGCCGGTCGAGCTGGACACCTCACCGGCGAGTGCGTCCAGAACGGTCCAGGCGAAGGTGTCCTTCGACGGCGGTTCGCCGTCCAGGCTGTCCACCGAGACTGTGACCCGCATCACGCCAGGCGAGAGCGCGAACACGCACTCCAGCGCCGAGCCGGGCACGGCCGACACCAGGAGCAGCGCGGAGGCCTCGTCCACGGCGATCCGCAGGTCCTCGATGTCGTCGAGGGTGAAATCCAGCCGGGCGGCGAGGGATGCCGTCGCGGTGCGCAGGACCGTCAGGTACGCGCTCGCGGCCGGGAGGGTGAGCTGCACGACATCGCGCAGCCCGCCACCGTGGACACCGCCGGAGCTCACCGTGCCGCCGGCCGAAGGCGTCGGATCCACGTTCTACCCCCAGTGACTACGTCGTTCCAACGGCGGGCCTCGCCGTTGGTGGTGGTTGTTGTCCGGTCGCGTCGAGGCTCCCGGGTAGAACCGCCCGCCTACATCATCCGGCTTCGATGCCGGCTCGTCGCGGCGGGCATCCGGCTGTCGACTGCCGGCCACCGCCCGGTCAACCCACGACCGCGCCAGCGTGGCCCCGGGTCATGGTGGTCATCGATGGCGTATCCAGCATGCCGCCTCCCCGGCACACGCCACCGACGGCCCATGAGAGCCCCGCACCTGGCGCCGCCCCCGTCCGAGCGGCGGGAGCCCCGGGGAGCGGTTCTCGGGCCTGTCGTGGGCCCGCGGGGCACCAACCAGGACCAGGCGGGCGCGCAGCGCCGCGTGCCGAACCACCACGGCCGCGCTCGACGCCCGACTCCGTGCCGCTCGCCGTCCCCACGGTACCCAGCGTTGCCCCGGTGGCGCAGGTCGGGTGATCGGAAGTGTTTGGCACCTTGCCAGCCCGGGTGGTGAGCCTGGTGTGTGATTCCGGACCCCGTTTATAAAAAGGCGTCCAGGTGCGGGGGTGTTCCCCGGCCGCGGCCAGGGGCTGCCTGATGGCCTCCGGGGGCGCGAGGCTTCGCCATTTTCGCGCCCCCTTTGGCCTATGCGCTCCCGGTGAGGGCGGCGAGGGCGTCGGCGTCGAGCCGCCAGGTCGTCCAGCCCTGCTGGGGAGCGGCACCGAGCGATCGGTAGAAGTCGTGCGCGGAGGTGTTCCAGTCCAGCACGTCCCACTCCAGTCGCGGGTGGCCGCGGTCGCGCGCCATGGCCGCCAGCGCGACGAGCAGGGCCCGGCCATGGCCGGCGCGACGGTGTTCCGGCGTGACGAACAGGTCGACGAGGAATGTCCCCGTGCGTCCCGTCCAGGTAGAGAACGTCTCGTGGTAGATCGCGAACCCCACTACCGGTGCCCTACCGGCGGCGAGGTCCGGGCCGTCCGCCGTGGCCACGAGTGCCGCCGCCTTCGGCGGGTCCCCGAAGAGCGCCTCGGTGAGGTCGGGCTCGGTCATCCTCACCGCGTCCGGCTCCCGCTCGTACTCCGCGAGCGCCCGCACCAGCTCCAGCACGACCGGCACGTCATCCGGCTCGGCCGAACGAATCACTGACCTGCCTCCACTTCCGGGAGCTCGCCCCAAACAGACGTCGCCGGCCTCCGGTCGAATGACCGGAGGCCGGCGACATGGTCGCGCCCCAGGATCAGGCCGCGGCCTTGGTCTCCCAGAAGATCTTCGCGATCTCATCGATCTTGTCGAGCAGCTTCTGGCCGTCCGCCGGGTCTACCGAGGCCTTCGCGCCGGCGGCGCCGGCGGCCTTGGTGGCCTGCCAGAACAGGTCATGCAGCTGCGGGTACTTCTCCAGGTGGTTTGGCTTGAAGTAGTCGGTCCACAGCACCCAGAGGTGGTGCTTGACCAGGTCGGCGCGCTCCTCCTTGATGGACAGTGCCCGGGAGCGGAACACCGGGTCCTCGTTCCCCTGGTACTTCTCCTGGATCGCCTTGACCGACTGGGCCTCGACTCGGGCCTGCGCCGGGTCGTAGACGCCGCAGGGCAGGTCGCAGTGCGCGCTCACCCGGGTGGTGGGGTGCAGCAGGCTCATGCCGCCGTCCTTCCTCGCACGTTCGTCCGTCGGGGGCACGGGCGGCGCCTCGGCGCGAGACAGACCGTTTACCCGTCCGCCGCGGTGGCGTCGTACGGGGGGCGGCGGCCCGTGTCCCCACCTTCTGGCAACCTACCCTTGTGCGGCCTTCGGTTCCCGTGAGGGCGGTCTCCGTTCGCGGCGCGTCGATGGCGCCGACACTGCGTGACGGCGACGCCTGCCTGGTCTGGTGGGGCCGCGAGCCCCGCCCGGGTGATGTGGTCGTCGCCCGGCTGCCCGCGGGCCGCGGGCTCGGCGTGAAACGCGTCGCCTTCGGCGACGAGGACGGCGGCTGGTGGCTGCGCTCGGACAACGTGGGCGTCGGCACCGACAGCGCCGCCTTCGGCATGATCGCCACCGGCGACGTGCTCGGCCGGGTGGTGCTGCGCTACTGGCCCCGGCCGGCCTGGTTCCGCAGGTCGGCGTAGAAGGCCAGACAGTCGGCGTACCGGGGCAGCAGCCCGGCGGCGTCCGCCTCCTTCAGGGTCGGCGCGACAGCGTCCTTGTCGGACAGCAGCGGGGTCAGGTCGGCCGGCCAGGGCAGGCCAAGATCGGGGTCCAGCGGGTGCACGCCATGCTCGCGTCCCGGGCTGTACGAGGTGGAGCACAGGTAGGAGACCTGCGCGCCGTCGGTGAGGGCGACGAACGCGTGCCCCAGGCCCTCGGAGAGGTAGAGCCCCTTGCGGTCCACGTCGTCGAGGACGACCGCGTCCCATCGGCCGAACGTCGGCGAGCCGGAGCGGATGTCCACCACGCAGTCCAGCACCCGCCCGGACACACATGTGACGTATTTCGCCTGGCTGGGCGGCACATCCGCGTAGTGCACGCCGCGCAGCGTCCCCGCCCTGCTGACGCTGTGGTTGGCCTGGGCGAGCCGGAGCGGGTGGCCGACGGCCTTCTCCAGCGCCTCGACGCGGAACCATTCGAGGAAGGTGCCGCGGCCGTCGGTGTGCTGGCGGGGGGTGAAGACCCACGCGTCCGGTACGGACAGTTCGGTGACATCCACGCCTGCGGACCGTACCGGTTCAGCCGCCGGTCCGTACGCAGTCTCCCCGCCGACCCCACCACGGTGTGACTCCGTAGGCACGGCACCCCCCTCAGCCCGCGCCGAACCCGCTCAGACCCCAGCGTTCAGGTCAAAATAGTGTCCTTCCCGTGACAATCCGGAGCGCACCCCCGCACGAGCGAAGCGAAGTGCCCCCGCGCCAGCCCTGCCCCGGGTCCTGCACGCTCCGGCGGCGGGTGACCGTGCTGGGCGCCTCCGCGCCAGCACGGTTGCGTTGCGCTGGAACGTCACCAGCCCGACGCTGCTGGTCACAGCACCTTGGACAGGAAGGACCTGGTCCGCTCGTGCTGGGGGTCGACCAGCACCTGGCCGGGCGGGCCGCTCTCGACGACGACACCGCCGTCCATGAAGACGACGGTGTCGGCCACCTCGCGGGCGAAGCCCATCTCGTGGGTGACGACGACCATCGTCATGCCGTCCGCCGCGAGCCCCCGCATGATGTCGAGCACCTCGCCGACGAGCTCGGGGTCGAGTGCCGAGGTCGGCTCGTCGAACAGCATCAGCTTGGGCCGCATCGCCAGTGCCCTGGCGATCGCGACCCGCTGCTGCTGCCCGCCTGAGAGCTGGGACGGGTAGGCCTCGCATCGGTTCCCGAGACCAACCCGGTCCAGCAGGGCACGGGCGCGCTTCTCGACCTCGGAGCGTTTCTCCCGACGCACCCGCAAGGGCGCCTCCATGATGTTCTCCAGCGCCGTCATGTGGGCGAACAGGTTGAAGCGCTGGAAGACCATGCCGATGTCGGCGCGGCGCCGGCAGACCTCGCGCTCGCGCAGCTCGTGCAGCCGGCCGCGGTGTTCCCGGTAGCCGACCAGGTCGCCGTCCACCCACAGCCGGCCCGAGTCGATCTTCTCCAGGTGGTTGATGCAGCGCAGCATGGTCGTCTTGCCCGAGCCCGAGGGCCCGATCAGGCAGAGCACCTCGCCGGGCTCGACCCGCAGGTCGATCCCGCGGAGCACCTCGTTGTGGCCGAAGGAGCGGCGGATGCTCTCGGCGAGCACCATCGGCGTGCCGTTCTCCGCCTCGGCCGGGATCTCGCTGGTCACGTGACCACCCCGCTCTGGTCGCGGCGCATCGGACGGCTGGGACCCACCCTGTTGCGGCCAGCCGGGTCGTAGTGCCGTTCCAGGAAGTACTGGCCGACGCTGAGCACCGACGTGACCGCCAGGTACCAGATCGCGGCGACCATCAGCAGCGGGATGGTCTGGAAGTTGCGGCTGTAGATGATCTGGGCGGCGTAGAGCAGCTCGGTGTAGGCGATGACGCTGACGAGCGACGTCGTCTTGAGCATCGAGATGGTCTCGTTGCCGGTCGGCGGGATGATCACCCGCATCGCCTGCGGCAGCACGATCCGGCGCATCGTCTGCGCCTGGTTCATGCCGAGCGCCTGCGAGGCCTCGGCCTGGCCGGTGTCGACGGCGCCGACGCCGGCGCGCACGATCTCGGCCATGTACGCCGCCTCGTTGAGCCCGAGGCCGAGGACGGCCGCGCCCAGCAGCGGGATGAGCGTGTTCGACTCGGCGGAGGCGAACTCGGGGCCGAACGGGACGCCGATCGACAGCCTCGGGTAAAGCGCGCCGATCGATGCCCAGAACAGAATCTGGATCATCACCGGCGTACCGCGGAAGAACCACGTGTACAGCCAGGAGGCCGAGCGCAGGACCGGGTTCGGCGACAGCCGCAGGATGGCGAGCAGCACTCCGCCGACCACGCCGATGGCCATCGCGTAGAGCGTCAGGAAGAGCGTCGCCCACAGGCCGCGCAGTATCTGCTCGGAGAACAGGTACTTCCAGACGATGTCCCAGTGGAAGGCCTCGTTGGTGACCAGGGCGTGCACCAGCATCGCGGCGAGGAGGGCGAGGACGGCGACGCCCACCCAGCGTCCCGGGTGGCGGACCGGAACCGCCTTGATCACATCGGCCGTCGACGCGCCGGCGCCGGCCGCCCCGGTCACCGGGGCGGCCGGTGAGCCGGGGGCCTGCGCCCCCGGCTCACCGCCTGGCGCCTTGTCAGCTGAGAGCGCCATTGATCTTCGGGTCCGTGATGGCGCCCTCCTGCACGCCCCACTTCTCCAGCGTCTTCTGGTACGAGCCGTCCGCCATGACCGCCTTCAGCGCCGCCAGCAGCGGCTCGGCGAGGCCCGAGTTCTTCGGCACCGCGATGCCGTACGGAGCCGTGCCGTAGGGCGTGCCAACCAGCTTGAGCTTGCCCTCGGACAGCTTCACCTGGTAGTCGGCGACCGGCGAGTCGGCCATCGACACCTGCGCCCGGCCGGCGGTCAGCGCCAGGTTCGCCTGGTTCTGGTCCGGATAGGCCTGGACGGTCACGCCCGGCTTGCCGGCGCTCTTGCACTTCGTGTCCTGCGCGGTGGCGTCGTCGGCCTGGACGGTGCCCGTCTCGACGGCGACGGTCAGGCCGCAGAGGTCGTCCAGCCCGGTCAGGGTGGCCGGCTTGGCGGCGCTGGTGAAGAACGAGGTGCCGGCCGAGTAGTACGTGACGAAGTCGACGACCTGCTCGCGCTCCTTGGTGTCGGTGAACGACGAGATGCCGATGTCGTACTTGGCGGCGGCGAGCCCCGGGATGATGTCCTCGAAGCCGGCGTTCTCGACCTCGACCTTGACACCGAGCGCGGCGCCGAGGGCCTTGATCAGGTCGACATCCATGCCGATCACGGTCTTGCCGTCCGTGTCGAAGAACTCGTTCGGCGCGTAGGACGCGTCCGAGGCCACCTTGAGGGTGCCGCCCGCGTACTTGGCGGGCAGCGTGGCCGCGACGGAGGGATTCGCGGAGGGCGCCGCCGTCGTGCCGCCACCGTCCGACGAGTCGTCGCCACCGCCACAGGCGGCGAGGACGGCGAGCAGGCCGGCCGCCGCGGTCGCGGCCACCGCCCTGCGCGCGGCCCGGCGGCCCACGCCGCCGCCCATGATCCGGTGTGTTCGAAGGCGCATGCCGATCCTCTCCAGTTCCAGCCAGTTCCCGGTGCGGACGGCCCCACCGCCCTGGCCCAGGCTGGCGGTCGGCTCGCGGGCAGGTGAGCACACGCTCATCGGCTGCCCGGCCAGCAGACCCCTGGCTGGCTGGTTGGCGCTGGATGCACCCCCCGTCACGACGCGCGGCCCGGGGTCCCTGCCGGACCGCGAAGCCGGGGTTCCTGCCGGATCGCGAATCGATCTGGGAGGTCGGCTGGGAGGTTCGGGTTGCCCGTTCCGTATGTCCGTACTCGGGTGGGCAGGCGACAACGGCGGCGCACGTCCTGGGCCTTCACCCAAGCGTGGTTACGTGTCAGTAGTGCTACATGCATGCTTCGGCAACGTTGCAAGACATTTCGACCAGATGTCGTCGGTGTGATCGTCATGTGTAGTCGAACGATTGCATCTGGCCGACCGCCCGCCGCATACCGGCGCTGACGTGCAATATTTGAAGGTGCCCCGGGCGACCCCCGGTCCTACCCCCGCCGGCTCACCCGCTTGCCGCCGGGGTTCCCGCTGGTCCGCGCGGCAGACTGGCGGGTGAGCCGCTCAGGTCATCTCCTCGCGGCTGAGAGCTCCGCCCACGGGGACGGCCCGCCGGCCCCGGACGCCGGGCTGTGCCCGGCATCACCTCTCACGATGGGCGACCCCCGGACCACCGCAGACAACAGCCCCTCGACGACCCCGGGCCGTACGTAGGCAGCCGGGCCGCCCGTACCCAGGAGCACTTCCGTGACAGCGACCGCAGACCACCCGATCCTCGACCAGTCCTCCAGTGCCGTCGCGGGCGCCATGCCCGTTCCCGTGAGCCCGCGGGTGTCCGACGACGACCCGGTGTTCGCGCTGCACCGCGGCGGGAAGATCGCGCTCGAAGTGACGTCGCCACTGGCGAACGCCGACGACCTCTCCCTCGCCTACACGCCCGGCGTCGCCCGGGTGTGCCTGGCGATCGAGGAGACGCCGGCCCTCGCCGAGGACTACACCTGGCGCGGCAACCTGGTCGCCGTGGTCACCGACGGCACCGCCGTGCTCGGCCTCGGTGACATCGGCCCGGCCGCCGCCATGCCCGTCATGGAGGGCAAGGCGGCCCTGTTCAAGCACTTCGCCCGTGTCGACGCGGTGCCGATCTGCCTGGACACCAAGGACGCCGATGAGATCATCGACACGGTCGCCCGGATGGCGCCGAGCTTCGGCGGGATCAACCTCGAGGACATCTCCGCGCCCCGCTGCTTCGAGATCGAGCGGCGCCTGCAGGCGCGTCTCGACATCCCGGTCTTCCACGACGACCAGCACGGCACCGCCATCGTCGCGCTCGCCGCGCTGGAGAACGCCGCCCGGGTGACCGGCCGGCAGCTGTCGGACCTGCGGGTTGTCGTGTCGGGCGCGGGTGCTTCCGGCATCGCGGTGACCCGCATCATTCTCGCCGCCGGCATCGGCGACATCGCGGTCGGCGACCGTAAGGGGATCATCTACGCCGACCGGGGCGACCTCACGTCGGTCAAGGCGGACATCGCGGCCGTCACCAACCGGACCGGGCTGACGGGTTCGATCAACGACGCGCTGGCCGGGGCAGACGTCTTCATCGGCCTGTCCTCGGGCACCGTCCCCGAGGAGGCGGTCGCGACCATGGCGCCGGGCTCGATCATCTTCGCGATGGCCAACCCCGACCCGGAGGTCCAGCCGGAGGTCGCCCGCAAGTACGCGAGCATCGTCGCCACCGGCCGGAGCGACTTCCCGAACCAGATCAACAACGTGCTCGCCTTCCCCGGTGTCTTCAGGGGCGCGCTGGACGTGCGGGCGAGCCGGGTCACCGAGGGCATGAAGCTCGCGGCGGCCCGCGCGCTCGCCGACGTCATCGCCGACGAGCTCGCGCCGGACCACATCATCCCGAGCCCGTTCGACACCCGCGTCGCCCCGGCGGTCGCCGCCGCGGTCGCGGCCGCGGCCAAGGCGGACGGCGTCGCCCGCCGGTAAGGCGGAGGCGCGTTAGGCAGGGCGCGCGGCGCCCTGCCTAACTAACGCCTGCCGCAGCCCGGGCAGGGCGCCTTCGCGGTGACCTCCTCGATCGGGCGCAACGTCCCGCAGCTTTTGTAGGAACAGGCCACGAAGTCGGTCGGGGTCACGGTGATCACCGGGCGGCCGTCCTCGGTGAACGTCAGCGTCGGCGGCTCCGGGTCGAGCACCAGCCGGCGGCGGCGCCAGCGTGGCCCGCGCGTCGACCGTTCCCGTCCGGGCGCCGCCGCGGGCTCGGATGCCGCGGGCTGCGCGGCGGCCTGGGGCTGTGTAGCGGCCGGCGCCGCCTCGGCGGGCTCGGCCGTCAGCGGGCGCGCCGCGCGGGTCGGTGGCATGGACGGCTGAGCTGTCGGGAGGCCCGCGTCCACGGGACCGGTCGGGGGCCACGTCGGTTCAAGAGCCACCATGATGACGAGTCCAGCACATCCGGCGACAGACCGCGACCCAGCCTCCCCCCATCGACCGGTACTGGACACCAGCTGTCCTGTTGACCCGGGACTTCCGGTGGCGTCGCCTGACTCGGCGCCCTACGGTTTGTCCGTGCTTGCCGCCGCCGCAGTGACGATCAACCCGTCCGACCCGCTGGCCGGTCTGGCCGTGGGAGAGCAGCCGGAGCCGGCCGTGCCGGACGGCTGGGAGACCGTCTCGGTGCGGGCCGCCGCTCTCAACCACCATGACCTGTTCAGCCTGCGCGGCGTCGGCCTGCCTGCCGAGCGCCTGCCGATGATCCTGGGCTGCGACGGCGCGGGCGTGACGGCCGACGGCACCGAGGTCATCGTCCACGCGGTGATCGGCGATCCCGCGGCCGGCGGCGGTGACGAGACCCTGGACCCGAAGCGAACGCTGCTTTCGGAGCTGCACCCCGGCACGCTGGCCGAGCGGGTCGCGGTACCCACCCGCAACCTCGTGCCCAAGCCCGCGTCGCTCTCCTGGGCGGAGGCGGCCTGCCTGCCGACGGCCTGGCTCACCGCCTACCGGATGGTCTTCACCAAGTCAGGGCTGTCCGCCGGGGGCGGCGGCACGCTGCTCATCCAGGGCGCGGGCGGCGGCGTCGCCACGGCCGCGTTGCTGCTCGCCAAGGCCGCCGGCCACACCGTCTTCGTCACCTCTCGCGACGAGACCAAGCGCAAGCGGGCGCTGCAGCTGGGTGCCGACGCCGCGGTCGAGTCGGGTGCCCGGCTGCCGGCCAGGGCCGACGCGGTCATCGAGACCGTCGGCGCGGCCACCTGGAGCCACTCGCTGAAGTCGCTGCGCCCGGGTGGCATCGTCGTCTGCTCCGGCGCGACCAGCGGCCCGAACCCGCCGGCCGAGCTGAACCGGGTGTTCTTCCTACAGCTCAACATCGTCGGCTCGACGATGGGCACCCGTGACGAACTGGCCGCCCTCGTCGACTTCCTCGACCGCACGGGCGTGCGGCCGCTGATCGACGACGTCCGCCCCCTGGCCGACGCCCGCGCCTCCTTCGAGCGCATGGCCCAGGGCGAGATCTTCGGCAAGCTCGTCCTCACCGTCTGAGCGCGGACGGCCGGATCAGGACGGTGCCGAAGGCGACCGCCCAGGAGCCGAAGAACACGGTGATGACGGCCGCGGCCGAGTAGCCCCACCAGGGGAGGCCAGCGAGGCTCGCGGCCGGCCACGGAGCGAGCGCGAGCACCACGGTGGCGGCCAGCAGGAACCCGCCGACCGCTCGGTCGAGCGCGGACCGGTCGGACCGGGCGAGGCCGGCCGGGCCAAGCCCGGATGGCCGCGCCCGCGGCCCCGTCGCCGTGACCGGCTCGGTACTGGGTCCCCCCGTCGGGCCGACCTGCTCCGCCCCGTGTCCGGGCGACGTGGCGGCCGTGCCCGGTATGCCCAGAAGGCCCGGCCCAGCCTGGGGGCCCGATGGTGACGAACCCGTCAGGCCGGCCACCGGCGCCCGCGCGGCGGCGGCTGGCGCCTGCTCCGCGGCGACGGCGGTGAAGGCGGCGGCGGCCTCGTCCGCTGTGATCCGGCCGGCGAGGTCCTTCACCAGCAGCCCCAACACGGCATCCACCAAACGATCCGGGCCGGCCGGGCGGGTGGGAACGTGGTGGAGCACCGCCTCGATCGTCGCCGCCTCGGTCGACCGGCTGAAGGGGGATGCGCCGGTCAGGGCGAAGTAGAGCGTGGCACCGAGCGAGAACAGGTCGCCGGCCGGTTTCCCCCGCACGCCGGCGAACTGCTCCGGCGCGATGTAGGCGAGAGTGCCCACCGGGCCGCCGGCAATCGTCGGCTGCCCGTCGTGGGACGCCACTCCGAAATCGGCCAGTACCACGCGGCCTCCGTCGCCGATCAGAATGTTCGCCGGCTTGACGTCCCGGTGGGTGATACCCAGGCCATGCGCCGCGACGAGCGCGGCGAGCACCGCCACTCCGATGGTCGCGACCCTCTCCGGCGGCAGCGGGCCGGTCGCGCGCACCAGCTGCGCGAGTGACCTCGACTCGACGAGTTCCATGACGATCCATGGCAGGCCACCATCCGAGACGACGTCGAGCACCGTGACGACATGCGGATGATCTCGCAGCTTCGCGACGATGCGAGCCTCACGTTCGACCCGGGTGAACGCTAGGTGGTCGTCGGCGTCGCCAGCCGAGTTGTCCAGCCGCAGTTCCTTGACGGCGACCTGTACCTCCAGAACGCCGTCGAACGCCCGCCACACGGTGCCATGCGTGCCGGAACCAAGCTTTTCGAGCAGCCGGTACCGGCCGGCCACCACGCGGCCGCCCGACCCGTCGACGTCAGCGGTCACGGTCTGCTTCGCCCCCTTAGTTCCGCCGTTCGACGGCCCAGCCCGAGCACCCACCGCATCCCGTGAACTCGCCGGATGCCGATCCGGGCTCCTGTCGGGAATGCAAAGCTGACAATAGGCTAGAGACTGCGTGGATATTGGACAGTTCGAGGCAATTATGCTGGGATCGGAAGGCGAACACGCTGGCGGCTTGGCGCGGTCGCCGCTACATCTGCCTCTGGCGGTGCCACGTGTGGCGGTGGTCGCTTGTTCGGCCGCCGCCCGTGGCCGTTCTTTCCTGTGCCGCTCGTCATCGGTGGGGCTCAGAACCCGGATTGGGAGGATCCAGCGGTGGTGACGCCCGCCAGCGGCCGGCGCCCTGGTGGCCGGCTGAGCACCGCCGTGGCCACCCAGATCGGCCTGGCGGCGGGCCTGCTGCGCGGCTGGCTGTTCAGTAGCCGGCGGCTGCCGGCCGTGATCCTCGCGACGGCACTCGCGGCGGCGGCCACGGGGCTGCTCGCGCCGCGGGTGGACGCCGGTGGGCCGTCCGACCCAGCCAGGCCGCCGGCACGAGCGCCGGGCGCGCTCACGACCACCGCCGGCGGCACGGTGCTCGAATCGGGCGCTGATCCGCTCCCGACGGGCACACCGCCGGGAGCGGTCGCCGGGCTCATCGGTTCCAGCGGCACCCGAACCGCGCGGCTGTGCTGGCAGCCGGCCGACGGCGCCGCCGAGTACGTGCTGGAGTCCCGGGACGTGGCCGTCGGCGAGACGTGGACCACGATGCCCTACCCGATCAAGGAGCTGTGCTACACCGTTCAACAGCTACTCACCGGACATGCGTACGAGTTCCGGATTATCGGGTCGAACAGCGCCGGCAGGGGCGCACCGTCGAACACCGTCACCGTCACAGCGGGCCCGCCCCTGCCCGGCGCGGTGAATGGCCTGGCCGCCGTGCCTGGCGCGGCGACCGTCGAGTTGTGCTGGCACGCGGCGTCGGGAGCGAACCTTTACCTTTTCGACCACCGCGATGTCACCGCTGGCGAGGCGTGGACGACGATGCCCTACCCGATCAAGGAGCTGTGTTACACCGTCCAGCAGCTGGTCGCCGGTCATGCGTACGAGTTCCGGATCGCCGGGTCGAACAGCGCCGGCAGGGGAGCCCCGTCGAACACCGTGACGGCCTCGGTCGCCCCGGGAATGCCTTTGCCTGGTGCGGTGGCCGGCCTGACCGCCGCGCCCGGCCAGGGTACGGCCGACCTGTGCTGGCAGGCGGCCAAGGACGCCGCCGAGTACGTGCTGGAGTCCCGGGACGTGACCGCCAGCGAGGCGTGGACGACGATGCCCTACCCGATCAAGGAGCTGTGTTACACCGTCCAGCAGCTGGTCGCCGGTCATGCGTACGAGTTCCGGATCGCCGGGTCGAACAGCGCCGGCAGAGGAGCGCCGTCGAACACCGTCACCGTGGCCGTGTGACCTCCGGCGCGCCCGTCGTCGCTCAGAGCAAGACCGTCGGCCGGCTCGCCCTGACCCGGTGAGGCCTTGCGGCGTGAGCCGTATACCCGCGTATACTGGTCGGCGTTGGCAGGTGTTGACTTGCCGAAAGTGGCGCCGGGTGAGCCCGCGGTGGTGGGACCCCGGCGTTCGCGCTGTCTGAGCTAGGTCCTTCAATGAGCATCTACCACGTGCTGCTCTATCTTGCCGAGACGACCGAGTATCCAGGCCTCGTCTCGTCGGTGGGCGTGGAAGACCCCGCTAGCCAGAATGTCGGACACCCAGAGTGTTGGTTCCTCGGTGCCCAGCGGGAAGTCGTAGCGAAACCTGCCGATCCGTTCTCGTAAGGCTGCCAGTATGGTCGCGTCGTCGCGATTCTGCTGTTTGCCACGTGATTCGATCGCGATGGCATCGACTCGACCTTTCAGTTCCCAAAGAAATCGTTCCATCGCCTTGCGGCTGGCACGTTCTGGCCGGATACATGGCCGGGTGAGGACTACGATCTTCGGTCGATCCATTGCCGCCACGGCGTCCAGGTATGCGGTTACACGGGCTGGCTCCGCGTCGCGGAAATGGAGCTTCGCCGTCCCACGCCAGCGTTCGCGCAGGGCCAACATGGCCTCGCGGACCTCGGCGTCGTCGTCATGGGCGACGACGGCCGCGAGGACGTAGAGGCCGTTCGGTCCGGCCTCGTACGACTCGTCAATATATGCCCGCATCCGTCATGCATAGCAGACAATTTCGGCAAACCGCGGCGGGGTGGTAATCGGCTCGCGCGTGAGCGCTATTCTGGCGCTCGAAACCGCCCGTTTTGTTTTCTCTTCTTGCCCGGCCGGCGGAACTGCGTCCTAAAGGTCGGGATCGTCGTCGGGGCGGGCCAGCCAGGTGGCCAGGGACTCGATGGCGGCCTCGTGCTCGGGGTGCTCGTCGACGAAGGTACGCAGGGCGTCGGAGAGCCACTCGAGGGTGACGGTCTCCTCGCCGCGGCGCGCGGCCAGCTCCTCGATCCCCCGGTCGGTGAAGTACATCGCCCGCTCGCTTCCCTCGCCCACCGATCGCCGTGACGTTCCATCCTCGCCGGCCCGCCGGGGGCATCCGGGCCGGCTTGTCCTACCCCGCGTTGCGGTGCCCGGGGCCGTGCCAGCAAACCCTGGCCGTCCCGGAACGCCAGGATCCGGCGGGCCGAAACCGCCCCGCCGGATCCCAGGTCCTACGCGCCACCGCCTTAGGCCGCGAAGGCGGCCTCGATGAGAGCGCGCTGCTCCTTCTCGTGGACCTTCGACGAGCCCGACGCGGGGGCGGCCGAGGCCTTGCGGGAGACCCGGCGCAGCCGCAGGCCGGCCGGCAGGTGCTCCGGCAGGTGCAGGCCCATGTGCGGGTAGGCGCCCTGGTTCGCCGGCTCCTCCTGGACCCAGACGATGTCGGTCGCGTTCGGGTAGCGGCGTAGCGCCTCGGCGACCTCCGCTCCGGGGGTCGGGTAGAGCTGCTCGACCCGGAGCAGCGCGAACTGGCCCTTGTCGTCCCGCTTGTTCCGCGCGTCGGCGAGGTCCCAGTGCACCTTGCCGGCCGACAGCAGCACCCGGCGCACGGCGGCCGGGTCGGTGACCGTCGCGTCGTCGATCACCGGCCGCCACGAGCCTGACGTCAGCTCCTGCACGGTCGACGTCGCCGCCTTCAGCCGCAGCATCGACTTCGGCGTGAACACCACCAGTGGGCGACGCACCGGCGAGAGCGTCTGGCGGCGCAGCAGGTGGAAGTAGCTCGCCGCCGACGAGGGGTACGCCACCGTCATGTTCTCGTCGGCGCACAGGGACAGGAACCGCTCGATGTGGGCGGACGAGTGGTCGGGGCCCTGGCCCTCGTAGCCATGCGGCAGCAGGAGTGTCAGCGCGGTGCGCTGGCCCCACTTGGCCTCGCCGGCCGACAGGAACTCGTCGATGATCGACTGGGCGCCGTTGGCGAAGTCGCCGAACTGCGCCTCCCACAGGACGAGCATGTCGAGGCGCGCGACCGAGTAGCCGTACTCGAAGCCCATCGCCGCGTACTCGGACAGCAGCGAGTCGTGGGCGTAGAACGTGCCGACGGGGCCGCCGTCGGCGCGGCGCAGGGTGCGCAGCGGGACGTGGTCCTCACCGGAGTAGCGGTCGACCAGCACGGCGTGGCGCTGGCCGAAGGTGCCGCGCCGGCTGTCCTGGCCGGTGAGCCGGACCGAGCGGCCGTCGAGCAGCACGCTGCCCAGCGCGATCGTCTCGGCGCACGCCCAGTCGATCGCGCCGGTCTCGACCATCTGCGCGCGGCGCTCCAGCTGCGGGCGCAGCCGGGGGTGGATGGTGAAGTCGGCCGGCAGGTTCACCTGTGTGTCGATGACCTGCTTGACGACCTCCAGCGGCACCGCCGTGCTGACGGCCGCGGCGGCGGCCGCGTCCTCCGCCGTGGTGACGATGCGCGGCTGCGGGGTGGGCCGGTCGCCGGTGGCGTCGCGGGTCTCGGCGAACGCCTTCTCCAGCTCCAGGCGGTAGCTCTTCATCGCCTCCTCGGCCTGGTCGCGGGTGATGTCCCCGCGGCCGATGAGCGCCTCGGTGTAGAGCTTGCGCACGGAGCGCTTCGCCGCGATCTCGTCGTACATCAGCGGCTGGGTGAACGACGGCTCGTCCATCTCGTTGTGGCCCCGGCGCCGGTAGCAGATCATGTCGATCACGACGTCCTTGTGGAATGCCTGCCGGTAGGCGAACGCCAGCGTCGCCACCCGGACGCAGGCCTCCGGGTCGTCGCCGTTGACGTGGAAGATCGGGGCCTGCACCATCCGGGCGACGTCGGTGGCGTACACCGACGAGCGGCCCGAGGTCGGCGAGGTGGTGAAGCCGACCTGGTTGTTGATGACCAGGTGCACGGTCCCGCCGGTGCGGTAGCCGCGCAGCTGCGAGAGGTTCAGCGTCTCGGCGACCACGCCCTGGCCGGCGAACGCCGCGTCGCCGTGCACGAGCACGGGCAGGACGGTGAAGCCCTCCGGCCCCTTGTCCAGGATGTCCTGCTTGGCGCGCGCGACGCCCTCGAGGACCGGGTCGACCGCCTCCAGGTGCGACGGGTTGGCGACCACGGAGACCGGCACCTTCCTGCCGTCCGGGCCGCTGTAGACGCCCTCGGCGCCCAGGTGGTACTTCACGTCGCCGGAGCCGTGCGCGGTCTGCGGGTCGAGGTGGCCCTCGAACTCGGCGAAGATCTGCCGGTAGGACTTGCCGACGATGTTCGCCAGCACGTTCAGCCGGCCGCGGTGCGCCATGCCGATGACGACCTCGTCCATGCCGGTGCCCGCCGCCCGCGCCAGGACCTCGTCGAGCAGCGGGATCGCGGACTCGGCGCCCTCCAGCGAGAAGCGGCGCTGGCCGACGTACTTGGTCTGCAGGAAGGACTCGAACGCCTCCGCCGCGCCGAGGCGCTCGAGCACGCGCAGCTGCTCGGCCGGGTCCGGCCGCTCCGCGGAGCGCTCGACCCGGGCCTGGATCCACTGGCGCTCGTCCGGCTCCTGGATGTGCATGTACTCGATGCCGACCCGGCGGCAGTACGAGTCGCGCAGCACCCCGAGCACGTCGCGCAGCGTCATCGTCCGGTGGCCCGCGAACCCGGCGACCGGGAACTCCCGGTCGAGGTCCCACAGTGACAGGCCGTGGCTGCGGATGTCGAGGTCCGGGTGGCTGCGGATGGTGAACTCGAGCGGGTTCGTGTCCGCCATCAGGTGGCCGCGCACGCGGTAGGCGTGGATCAGCTCCTGCACCCGGGCGCTGTGGTCGAGGTCACCCTCGTGGCTGGTCGGGATGTCGGTGACCCAGCGGACCGGCTCGTACGGAACCCGCAGGGAGCGGAAGATCTCGTCGTAGAACTCGTCCTCGCCGAGCAGCAGCTGGTGGACCCGGCGCAGGTACTCGCCCGACTGGGCGCCCTGGATGATCCGGTGGTCGTAGGTGCTGGTCAGCGTGGTCACCTTGGAGATGGCCATGCGGGCGAGCGTCTCTGTGGACGCGCCGGCGAACTCGGCCGGGTACTCCATCGAGCCGACGCCGATGATCGTGCCCTGGCCCTCCATCAGCCGCGGCACCGAGTGCACGGTGCCCAGACCGCCCGGGTTCGTCAGGCTGATCGTGACGCCGGTGAAGTCGTCGGTGGTGAGCTTGCCCGCGCGGGCGCGGCGCACGATGTCCTCGTACGCGGCCCAGAACTGGGCGAAGTCCATCGCCTCGGCTTCCTTGACCGCGGCGACGACGAGCTGGCGGCCCTTCGACGTGACCAGGTCGATGGCGAGGCCCAGGTTGACGTGCCCCGGCGTGACCAGCGCCGGCTTGCCGTCGACCACCGCGTAGGAGTTGTTCATCTCGGGGAAGTCGACGAGCGCCTTCACCATCGCGAAGCCGATGAGATGGGTGAAGGAGATCTTGCCGCCGCGGGAGCGAGCCAGGTGGCGGTTGATGACGATCCTGTTGTCGATCATCAGCTTGGCCGGCACGACGCGCACCGAGGTTGCCGTCGGCACGTGCAGCGACGTCTCCATGTTGGTGACGACCCGGGCCGCGGCGCCCCGCAGCGTCGTCTGGGCCGCTGCCCGATTGGCGGAACCGGGGGGGCTGGCGGGGGAGGCCTGCGGCGCGCTGGGGGCCGGCGCCGCCTTCGCGGCGGGCACGGGGGCCGGCGGAGGAGCCACGGGCGCGGGCGGGGCGGCAGGGGCCGCGGCCGGGGTGGGCGCGGACGGCGTGGCGGCGGCTGGGGCCGCGGGCGCCTGGGCGGCGGGCGCCTGGGCGGCGGGCGCCTGGGCGGCGGGGCTCTGTGGCTCGGCTGGCGTGGTGGCGATGACCGCGCGAGCGCTCTCCGGGTCCGTGTTGTCGGTCGCGGTGGGCGCGCTCGGGTGATAGTCGGAGAGGAACTCGCGCCATTCGGGTGACACGCTGTCCGGATCCGCGAGGTACTGCTGGTAGATCTCGAACACCAGCCACTCGTTGGTTCCGAAGTCAGGTCCTGACGCGGGTACCGTCGGTGCTGTCACGGGGCCAATCGCCTCTATCCAGGTGGAGACTTCACTTTGCCGAAAGGGGCCTTCGAAAGGCCCTTCCGCTACCGCCTGTCCAGGCTACTCGCCGGGCCGAAGGTCCCTGGCGCGGCCCATTGCGGCAAATCAGTATGACGCCGCTCGCGCCGGCGTCGCCCCCGCTGGCCGGGCGGCCGCTGGTGGCGAGGCGTGGTCGCGGGGCTGCCCTGAGGCATCCGTCGCGGCATCGGCGGCGTGGCGTTCCGGCCGTCCCACCCATCGCGGGCGCCCGTCATCGCCTGCCGTGATTGACCGGCTACCCGTTGGCTCTCGGGCGCGGCCGATGTGAGTTTCCCAGCATCACGACCATCCCTCCCGCCGGCCCGGCCGGCCGGCCGGGCCGGCGCTCGCGGCCCGGATGGACATCCCCGCGCCCGGTGCCGGCGGCGGCGTGCGACGCTGCCCGGCGTGGTGGTGGGCAGGCGGGAAGGCACGGGAGGCGCCGCGGCGGCTCCCAGGACGGACGGGCGACGCGCGGCGGACCTGCCGGGTTACCGGGTGGGGATCGACGTCGGCGGTACCTTCACCGACCTCGCCGCCGTCGCGCCGGACGGGCGGACGCTGTTCGCGAAGGTGCCCTCCGTGCCGGCCGACCCGTCGATCGCGGTCCTGTCCGCGTTCGCCGCGGCGGCGCTCGCCGGCCTGGCGGCCCCGGCACGCGCCGAGGAGCCGGCCGGGCGGGTCGAGCGGTTCGCCCACGGCACGACGGTCGCCACCAACGCGCTGCTGGAACGGGCGGGCGCGAGGACCGCGCTGGTCACCACCCATGGCTTCCGCGACGTCATCGAGATCGGCCGACAGAACCGGCCGTCGCTCTACGACCTGACCATGGACCGGCCGGCCCCGCTCGTCCCGCGCGCGCTGCGATTCACGGTGCGTGAGCGCTGCGGCCCGGGCGGGGTGCTGGAGACCCTCACCCCTGGCGAGATCGCCCGGGTGGTCGACCAGGTCGCCGCCGTCGACGGCCTGGAGGCCGTCGCCGTCTGCCTGCTGTTCTCGTTCGCCTGGCCGGAGCACGAGCGGCGGCTGGCGGAGAGCCTGCGCGCCCGGCTGCCCGGGGTGACGGTCGTCGCCTCCAGCGAGGTGCTGCCCGCCTTCCGCGAGTACGAGCGGTTCGCCACCGCCACCGCGGATGCCTACCTGACGCCGAAGCTCTCCGCCTATCTCACCCGGCTGCGCGGGCGCCTGGCCGAGGTGGGCATCGGCGAGCCGCTCGTGATGCAGTCGTCGGGCGGGGTGGCGCGGCTGGCGGAGGCCGCGGCGCACGCGGCCACCTGCGTGCTGTCCGGCCCCGCCGGCGGGGTGGTCGGCGCGGCCTACGTCGCTGGTCTGTCCGGCGTGCGCGACCTGCTGACATTCGACATGGGCGGGACGTCCACCGACGTCGCACCGGTGCTCGGCGGGCGGGCACTGACCACCTCGGAGTCGGTGCTGGCCGGTATCCCGATCATGCTGCCGACGGTCGACGTGCACTCCGTCAGCGCGGGTGGCGGCTCGATCGCCTGGGTCGACTCGGGCGGCGCGCTGCGCGTCGGGCCGGCCTCCGCCGGCGCCGATCCCGGGCCGGCCTGCTACCAGCACGGGGGGCAGGCGGCGACGGTGACCGACGCCGACCTCGTCCTCGGCTATCTCGGCGACGGCGCGGGCCTCGGGGGGGAGGTCACGCTGTCGGCCGCGGCGGCTACGGCCGCGCTGGAGCGGCTGGGCGCGCGGCTCGGCCTCTCGGCGACCGACGCCGCGGCCGGGGTGGTCGCCGTCGCCGACGCCGAGATGACCCGCGCGCTGCGGGTGGTCTCCGTCGAACGTGGCCTCGACCCGCGCGCGCTCGCGCTGGTGGCGTTCGGCGGAGCGGGCGGGACGCACGCCTGCGCGCTCGCCGAGGCGCTCGGGATGACGATGGTGCTGGTGCCGCGGGCGGCGGGCGTGCTGTCCGCGCTGGGGCTCGCGCTCGGTGACGTGCGCCGTGACCACACGGCGCCGCTGCGCGGGCGGCTCGGCGACGTGGACCTCGCGGGCGCCTTCGGCCGGCTCGCCGGCCAGGTGTCGGCCACGGCCCGGAGCTCCGGCGGCGGAGATGGTGGGGAGGGCGGGGAGAGCGGGGACGGCCCGCTGCTGGAACGGCAGGTGGACTGCCGTTACGTGGGGCAGGCACACGAGCTGACCGTCTCCGCCGGCTCGCCGACGCCCGGCGACGCGGACGATCCGGCCGGCGCGGACGAGGCGCTCGCCGCCGCGGTGCGCGCGGCCTTCGAGGACACCCACGCCCAGCGCTATGGGCACGCGGCGCCCGGCCGGGACGTCGAGGTCGTCGCCGTCAGGCTCGTGGCCACCGCGCCCGGCCTGCGCCCCGCGCTCGCCGCCGAGCCGGCGGATCCGGCCGCCGCGCGCATCCGTCGCCGCGTCTGGCTGGGCAACCACCCGGATGGCGCCGGCCGCGTGCCCGAGGAGCCCGGCCACGCGGACCTGGGCGGGGGCTGGCACGAGGTCGACGTGGTCGCGCGCGCGGCCCTCGGCCCGGGCGACACGCTGGCCGGGCCTGCCGTCGTCGAGTTCACCGAGGCCACCTGCCTGGTCCGCCCCGGTTGGACCGCGCGCGTCGACCCGGTCGGCACGCTCACGCTCACCCGCCCGGCCAGCTGACCGCGGCTCCCCACTCGCGGCCACGAGCCACGCGCCGAGCCGAGCCGGTGAGGGGAGCGGAGGCGAGCGACGCTACGTGACGAAAATTGGGCATAGTAGGGACCTTTTCCCCGCCGTCCCGCGCCGGGAACAGTCCTGTGGCCTGCGTCGTTAACACGACCGTACCGGTCCGCATCATGGCCCCCGGACCTAAAAATTGTCGCTACGTGCGACCTTGCCCCGTGAGGCGACCTGGCGGGCCGGTGCTTTTCGTCAAGATCGCGCCCCAGCTGGGGCGCGATCTTGCATTTAGGGGTGTCTGTAGTGGTCCCAGCCCTGCGGGCCCTCATACGGGGTGCCGTCGACGAGGACACCGGAGCCCTCGGTCACCTCGCCGATCAGGCTCACGCCGGCCGGCAGCGCGGAGCTCGGCGGGAGGCAGGCGACGAAGGCGTTGTCGTCACCGCCGGTGAGGACCCAGCGCAGCGGGTCGGCGGCCAGGCGCTCGGCGGCCGCGCGCAGCGGCTCGGCGATGTCGAAGGCGGCCGAGCGCAACTCGACGCGGATGCCCGACGCGGTGGCGATGTGGCCGACATCGGCCAGCAGGCCGTCGCTGACGTCGCACATCGCGCTCGCGCCCGCGGCCGCCAGCGCCCGGCCGGCGGCGTAGGGCGGCTCGGGACGGCGGTGGGCGTCGAGCAGCTCGGCGGGGTCGCCCGCGCCCGCGCCCAGCAGTTCCAGGCCGGCCTGCGCCCAGCCCAGGCGGCCGGCGAGCACCACCCGGTCACCTGGGCGCGCCCCGGAACGCCGGATGGGCTCGGCGCCGCCCAGGTCGCCGAGCGCGGTGACCGCCAGGATCACGCGGTCCGCTGAGCTCACGTCCCCGCCGGCGATGACGGCGCCGACCTCGGCACACTCGTCGCGCAGCCCATCGGCGAGCCGCAGCACCCATGCGACCGGGAGATCGCCCGGCGCGGCCAGGCCAAGCAGCAGACCCGTCGGCCGGGCTCCCATCGCGACCACGTCGCTGAGGTTCTGCGCCGCGGCCTTGCGGCCGACGTCGTACCCGGACGAGTAGTCGCGCCGGAAGTGCCGGCTCTCGAGCAGCAGGTCGGTGGTCGCCACGACTCGGCCGTCCGGCGCGGCGAGCAGCGCGGCGTCGTCACCCGGGCCGATCAGCAGCCCGTCGCCGCCGGGGAACCGGGCGGTGATCGCCCTGATCAGGCCGAACTCGCCGAGATCGGCCACAACGCCCGTCATCGAAAGTGAGCGGCTGGGGAGGGGCGCACGCCCGGCACTCTAGCCTCGCGGCCCGCCGACAGTCATGCGCCGACCGTGTACACCGCTCGCGCCGAATACGGCGTTCCTTGTGAAATCGTCGCCCGCGGGTGCGCGGACCACCCGCTCATGGCCGGGCCATCCGCCCCGGCGGCGCGCGAGAGCGGTCTCCGCCTGGGAGGACGAACAGCGCCGTTTCCGCGGTATGGGACATTGTTTTCCTGGCGTTTCTTCGCGCGCGATGTCCGGTCGAAATACCCCGGCCCGGCGCGGCTGAATTCCGCCGCGAAACGGCGGCGCGATGCCGGGGCCGCCATCGCGGCGCGGTCGACGGGGCCCGGCGCGCGGGCCCGGTGATACGGCGCGGTTGCCCTCGGCCGGCGCCGCGATCCCGGTCGTCATTTCCGGCCGTCATCGTGATGTCGCCGGATGCCGCGTGTGCGGCGTCACGGCCGGCCAGGTGGGCGGCCGGAGCGACGCCCGGCCGCCGGGCGGACCACCAGACGACCGGTCCCGCCGGAGCGGGTCGCCACTGCTCTCGGCGGGTCCAGCGCGACGCCCGCACCCGGCAGCCGGCGGCTCCCGATGTTCCATCCGGGCGGCACCCTCGGCGTTCGGCCGGCAAGGTCACGACGGATGCCGTCGATGGCAACATCGCTGACATCTGACCGTCATATCCCGCTGGGACTCTGACGGCCGTGCCGCTCGTCATCCCCTGCCGCCCGTATCGCCCGGCGGTGCCGGCCGCGCATGCCTCGAGGCCGAGGCCGCGGACGCACCCTGGGCCGGTACCCGGCGCCCCGCCGGACGCCGGCGGGCGGGCCGGGACCAGGCGACGGTAGGGCGCCGGTGGCACTGCAGCCAGGGAAGGGAAAGGTCGAGGGCAAGCACTACCTGCCGTCCACCCCGGAGACGGTCCGCTGGGGGGAGCTGCCGACGGCGCGCACCAGGCCGGTGCTGACCGTCGACACGGGCGCGACCGTCACCGTCGACACGGTCAGCCAGGAGGGCATCCTGGAGGACCAGGGCCGCGACCCCGACGCGTTCTTCGGCCGTCACGGCGTCACCACGGCGGAGGTCCTCGAGGACGCCAGGGCGATCGCGGCGTCCGGGATGCCCCACCGCTTCGGCGTCGACGGCCCGCACATCGTCACCGGCCCCGTGTACGTGCGCGGCGCCGAGCCCGGCGACGTGCTGCGGATCGAGGTCGTGTCGCTCCTGCCCAGGGCCCGTTACGGCCTCATCTCCAACCGCCACGGGCAGGGCCTGCTCGCCGGCGAGTTTCCCGAGGGGCCGCCGCCGGACGACGACGCCGACTCCCGGCACTGGCACGGGTTTCGGACCGTCAGCAGCTTCTGCGCGGTCGAGCGCCGGCGCGGCAAGCTGTTCGGCGCGCTCGACGCGTCGACGGCCGGCGGCGCGCGGGTGCGTTTCCCGCTCATGCCGTTCATGGGAATCATGGCGGTGGCTGTGGAAACCGGCGCGGAGTCCGGTACCGACGGCGACGGCGGGGCGGTTGCGATGCCGTCCACGTCGGTCGGACTGCACGGTGGCGCGCTGGACTGCCGGGAGCTGGGAGTCGGTGCCAGGCTCTACCTGCCGGTGCAGGTGCCCGGAGCGCTCTTCGCCGTCGGGGACCCGCACTACTCGGCGGGAGACGGCAAGATCGGGCTGACCGCGCTGGAGGGGCCGCTGCGGGCGACGTTCCGGCTCACCGCCCTGCGCGAGCCAGCCGCGCGGTCGGCACTCGGGACGCTGCGGGAGCCGTTCGTCGAGACCGAGGCCTGCTGGCTCACGCTGGGGCTGGACGTCGACGTCACCGAGGCGGTCCGGCGGGCCGCCCGTTCGGCGGTGCTCTTCCTTTCCAGCCGGCTGGGACTGGAGCGCGCGGCCGCGCTCGCCTACCTGACGGCGGCGGCGGACTTCGGGATCAGCCAGGTCGTCAACGGCGTGCACACCGCTTACTGCCGCCTGCGGCGGGCCGACTTCAGCGAGACGCCGCCCAGGCCGCGGCTGCCGCGCGCCGCGCTCGGCCGGCTGGTCGGGCCCGAGGACGACGACGGGCTCGACCGGGACGCGGCGATCGACAGCGAGATCTCGGACAACGGCTCCCGCGACACCATCGGTCGTCATGGCGGCGGCCGTGGCCGCCCGTCCGCGGGCGCGGGAACCGCCCGCCCGCTGGCTGCCGGCGCCAGCCTCGCGGACGCGGATGGCGACGGGCAGGAGTCGTCCGCGGTCGACGGGCAACCGGTTGACGGACACACCGTCGATGGGTCCGCGGGTGACGGACACGCGGTCGATGGGCAACCGGTCGACGGGCATGGCGCCCGCACGCCCGGTGGCGACGGTCCCGGCTCGGACCCGGCCGACGTGAGCCCGAACGACCAGGCCGAGGACGAGGACACCGACGGCGACACGCCGGCAGTCCCGGTCGGGCAGGAGGCCACCGCCGCGTCCCGCCCGCCCCCGCCGCCCGGCCAGCGATCGCACGATCATGACGAAGCCCGCGCGGCCGGAGGCCAGACCGCGGGCGTCATCGGCCAGAGGTCGCGCGATCATGGCGAGGCCCGGGCGGCCGGAGCCCGGCAGCCAGGTCGCGATCCCGCGCCGCGCGGCGCGGGCAAGGCAACCGGGCGCCCAGCTCCCGACAGCCCGTCCGCCGCCGGCCGCTGACCGCTCCACGCCCATCGCCCGTTCCTGGGCGGCGGGCGCCCGCCGTCCAGCCTCAGAAATCCCATGCGCTCAGCTGTGGGCGCGGAGCGTCCGGCAACGGGAGCGCCTCAGGCCGGGGCGTCGTCCAGGCCGTCGAGCTCGGACAGCGTGATCGGGGACCACCGGCGGGCGAGTTCGCTCGGCTCGGCGCGGACGGCCGCCGTCCGGTCGGCCCGGCTGGCCCCGCCGGGGCTCGACGGCCCGCCCGCCTCCCCGCCCGCGCCGCCCGGTGTCTCGTCGAGGGCGGCACCCGTCGCCTCCTGGGGCGCGGCGGCGCGGTCGACGCCCGCGGAGGGGATGAGCTCGGCACCGGCTGGGCCAGCCGTCGCACGCTCGGCGGGGCCCGTTTCGGGCGTTCCCGCCCGGCCACCGGCCGGGCCGATGGCGGCGGCGGACAGGCGCGGCCACAGACTGGCCAGCGCCGCCGCCGGGTCACTTTCGAAGTCGGACTGGCGGACGCGCCAGAACGGCCAGCCGGCGCGGCGCAGCTGGCGCTCCCTGGCGAAGTCGTGGGCGACCTGTGCCGGCGTGCCGACCTCGTCACCGTCGCACTCGACCGCGAGCCGGGCCCGGCCGCCCGCGACGACCAGGTCGATCCGCCGGCCGTTCACCTCGACCTGCGGCAGCACGCGGTAGCCCGCGGCGGTGAGCTCGCGGAAGACCCGCTGCTCGAACAGCGAGTCGAAGCGGGGATGCGGGATGTCCGGGGACACCTGGTCGAGTCGCGGCGGCTCGTCGGCGTCCGCCTCCTGGGCACGGCTGCGGGCCAGCACGTAGCCGAGGTGGCTGTGCCGCAGGTCGTCCGGCCGCAGGTCCTCGAGGCCGACGGAGTGGAACAGCCACATCTGGTCGCGGGCGCGCGAGGCCGCCACGTTGAACCGCCGCTGGTACTCCTGCCTGGTCAGGGCCGGGGTCGCCGTGTCCGGCGTGACCACCATCGACAGGAACACCACGTCGCGCTCGTCGCCCTGGAAGTCCGGGGGCGTGCCGACCCGCAGCCGGCGGCGCTGCTGCTCGGCGGCCGACATCCGGGCGGCGAGCAGCGAGCGGACGAGGTCCGCCTGCCCGGTGCCCTGCAGGACGACGACGCCGAACGAGGCCCCGTCGTAACGCGGGTCGGCCGCGCAGCTCAGGACCTGTGAGACCAGCGCCTCCGCCTCCGCCGAGTTACGCAGCGCGGCGCCGGCGCCGGTGGTGTAGGCGTGCGGCACATAGCGGGCGCGCAGCGGAGGCAGCCGGTCGGCGCCGAACTGGCGCAGCGGCACCAGCGGCGCGTCCCGGTAGAACATCGCCGACGACCACTCGATGATCTCCGGCATGCAGCGGAAATGCTCGCGCAGGCGGATGACCTCGCCGAACCTGGTCCGCAGCAGGCTGAACAGGCTCGACCGGGGGGTGAACGAGACGCGCAGCCAGCCGGGCAGGTCGGGCAGCAGCGCGTCCAGGCGACGGAACATCGGGTCCAGGCCATCGTCGTCGGCGGTGGCCAGGCCCTCCCCGTCGGCGCTGGTGAGAGCGACGCGCGTCGTGTCGCCCGGCGCGGCCGCCGGGGCGCACTGCCGGTCGTCGCCGACGATGATCACTCGTGGGGCGAGCCACAGGAGGAACAGGCTGTCCAGGCCGGCCTGGCTGCCCTCGTCCACGATCACCACGTCGAAGCTGTCGCGGACAGCCGGGATGGTGGCGAGCACCTCGGCGATCGGCATGACCCAGGCGGGCACGCCCGTCTGGGCGATCGCCATCGCCTCCCTGGCGGCCTGCCGGTAGCGGTCGGCGTGCCGGCCGGCGAACCGGCCGCCGGCGGCGACCGCGTCCGCGTAGGCGCGCAGCGCGGCCGACTCGCGGGTGCCCATCCGCTCCAGGCAGTGCTTCCAGGCCTTGGCGCCGGCGAGCTCGGCGGTGGTGGCGGCGACCGCGTCCTCGGCGGCGTCGAGCTGGGCGTCGAGGTCAGCCGCGCCGGGGGTGGGTGCCCGGCCGGCATCGCCCGTCGGGCCACGCCGGGCGGTGCCCTTGCCCGGGGCTCCTCCCGGATCGGCTCGGCCAGTCCGGGAGGCCGTGAACCAGCCGGCGGCCAGCCCCCAGGACCAGGCGGCCTCGAACCGCACGAGCCGATGGCGCCATTCGTCGTCGTCCACGGGCTCGGGGGCGCCGCGCGGGCCGGCCGTGCCGGTGGCCGCCTGGGCGAGCAGCAGTTCCGCCAGTGCCGGGTGGGCGCCCCTCAGCCGCCGGAGCAGGACCTCGCGGCGGGCGGCCGCGCGCCGGGCGCCGACCGCGGCCAGCAGCCCGTCGCGCGCCAGGCGGTAGCCGGCGAGATCGCGGGCCGCGAGCGTGCCCGCGAGCCGGCGCAGCTCGGCGGGGAACCCGCTCCTGTCCGCGGCGGCCTCGACCTCGGCCCGCGGCCGCTCGATCTCCGCCCGGGCCTCGGCCGCGGCGAGCCGCAGCCGGGCGAGTGCCAGAGCCCCGGCCAGCGCCCGCAACGCGTCGGCCGATCCCAGGTCGACCAGGCCGCTCCCGAGGCCCGGGCCGGCCAGGTGCACGCCGGTTTCGGTGCCCAGCGACGCGAGCAGGGAGTGGACCTGGTCGCGGGCCGTGAGGACGGCGACGACGGCGCCCAGCGCGTCCTGCGCCTCGGTGAGCCGGGCGAGCCGGATCTCGGGGGCCACGACCTCGCCACCCGGCTCGCCGGCCGCGTCCTGGCCCGCGAGCTGCCCGGGACGGCCCCCGCCGTCGGACCCGGCGGATGAGCCGGCCGTCTCGCCCCGCCCGCGCGCGTCGCCGGGCCCGAAGCCGACGTTCACACCCGCGAGCGCCCAGGCCCTGGCGGCGGCGTCGATCGCGACCTCGGCGCGCAGCCGGGCGATCACGAGGTCCAACAGCTTGGGCGTGGTGGGCGCGCGGCCGTCGACCGTGGACTCGGCGAGCAGGTCGGCCGCGTCCCTCTGGACCTGGGAGCGGAACATCCGGCGCAGGCTGCCGCCCTGATCCAGATGCCGGCGCAGTGCCTCACCGGCCGCGAGCATGCGCGCGGCCGGCGTCGCCAGGGGGTCGCCGGTGCCCGCCGGGGCCAGGACCGCGGCGGCCGGCAGCGTGACGGCATGCAGGCCGAGCGTCCCGAGCGCCTCGGTTGCCTCGGCGAGTGCCGGCGCCGCGGAGGTGACCTTCCCCCACACGGCACCGTCGCGGCCGGCGAGCGCGTCGTCGAGCGCGCGCGGAAGCCAGGAAGCGCGCCGGGCCGTCCGGCGCGCTTCCTCCAGCGTCCGGGTGACGGCCTCGACGGCGGCGGTGAGCCGGTCGAGGCCGACAGTGTCAAGCACGCCGAGCGCGGCGGCCACCTCGCCGAGGGCCGACCCGGAGGCGGCCCTGGAGGCGGTGTCCGCCTCCGCCGTCGCGGCCCGCTCCCGTTCCAGCAGCCGCTCGAGGGCCTGGACACCGAGCAGGGACACCGGGCCGAGGCCGATGTCGTGGTCCAACGCGTCGCTGCCCGGCCCGACGGACTCGCCCGGGGCACCGGTGCCGGGCGCGGTCGGGCTCTGGCTGTGGGCCTCCGTCCCGTCACCCGGCGCCGTCCCGGCGCCGGCGCGTAGCAGCGCCCAGAGCTCGGTGGCCTCCTCGGCGGTCAGCGGCGCGGGCGGCGGCCCGCCCGCGGGGTCGCGGGGGACCGGGAGCGGGAGCCAGCCGTGCTCGGCGCGCTCGCCGCGGAGCCGGGCGGCGATCGCCCCCCGTGTCCCCGACCAGCCCGGAGCGACCTTGCGTTCAGGGTGACCGACGGCCTCAGCGGCGCGCAGCTCCTGAATGGCAGCCACGAGCTCGTCGCGGCGGGCGATCGCCGCGTCGCGGCGATCGCGGGCCTCGTCGATCCGGCGGGCCTGGCCGTCCGGATGGTAGGCGGCCTTCTCGGCGGCGAGCGCGCTCACGCTCGCCGCGAGGTCGGAGGTCCGGGCGTCCTCGGCGTCGGTGAGCGAGACGCACAGCCGCCGTAGCGACTCGGGGAGCTTGTCCCGCAGCACCCGCAACGCCTGCGCCTTCTGGCTGGTCACCAGCACTCGCTGCCCCTCGGCCAGCAGCGCCGAGACCAGGTTGGCGATGGTGTGCGTCTTGCCCGTGCCCGGTGGGCCCTCGACGATCACGCCGCTGTCGTGACGCAGCCGCTCCATGACGTGCGCCTGCTCCGGATTGGCCGGCAGCGGGAACAGCGGGTCGTCGGAGAGCCGCCCGGGGCTGGCGGCGCCCTCGGCGGCGAGCCAGGCAAGCCGCTCGTCGGCCTCCAGCGTCTCCACCAGCTGGACGAGCCCGAGCGGCGGGCGGCCCTCGCCGCGCAGCGCGTCGAGCATCTGCTCGTAGTAGGTGAGCAGCGCCGCGCTGCCGCGGGCGCGCAGCACCAGGGCGGGGGCGAGGTCGACGCGCGGTCGGTCGCTCGGCGGGCCGGGCGGCTGCCACGTGGCCGAGTACCCGTCGTGGCCGACATCGAGCGCGAGCGTCAGCCAGTCGCGCAGCAACCGCTCGTCCTCGCCGCCGAGCGGCGCGGCCGGGCGGGCGCGCAGCCGTTCGTGCAACGCGTTCGTGCGCTCGGCGTGGAAGACGGGCAGCCCGTCCAGCAGGCCATCCTCGAGCCGGGTGGCGATGCCGTCCGGCACGCGCAGCCGGATGGCGGAGGTGACCGGGTCGACCTCGACGGCGAGCCTCGTGGTCAGCAGGTGCCGGCGCAGCGTCCGGCCGTCGGGGGCGCGCCAGGAGAGCAGGCCGGTGGCGAGCACCAGCTCCAGCCCGTCGCCCTCCTGCGCGAGCCGGCCGGCCACGCCGTGCAGCACGCCGTGCAGGGCGCGCCGGTCCGCGTCGGCCCGCGCCCGGGCGGCCCAGATCTGCCAGGTGGGCAGCCAGTCCTGGTAGGCCTGCGGCACCTCGGGACGGTCGACGAGCCGCACCGGCTCGGCGAGCCCCTCGACCACCGGCTGGCCGCCCGGCCGCAGCGGGATCCCGTCCGGCCAGCCGGCGCGGGAGCGCAGACTCGTCTCGCGCAGCGGCGGCGAGTCCGACGGCACGTCGCCCGGCTCCGGCAGCACCACCCAGCCGGCCAGCGCGTCCGGCAGCGGCGGCGGCGAGGGCAGCACCGCGGCGGCCGGCGCCTCCAGCGCGACCTCGCCCGCGGTCGCGTGCTCGAACAGTGACAGGCCGCCCGGCAGCTGGGCGAGCCACACCACCAGTGGGTTGTCCTCGACCGCCGCCACCTGGTCGGACTGGGACAGCGCCACCTCATGCAGGAACCGCACCAGCCGGTGGCACCGGTTGGTGAGCATGGCGAACCGCTCCTGTTCCCCCGACGGTCCCGTCGTCATCACCCCTCCGCGCCCGGCCGCTCCGAATAATCCCCTACGCTTCCGCGCGGGCTACCGCGCGGCTCACCGATCGCCCTCGGGAGGCGTGATCGTGGCGGCCGTGCGGCGGGCTGTCGGTGGGGAGATGGTGGGCAAGGTGGTGGGAACGGGCCCGGCGGACGCGTCGCGCTCTGTCGTCCATGGGTGGCTTGGCCCGAGGGGCCACCGCCGTTGTCGCGGGGGCAGGGGAGAATGTCCGCCGCCCGGCCTGGCCAGGGGTCGCCCTGAACCGGGGTTCCTGCCGGATCGGCGACAGGGTCCCTGCCGGATCGGCGACAGGGTCCCTGCCGGATCGGCGACAGGGTCCCTGCCGGATCGGCGACAGGGTCCCTGCCGGATCCGGGGTCCCTGCCCGATTGGCGAAGCCAATCGGGGAGGTCTGGAAGCCGATCTGGGAGGTCGGCGATCTGGGGGTCGGCGGTCGGGAGGGTCTGGAGCGACGTGGCGGGAGCAGGGGTGACGGACGCGGCTGGTGACACGAGCGGGCTGCCGGATACGGACGGGCTGGGCGGGGGATCGCGCGGCGAGCCGACGCGGCCCGCGTTCTACGCGGATCTGCACGTGCACTCCCGCTACTCGCGGGCGTGCAGCCGGGACTGTGACCTGGAGCACCTTGCATGGTGGGCGGCCCGGAAGGGCATCCGCGTCGTCGGCACGGGGGACTTCACGCACCCGGCCTGGGCACAGGAGCTCGAGGACAAGCTGGTGCCGGCCGAGCCGGGGCTGTTCCGCCTGGCGCCCGACCTGGAGCGCGACGTACTGCGCCGGCTGCCGGCGTCGTGCCGGACGGCGACCCGGTTCATGCTGTCCACCGAGATCTCCACGATCTACAAGAAGGGCGACAAGACCCGCAAGGTCCACCACCTGCTCTACGCCCCGGACCGGGAGGCGGCGGGGCGGATCACCGCCGCGCTCGCCGGGATCGGCAACCTCGCCGCCGACGGTCGCCCGATCCTCGGCCTCGACTCCCGGCACCTGCTGGAGATCACTCTGCAGTCCCACCCCGCCAGCTACCTGGTGCCGGCGCACGTGTGGACACCGTGGTTCGCGGTTCTCGGCTCCAAGTCCGGTTTCGACGCCATTGACGACTGCTATGGCGACCTCGCCCACGAGGTCTTCGCCCTGGAGACCGGCCTGTCCGCCGACCCGGAGATGTTCTGGCGGATCTCCGGCCTCGACCGCTACCGCCTGGTCAGCAACTCCGACGCGCACTCGCCGCCCATGCTCGGCCGTGAGGCGACGGCGCTGTCCTGCGACCTTGACTACTTCGCCGTCCGGGAGGCGCTGCGCACCGGCGACGGCTACACCGGCACCGTCGAGTTCTTCCCCGAGGAGGGCAAGTACCACCACGACGGCCACCGCGCCTGCGGGGTGCGGTTCACCCCCGAGGAGACGAAGGCCACCGGCGGCGCCTGCCCCGCCTGCGGCAAGCCACTGACCGTCGGCGTGCTGCACCGCGTCGACGCGCTCGCGGACCGCGAGCAGACCACCGTCCCCGAGACGGCGGGGCGGTTCCGCTCCTTCGTCGCGCTGCCGGAGATCGTCGGTGAGATCCTCGGCGTGGGGCCGAAGAGCAAGGCGGTCGCCGCCCAGGTCGGCGCGCTCGTAGAGCGGCTCGGCCCGGAGCTGGGCATCCTCGGCGACGTCGAGCTGGCCGCGATCGGCGAGGTCGGCTCCGGCGAGCTGGTCGAGGCCGTCGGCCGGCTGCGCCGTGGTGAGGTGGTGCGCGAGGCCGGCTTCGACGGTGAGTACGGCGTCATCCGGATGTTCGCCCCGGGTGAGCTGGCGGGTGAAGAGGCGACCCTGTTCGACCTGGACTCGCCGGTGGCCGCCCCCAAGGCGAAGCGCCCGCGGAAGTCCGCCGTGGCGCCCCCCAGCCAGGAACAGGAAACCGACCCGGATCCGGAAACCGGCCACGAGCAGGCAACGCTGGAGGCCACCGGGCTTGCGGCAGCCGGACGAGGCGTGTCCATTCTCGACGGGCTGGACCCCGACCAGCGGGCCGCGGCGGCCGTCGCGGACGGTCCGCTGGTCATCCTGGCCGGTCCGGGCACCGGCAAGACGCGGACGCTGGTACATGCCATCGCGCACCGGGTGCGCGAACGGGGCGTCCCGGCCGGCGAGTGCCTGGCCGTGACGTTCACCCGGCGGGCGGCCGAGGAACTGGCCGAACGGCTCGACGGCATGCTCGGCCCGGAGGCCGGGCACGTCACCGCGACCACGTTCCACGGGCTGGGGCTGCGTGTCATCCGGGAACAGCACGTCCGGCTCGCGCGCGGGCCGGACGTCCAGGTGGCCGACGAGGCGATCCGCGCGGAGCTCCTCGCCGAGGCCCTCGGGGACACGACGGTGGCCGCCCGCGCGGCCGCCGAGCGGCGGATCGGCGGGCTCAAGCGCCTACGGGCGCTCGGCGAGCCGGTTCGCGGCGATGAGCTGGCCGGCGTTCTCGCGCGTTACGACGCCGCGCTGCGCGAGCATGGCCTCGTCGACCTGGACGACCTGCTGGCGCTGCCGCTCGCGCTGCTGACGGCCGAGCCGGAGCTGGCGGAGCACTACCGGCGCCGGTTCCGCCACATCTGGGTCGACGAGTACCAGGACGTGGACGAGGCGCAGTACCGGCTGCTGCGGGTCCTGTGCCCACCGGACGGCAACCTGTGCGTCATCGGCGACCCGGACCAGGCCATCTACTCGTTCCGCGGCGCGGACGTCGGCTTCTTTCTGCGCTTCGAGCAGGACTTCCCCACGGCGCGGCGGGCGTCACTGACCCGCAACTACCGCTCGACCGGGACCATCGTCGCCGCCGCGCGCTCGGCGATCGCGCCGGCCACCTTCGTGCCCGACCGGTTGCTGGTCGCGGTCCACCCCGACGGCCCGGACGCGGCTTCGGCGCGGGAGAAGGACACGTCCAGCCGGCCGGACCCCCGCCGCCGGGGCGGGCCCGGCGGCTCGAAGGTGGTCGTGCGGGCGTGCGCGACGGAGGCCGAGGAGGCGCTCGCCGTCGTCGACGCCATCGAGGAGGCACTCGGCGGGACGTCGTTCCACGCCCTCGACTCGGGGCTCGACGGCTCCGCGGGCAGCCTGCTCTCGTTCGCCGACATCGCCGTGCTCTACCGGACGGCGCGCCAGGCCGAGCCGGTCATGGCGGCACTCGCCAAGCGCGGTTTTCCCTTCCAGCGCCGCTCCCATGGCCCACTCGCCGATGCCCCCGGCGTCGCCGCGCTGCTGGCGGAGCTGCGCGGGCATGACGACGCCCCGCCCCGCTCCGTGTCGGCCGCCCTGCGCGACGCCGCGGCTCGCGCGGGCGAGCGGGCCACCGCCCGCGGTACCGCCCTCGCCGCGGCCCTGGCGGCCGAGGACCTGGCGGCGCGGCCGGGCGCCACCCGGCCAGGTCCCGCCGGCGGCTCCGCCACGGACCCGTCGGTGTCGGAGGCGGAGATCAGACTGGCGGTGGAGCTGCTGGCGCCGGCCGCGGCGGCGGCGGGGGAGGACCTGGCGAGGTTCCGCACGTCGGTGTCGCTCGCCACCGAGGCGGACACGCTCGATCCGCGGGCCGACCGGATCTCACTGCTGACCCTGCACGCGGCCAAGGGCCTCGAGTTCGGCCTGGTCTTCATCGTCGGCTGCGAGAACGGACTGCTCCCCATGAGCTGGGGCACCCGCTCCGGCCCGGGCAGGCCCGCGGCCAGGCAGGCCGCCGCCGCGGCCCCCGGTGACGACCGGGACCAGGACGCGGCGCGCGGCCCGCAGGCCGAGGAACGGCGGCTGTTCTTCGTCGGCATCACCCGGGCGCGCGCCCGGCTGGTCCTCAGCCACGTCGCCCGGCGCGCCGGTTCGGCCTCGGCCCGGACCCCGTCCCCGTTCCTCGCCGACCTGGATCCGGCCCTGCTGGACCGCGAGTCCGGACGCCCCGGCCAGCTGGCGCCCCGCCAGCGTCCTCTCGGCCAGCAACTGCGCCTGCTGTGACCTGGCCGGTCTGGGCACGGATCGGGCGAGGTCGACCGTGCGGGCCCCGCGGCCGCCGCGTCGGCCGGCCGGTCCCGGCGGTACCGACCGATGTCGTGCGAGGTATGAAGAAGCTGGCGTGACTGGCGCCTATCACCCCAAGAATGACGGAGCGCACGATCCCGAACCGACCAATCGAGCTGTCGCTGCTCGACGAACGTGACGCCCACGTCGAGGACCTGGCGCCGGGCACGGCGTCCGACCTCGCCGCTGGTGGGCCTGCGGGGCGTGACCGGACGCCCCGGCTGCCGTCGCTGTTCGTCGCGGTGGGCTTCGTCGTGCTGTGCCTGTTCGAGACGCCGGGGCAGATCGTGGCCGACACCAAGATGGACGTCGCGCTTGACCCGCTGCGGTTCATGGAGCGGGCCACCCATCTGTGGAACTCGTCCGCCGACTTCGGGTTCCTGCCGAACCAGTACGCCGGCTACCTCTTTCCGATGGGGCCGTTCTTCCTGCTCGGGCACCTCCTGCACGTCCCCCCGTGGATCACCCAGCGGCTGTGGATGGCCCTGATCCTCACGGTGGCGTGCTGGGGAACGGTGCGGCTCGCCGATGCGCTGCGCATCGGCCGGCCGCTGACCAGGGTGATCGCCGGGCTCGGGTACGCGCTGTCACCGATGTTCATCGGGAAGGTCGGCGCCGCGTCGGTGGCCCTGACCGGGGCGGCGATGCTGCCCTGGATCACGTTGCCGCTCGTGCTCGCGCTGCGCCCGGACGGTGCCGCCGGCGCCGGTGCCGGGACGGCCGGCCTCGCGCCCGGCGCCGCCCGGGGCGACGGGCGGGACAGCCGGCTGTCGCCTCGCCGGGCCGCGGCGCTTTCCGGCCTCGCGGTCTTCTGTACGGGTGGCGTCAACGCCAGCGTCACCCTGTGTGTCCTGCTGTTCCCGGCAGTGCTCCTCGTGTGCGCGGGGGGGACGCGGCGGGCCTGGGCGCTGCGGGCGTGGTGGACGCTCTCGGTCATCCTGGCGTGTTTCTGGTGGCTGTGCATGCTGGTGGTCCAGAGCCGGTACGGCCTGAACTTCCTGCCGTTCACCGAGACCGCGGCGACCACGACCGCGACGACATCCGTGGCCGAGGCGCTGCGCGGGACCACGGACTGGCTCGCCTACCTGCGGCTATCTGGCCCCTGGCTGCCGGCGGCGTCGGCCACCATCACCAATCCGGTGGCGGTCGCCGGCTCGGTGGCGGCGACCGGTATCGGTCTGTGGGGCCTTGCCCGTCGTGACCTGCCCGCGCGGCGAGTCCTCGTGATCAGCCTCGCTGCCGGCGTCGTGGCCGTCTCGGCCGCGTACCCGGGGCAGCCGGGCAGCCCGCTCGCGGACGGGGTCCAGCAGCTGCTCGCGGGGCAGCTGGCCTTCCTGCGTAACGTCTACAAGTTCCAGCCGGTAGCCCACCTGCCGTTGGCTCTCGGGATGGCGCATGCCCTCCATGTCGCCCTCGGCGCTCGCCGGCCGTCGCCAAAGCCCCAACCGGAGCGACGGCATCGCTCTGAGAGGCCCGCGGCGCGGCCGGCGGCCTCGTCGTCGGCCGGGGCCGCCCGCCGCGCGGACCCGCTGTCGGTGGGCGCCGTCGTGCTCACCGTCGCCGCGCTGGTGATGGGAATGGCACCGGCTTACACGGGCCAGTTCTTCCAGTCGGGAACCTTCCAGGAGGTTCCCGACTACTGGCACGAGGCGGCGGACTGGCTCGCCGACAACCCGGACGGTGGCCGGACCCTGATGCTGCCGGCGATGCCGTTCGGGGAGTACAGCTGGGGACGGCCCCTTGACGAGCCGATGTCCTGGCTGGCCAGCACGCCGTGGGCGTCGCGCGCCCTGGTCCCGCTGGGCAACACCGGGATGACCCGGTGGATGGACGGCATCGATCAGCAGCTGGAGCTGGGCCAGGCGCCGGGGCTCGCCGTCGCGCTCGCGCGCGCCGGGGTCGGCCAGGTGCTGATCCGCAACGACCTCGATGATCGGAACTGGGACATCCCGCCATCCACCGACCAGGTGCACCGCGCCCTGGAGGGCTCGGGACTGCGGCGCGCCGCCTCGTTCGGCCCGATGATCAACGCGAGGCTGAGCTCGAAGGGCCGGCTGATCCCATCGGCGGCGATGACGAGGAAGGAGAAGGTGCCGGCGCTGGAGGTCTGGGTCGTACCGGGCCACGCGTCCGAGGTGGCCGCGTACCCGGTGGACACCGCTGTCGTGGTGTCCGGTGGCGCGGAGGCCACGGTCCAGCTGGCCGCGCACGGAATCGTCGGTACCGACCGGGCGGTCGTGCTCGCCAGCGATCTCGCCGGCACGGCCGGCGCCGGCGGTTCGGCGGCCTCGTCAGGAGGGCTGAACCAGGCACCGCCAGCGAGCGAGGTCGTCGGCCCCACCACGGCACTGGTGGTGACGGACACCTCCCAGCGGCGTGACACCGACTTCGGGGTCGTTCACAACGGGACGTCCTACCTCCTCGGCCCGAACGAGAACGCCGCCGGCCGAAGTGACGCGCCGCGCCAGTGGCTGGACCAGTCGGCGGCCGGCCATCAGACCGTCGCCGGCTACACGGACGGGGTCAGGATCCGAGCATCCTCCTTCGGGTCGAACCTGATCGCCCTGCCGGACACCTCACCGGCCGCCGCCTTCGACGGCTTCCCCTACACGTCGTGGACCGCCGCCCCGGACAAGAAGAAGGGGTCCACGGGCGCCTGGGTCGAGGCAGACCTCCCACGGGCGACCACCCTGCCTTACATCGATGTGCAGCTGCTGGAGGAGGGCACCTGGCGGCCAGCCGTGCAGGCGATCCGCGTGACCAGCCAGGCGGGCTCCGTCGTCACGCGGGTCAGCCCGGTGGAGACGGCGCAGCGGCTCAAGGTCCCCGCCGGCCCGAGTAGCTGGTTCCGGATCACGTTCGAGCAGGTGACCAGGCAACAGAGCAACGTCTTTGGGGCGGGTATTCGTGAGCTCACCCTGCCCGGTGTGCGGATCCAGCACTACGCCCAGACCCCGTCGGACGCCGCCAGCCTGTTCACCGGTGGCGAGGGACAGCTTGCCTACACCTTCGACCGCATGGGTGTGGACGTCACCGACCTGTTCGGTGGTTCGGAGGAGCTCGCGCTGGCGAGGCGGTTCGACGTGCCCAGGCCGATGAACTTCACGCTGACCGGGTCCATGACGGCGGTGCCGATATTGTCCGAAGCGCCGCCCGACCCGACCGCGCCGTTCGTCGTGCCGTGCGGAGGCGGTCCCTCGCTGTCTGTCGACGGGGTCCGCTACGACGTGCGGGTCGAGGGCCTGATGTCCGATGTGGCCAAGAGCAGGCCCATGCGCATGAGTGTGTGCACGCCGGACGGGACGATCCCGCTGACGGCCGGCCAGCACCTGATCACCACCGACAGCGCGGGACTGCCCCTGCTGACGGGGCAGCTCACGCTAGTCGGGACAGGTACGCGGACCAGCGGCGACAAGCCTCGTTCGACCACGGTCACCAGCTGGACCCCCGAGCGCCGGACCGTCGAGATCGGCGCGGGGACGAGGGCGTTCCTGGTCGTCCGGGAGAACGCGAACTCGTCATGGACCGCGACGCTGAACGGACAGGCCCTCACCCCGGTCCGTCTCGACGGCTGGCAGCAGGGCTGGATCGTCCCGGCGGGCTCCGCCGGCACAGTCCTGATCGAGAACCACCCCGGGCAGTCCGCCCGGGGCCTCCTGGTCGTCGGCGGGATCCTGCTGTTGCTCCTCGTCGCGCTGGTGCTGATCCCCGCGCGGTGGCGGTTCCGGCGCTCGGTTGACCCCGACGGCTATCCGCTTGGCCTGGGCCGCGGGAAGGCGCCTCTGGCCTCGCGCCGTGCGAGGGTTGTGGGCGGCGTCGCCGGTGGCGTGTTCGCGGTGATCGCGGTGTTCCTGGTGGCCGGGCCGGTCGCCGTCATCGTCCTCGTCCTCGTCCTTGCCGGCCGCCGTCGCCCGACCGTGCTGCCGTGGACGGCCTTCGTGTTCGCGGTTCTCGCCGGGGTGGGCGTCGCCCTCGAGCCGGACGCGATTCCAGGCTCCGGTGACGGCGCCTTCAGCTGGCAGGTGCAGGCGGCGGGTGTCGTGGCATTCGCCGCCGTCGTGGCCGCGCTGACGCCGCGCCCCGCGGATGCCACCACCGGCTCCGAGGGGCGACGCGCCGGCGGCGACGCTCCCGCAACCAGGTCACCCGTCGAGGACGGCCGGCGGGGACACCCCGGCGAGTAGATGGACAGCCCGCGGAGTGGGGAGAGCTCCGTGGGCGACGCGGAGCCCGCTCACCCGGTCTCGCGTGCCCGCGCAGTCGCGCGGGTGCTCGCGCGCGTTCGCGGGCCGGGCCTGGCGCGCCGCTGTCCGGGCTACCTGGCGGCGCTGACGGCGAACAGGGTCTCCGGGCCCCCCTGGCCGACCATGTTGCCCTTCACCGGGACGACGCGGAAAGCGATGGTGGCTCCGGCGGCCAGCTTGCCGCTGGTCCAGGTGTAGCCCGTGATCGCGCCCGGCAGGCGGGTGAAGCCGGGCTCCCCGGCGCTGACCACGCGCTGTTCGACGAAGTACTGGGTCGCGCCGGGCGTCGCCGGCCAGGTCAGGGTGACCTGACCGGCGCCGGCGGGTGCCACCGCGGGCTGCCGGCCCTTCCCCGGCCAGCTCACCCCGCCGAGCACCGGTCCGTAGCGGCCGCCGACCCCTACTTCGGCAAGCGCGTTCGCGAAGCCTCGGGTGATGACGTACTCCCCGTCCGGATTGGGATGCGCGCCGTCCCAGGTGTGCCAGAGGGGATCCCAGCCCTCATCCGACCGAGCGATGACCACCTTGGACGTGGGGGTGGACCAGGCGCCAGCCGACTGGTCGAGGATCGTGTTGAAGGCGGACATCCGGTCCACGTCGAGCCCGGTCCAGAGCACATGGCCCAGGACAATCGTCAGGTTTGGATTCACGGTGCGCGCGGTGTCGATGAACTGTTTCATCAGCGCCGCGGCTTCCGCGGGGGCTGTCGCGACGCTCGAGGCGTGGAGCACGTCGTTTCTGCCAAGCATGATCAACATGATGTCGGTCGGATGGTCCCGGAGCGCCGCCGCGATGTGCGGGGTCGCCGTGGCGATCGTCAGTCCCCACACCGCCTGCTCGTCGGTGTCGAACCAGGGGTTCACGTAGTCGCGCGAGCCGTCAACGTCCTTCACGTTGTCCCAGACGGCGTTGCGAGTGCCGACGAAATCGACGCGGCCTGGCGCCGTGAGGCTGAGGTGCTGGTAGAGCCGGTAGCGCCACGTGTAGTCGCCGGCGGACTCCTCCGTCTGCGAATCGCCCACGATCATGATGCGGGTCTGGGGAACGGCCGAGGTATGTGCCGACGGCGGCGCGGCGGCCCGCTCCGCGCCTCCACAGGCGCTGATCGACAGTGCCGTCACCGCGGCGAGTATGGCGAGCCCGGCGCGGACACTGACCGGCCTGATCGGGCTGGCCGCGCGGTCCCCACCGTCCGGCACACCGTTCCTGGCTCTCCTGCGCACGCGGCTCGTCCCCTCGGCGATGACGGGAGCCTGTCGCCGCGATGGCGGCTCCGGGTTCAGTCCGGGCAGACTCGGACGTTCATTCTGCCCGGGTTGCCGGATCTGGCCCGTTGTGGGGGGGTGGGGTACAACAAGAGGCCATACCAATCGCAGATGGACCGTTGAGAAGCCCGCCGGAGGGCCGAAGACGGGACGCGGGCAGCACCCGGCTCGTCCGCCCCTTACGGCGCAGACCTCCGCCCGCCCGCGCCAGACCGGAGAGCCCTAGCCCGATGAGCTTTCAAGACACCGCACGCGACTGGACGCGACACGGCAGCGAGGACCCGTTGTGGGCCGTCCTCGTCGACCCCGCCAAGCGCGGTGGACGCTGGGACGCCGACGACTTCCTCGCCACCGGCAGGCAGGAGGTCGACGAGGCCCTCGGCGTCCTCGACCGCCTCGGCGGAACCCCGGCGCGGACCGGCGTCGCCCTCGACTTCGGCTGCGGCGCCGGACGGCTTACTCAGGCACTGGCCGCGCACTATGACAAGGTCATCGGCCTGGACATCTCCGAGCCGATGCTCGACGCCGCGCGTCGGCTCGACCGCACCGGCGGCCGAGCGGTCTTCCAGCACAACTCGACCCCCGATCTCGCGGCCATCCCCACCGCCAGCGTCGACCTCGTCTTCACCAGCATCGTCCTGCAGCACGTCCCGCCGGACGCGGCCGAGAGCTACCTGCTCGAGTTCGGACGCGTGCTACGCCCGGGCGGCGCCGCCATCATCCTCATGCCCAACGGCGTTCGGCCCACTGTCCAGGGGCTTCTCTTCCGCTACGCACCGCCGGCCGTCGTCGGAGCTCTCCAGCAGCGCCTTCTGCACTACCCGGCGCCGATGCGCATGAACACGCTGCCCGTCCGGATCATGACATCCCACCTCAGTCACGCGGGCCTGCGGATCATCGGCACCACCGACGAGCCGCAGCACGGCCCGCACTGGAACTTCACCCGGTACTACGCGGTCCGACCGGGCGCCGCGGCGTCCTGATCCGCCGCCGCTCACTGGTTGAGCAGGAGGTCGAGGTCAACGCGGATCAGCCACTGGTCCAGCTTGAACGGCGGGTAGGGCCACGGGATGCTGTCCAGCACCAGCTGGTTTATCGGGATCCAGAGAGTTCTCCGCCGGGCGTCCACCGCGGCCCGCCGGACTCCGACATATCGGGTTGCCGGGCCGCGCAGCCGCGACAGCCCGATGTCGATCGCCGACGTGCGGAAGGTCATCTGGTGGCCGGAGCCGGCCGGCCGGACGACCTGGAGCGTCCCGTCAAGACCGGTGAGCAGGATAGCTCCGCTGGCCGGATCCATCGTCAGGCTACGCACGAGGCCACCCCGTCCGGTCTCCGGGAGCAGGTGGTCTGGGCGGCACTCGATTCCGAAGAACCGAGGCCAGTCGGCGGTCGCCGGCGCCGTCGTCACGAGGCTGCGCTCCCGGCCGGCCTTGGTGTACACGGCCATCGGGGCCGCGTACAGGCCATCGGCCTTTGTCCGCGCCACGTAGAGGTTCCCGGCCGTGTCGAAGCAGGCCGACTCCATCCGGGACCCGTCCTGCACGGCCCGCACCGCGGCGCTCTTCGGGATGATCTGCCCGGTGCTCGCCGAGTAGGAGAACTCCTGCACCGGGAATGGCTGCGCCACCTTGTCTCCGGTGAAGCAGTCGCTGATCAGGACAAACCGCTCGTCATCCGGCTCGCTGGTCGGGTCCGTCACGACCTCTCGCGGGTTGACCACGGTCCGGATACCCAGTGGGCTGGTCGGCGGGTACTGCCACCAGGCTCGGGTCCGCCCTGCCAGGTCGACGACGAACAATGCGCCGGACTCGGTCCCGCCCGTTCCGGTTCCGAAGTACTGCGCGATGACAAGGTGGCCCGAACGCGGTAGCCGCGCCACCGATGCGAGTCCTCGGGCAGACCGGGGTGCCGTGGGCCCGACAGCGGGAAAGGCGCTGGCAGCCACCGCTGGTGGCGCGAGTGCGGCGAGTTCGTCGGCTGTCCGCGAGAGCGTCGGCTCGTACCGCCAGTCGCCGGCCCGATCGCGCCGTAGCTGCCCGAGGCTGGGGAACACGCCCTGGATCCGGGTGTCCCAGCCGTGGAACGGCACGACGGAGACGAATACCACCCGCTGTCCGGTGACGGGGTCGGGGACGACGACCACGTCGGCGACGTCCGCGCCACCGACCCCCTGAACGGTCGGGTCCGGGCTGGGTATCGAGACACGCCCGGCGGTCGAGGGAATCACGAGCCGGCTGAAGCGCCGCGCCTCCGGGTAGAAGATCCCGACTTCCATGGTGGTCGCGGTCGGCCGCGTCTGGTCGTCGCTGAACGGCGTCGTACCGATCAACACCGTGCCGTCGTCGGCCGCCACGGACATGAACGCGGCCTGGCCTGGGCCGAATCCGAAACCGGGCACACCGACCGTCTCGATCGTTTGAGAACCAGCCAGCTCGCCGAAACTATCCGGCGTGCCGAAGATCGACAGGAGGCCGAGGGTGTCCTTCTCCGCCAGGCCCGGCAGGAGCCGCCGTACGCCGACCGTGGCACCGAAGGCCGCGGCTCCCAGGCCGGCGGCACTCAGCCCGATGGCGCCCACAAGCCGTCGGCGAGTCGGGTGGGCGCGATGCCGCGGCGCCTCGTCGGGCGCTCTGGGTCCGTCGTGCCACCGGCCGTTCCCGATGTAGGCACGGTCGCGGGCATCGGCGGCGGGCGACCGTCGGCCGCCGGCGCCGTGGCCGGCCGGGTCGGATGGAATGACCATTCCCTCATACAGTGATCGGCCCGCGAAGGACTCTGGTCCGAAGGTCAGACGTGCGCGGGCAGCGGTCGGAAGACGATGGTGTTCACGTACCGGTCACTGGCCCTGGTAGCGATGGCTCGCAGGTAGCTCTCCTTGGACACCTCGGCCATCGCGGCCTGGTGCCCGACCAGGTCGAAGTCGGCGAGCGGCTGCCACTGCCCGTCCTTGAGGTATATGCCCTCATAACCCCAGCTGTCGACCAGGCTGAGCGTGTCCGCGGCCGGCGCGCGGTGGTCCTCGACCTCGACGATGAGCATCGGACGCCACTTCCGGACCAGGCCTTCGGCCCCACGCAGCGCCTGTAGCTCATGGCCTTCGACATCGATCTTGATAAGGCCCACGTCGGCTACGTCCAGGCTGTCGAGCCGCATGGTCGTCACCTCGACAGACCGGCCGTCGCCCTGCCCGTGCAGGGACGCGCGTCCCTCGGTGCCCTTTCCGCCCACCGGCAGCCACAGAGTGGCCGTCCCTTCCTCGTCGGAGGCCGCGGCGGACACGACGGTGACGTTGGGAAGCGCTGTCCGCCGCACGAAGTCCGCGAGCTCCGGGTTCGCCTCGACCGTGACAACGGAGGCGGCGGCGCGCGCCAGCCAGTGAGTCCACGGCCCGTACCAGGCGCCGACGTCGATCGCGGTCTGGTTCGGGCCGACGAACATTTTGACCTGCCGAAGAATCGGCTCGAACCGCCGGTGCGCGTAGGCGACAGTCGTCGCGAAGATGCGGTCCGGGATGAACTCGGCGATTGTGCTCTTCAGTTCCATGGAGGTCTCCGTTCCGATTGATGGGCTTACTGCCGAGTCGGCAGGGTGTGCTCTGGCTCCGTACGCACACCACAGACAGGAAGAAAGTAGGGCGTCGCGCCCGCTACGGCGACGCCAGCCACTCATTCGAACCTCACAGCGACAGCGAGCTGGCCGCGCCGTCCGGCGCTGGGCACCCGCTCGGGCGTGAGCGCGTCGAACGTCCATCGCTCCCCGGAAGGGCTCGGTGCCGAGGGCGTTACCTCGCTGGCGCTACCATCCCGCTGCCCCCGTCCGCGATGGTCGTGGCCGGCGAGGCCGCGGCGGTGGGCCCGGAGTCGCGACGGCCACGATGCGGTCCGGCTCGCTGGCTTCGATGGTGGTCCGCGAGGCGGCCCGTCGGTCGGAATGGTGTAGCCGGTGGACGAACCAGCCGGTCGCGGTCGCGGTCGCGGCCTGGCAGGCCAGAGCCGTTGCCACGGTGTGCCCGATCCCACCGCCGGCAAGGACGAGGCCGACGCCGGTCAACGCCGAGCAGGCGAAGAGCACCACGACGATCACGCGCTGGTTCGCGCCCAGCAGGTAGGTGGCGAACATCATGGTGACCGCCATGGCTGTCATCGCGAGCGCGAGGACCCACAGTGACCCGGCGGCCGCCGTCAGATCGGAGCCGAACACCAGCGCCAGCAGGGGTTCGGCGCCGACCAGCCCGATCGCGGTCAGCAGGATTCCGGGCGCGACGACGCAGCCGACCGCCATCGCCAGTGCTCGGCCCGCCTGCAGGCCCTCCTTGCGCCGTCGCGCCGCCTCGGGCAGCAGGAAGTTCGCGACCGCCAACCCGATGAACACCGGTACCTTGCAGGCCGTTGAGATCGCGGCGTAGGCGCCGACCGCCTCCGGATTGCGCCAGCCGACGATGACGACGTCCATGTTCTGCAGCAGCGCCAGCGGGACGAGCGCGCCGAGCGCGGTCGAGGCGTCCGAGATCAGGCTGTGCCGGATCCTCTGCGGCCGCGGCGTCGGCAGCATCTGCGGCCGCGGCGTCGGCAGCATCGGAATCGGGCCGGTGGCGGTTGGGGTCACCGAGCCTTCCAGCCCAGGCCGTGGCTTCGGACGCGGCAGCCGGGGCAGTGCCGGGGTACGGACGACCGCCCGGCGGGCATGCTCCGCGCCCACCGCGATACCGAGTGCCAGCGCGAGGCCGGCCCCGTTCACCTCGAGACCGACTCCGACCAGAGCGACCACACAGGCGGTCCGGAACGCGGACTCGAACACCAGGTTGCGGGCCAGCGCCGGGTAGTTGCCGCGGGCCTGGAGCAGCCCGCGTTCCACGCAGAGCGAGATCCAGATCGCCGCCGCGATCGTGGCCTCGGCGATCGCGAACGGGTGCGGGTAGGACAGCAGCGTCGCGACCGGTTCGCACAGTGCGAACGCAATCACGATGGAGACAACGACGCCGACGAATGTGACACCGCGCAGCTGACGGATCCAGGCGAGCCGATCGCGCCGGGTCTGGCCGATCCGCGCCGACTCCCAGTGGACCACGGCGATTAGCACGGCTGTCCCGCCGACCGAGAGAATCATGAAGATGTTCGTCTGGACGACGACGGCGCCATATGCGTCCGGATCGAGTACCCGTGCGAGCGCCAGGTTCATCAGCAGGTTGAAGACGTTGACGACCATGCCTGCCGCGGCGAGAGCCATCGGGCCCCGCAGCAGCTCGGCTAACACATCCCGCTTCACCGACAGCGCCATGCACCTCTCCGTAGCGCGGTCACCCGCCGGTACGCAGCCAGACGCTGGCCCAGCGGTGGGCGATCCCGCCGTTGGGATCGGCGAACTGATCCCAACGGTAATCAATTGCGGTTTGTCGCAATTGCGAGGCGTGTCGCACGTTACACGGGAGTTCGCCGAGGCGCCGCCGATATCGGGCGAGGGACGATGCGGCCCCCGGCCATCCAGGTGGTGCTGGATCGTTTCCGGCGGGACCACCGCGACGCGAAATCAGACCGGCGACAAACCGGTGACCTGGCCCAACCGCAGACGGCTTCCGGCGGTGGTTGCGGCGGTCAGATCTTGCGGAGGATCAGCAGCAGGTTCCAGGTGAGAACCTCGCGCACTCCGGGCACCTTCAGGATCGGCTTGGACCAGTCCGGCAGGTACCGCGGCAGGGCGTCGATGACGACGACGTCCTGCCGGGAACGAGCCCAGGCGAGGGTGTCGCCGACGTACACGGGAAACATGGTCTCGCCGTAGATGTTCTTGGGCGGTTCGCCGTTGAGCCGCTCGTAGCGGGCCTGGGCCCGGCGGCCGCCGAGGTAGTGCCAGGGCGCGGTCTCGTGACCGCCCCACGGGGACAGCCAGCTGCAGTAGCTGAGGTAGATGAGGCCGCCGGGGCGGGTCACCCGGACCAGCTCCGAGCACATCTGCCAGGCGTCCGGGACGTGCTCCAGCACGTTCGACGTGTAGCAGATGTCCACCGAGTCGGTCCGCACCGGCAACGCGAGCGCGCTGCCCCGGATGCGGCCCGGGACGTCGGTGACCGCGAGCTCCGAGACGTCCGGCTCGATCCAGCAGTAGCGGGAGCCGGCCTCGAGGAACGCGTCCCGGAAGTAGCCCGGGCCGCCGCCGACGTCGAGGACGGACTGCCCGGCGACCGAGACATACCGGGACAGCTGGCGGACGGAGTCCGCGGCGACGAGCCGGTAGAAGCTGGGCGGCGGGTCGACGGGCTTCTTGCGGTGCTCGGTGAACAGCGTCCAGGAGCGACGCAGGCCCCAGCCGACGTAGGGCACGGAGGGCAGGGTGGCCGCGCGTGGCCGGGCCGGTCCCGACGCCGTCGACTCGGCCGTTGGCGCCGTCGTGGCCGGTAGCGGATCTGGGGCCAAGTCAACCATAGGCGGACCCTAACACCCGTCCGCCGTGGTGAATGCGGTGGGCAGGGTCACCGCCGGAGCGGCCAGCCGGTCGGTTCTTGCCGCCGGGATATGGGACTCCGGGCCGTCTGGAGGAGCCCCGTTGGGGTCGAACTCACACAGCTTCGCGGACGCGGGCCGGACCCGCCGCGGACCGCGAGGCCGACCCCCGGCACCAGCCGAACGGGGTCCGGCGGTCCGGCTGACGCCGCCTCCGGCTGACGCCGCCTCCGGCTGACGCCGCCTCCGTCGGCTCGGCCGGATCGCCAGGGTGGTCACGTCGGCGGCGTCGGGCTCGGCGTAGGCCCACCCGGCGTCGAACCGCTCGGACGTCGTTCGTGGCCGCTGGCGACAGCGGGTCCCGGCGCCGCCTGTATGCGGCGGACCGCTGCCTGTAGGGCCGCCATGGGTATCTATGGACGCAATTGGTGCCCTTCGCTATCGTTGCGCCACGTAAAGCTCGATATCTCGATATACCGTGAGAGTGGTATCGCCCGGACCTGCGAGAAGATCATGCCCGCGCCGGGGCCATGCCGGTGGTCACGCAGGGGAGTGATCGTGTTGGTGCCCACGCGCGCGGCCGAGGACATGGCATCCGTGGCCGTCCCGGCCGTCGGGAGACCGCTCGCGCCGGCCTTCGGCCGGGTGCTGGCCCAGCCTCCGGGCGGGCTGGCCGAGATGCACCGGTTGCGCGGCCGCGTCCCGTTCTGGGACTCGGTCGTCGACGAGATCGACGGCCGCCGCATCCGGGTGGGCGAGCACTGGCTGATCGACTTCGCGTCCTGCAACTACCTCGGGTTCGACCTTGAACCCGAGATCAGCGCGGTCGTCCCCGAGTACATCGCCCGCTGGGGAACTCATCCCAGCTGGTGTCGGCTGGTCGGTAACCCGCGGCTGTTCGCGGAGATCGAGGAGGAGCTCGCCGAGCTCCTCGGCGCCGAGGACACCCTGCTGCTGCCGACCATCAGCCACATTCACTTCTCGGTGCTGCCGGCCCTCGCCGGGGCCGGCGCCGTGTTTCTGGAGCGTCGCGCTCACCAGACGATCCACGAAGGCGCCCGGATGGCGTCGGCGCGGGGCGCACAGGTCATCCGGTTCCGTGAGGAGAACCTGCCCGACCTCGCCCTTAAGCTCGCGGCGAGTGACCGATACCCCCGCGTCATCTGCGTCGACGGGGTGAACAGCATGACGGGCAACGGCCCGCCGCTCGCGGAGCTCGCCGAACTCGCCCACCGGTACGACGCGGTGCTCTACATCGACGACGCGCACGGCTTTGGGGTGCTGGGGGAGCGGTCGGTCGACGAGCTCTCGCCCTACGGGTCGCGGGGCAACGGCATCGTGCGCCACCTCGGCCGGGACTACGACGGTCTGGTTCTCGTCGGCGGATTCTCCAAGGCCTACTCGTCGTTGTTGGCCTTTGTCGCCTGTCCGCCCGAGATCAGGCATTTCCTGCGGATCACCGCGGGGACGTACACGTATTCGGGCCCGCCTCCGGTGGCTTCGCTCGCGACCGCGCAGGCGGGCCTGCGATTCAACGCGGCCCACGGCGACGAACGGCGTGCCGAGCTGTACCGGCGGACGTCGCGGGTGCTCGACGGCATCCGCGCGCTCGGCCTGGACACGCTGAACACGACCGGTTTCCCGATCGTCGAGGTCCCGCTGGCCGACCCCGACCTGCTCGAGCCTCTTGGGCGCTTCCTGTTCGAGCGGGGCATCCTCGCCACATTGGTGCCGTACCCGATCGTGCCGCGTGGCGAGACGGGTTTCCGTCTCTCGGTGACGGCGGCCAACACGGACGAGGAGATCGAGGAGCTGCTGCGCGTCATCGACGCGGCGGCTGACCGGTTCCCGCTGCGCCGGGCGGCGGACGACCGGGACCCGGCGCAGGAAGCAGGCGGTTGACGGGGAGCTGGTCGGTGACGAGCCGGATGTCGTCGTCGCGGACCGCCCGCAGCGTCGCCAGATAGCGGTCTCGCGAGATCTCGACGGCGCCGAGCGTGCGCAGGTGGTCGCTGGCGATCTGGACGTCGAGCAGGCGGCCGCCGGCGGCGGCGAACCGGGCGTCGAGGTCCACCATCGCGATCTTGGAGGCGTCGGTCTCGTCATGGAACATTGACTCACCGACGAAGACCCCGCCGATCAGGATGCCGAACGCGCCGCCGACCAGCCGGTCGGCCGCCCACACCTCCAGGCTGTGCGCCCAGCCGAGCGCGTGGAGCTGGGCATAGCCGGCGCGCAGCTCGTCGGTGATCCAGATCTCGGGCGCCGCGCGCCGGCAGCGGGTGACCACCTCGTCGAAGGCCCGGTCCACCGTGGTCGTCCAGCCGCAGGAGCGGATCCGGCCGCGCAGTGACCGGGCGGCGCGCACCGTGCCGGCCGGGATCACCGCCCGCGGGTCGGGACACCACCACGGGAGGTCTCCGAGCCGTGGCCGGCGCACGAGACCCCGGCCCACAGCGCGCAGCGCGAGCGCGAGCTGGTGCGACTGCCAACCTGTCTGGGCATCCTCGCTCGGCCAGGGGAACACGCCGGCCCGGTAGGCCCCGATGAGCGCGTCCGGCGTGGCGCTGCCACCGAGGGCTACTGGCCCGTCGGCCTGGCCCTCGGTCAGCGGCAGCGTGTCCCACCAGCTCGGGCCGCATGGGGCCGGCCGGGCGGTGAGGCTCACGGCCCCGAGCCGGCCCGGGGTTCCTGCCGGATCGACGAGGGCGATCCGGCAGGCCCGGGGTCGTCAGCGGCCGGCTGGGCCGCAACGGTCCGCGCGGTCGTGGCCATCGTGGGCCTCGGCCTTGCGCCGGCCGGTCCGGCGCCGCCGCCCGCGATGGTCACGGGAGGCGCGGCGGGCATCGTGGCCGGGATGAGCCTTGGAGTGACGTGCTCAGCCGGGCCGGGCTCGCCGACGAAGAAGCCCTGGGCCAGGTCGCAGCCGAAGTCGCGCAGCAGCGCGAGCCCGCGCTCCGTCTCGACGCCCTCGGCGACCACGCGCAGCCCGAGGTCGTGCGCGAGGTCGACGGTCGACCGGACGATCTTGCGAGCCACGTCGTTGCACTCCAGCCGGCTGACGAAGAACCGGTCCAGCTTGAGCACGTCCACCGGGAAGTCCCCGGACAGGTAGGCCAGCGTCGAGTAGCCGGTCCCATAGTCGTCCACCGCGATGCCCACGCCCAGGTCGTGCAGCTCGGTGAGCACCTTGCTCGCGCGGGTGCGGTCAAGCATCAGCGTGGTCTCGGTGAGCTCGAGCTCGAGCGCGTCGGCGCCGAGCCCGTGCGCGGCGAGCAGACCGCGTACATGGTCGGGGAAGGCCTGGTCGAGCAGGTCGGTCGCGGAGATGTTCACCGCGGCCGTGACGTCGAGGCCCGCGGAGCGCCAGCTCGCCAGCTGGGCGCACGACTGGTCGAGCACGGCGGTGGTCAGCGGGCGCATCAGCCCAGCATGCTCGGCGAGCCGCACGAACGAGTCCGGGGCGAGCAGGCCCCGGTCCGGGTGGTTCCAGCGGGCCAGCGCCTCCACCGATCGGATCCGGCCGGTGGCGATCTCGACCTTCGGCTGGAAGTGCGCCTCGATCTGGTCGCCGCTGATGCCGTCCCGCAGGGCCTCGGTCAGGGTGAGCTCGACCATCGACGCGTCGCCGGCCCTCGGGTCGTAGTGCTCCACGCCGGTGTGCCGTTCCTTGGCGGCGTACATGGCGATGTCGGCGCGCGCCAGCAGCTCGTCGGCGTCGGCCGCCTGGTCGGGGTAGACCGCGGCGCCGATGCTCGCCGTCACCGGGATCGTGAGCGTGCCGACGTGGATGTAGTCGTCAAGTGCCGCGCGCACCCGGTCGGCGACCAGCTGGGCGCCGGCACCGTCGGTCCGTTCCAGCAGCACGGCGAACTCGTCGCCGCCGAGTCGCGCGACCACGTCCCCGGGGCGCAGCGCGGTGGCGATGCGCCCGCTGACCTCGACGAGCACCTCGTCGCCGACCTTGTGACCGAGCGAGTCGTTGACGAGCTTGAACCGGTCGAGGTCGAGGAGCAGCAGGGCGAGCGAGTGCCCCGCGCTGGTGGCACGCGTGATGGCGGCGCGCAGCCGCTCGTCCAGTCCGCGCCGGTTGGGCTGGTTGGTGAGGTCATCCGTCAGCGCCAGCGCCTTGGACTCGGCCAGCCGCTGCATCTCGACGAACGTCAGGCCCGCCCGCCCGAGTGCGGCGATCACCGTGCTGGCCGCGAGCAGCACGGCGGCCAGCGGCAGGCGCACGGTCGCTCCGGCCACGAGGATGCCGAGCGCAGTCAGGGCGAGCACCGTGGGGATGAGCATGATGCCCCAGCCGGCGGCCCTGGCCGGAGACACACGGGGCTGGCGCTGCCAGGCGGCGAACGCCAGCAGCAGCTGGGACAGTGCCCACAGGAAGTCCGGCTCTGGCGCATATTCGGTGGTGACGTTCAGTGATCGCGTGGTGAGACGCCGCTTGCGTCTACTTTGTCCTGGTTGAGGCTTTCCAGCGCAGCGCGGCGGCGCCTGCCGGACCTCGCGAACGTCTGTGAGGTGGCCGATTTCGACCGCTTTGACCTCCACGACCGGCGCTAACGCACCGTTACCACCGAATGTGCGCCAGAGCCGGAAGTCCGACGGGCCACCGGGGGAGAAGCCGCCCGCGGTCGCCGTCTGCGAGGCCAGCACGGTGTCCGCGGCGACGAAGCACAGCAGACCGCAGCCGAGCAGCCACCACACCCGCCCGGCGCGGCGGCCGAGCAGGCCGAACACGCTGATCACCAGCAGCGCGAGGAGCAGATCGGCGAGTGGGTAGACCAGCGCGATCAGCAGGTCGCCAAGCCCCAGCTCGGGCTCACGCCGCGTCATGACCACGCCGAGGCCGGTCGTGAGCGCCGCGACCCCGAGCAGGCCGATCAGCGCGTCGAGCAGCAGGCTCCTGGGCAGCCGCAACAGCCGGTGGCGCAGCAGCAGGATGACGGCCGCGTAGCAGGCCGGATAGAACGCCAGCCAGCCGGCGTCGATGACCGACGGCGCGATGGCCTGCTGCTTGCCCTCGATGAGGTGCCCGGCGACGGAGGAACAGAGCGTGGCGGCGCCGTACAGGATCAGCCCGCCGCCGAGGACCGCCCAGGGCGCTCGGTCACCGCGGATCATCACGGCGCGCAGGAGGCACAACAGGCCTACCGCGAGGCTGAACGTGTTGCGCAGTGGCCAGGTCACCGCGTCGAGCCAGGGGGTCTTGGTGAAGCCGGAGGCCGCGAGCATCACTGCCGCGACCAGCAGGAGGATCTGGCTGACGCGGATCATCCGGTACCGGCGCGACGGGGGCCCGATGGTGATCATCGTAGGCGCTCGCCATCGCCGGTGCCGGCGCCGCGTCGTCGTCCGGCCGGCGCCGTGATCCGCGCACCCGCCCATGGCCCGGGTACGGCGACCCGGGAACACCGCCCGTCGTTGAATCGCCGGACCTGGTGACGCACGGGTCTCGACATGCGGCAATTGTCGCTGATTCTGGTGGGAACCATGGGGTCGGTGTTTCCCCGGCGATATTGGCCTGTTCGCGCGTTGGGTCACGTTAGCGCGCTGAATGCTCTCTGGTCGGCTTCGGTCACCGGCCGGCTTCTCGTTGCTTGCCTCACGGTCATGTGTGGGTAGGTATCGCCGGCACGGACGGCCGGCGGACGCGGACGGCCCGCTGGCGGGACGGGCCCCTGCCCGTCGGGCCCGAGGGGCGAGGCGGGCGTGACCGGTGGCAGGCAGATGGCCCATGGCGGGCATAGGGTCGTCGGGTAGCCGCGCAGCTCGGCCGGCGCGTCTCTCAGTCGTGGGTGCGTGGGTGCGGGCCATCGGAGCTCTGGCCCGTGCCGGGAACACCGCCTGTTCGGCCGCGGGCCGCGGGCCGCGGGTGACCTCGCGGCGGCGTTCGTCAGCCTGCCGCCCCGTCAGGGTCGCCTCCGGTGCCCGCACCGGGCCACAGCCACGTGGATCGGGCGCCACGCGCCGCCGGCGCTCAGCGGTAGGCACCGCCGGGCCGGCCCGGACCAGGACCGGCCCGGAGTCATGCACCGGCCCCTGGCCACGCAGGTCGGGCGCTCGGTGCCCGTCAGACGGGCGCCCGCGCGCCCGCCCAACCGGAGAGGGCCAAGCCTGATGCGGATTGGACTTCAGATCCCCGACTTCACCTGGCCCGGCGGGCCGGAGCGGCTCGGAGCGGATCTCGCCGAGATCGCGAGGACCGCCGACGCGACCGGTTTCGACAAGCTGGCCGTGATGGACCACTTCTTCCAGATCGCCTTCGTCGGCCCGCCCGAGCACGAGATGCTGGAGGCCTACACGACGCTCGGCTACCTGGCCGCCATCACCGAGCGCGTCAAGCTGCTGACGCTGGTCACGGGCACGGTCTACCGGCAGCCCGGCGTCCTCGCGAAGACGATCAGCACGCTCGACGTGCTGTCCGGCGGGCGGGCGTGGCTGGGCATCGGCGCGGCCTGGAACGAGGAGGAGGCAGTCGGGCTCGGTATCCCGTTCCCGCCCGTCGCGGAGCGGTTCGAGCGGCTGGAGGAGACGCTCCAGATCTGCCTGGCGATGTGGTCGGATGACGAGAGCGCCTATACCGGCAAGCACTACCAGCTGGCTCGGCCACTCAACGCGCCGCCGAACCTGAGCCGCCCGTTCCCGCCGATCATGATCGGCGGCGGCGGCGAGAAGAAGACGCTGCGGCTGGTGGCCCGCTACGGCCAGGCCTGCAACCTCTTCCCCGGCCCGGACCTCGAGCGCAAGCTCGCGGTGCTGCGCGGGCACTGCGAGGCGGAGGGGCGCGACTACGACGAGATCATCAAGACGGCCTACTACGAGTTCGACCCGGGTGAGGGCGGCGAGAACGTCGGCGCGATCCTCGCCGACCTGGAGCGCTTGGCCGCACTAGGCATCCAGGAGGTCATCGGCCGGGTCACCGACGTGGTCAAGATCCGTCCGCTGGAAATCCTCGGCTCCGAGGTGATCGGCCAGGTGGCCGACCTGTAGCAACGGGACGGCTGGCGTCGTGGGGGCGTCGGGCGGCCGGCGTGTCCGGTGTGTCCGGCATGCTGGATTGGTGACCTCCGCGCCCGAACGGGCCCCTCGGCCAGCGTCTTCGAAGCCGGAGGGTCTGAGGCCGCCGCGTCCGCGGCAATCTCAGACCCTCCGGCCTCATCGCGCCTGGGTGGTGGCCGCGGTGGCGTTCGTCGCGCTCGTCGGGGCCGCCGGGTTCCGCGCGGTGCCCAGCGTGTTCATCCTGCCGCTGCAGGAGGAGTTCGGCTGGTCGCGGGCCACGGTCTCCTCGGCGGTGTCCGTGAACCTGGTCCTTTACGGGCTCACGGCGCCGTTCGCCGCGGCGCTGATGGAACGGTTCGGGATCCGGCGGGTGGTGGCCGTGGCGCTGCTGCTGGTCGCGACCGGCAGCGGGCTGACCGTGTTCATGACCGCCACCTGGCAGCTGATCGCCTGCTGGGGCGTGCTGGTGGGCCTCGGCACCGGATCGATGGCACTGGTGTTCGCCGCGACGGTCGCCGGCAGGTGGTTCGAGCAATATCGCGGCCTGGTGGTGGGTGTGCTCACGGCGGGCGGAGCGACCGGTCAGCTGGTCTTTCTCCCGGTGCTCGCGGTACTGGTCGACCGGTACGGGTGGCGCACCGCCGCGCTGACGGTGACGATCGCCGCGGCGGCCGTGATCCCACTCGTCGTCGCCGGGATCCGTGACTACCCGAGCGACGTCGGCCTGCGCCCCTATGGCGCCGCGCCTGAGCCCGAGCCTCCGGTCCCGGCCGTGCCCGAGCCCCCGGCCCTGGTCGTGCCCGAGCCGCCGGACAGCCCCGACGCGGCGGCGGGCATCGCGGTTCCCGGCCGGCGGGTGAAGCCCGTGAGGGAGGTCTCCTCGGGTGTCGGGGCCGCCGGCGTGGCGCTGACCGGGCTCGCCGACGCGGCCCGGAACCGGGCCTTCTGGGCGCTCGCCGGCGGGTTCTTCATCTGCGGTATGAGCACCAACGGGCTGATCGGCACGCACTTCGTGCCGGCCGCGCATGACCACGGGATGCCCGAGGTCACCGCCGCCGGGCTGCTGGCCGTCGTCGGGATCTTCGACATCGTGGGGACGGTGGCGTCCGGCTGGCTGACCGACCGGTTCGACAGCCGCCACCTGCTCGTCGCGTACTACGCGCTGCGCGGGCTCGGGCTCGCGGGGCTGCCGGTGCTGCTCTCATCCGAGCCGCATCCCAGCATGATCGCCTTCATCGTCGTGTACGGGCTGGACTGGGTGGCCACGGTGCCGCCGACGATCGCGCTATGCCGGTCCGAGTTCGGTCCCGAGCGTGCTTCGGTGGTCTTCGGCTGGGTGTTCGCCTCCCACCAGCTCGGCGCCGCGGTGGCGGCCCTGGCCGCGGGCTGGGTGCGCGGGGTGACCGGTACCTACACGGCTGCCTGGTATGGCGCGGCGTTCCTTTGCCTGGTGGCCGCGTTCCTGTCCGCGACGATCCGCGCCGGGTCGGCGGACGCCGCGCCGCGCGGGCGGCGGGCGCGCCGGAACGTGGTCGCGCGCGGCCCGGCGGACGACACCTTGCCCGCCCCCGCCGGCTGAGCCGTCCCCCCGCGGTCCCGCCGCCGGAGGGCAAGGCCGAGCCGGCCGGCCGCCTGACCCCGTCCGTATGGGCCGAGGCGGGACCGGAATGGAATGAGCGCTGACCGGGTCCACTGGGCCGGGGGATGGTGCTGCGTCCAGGGCTGGCGGGGAGGAGGCATGTCAACGGCTCCTTTCCCGAATGGCCGGTGGGAAATGCGGAACAAGGCGCTGCCGGCCACTACGGCCGGGGCAATGGCTCGGGTGCGCGGTTGCCCTTGGAACGCCCATTTATCCCGGGGGGTGACCGAGCTTCGCCCGCGAGCCACTGACCATCCACCGGACGAAGTCCCGAGCTACAAGCGATCCGAATTAACGTGACCTGGGGCAGAGCTGACGGGAGTGCTAACTTGTCGAGGCAGGACGGGCGGCGCGACGAGGGGCCGGCCGCGGCGGTGATACCAGGAGGGCGGACCGCGTGTAGGTGCGCGCGACGTCGCCGGACGGGAGTGCCCCATGCGGCTGTTGATCGTGGAGGACGATGACCGCGTCGCGGCGGCGCTGTCCAGCGTGCTCGGCCGGCACGGCTTCGACATCGTCCGGGCCCGCACCGCAGCGCGCGCCCTGGATCTCATGCACACCCGGCCCGATCTGGTGCTGCTGGACTTGGGCCTGCCCGACCGTGACGGCTTCGACGTCTGCGGCCGGATACGCAAGGTGTCCAACACTCCCGTGATCATGGTGACCGCGCGGGCCGAACTGTCCGCCCGCATCCACGGGCTCTACCTGGGCGCGGACGACTACATCGTCAAGCCCTACGACCTGCGGGAGCTGATCGCTCGGATCCACGCCGTGGTGCGCCGCTCCCGGCCCGACCCGCTCGCCCCCGCCGACGTCGACACGACCGGCCACGTGGGCGGGACGGCCACCCGGCCGGACGGCCAGGCGACCGGCGGCGCGGGCTCCACGGGAGCGGTCGTCGGCACCGGTGCGGCGGAGGTCGGCCGGGTGGTCGAGACCCGCGGCCTGCGCGTCCACCTCGACAGCCGAGAGGTGACGGGCAACGACGGGCGGACCGTCGCCCTGACCCGCAAGGAGTTCGACCTGCTCGCCGAGCTCGCCCGGGCCCCCGGTGTGGTGTTCCGGCGCGAGCAGCTGATCAGCGAGGTCTGGGGCTCGTCGGTGCAGTCAGCGTCGCGCACGCTTGAGGTGCACGTGGCCTCGCTGCGCGCCAAGCTGGGCGACCCGTGCGTCGTGCAGACAGTGCGGGGCGTCGGCTACCGGCTCGCGGCGGCGGGCGCTCCCGCGCCCCCGCCCGCCGAGGTCGCCCGCGCCGGCACGGGCGCCGCCGTGGCCGCGGTCGAGCAGGACACGGACGGGCCGGAGCTGGCCGCCGCGGCCGCCGTGAAACGTCGCCGGCGGGCCTGATCGTCTCGTGCGCGTCAGGCTGCTGGTGATCCTGCTGTCGCTGATGACCGCGGCGCTCGTCGCGCTCGGCATCCCGCTGGCGCGCAGCATCGCCGAGGGCCGCCAGCAGGCGATGTTCTTCGACCGGCTCGGCGACACCACCCGGTTCGCCGGCATGGCCGGGCAGAACCCAGGACCTGACGGCACCCGCGCACTGACCGGCGAGCTTGTCCGTTACGACCAGGTATATGGCGTCGAGGCCGTCGTCTACGGCCGTGACGTCACCGTCCGCGCGGCCTCCCGCGTCGTGCCCTCGGTTCCCGACCCCCGGGCGCGCGCACAGCTGAACGCGGCGCTACGCGGGCGGGCGGGGGAGAACCCGGCGCAGATCTGGCCCTGGCAGAACCGGCCCCTCGTGATCGCCGAGCCGGTGCTCGCGGGCGGCGACGTGGTCGGGGCGGCGCTCACCGTCTCCCCGACCGACCGGCTGCGCGGCCAGGTGTTGCGCCGCTGGCTGCTGCTCGGCCTCGGCGAGCTGGCGGCGCTGCTGCTGTGCCTCGCGGTCGCGCTGCGGCTGACCAGGTGGCTGCTCGCGCCGATCGACAGCCTCGACGCGGTCACCCACGCGATCGCCACCGGCCAGATGTCCACCCGGGTCTCGGAGCGGGTCGGGCCACCGGAGCTGCGCCGGCTCGCGAGTGCGTTCAACGAGATGGCCGACCATGTGCAGGAGGTCATCTTCCAGCAGCGGGCGTTCGTCGCGGACGCGTCCCACCAGCTGCGCAACCCGCTGTCGGCGCTGCTGCTGCGGATCGAGACCGTCGGGCTGGGCCTGCCCCCGGAGTGGCTCGACGAGCTGGAGGAGACCAGGGCCGAGGGACGCCGGCTGACCGAGGTGCTCGACGAACTGCTCGCGCTCGCCCAGGCCGAGCACGCGGCCACCCGCCCGGTGCTGTTCGATGTCGCCGCCGCCGCGCGCGAGCGGCTGTCGGCCTGGCGGCCGGTGGCGACGTCGAGGCAGATCGTCCTCGGCCAGACGGGGCTGTCCGAGGCCATGGGGTACGCCGACCGCACGGCGATCGGCAGCGCCCTCGACGCGGTGGTCGACAATGCGATCAAGTTCTCGCCGGCGGGCTCCACCGTCGAGGTGATGGTGCTCCGGGACGCCGACTCGGTGCGGGTCGTCGTGCGCGACCAGGGCCCCGGCGTCGCCCCTGAGGAGCTGGCCGCCGTCGGTCGGAGGTTCTGGCGCAGCCCGCGCAACGTCAACGTCGGTGGCTCCGGGCTGGGTCTGAGCATCGCCATCGCGCTGCTGGAAGCCTCCGGTGGCGGCCTGTCGGTCGCGCTGGTGGAGCCCACCGGCCTCGCGGTGACCCTGCGCGTCCCGCGGCGGCCGTCGGCCGCGCTGACGACGGCTCAGTCGCTCGTCAAGGTGCCCGCCACCTAAGCCGTGCGCACCGCCGGGCCAGTCGGTCCGCTCGGCGCGGGAACAAGCGGGACCAATCTGTGCGGACCGGTTAACCATCGCTCCATCCCCGGGACGGTTTTCGGCCATCGGGGAGATGGAGGCTCGCCGACGGCGTGCCGCCAGGCACGCTGTGGGGAGGATGGGGAAGCGGATGAACCGTCTACGTATCACCTCGGTGGCCGCCGGGGCGATGGCCATCGCGTTGGTCGGTGCCGGTGTCGCCCAGGCCGGTGGCAAGAATTACGGGCTCGCGGCCAAGAATGACAGCTACCGCACGAAGGCGGGCGCAACGCTTACGGTGCGTGGCAATGGCGATGGCCTGTTCAGGAACGACAGCGGTGACCCGCTGACGCTGGTCTCGAGCACCAAGCCAGCTCACGGGACGCTGAACCTCAACCCCGATGGGACCTTCAGCTACACGCCGAACGCCGGCTTCACCGGGACCGACACGTTCACCTACGCCGTGAGTGACGCGGTCACCCAGTACGACACCCACCTGCCGCCCATGGCCACGATCGGCGGCGTCAAGATTACGGGTGGGGCGTATGGCTCGTCGATCTACCCCGCGCCGGGCAAGAAGGACGAGTTCTACGGTGTGACCGACCGCGGCCCGAACGTCGACGGGCCGAACGGCGTGAAGGTCGAGCCGATGCCGGCGTTCACTCCGGCCATTGGCCTTTTCAAGCTGAAGAAGGACGGCCGGGCGGAGCTCGAGAAGTCGATCCCGCTGCGCGCGGCCAACGGAACCCCATACAGCGGCCGGGTCAGCACCGAGGCCACCACCGGCGAGACGATCCTCGACCTGAACGGCGACACGCTGGCCCCCGACCCGAACGGGTATGACCCCGAGGGCTTGGTCGCGCTGCCCGACGGCACATTCTGGATCTCGGACGAGTACGGCCCGTACATCACGCACTTCGACAGGAACGGACGCCAGATCGGCCGGCTGTCGCCGTTCGACGGCTCCCTGCCCGCCGAGCTGAGGTACCGGATGCCGAACCGCGGCATGGAGGGCCTGACCATCACGCCCGACGGAACGACCCTCGTCGGGATTGTGCAGTCCGCTTTGCAGCAGAAGGACACCACCGCGAAGCCGGCGAGCATCGCGCCGTTGCGGGTCGTCACCTACAACCTGAGGACGAAGGCAACGGCCGAGTACCTCTACCTGCTGGACGACCCGGCCATCAACGGTGGCGCCGTCAGCGAGATCACCGCGCTGTCCAACACGACGTTCCTGCTCGACGAGCGGGACGGCAAGTTCGAGCCGGGCGCGTTCAAGAAGTTCTACAAGATCGACCTGGCTGGCGCGACCAACGTCGGCCCGAATGCCGAGGTCCCGGGCGCGACCTACGCGGGTGACAAGGGCGGCCTGCTGGTCGGCGCCGACCAGAAGACCATCGAGGCATCCGTCGGCACCTCCGCCACCGCCGCCGCGCTGGCCACGCTGAAGGCGAACGGCATCACCCCGGTGACGAAGTCGCTCTACCTCGACTTCGCCGGCCTGGTCAGCAAGCTCGACCCGACCGGTGGCTTCTTCGGCCACGACAAGATCGAGGGCGTCGCGACAACCGACCGCGGCCGGACGCTGGTCATCAGCAACGACAGCGACTTCGGCATCTCCGGCCTCGCGAGCTCGACTGCCCCGTTCCAGCTCGCGCCGAAGATCCTTCCGAACGGCGAGCAGGACGACGGCGCGTTCCTGGTGGTCGACACGACCAGGCTGGGGCGCACCTACACCAGCACCGCCACCGTCACCGTCACCGTCAGCAAGAAGTAACCCGGCGGCCAGCGGGGTGGGCCCGGGCGCGCGTGTCGCGCCCGGGCCCACCCGTCTGCTGGGCCCTTCTGAGCTGGTCTTCTGAGCCTCGTGCTCCGAGCCCTTCGAGTTCCGAGCTCTTCGAGTTCTGAGCCCTTCGAGCGATGTCGCGGGGGTGCGCGACTGCCCGTGGGCCCTGCGGGCGTCGGCGGGCCGCCCCTACTGTGGGTAGCCACGTCCGGGTATCGTCGTTCGGCAATGCGGCGGTTACGACTGGGGCGCCTGACACGCGGGTGGCTCACGCGTCGGCGCGTGCTCACCGTTATGTCCGCCGTGACCGCCGTGCTCGCCGCCACCGCCGCCACCGTCTTCGCCGTCGCCAAGGACGGGCAGGACAACCAGTACCGGCACGGCACGATCATGATCCTCACCGGTGGGACCAAGGACATCTACTACACCTACGGGGTGGAGCTCGCCGCGGCCGTCAACCGCCGCCTCAACGGGGTGCAGGCGCAGGCGATGGCCACCACGGCGTCGGTCGAGAACGTGCGCCAGGTCGCCCGGTCGGCGAACGTCTTCGCGTTCACCGCCGCCGACGCCGCCTCCGCCGCCGTGGACGGGCGAGCGCCGTTCACCCAGCGGGTGCCGATCCGGGCGCTGGCACGGATCTACGACGACTACGTGCACCTGGTGGTACGCGCGGACGCCCCGATCAACTCCATTGAGGACCTTGCCGGCAAGCGGGTGTCGATCGGTTCGGACGGGTCGGGCACCGAGCTGATCACCGAACGGATGCTCGAGGTCGCCGGGATCAACCCGGCGTCGCTGAGCGTCAGCACGCTTGGCATCAACGAGTCGGTGGCCGCGCTGCGGGCCGGCGACATCGACGCGTTCTTCTGGTCGGGGGGGCTGCCGACCGCCGGCATCACCGAGCTGGCCCAGAAGACCCCGATCCGCCTGGTCCCACTCGGCCAGCTCGCCGCCGGCCTGCACGCCGAGTGGGACCCGGTCTATCGCTCCGGCGCCATCCTCGCCGACACCTACCGACTCGCCGGCGAGGCCGTCGACACGCCGACGGTCGCCGTGCCCGACCTGCTCGTCACCCGCGCCGACACCGACCCGGGACTGGTCGAGGAGGTGACCAGGATCCTGTTCGACGCGCGCGCCGAGATCGCTGACCGGGTGCCGGTCGCCTATGCGCTGGACCGGCGCAGCGCCATCGCCACGGCGCCCATCCCCCTGCACGACGGCGCCCTGCGCTACTACCGCGCCACCAAGACCTGAGCGTGTCCCGCGGCCGACGGCCCTGCCGGGGCCGGCCTGGGCCGTCAGCCGGCGGCGGCGCGGCGCAGTGAGCGGTAGAGAAGCTGGGCGTCGCCGAGGCGGCGGCGCAGCGCCCGTTCCAGTCCGGCGATGGGGTAGAGGTTCTGGGGAGCGCGGCCGTCCTTGAACTCCTGGGAGGCGAACCGGGGGAGCACCGCCTGGCTCAGGTCGGCGAGCGCGACAGCCTCGTCCAGGGGCAGGTCGGCGCGGCATTCGACGCGGGCGACGCCGGCCCAGGGGGCGCCGGGGCGGCTGGGAAGCCGCAGGTACCAGGTGAACCGGTCCCAGCTGGCGTCCCGGCGGTTGTTCAGGAGGAAGATCGGCGTGCGTTCCGCCCGGCCGAGCGCGCCGACGACGGCGTGCTGCGCCGCCGGCAGGTACTGGGTGTGGTGGGTCTTGACGAAGCCCAGCGTGCGGGGCAGGCGTGTCCGGCCGCGCAGCGGGCCGTCAACGACGAGCAGGTCGTCCGCCTGCCCGGCGGACCGGTCGGCGGTGTGCTGGCCGGGCCGGCCGCCGAAGCCCTCGCCGAACTCGCCCGCGAGGACGTCCGCGAACGGGCGGTCGTCGTCATCGATGGTCTGGACCAGCTCATGGGCGCCGCGGGCCTTGGCGGCGATCCGTACCTCCAGCTCGAGCAGCTCCTGCTGCAGCGCCAGGGTGGGGCCGTCGGGGCCGTCCTTGGCCGTCCTGACGCGGTACCTGCCGCCGCCGGTGGCGAGGTCGACGGCGTGACTGGCGGCGGTGAAAAGGCCGCGGCGGACATGGGCCCCCAGCAGGTGGGCGCCCTGGCCGCAGCAGCAGACGACGCCGCAGGCGTACGAGGCGCAGATGGCCGGCGCGGCGGCGGTCGCCTGGCCGCCGTCCGGGGCGAGGTCATGGATCCACGCCCTCGCCTCGACCCGGCGCACGCCGTCCACGAACAGCACGGCCGAGGGCGCGGTGACGGACCGTGCCCTGGCCGAGGGCACGGCCATGGGCCGCCACGCCGCCGCCCGGACCTCGAGGTTCACCTCCACGCGGGCGCTGGAGTCCGCGAGGTCGTCCCCGGCCACGCTGGTGCCGTAGCTCGGGTCCCACGCGTCGACGCTGAACCGCATGCCCCGGGCGGCGAACGGCGTCACGCCCGAGGTAGTGAGGCCCGAGGTGAGGCCCGAGGTGGTCGTCAAGCGCTCTCCCTGGTGACAGTGGAGGTGCGCTGGTCGCGGCTCACCGCGAAACGGACGGGGACCCGTTCGGCCAGCGCGTGGACGTGCGTGACGATGCCGACCATCCGGCCGGCGCCGCCCGCGCCGCCGCCGGCCAGGTTCTCCAGGGTCGTCGCGACGACGTCGAGCGTCGCGTCGTCGAGGGTGCCGAACCCCTCGTCGAGGAAGATCGAGTCGAGTCGAGCCGCGCCGGCCGCCGCCATCATCGTGAGTTGTGCGGACAGTGCCAGTGCCAGTGCCAGGCTCGCCTGGAACGTCTCCCCGCCCGACAGGGTACGTACCGGGCGGCGGGAGTCGGCATCGGCGTGATCGACGACGATGAACTCGCCGTCCTCGTGAGTCAGCTCGAACTGCCCGCCCGACAGCTCCGCCAGCGTCAGCGACGCGTCGGCTACCAGCGTGTCCAGCGCCGCGGCGACCAGCCAGCGCTGGAACCCGTTCGAGCGCAGCAAGTTACCGAGCTGGTGGGAGACCTGCTCGGCTTCTCGCGCGCGGCTCAGCTCGTCGCGTAGCCCGGCGGCCTCGGCGCGCCGCTCGGCGATCCGATGCCGGTCCGCCCGGGCTCGCTCCAGAGCCACGGACACCGCGCGTGCCGCGGCGTCGGCGGCCGCGGAGGCGGGCAGCTCGACTCCGTGCGCCGTGAGCAGCTCGGTCAGCGCGCGTGCCGCGCCGTCCCTCGCCTGTTCGGCGCGGGTGACGGCGCCGCCCAGGCCGGGCAGCCGCCGCTCCCGCGCGGCGATCTCGGCGCCCGCCCATCCGGTGAGCGACGTCCAGTCGGCGAGCAGGTCATGGCTGGCGAGCGCCGGCGCGCCCAGCGCGACGACCCGGTCGCGCGCCCCGGCCAGCGCCGCGTGGGCCTCGCGCAGCGCGTCCTGGGCGCGGCGCAGCCCGGCTGTGGCCACGTCGGCCTCCGCGCGGGCCACGCGCAGCAGGTGGTCGGCGTCCCTGGCCGCCCCCGCGCGCCGGTCCAGCTCGGCGAGCGCCGCCGCCACCTCGGCGGCCGCGGGAGCGCCGGCGAGGGCGGCACGCAGCTGGGTGATCCGCGTGTCCAGGGACTCCAGCCGGCTCGCCACGGTCCGCTCGTCGTGCAGGGCCGCGACCTGGTCGTGTTCGGCCCGGTCCGCCGCGGACGACGCCTGGCCGTGGGCGCGGTCGGCGGCGGTGAGGGCCTCGCGGGCGACCGCCTCGCGGACCGCCGCGCCGCCGAGCTGGGTCGTCCGCTCGGCCGCGAACTCCCCGGCCCAGCCGACCAGCCGCGCCCAGCTTCCGGCCAGGTCGATCCCGGTCCCGCCGGTCGGGTCGTCGGGCTCGTCGACGAGGCCCGGCGCGCCCAGGGCGACGAACTGGTCACGGGCCGCCGCCAGCTCCGCGCGTGCTCGCGCACCCGCCGCCGCGAGCCCGGCGGCCGCCCGGTCGGCCGCGTCCGCGTCCCGGCGCGCCGCCGCCAGCTCGCGGGCCGTGTGCGCGACGGCCTGCTCGCGGCGGGCGATCTCGGCGAGACCCACCGCGGCGCCGTCCTGGTCCGGCGCGTCGGCGAGTCCGCGTCGCAGTTCGCCCTCGCGCTCCGTGAGCTGGCGCAGCCGAAGTCTGGCCTCGTACTCGGCCCGGCCGGCCTCGGCTGAGCGTTGCTCGCCGGCGTCCAGCGCCTTCCTGGCCGCGTCGAGCGCCGCGCGCGCCGACGCCAGCGCCGCTGGGTGAGCGGCGGCGGGCAGGGTGACGACCTCCCGTTCGCACACCGGGCAGGGCTCGCCCGCGACGAGGTGCGGGCGCAGCGCGGCGGCGAGGTCGCCCGTCTGGGCCCGCTCCAGCGCGGCGGCGGCGTCGCCGTGACCGCGGCGGGCATCCTCGACCGCCGTGATCGCCGCGTCCAGCGCGCTGCGCGCAACCACATGCGCCCGGTCGGCCTCGGCGCGCGCCGGCAGCAGCCGGTCGAGTTCGTGATGCGCGTCGCGGGCGCGTTCCAGGGCGGCCCGGTCGGGAGCGACGAGCAGCGCGGCCCGGGCGTCGTCGTCCGCCCGTTCCGCCGCCTGGCGGTGCCGCCCGGCCTCGGCGGCGGCGCGCTGGGCCGCGCGCAGCCTCCCCGCGGCCGCCACGACGCCCGGCGGGGTGCGCACGCTCGCCAGCAGGTCACGGTCGGCGCGCAGCCGGGCCACCTCGCCGGCAGCCTCCAGGGCCCGCCGGGAGGCCTCGTCCCGGGTGGCGGCCGCGGCGTCCCGGGCCTTGCGGGTGTCGGCGACCGCGGCGGTCACCCGGCCGAGGGCGGCGCGGGCGGCGGTATGGGTCGCCTGGGCTTCGGGCTGGGCCGCGAGCAGCCGGGCACGTTCCTCGTGGTCGCGGCTGGCCTGTTCGAGCGGGGCACGTTCGGGTGCCGCGGCCAGGTCGTCGCGGGCCGCGGTGTCGGCCCGCTCGGCCGCCTGCCGGCGCTCGGCCGCCTCGGCGGCGGCCCGGCTCGCCTGGGCCAGCCGGGAGGTGAGCTCGACGATGCCCGCCGGCATCCGGACCGCCGCCAGCAGGTCGCGCTCCTCGTGGACGCGGCTCAGCTCGGCGGCGGCCTCCTGTGCGGCGGCGGCGCTCGCGGCGGCCTCGGCGAGCGCGGCGTCGACCCTGCCGGCGACCTCGACGAGCGTGTCCACCCGCCCCGCGGCGCCCGCCTCGGCCTCCTCGGTGGCGTCGCGGTAGCCGGCCAGCCGCTCGTCGAGCACCTCGGCGCGGTGCCGCTGTTCGGTCGCCCGGTTGTTGGCCGCGACGCGGATCTCGTCGTAGACGCCCAGGCCGAGCAGTTTTGTGAGGATCTTCTGCCGGTCGGCCGGCTTGGCGTGCAGGAACTCGGCGAAGTCGCCCTGGGGGAGTACGACGCAGGAGCAGAAGTGCTCGAAGCTCAGGCCGAGCAGCGCCTCGACGGCCCTGCTCACCTCGGAGTCCGCCGCGACCACCTCGGTCTGGTCGCCGGGCGCGCCGAGCCCCGCCGGGTCGGCGAGCCTCTCCAGCCGGGCATTGCGCACCGTGACCCCGCCGCTGGCCATCCGGCGCAGCTCCCTGGCCGCCACATAGCGGCTGCCGGCCGCGTCGAAGACCAGCCGGACCGTGCCACGCGCCACCGTCGGCGCCAGCGCCAGCGACACCATCCGCCGGTCGTTCCACCGGGGCACCGACCCGTAGAGGGCGAACGTCATCGCGTCGATGACCGTCGACTTCCCGGACCCGGTCGGCCCCACGAGCGCGAAGTAGTCCGCGTCGGCGAAGTCCACCGCCGCCGCGTCCCGGAACGAGCCGAAACCGGCGATCTCCAGCAACACCGGCCGCATCAGCTCTCCCCCTCCGACGCTCCTCGGTCCCCGCATCCTCGGTCCCCGCCCGCCGCCGGGCCGGCGCGCTCCGCCACGCCGCGCCGGCCGGGGCCAGCCTCCCGACCAGCGGCGATGCCCGGGGCCGTCGGGCTAACCATGCCGGTCGGCTCCGACAGTTTCGTCGTGCAGGGCGGCGAAGAGCGCCTCGACCCGTTCGTCGGCGATGTTCTGCGTGCCGAGGTACTCGTGGAAGAGGTCCGCCGGGCCGCCCTGCCCGTCCGCGGGGCGGCTGGGCCGCGAGCCGGTGGCCGCGGCGGCGAACTCCGGGTCGATGCGCACCTCGAGCGCGTTCGGCAGCAGCTCCTGCACCTGCTCGCGCAGCCCGGCTCGCGCCGGCTCGCGCACCCACACCCGCAGCAGGGCGTCGCCGTACTCGGCCGCCGCCTCCGCGAGCTCCGCCACGGTGCCGCGCACCGTCCGCAGCCGCCGCCCCGCCGTGACCGGGATGTCGACGCCTTTCGCCGGGACGCCCGGCGCCGCGTCGACGACCCGGACCACCGGTACGTAGTCCTCCTCGCCGAAGTCGACGGCGAGCGGGGAGCCGCAGTACTCGACCGGGCAGGGCGCCGGCAGCGTCTGGCGGCGGTGCAGGTGGCCGAGCGCGACGTAGTGCGCGTCGGCGGGGAACGCCGTCGCCGGCACGTAGTAGTCAAAGATCGACTGTGCCAGCCGTTCGCCGCCGCCGAACCTCCCGCCGGTCACCGTGAGGTGCGCGAGCACCAGGTTGACCGCGTTGTCGTCGAAGCCCCGGGACAGCGCGGCGAGCAGGTCACGCACCATCTGGTCGTACTTCGCCGAGTTCTCCGCCGGCGTCTGGGTGACCAGCTCGGAGGCGCGCACCGCGTAGCGCTGCGACAGGAACGGCAGCAGGGCCACCCGCACGGGTTCACCGGTGCCACGGGCCGTGAACGCGACGACCCCGCCCTTCTCCGCCCTGCGCACCGTGCCGACCATCGTGATCCCGGCCGCCCGCATCAGCGGCCGGTACGCCTCGAACGAGCGCGGATGGTCGTGGTTGCCGGCGATCACGATCACCTCGGCGCCCGTGCCGCGCAGGCCGAGCAGGGTCTGGACAGCGAGCCGCTGCGCCTCCGCCGACGGTGCCGCCGAGTCGTAGACGTCGCCCGCCACCAGAACCGCGTCGACCTCCTGGGCGCGGGCGATGCCGACGACCTCGCGCAGCACCGCCTCCTGGTCGTCGAGCCGGCTGCGACCCTTCAGGGACTTGCCGATGTGCCAGTCGGACGTGTGCAGAAACCTCATGGCTGGCGGTCCTTCGTGGCGCGGCCGGGCGCGGGGCGCGCCCGCCGGTGGACGAGCGGCTCGGTGTCGGCGGTCAAGGCGGTGTCGGCGGTCAAAGCGGTGTTGACGGTCAGACGGTGATGGTGGTGAGAACGGCGACGGTGGTGAGAACGGCGCGGTGGTCAGAACGGTGGCGGGTCGTCGTCGGGGTCGGGCAGCTGGCTGAACGGGTCCGGGCGGGGCTGCGCGGGCACCGGCAGCCCGCCGTCGGGCGCGTCCGGCGCCTCCAGGCCGCCGTCGCCCGCCTCCGACGGCCGGGTCGCCCAGGCGGGGAACGGGAACGTGACGGCCAGCGGGACGGGGATCTCCGGCTGGGTGACGAACATCGTGCCCGGCTTCGCCAGTGTCGCCCTGGCTCGCTGACTGGGTGGCAGGAACCCGTACTCCGGCCGGGACGCCTCCGCCGGGTCGAGCCGGCCGACGATCCGGATCGCGCTGTTCGCGATGATCCGCCGTTCCACCTCGCTCGCCGTCTGCTGCGCGCCGACCAGGATGATGCCCAGGGACCGGCCGCGCTCCGCGATGTCGAGCAGCACCTCCTTGATCGGGCTCGTGCCGTCGCGGGGCGCGTACTTGTTCAGCTCGTCCAGCATCGTGAACAGCAGCCCGCCGGGGCCCGCGTCCTCCTTGCGCCGCATCTCCGCCGCGAGCACCACGCCGACGACGAACCGCTGCGCCCGCTCCGGCAGGTTGTGCAGGTCGACGACGGTCACCTGGTGGCCGGCCGTGCTGACCCGGCGGCCCGCGGCGTCCGACAGGTCGGCCCGGATGACCGTGCGCAGCGCCCGCAGCGACGAGCGCAGCCGGCGCACGAACGCGTTCACCGTGCCCGCGCCGGTCGCCGGCCCGGCCCACTTGGCCCGCGCGCCGTCGTCGTTCACCCGGTCGATGACGAAGTCGACGAGCTCCTCGTAGGTCCGCAGGACCTGCCCCTCGACCTTGACGGCGCCGTCCGCGCCGAACGGGACCGCGTCCAGGCGCAGCCGGTTCGTGACCTGGTGGACGACCATTGTGTACTGCTGGCGGTCGTCCTCGGAGTCCGCGAAGACGTAGGGGAGCAGCTCGTCCCGGCAGAACTCGAGCGGGGTCCACCAGAACGCGCTCACCCCGGACGTCCGGGCCGAGACATGCGGGCGTCCGGTGGTGTCTCCCGGCAGCGGCGGGGCGTAGAAGCCGGCGGAGGCGAACGGTTCGGCCGGCAGCCCCAGCCGGTCATAGACCGCGCGGATCTCGTCGGTCAGCCGGATGTTCGGCCGGTCGAGGAACAGCAGGTCCTCGCCCTTGACCGAGAACACCAGCGCCTTCGCGTTCACCGCCGCCCGGCCGAGCACGCCGCAGCGGAAGACCGAGTAGAGCAGGAAGAGCGCGAAGCTGGTCTTCGTCGCGACGCCGGAGATGCCGCTGATGGAGACGTGCGCGCCGCGGGTGCCGTCGAGGAACTCCAGGTTGATGTAGATCGGCGTGCCGTCGCGGCCCAGGCCGACCGGGACCTGACGGTCCATCTGGTCGAAGTAGAGCGCGGTCGCCCGCTCGTCGCCGGTGGCGCGCCGCACCAGCTCGCCCGGGCGGGGCGGGACGTAGATCTCCGGTTCCAGGCGCGTCGTCGTCACCTCGGCGATCTCCTGCACCTGGGCGGGCAGCACGCCCTCGGCGATCAGGAACACGTCCGAGTCGAAACTCGCGCCCTCGTGCCGCGCCTCGACCTGCGTGACCACCCCGGCCGTCATCACCGGCCCGACGCCGGGCACGGTGCGGACAGTGACGACCACGTCGTCCAACTGCAGGTAGCTGCCTTCGTTCAGCGCGACGTGGAAGAGCAGCGGCGTGGCTTCTTCCGTGCCCATGACCCGCCCGACCGGGGGGTTGACCGGCGTGGTGGCGGCGGCCGGCGCGCCCAGCGCGTCGTCGTCGTCGTCCGGACGCGGCTGTCGCGCGCCGTTCGGCGGCGCGCCGCCGCGACCACCGGCATCCGTCACCGTCACGGGTACGTCACCTCCACCGTCGCGCGGCCTGCCGTCCGGCGTTCGCTCGGCCAGGTACGCGTTCTCGTGCTCGGAGCGCGTCCGCCCGGACCGCGATCACGCCAGCCCCGCATTATCCGGCCGGCCGCGGCCGCGGCATGTTCGCCCGACTTCGGCGTGTCTCGTCGCATCCGATCCGGGACCGCCCGGCGCCCGGGCCGCGAAGCGCTAGCCGACCGCACCATATGCCGTGTTCCGGACAGTTTCGCCGGCCCACGGCTCTCGGCGTTTCTCCCCGGCCCATGCCGGTCGCGGGGCAACCGCGCGGTTCAGCCGGACGTCAGACCCACCATGACGCGTCGACGCCGCGCGGTCGCCTGGTATGCGCCGGTATGCCTGGTCGTCGCGCTCGCCGCGTGTGGCGGCGAGGCGCCCGCCCAGCCAGCTCCCGGCCCCACCGCGGGCACGGCCACCGCGTCGGCGGCCGGGGCGGACGGGGCGGGCGGGGCGGGAAGCGCGAGCCCGTCGCTAGGCACGTCGGCGTTCGGGCCGTCCGCTGGGCAGACGAATCGGCCGACCACCCCGCCGGCCGCGTCGGCCGTGCCGAGGCCGAGCAGCATCGGACCCCCGCCGCCGACGCCGGGGACCGGGCTGCCCGCCGGGCTGTTCGGGAAGGACTGGGAGCGCATCCCGACGGACCGCAAGATCGTCGCGCTGACCTTTGACGCCGGCGCCAACGCGGACGGTGTCACCCCGATTCTCGCGACGCTGGCGCGGGAGCACGTCGCGGGGACGTTCTTCCTCACCGGCCAGTTCGCGACCAGCTTCCCGGCCAAGGTGCGCGACATCGCGGCGTCCGGCGGACGGATGGGCAACCACTCGTCGACCCACCCGTACTTCACCAAGATCGACGACGCCGCGCTGCGCGGTGAGGTGCTGGGGGCCGAGCGCGACATCCTGGCGGTGGGCGGCAAGGACCCGCGGCCCTTCTTCCGCTTCCCGTTCGGGGACCGGAACGCGCATGACATCGCCGCCGTGAACGCGCTCGGTTATGTGCCGATCCGGTGGACGGTCGACACCCTCGGCTGGCAGGGCACCTCAGGCGGGCGCACCGCCGCCTCCGGCACCGCTCGCGTCCTGGACGCGCTGCAGCCCGGCGAGATCGTGCTCATGCACCTGGGCTCGCACCCGCAGGACCATTCGACGCTCGACGCCGACGCGCTGCCCGGCATCATCAGCGCCCTGCGCGACCGCGGCTACGGCTTCGTCACCCTGGACGCTCTCGTCGGATAGCCCGACCTCCACAGCCCCAACCGATGCCTCGCGGGCCGACGTTTCCGCCGTTTCCGCGCGCCGGTGCCCGGTGGTCAGCGGGCTCCGCGGATCAGCCGGCCGGGGCGGGCACCGGTGTCGACGCCGTCCCGGCGGGTGACGCTGCCCGCGACCATGGTGACGTCATAGCCGGAGGCGTCCTGGACGAGGCGGCGGCCGCCGGCGGGCAGGTCGTAGGCCATCCGCGGGGTGTGCAGGGTGAGACGGTCGAGGTCGACGACGTTGAGGTCGGCCCGCTTGCCCGGGGCGAGGATGCCGCGGTCGCCGAGGCCGAACAGGGCGGCGGTGTCGGAGGTCTGCTTCTTGACGACGTGCTCCAGCGGTAGCCGCTCGCCGCGGCGGCGGTCGCGGACCCAGTGGGTGAGCAGGAAAGTCGGATAGGAGGCGTCGCAGATCATGCCGCAGTGAGCGCCGGCGTCGGAAAGGCCGGAGACACCGGCAGGGTGTGTGAGCATCTCGCGGATCACGTCGTGGTTGGCGTCGGCGTAGTTGAAGAACGGGATCATCAGCATGGCAGTCGCCGGGTGGTCGGTGCCGGCGGCCTGTTCCAGCATCAGGTCGTAGAGAGCCTCGAGGCCGCTGACGCCGCGCTGCTCGGCGATGGCGGCGACCGTCCGCTCGCGGGTCGGCTCGTAGTCGGGCGGGTCACCCATCGCGTAGAGCCGATCCAGACTGAAAGCGATCACGTCCTTCATGGCGTCGAACTGCCTCGTGCGGTCGACGGGCAGGTCCCCCTCGGCCAGGATCGCCTTCCTGACCGCCGGCTTCGCCAGCTCGAAGCCGCGCTCAGCCGGGGACAGGTGCGCGAGAGCGCGGAACGACGGCCGGTGGGTGAAGGCGTGGTGGCCGGCGAAGCCGATGAGCATCCCGAACGGACGGGCCGCGATCTGCGGGTACAACGGCGATCCCGCCTGGAACGCGGCGGCGGAGGACTCCATCAACTCACGCCACATGGTGGGGGCGGCATCAACCTGGAGCAGCGCATAAGAAACCGGGCGGTCGATCTCCTTGGCTAGCCGGCGCATCCAGTCGAGCTCGCGGGCCGGGGCGACGAGGTCCTCGCCGGCGGAGCCGGTCGGCGCCAGCTCGAAGACGGCCCGCCCACCGCGCGCCATGGCTCGGCCAAGCCCGAACAGCTCGTCCTCGGCGGCATAGGTCCCCGGGACGGGCTCGCCGTTCATCGCCCGGTGCGCGACCGTCCGTGACGTGGAGAAGCCGAGCGCGCCGGCCTCGATCGCCTCCTGGACGAGGCGAGCCATGGTGGCGATGTCGTCCGCGGTCGCGACCTCGTTGCGGGCGCCGCGGTCGCCCATGACGTAGGCACGGACTGGCCCATGCGCGACCTGGACGCCGAAGTCGACGGCGAGCTCCCGGCCGGCGATCCGGTCGAGGTAGCCGGGGAAGGACTCCCAGCCCCAGGTCATCCCCTCGGTGAGAGCCGTGCCTGGGATGTCCTCGACGCCTTCCATCAGCTCGATCAACCACGGCTCGCGGCCGGGGGTCACCGGCGCGAAGCCGACGCCACAGTTGCCGGACACCACGGTCGTGACCCCGTGTGAGCTGCTTGGCTCCAGCAACGAGTCCCAGGTGACCTGCCCGTCGTAATGGGTGTGGATGTCCACGAACCCCGGAAGGACGTACTTGCCGGTCGCGTCGGTCGTCTCTGCAGCCTCGGTCTCGATTCCGCTGGATAAACCGTCGGATCGACGTATGTCGACGATCCGCCCGTTCTTGACGCCGATGTCGGCGCGGAACGGCGCCGCCCCTGTGCCGTCCACTACCAGGCCGCCGACGATTTTCGAGTCCAACATTCCGGATTCTCCACTTCGAGGCGGTCGACCCGGCACAACGCCGAGGCGTCACCAAGCCGGCACCGAAAGAACATATACAATATCCACAGTATGACTCGCATCACGGTGCCGATGGAAGAGGTGGCCGGCACGGGCGAACGGCCCCCGCCTAACCCGGCCCCGACGCAGGCGGCGGTCACCAGGTGGATATTTCTGGCCTTGACGGCAATTCGCCGTGCAGCCTTGCCTCATGCCCGATGACACGGCCCAGGGTTTCGACCGCTGGCGGTGCCAGTTCGAGGCCAACAGACACCGGCGTGACCCGGACTGGAACCAGGGCGCCGAGATCCCGGCGGTCCTGGCGGCGAGCCTCGCCAGGTTCCAGGTCGGCGAGGGTGGCGACGGCGACGGGATGATCCGCGCCGCCACGCGCGCGGGTGACGGCTACCTCGCGGCCGCGCGGCTGTTCGTCGGCGAGGAGCGCGACCATGCGCGGCTGCTCGGCCGGCTGCTCGCCGCCGGCGGCCGGCCGGCCATCGCGGCGCACTGGAGTGATGCCGCCTTCCGGTCGCTGCGCTGGCGTGCCGGCCTGCGGCGGGAGGTGATGGTGCTGACCGTCGCCGAGGTGTGTGCGCTGCGTTACTACGAGGCCATCCGTGACGGCGCGGACGACCAGCTGACTCGCGAGGTCGCCGCGCGCATCCTCGCGGACGAGGAAGAGCACGTCCCGTTCCACGTCCACCGGCTGCGCCTGGATCTCTTCAGCCTGCCCGCGCCGGCGCGCGTCGCGCTCGCCGCCGCCTGGTGGGCACTGGCCATCCCCTCCGCCGCGGTGGTGGCCGTCGACCACCGCGGCGCCCTGCGCCTTCTCGGGGTCCCGGCGGGGCGGTATCTCACCGAGACGCTCAGGCTGTTCGGCTCCGTCACCCGGGCGACGCTCACGCCCGAGCCCGTCGGGGCGGAAGATCGACCGGTCCGGGCGGGGCCCGCGGACGGCCCCGGGCCGGCGGTATGACCGCCGAAACCCAGTTGGCGCGCCTGGGAGAATGGTGGACGACGAAGGAGGGGAGTCCCTGTGAGCAACCACGAGGTGCCACCGCTGCTCGGCCAGGTCGCCGACGCCGTGTCCGGGGCGATCGGTCGCGTCCGCCCCGAGCTGGCGGGAGCGGACCCCGTGGTGCGCCGGTCCGAGCACGCCGACTTCCAGGCCAACGCGGCGCTGGCGCTCGCGAAGCGGGCCAGAGCCAGGCCCGCGGACCTCGCCGCGGAGCTGGTCGCGGCGCTCGGCAGCGGGCCGATCGGCACGGTCGAGGTGTCCGGTCCCGGCTTCCTGAACATCAGGGTTCCCGACGCCGTGGTCTGGGGGCAGGTGGCGGCGCGGCTGGGGAGTTCTCGCCTGGGAGTCGGCCTGCCGGACGACGGGCGGCGGACCGTGATCGACTATTCCGGGCCGAACATCGCCAAGGAGATGCACGTCGGGCATCTGCGGACGACGATCATCGGCGACAGCCTCGTCCGGGTACTGGGCTTCCTGGGAGAGGAGGTCGTCCGGCAGAACCATCTCGGGGACTGGGGCACCCAGTTCGGGATGCTGATCCAGTACCTCGACGAGCATCCCGAGGCCGCCTGGCACCAGGACGAGCTGTCCGCCGGCACCTCGTCTGTGTCGGCCCTGGACGAGCTGTACAAGACCGCCCGCAAGGAGTTCGACGCCGAGCCGGCCTTCGCCGACCGTTCCCGGCAGCGGGTGGTCGACCTTCAGTCCGGCGACCCCGCCACCCTGGCCAAGTGGAAGGAGATCGTCGCCGAGTCCGAGAAGGCCTTCCGCGTCATCTACGACCGCCTTGGCGTTCTGCTGCGTCCCGAGGACTCGGTCGGCGAGTCGTTCTACAACCCCATGCTCGCGGAGACCATCGACGAGCTGGTCAGGGCCGGGCTGGCCGTGGAGAGCGACGACGCCCTGGTGATCTTCTCCGAGGAGGTCACCGGCCCCGACGGCAGCCCGGTGCCGCTGATGGTCCGCAAGCGCGACGGTGGCTACGGCTATGACACCACGGACCTGGCGACGATCCGCTACCGCATTCATGACCTCAAGGCGACCCGGCTGCTGTATGTCACCGACTCCCGGCAGGCGCTGCACTTCAAGATGATCTTTGAGGCTGCCCGCAGGATGGGCTGGCTCACCGACGCCATCGAGGTAGAGCACGTCCCCTTCGGCACCGTGCTGGGCAAGGACGGCCGGCCGTTCAAGACGAGGGCGGGTGGCACCGTCCGGCTGATGGACCTTCTCGACGAGGCGGTCGCGCGTGCCCGCGCGGTCGTCGCGGAGGCGGAGAAGAACCCGGAGCTGACGGACACCGATCTCGACCAGATCGCCGAGCTGGCTGGAATCGGGGCGGTCAAATATGCCGACCTGTCGACGTCACGGGTCAAGGACTACGTCTTCGACCCCGACCGCATGGTCTCGTTCAACGGAAACACCGGCGTCTATCTGCAGTACGCGCACACCCGGATCCGGTCGATCCTGCGGCGGGCGGGTGACCCCGAGGTAATCGTCGACCCCGGTGTGGCCCTGGAACCCGCGGAACGAGCCCTGGCCCTCCAGCTCGACGGCTACAGCGCCATGCTGAATGAGGTCAGCACGACCCTCGAGCCCCACCGCCTGTCCGGCTACCTGTACGAGCTCGCGCGGGACTTCACGACCTTCTACGAGTCCTGCCGCGTCCTCGACGCCGACGAGCCCATCCGCTCCAACCGCCTGGCCCTCTGCCAGCTGACCGCCCGCACCCTCGCCCACGGCCTGTCGCTCCTAGGCATCACGGCCCCCGAACGCATGTGACCCCACACCCCCTATAGCCAAGGCCATCCACCCGGCCCTGCTCCGCGCCGGCCCCTCGCCCCAGGGCCCGGCGCGGAGACCCGCCCCACGCACGAGCCGCACCCCGGCCTCGCCGTGAGCCGGAGGGGGTTCCAGGGGGCGAAGCCTCCCTGGCGCGGGTTCCGGGGCTGGGCGCCGAAGCGAAATACCGTGGAAGCCCGGAAGCAGACCGAAGGTTTGCGACCGGGCAACCGGCCGAGCCCCGTGGTGGTCCACGGCTCGCTGTTGGAGCGGGCGCGGCGCGAGGATGCCCGCTACTGGGAGGAACACGCCGTCCGAGCTCCTCGGACGAGCTGCGGCGCCCCGGTCGTCATCATGACCACCGACTTCCTCACCTACGGCAGCACCGCGGACGCCGCTGGGAGCTTCCCGACCCACTCCTGGCCCACCTGGCCACCGAGGTCATCCGGGTGCCTACGCTCGCCCTCTCCCCGAGGACACCTCCGCCGACCGGTTCACGATCTTCGGTGAGCGCAACCGGCGCCAGCTCGCCGACGCCGCCTGCCTCGCCTGCGATCGACTCGTGGCGGTGTCTGCCCGAGTGCTGTCTACCGGAGCACCGGCACCCGGACGCGACCAATTCGCCCCACGCCCGGCCACCGCCTACCTCGAACCGTCGCCCTACCGCCCGCCGTCGGAGGCCGCCGAGATCGCCGACCTGCTGCGCGGCCACGGCTACCAGGTCTCCACCGCCACCAGGTTCCACGACCACGACCCGCGCACCGCCGCGATCGCCGACTGGGACGCGGCGCTGGCGGCCGAGCTGGTCGTCGCCGACGTGTCCGGCCCGGAGGCCCCACCCGGAGCCGCGGCGATGATCGGCGCCGCCGCCGCCACCGGCCGCACCGCCCTGGTCTGGCAGCCCGTCCCGGCCTGGACCTTCTCGCCAGGCCGCGAGCCGAACTGGCGCAACCTGATGATTCAGTACGCGGTCGGCGGCGTTTTCCAGGACACCGCCGGGCTCCTGGCCCTGATGGGCACCTGACCCTGCCGGAGACGGTTACTTTCCGGTGGTGCGGAGATACTTCCGCGGCACGTTGCTGCCAGCCACGGCCTCGGCGGGACGGCGGTTTCGATCCTGTCAAGGTCGTCCTGGGCAGCTCGACGGACACGGCCGCGGCGTTCTCTCCAGGTGGGTGATCCGTTTGGTGCCCGGAACCGGCACGACGTCTGGCCCCTGATGCTGCAGCCAGGCCAGCGCCAGCTGCCCCGCCGTCGCGCCCTTCTCCTCGGCCAGCGTTCGCGGCGCGGCCACGATCCGCGGGCTGCCCGGTGGGCCGCCTGGTGGGCCGCCTGGTGGGCTGACCGGTGGGCTCGGCCGGGGGTTGGCCGGCTGTTGGCGGGGCTGAATCATTGGTTGGATCAGGAGGTAATGAGGGTTGTCCTTTTCCGGATCGTCGGGGATCCTTTCCTGGCGGCAGCGAAGAAAGTAGGAACTCGATGTCCACTGTGACCGACCAGCCTCGCCCGACCGGTCAGCCGGCCTATCCGGTCCGTATCGACGCGGCGCCCGGCCCCGACTCGGAGCTCTCGCGTTGGCTCTGGCTCGTCAAGTGGGTGCTGGCCATCCCGCATGCCATCGTCCTGTTCTTCCTCTGGATAGCGGCGCTGGTGCTCAGCATTGGCGCGTTCTTCGCGATCCTGTTCACCGGCCGCTACCCGCGCGCTGTCTTCTCGTTCAATGTCGGGGTTCTTCGCTGGTCCTGGCGGGTGAACTACTACAGCTACGGTGCGCTCGCCACCGATCGCTACCCACCGTTCACGCTGGGCGAGGTCCCCGACTACCCGGCGCGCCTGTCGGTCGCCTACCCGGACCGGCTGTCCCGCGGCCTGGTCCTCGTGAAGTCCTGGCTGCTGGCCATCCCGCACTACCTGATCGTCGGCCGTCTCGGCAACGCCCTGGCCGGCCTCCTGACGCTGTTCGCGGGGGTGATCATGCTGTTCACCGGCCGCTACCCGCAGTCCGTCTACGACCTGGTTCTCGGCCTGCGGCGGTGGGCTCTGCGCGTCTGCGGCTACGCGATGTTGATGACCGACAGCTACCCACCGCTCCGGCTCGACATGGGCGGTCCCGACCCCGCCGCCTCTGACCTCACCTGAGGCTGCCTCGCGGGAACGGCCCGAGCGACGGATGCCCGGGCCGGCCTGAACTACTGCCGCGTCAGCCAAGGTTGGCCCGTCGGTACCACCGCGCCGTGGGCTTGATCGTCGGATCTGTACCCATGTCTCAGGTGGTACAGGCTTCCCGTCCGCGCAGGTCGGGCCTAGGTTTGACCCCATGGCGCACCGTCGGTTGCGGTATGTCGCCTACCCGCGTCGGTCGATCGACCAGACGGGGGAGGCTCTGGGGGTCGAGGCCCAGCGAGAGCTGATCTTGCTGCGGGCGGCTCCGCATGGCGTGACGGTGATCGAATGGTACTGCGACAACGGGATCACGGCGAGCCGTGATGACGTGGTCCGGCCGGACTACGAGCGGATGATCGCGGACATCCGGGACAGTGCGGATGTGCCGATGGTGCTGGTCGTGGAGGCCTCCCGGCTCAACCGCGAGGAGACGGCCGTGGCCGCGTTCTCGAAGCTGATGCGGAACGCGGTCGGGTCGGTCCTGGCGATCGACGTGTCGGGCGGGGCCACCGCCTACGATCTGGCGACCACGGCGGGCCGGGTGGCGTACCGCGACAAGGCCACCGATGCGGTCAACGAGTCTGAGCAGATCAGTGACCGGATGTACCGGTGGCACGCGCGCAAGCGCAACGCGCACGAGTGGGCCGGTGGGGCGAAGCCGTATGGGTGGCGCCGGACGGTGGATCTGTCCCCGAACGGCCGAAAGATCGTTATCACGTAAGTGATCGACGATGGGCAGGCCGCGGTTGTCCGGGAGATCGCGCGGCGTCTGGCCGCTGGTGAGGCGACGGGGAAGATCTGCACCGATCTGAACAGTCGCGGGATTGTGGGTCCGGGTAAGACGCACCACGATCATGCCCCGACGATGTGGGCGATGACGACTGTTCGCCTGATGATGCGTAACCCGCGCCTGGCTGGGTGGTACGCGGAACTGACCCCGGACGGTTCGTGGTCGCGTGTCGCGCGCAGCGGCAAGTTTCCCGCGATCTTGTCGGATGCCGAGTTTGACGCTGTGCAGGTGGCGTTGGACGCCGTGCGTAGGCGCCGGACAACGGGTGTGGCGGTTCGGCATCTGCTTTCTGGTGTGGTGGTCTGCTCGGTATGTAGCGCCCAGCTTCGCGTAGTGCGGGTGGGCGAGTCAGGGGTTCGCTACAACCACCCGTCGCTGACTATGGCGCGTAGGCGTACTCGGAAGGACTGTGAGGGGCCGACGTCGATCGACGGTGTGGCGCTGGAGGCTCACGTGCGGCTCGCGGTGAGCGCCTTTCTGGAGCGCCGGTCGTGGGAACGCCCGGAAGAGACCCCGGCCGCGTTGGTGGAGCAGAAGGCGGCGAAGGAACGGAAACTCGATGAGCTTGCCGTGAAGGTGGCCCGCGAGGAGATGACGCTCGAACTCGCGGGGCGGACCGAGAGGATTATCCTCGCGGAGATCGTGGGTGGCCATGCCGGCGAGAACGTGCACGATGATCGCCGTCATGGCGTCGGTGGGTTCGGGGGCGCGTGCGAGTTGTTCGGCGAGCCAGTGTCGGACCGCGTCTGTGTCGTGCGGGTGGGCGGGCTCGTCAGCGGTGGTCATGGCGGGGTTCCTCCTGTAGCGGGTAGCGGCGGGTGCGGGTCGCCGGGGTGGCTGTCGGGCGGGTTTCGGGCGTGGCGGGCCGCTGGGCGCTACCCGCTACGCGGTGCGGTGTACGCAGGTCAGAGGGCCGTGGGGAGTAGCGGGGGGTGTAGCGCCGCCGCTACACCCCCGGCTCGGCCGCTACCTCGTCGGCGCGGCGGCGCTGGGCATCGCGGACCGCGTCGGCGCGGGCTTCCTTCTGGCGGCCCTGGAGTCCCTCCCAGACGAACCACGGCACGCGGCCCGCACACTGCTCGCGATCGGCGGGAAACCACGAACGACCCTCACCACCCGCCGCGCCATCGCGGCCCGCCCCTACGGCGTCGGCGCCGACCGATTCGCCCGCGCCTACGAGGACGACGTCATTACGACACTCGCCATCGCACTGGCCGAACGCGCCGACCCCAATGCGACGCTGCCCAGCAGTCGACCACGGTGGCCGCCGCCACCGTTCCGCGCAGCCCGCCGCCGCACCGCATGACCCGAAGATATGATGCTTCCCCTCGGCAGGGTAGAACTCTGCATGTCGTCACGTCCGAACAATGGAGGGCCCTATGCCCGTCAGTCCGCGGCTTGAAAGAAGGATTAGGAAAGACTTTCCCGCGGACTCGGAAGCCGTAATTTCGATGCTCCATGAAGCGGAACGTATATCGCTCGGCGACGACGGCGACCGTAACGGCGACGCCCGTGGCAGAGAACGCATTCTGGGTGCGGTCATTGTGGCATCCAGGGGGACATCGACAGGCTGATCGAGGCCTTGGAACTTTTGGTGGTGGACTGGCGCGATCTGCTGATGGAGGCTGACCTCGGGGAAGATGACTGGCCTTCGAGACTGGACGAATTTCTTGACTCGGAAGACGGCTGATCTGGAAGTCGCGTGACCTGGCTGGTCTGCCGACCAGATTCTTGAAACCCTCGCCGCCTGCTGCAAATGAATTGACGACTGAGGACGCGGGCTGTAGCTAGCGCACAAGGTTGACGTCCAACCGCTTCGCAAACGACGCAAGCAGACGAGTAGCCTCGCGGAGTGATCTGGGCGCAGCCAGAGATCTCCTCACGTCGTTGGCGAGTTGGGAAATGCTGGCGATTGCGAGCCCTGAGTGAATATCGTCCGAGCAGTCGACAAGGTCACTCACTGTCGACTCTGCGTAGGTCCACGCGCTGGCATGCACTTGGGCTCGGGCCAGGTTGGCCAATGAAAGAGACAAATAGAGATTGTCCGATCGGGTTGCAAGATATTCTTGCCACGAGTCGATCGCATCCTCATACTCGCCCAGATCATCGAGTAGAGCGGCTTCATGCCAACGCATCTGTTCATCGTTTATCCACCATGACCAGTATGGGTCGGTGTCTCTGGGGCCGTCGCCGAACTCGGCCATGGCCTTCTGTCAGACTTGCTTTGCGTCGTTCTCCCCGCGCCGGGCGAGTGCGCGTGCCTCACGCAGGTGGAACAACGAGGACAGGCGGGGCGAGAGTTCCTGCTCCAGTACGCCGCGTGCAAGGTAAAGCGACTCGGTAGCCCTGTCTGTTTCGCACATATGCATGGACTCATTCTGGATAACAAATATTTCCATGCTACGATCACCTGCTGCTGCGGTGTGGTGCAGTGCCCGGCTGTTTGCCCGGTCGACGTCATCGGGTCGGGCGGCGTCGATGAGCTGCCAGCCGGCGACCTCGTACAGTTCGGCGGCTGCCGCGTGTGCTTCGGAATGATAGCCGGGACGGACTCCCGCTTCGACCTGACGTCTGCCGACTCGTCGCCCCGTGGAAAGGGAAGATCCCGCGCGTGCGGGGACGACCGCTGGTCTGGTCTGTGGCCACACACGCGACGCGGAAGATCCCCGCGCGTGCGGGGACGACCGCCACGCGACCTTTCCTCACCGAGGACGAGCCCATGTGGCGCTTCTTCGCTCCCGAGCTGCGCCGGCGGCTCTCCGATCTCCAGGCGGCGGCCAGCACGGCGGACCGGGTGCGCGCCGCGCTCCACGAGATCCTTCCTGCTGGCGACAGCGCCATGGCCGCGGTGGCCCACGAACTCGCCACCAGCCCCCGCACCCTGCAACGCCAGCTCCAGGCCGAGGGAACCAGCTACCAGACCGTGCTCACCAGCACTCGCGAGGAGCTCGCCCGCCACTACCTCACGAACAGCACGCTCAGCACCGCCAAGATCGCCTACCTGCTCGCCTACGACGACACGAACTCCTTCTACCGGGCCTTCCGCACCTGGAGGGACGCACCCCCGACTCCGTTCGGGCCGAACACGCCGCACGCCCGCACGCCCTGTCCGTCGTCTAGGCATCCGCCGCCGCGTCGACCCGCAGGGTCGACGATCACTCCATGGCACCCGTTGTCCATGTCCTGTGGCACGTCCAAATGTAACCACGAGGGTTACATTTGGAGTTACATTCCCCGCCGATCATGGGCCAGTCGAGCTGGAGGCGCTGCGCGCTAGGTGCGGCGGCCCGCCAGCAGGTTGCGCTCTGTGGGCTATCGGTGGCTGCCCTGGTGGAACCGGTGGGCTGACCACAAGTGTGGGTAAACGGTGGTCAAGATTTAGACCGCCAACCGGGCGACCGCTAGAATCGCGCTTGCCACCTGGACTTTCGTGGGTGCCCCCGGGGAGGCTCGTACAGCATCCGCGCGACTTTCGGTGTGGGGTCCGGGGCTCGGCCCCGGAGCAACATCGCGCGGGAGCCTGGGAGCAACCTCCGAAGGAGTTGCGAACAGGCAAAGCCGATCG
>NZ_MBLO01000148.1 GCF_001854805.1 Pseudofrankia coriaricola
GGTCGGAGGTCTCTTTCCAGGTGCGGGTGCGCTGGAAGGAGATCCGGTGCTGGTGCAGCAGTTCGCCGAGGCGTTGGCGGCCCACGATGACCGGGGGTACCCCGGCCGGGGGGTGGCGCAGGTAGTCGGACAGCTTGCGCAGGCTCCAGTGGGTGAACGGCAGCCCCAGCGCCCTTGGCCTGGTGCGGGCGACCTCGAGGATGCGGGCCTCGCCGTCTGCGGTGATCCGCCGCGGACGGCCACCTGCCCACCGCGGGTCCAGGCAGTCCAGCCCGCGGTCGTTGAACGCGTGGATGACGTCCCGGACCGTGTCGGGATCGGCGGCGACCAGGGCGGCGATCGCCTCGTTGGTGTTTCCTGACGCCGACGCCAGGATCATCATCGCCCGGCGGATCCTCACCGCGTCGTGCCGACCCCGCCGCACGATCCGCAGCAGGGCTTGTCCCTCCTCGTCCGTCAACCGACGGACATGCACCGGCTTCGCCATCGCAGACCCCTCCCACGAGCAGGAGCAGATACCTGCGCATCACCGCAAACCGAGATCGCCACACCTCGCCCGGCAGACGTTCACGGACAGCGCACTAGTCGTGCCCGGTAGCGGCGGACGCCCCAGCTGCGGTGCTCCAGCTCTGCCGCCATTAGCATCTCCGCCGTGTTGACCCGGTCGGGCGCGAGTTCCACCAGCGCGGCCACCGGGTGGTCTCCGACCAGCGGGAATCGCTTGACCCGGCGGAACTCCCACTGAGGGTTTGGCTGGGACGCGCCGTGACCCCGGACGATCCACTCTTCCCTCGCCGGACTGGCGCCCGGTGGTTTCTCCACGCCCACGTTCAGAATGCCTGCCTTGACTGTGAAGCTTAGGCCCGTGCCGGGGGTGGCGACCGGGCGGGTGCGCTCGCCGGGGTCGATCAGGCGCGCGATCGGCTGTACCTCGCGGTCCGGAGTGGACAGTGCGACGCCCAGGGAGGCATGGCGGAATGCACCTTTGCTCTCCTGGGTCTCAGGTCGGAACGAGCACACCATCAGTAGTTGCCGGAATTCTCGGTAGGGCGTGGACCTTATGTAGGATGGCCAGTCCGCTGGCGCGCCCGCGTGGTCGGCGGGGAGCAGGTCCCAGCCGAATGTGAACCTGCCGCGCAGCGGTCCGTCGTCCGCCGGACTACCGAGCGTGCGCTCGGGCACTAGTTCGACGTCGTGCAACCGGATTTCGGTCATGGGGCGGCTCCTTTGCTCCTACCGCGCAGGTAGGTGAACGCTCCCCAGTCACGATGGTGGGGATACTCGGCGCGAGTGGCGAGTTGGGCGTCGCGGAAGGCTTGCTCCGGATCCGCGCCGTGCACGATCCGAAGGTGCATGTGGTTGTAGAAGTACGTGGCTGGTTCCGGGCGCACGGGCCACAGGCATCCGACGACGGCCTGCGCTCCGGCGGTGATCAGCGCCGACGGGATGCCACGAATGTTGTCCCCGCGGTCGAATCGGCCGAGCGCTGACCCACAGGCGGCGAGCGTGACCAGGCGAACGCCGCGCAGGTCGACTTCCAGGAAGTCATAGGCGAATAGCCGGCCGTCGTCGTCGCGATCTGGGGTGAGGTAGAGGCAGTGCATCCACGGAGCGTCTTGGTCCAACGTTCCGTGTACGGCGACGTGGACGACGTCCGCCGTCGACAGTTCGGCGAGCAGCCTGTCCCGAGTGGCCGCGGGCCCGATGGCGGCGTCCGCGCCGACCGCCTCGGCGACCTTCCGCGCGTGCTCTTCCAGTGCCGGTTCGGCGTAGAGGCCGTAGGGTATGCCACCGGCGGCGGAGGCCAGCACCGCGGTGCGCCGCGGCCGTACAGGGCCCTCGACGGGCGTCAGGGCTTCGAGGCCGGCGATGGTAGTGACCGTCCAGTCGTCGGCGATCATTCGGCTGCCCATGCGGCACAGCGGTATCGGCAGGTAATGCAGCGCGCCGTGCGGCCAGGCCAGGATGCGGTCCTTGCCCTGGGCACGCCACTCGGCCCACCAGTCGTCGGGGCCGAGCGGCAGATCGCCCGACGCCAGCAGCCGGCGGCCCTCCGGCGTCACGTCGGCGAACAGCGGGTCACGTTCGACCTCCGCGCGAATCGCCTCGACCCGATCCGCCTCCGGGTGCCGGTCGTTGTTTTCGTCCGCGCCGTCGCCGAGGTATACGACGAGCTTCCGGCCCTGCCTGGTGACCGCGAACAGCACGGCCGCGCCGCTCACAGCCGCAGGCAGGAACCAGGTCAGCAGCACAGTTCGGTCGTCCAGCAGTTCGTGGGAATTCGCCCAGAGGTGCCGGTCGTCGACGAACGGCGTCGAGCGGCGCTGCAGCTCCTTGTCGATGAACGACGAGATGCGCCACCGCAGGTTCCGGGCGACCTGCGTGTCGTCGTGGCCGCCGGGACGTTGGTCGGCGTCCAGTACGGTCAGCAGGTTCGGCGACGCGCCACTGGAGGCAGCGGGCTGCTCCCAGTCGCGTAGCCTGCCGATGAAGTGCTGAATGTACAGGGGCAGCACGAGCGGACCGTCGATTCGCCACCACGCGCCCAGCTGCGATCCCTTGCCCGCCTGATGCAGTCCGAGCATCAGCGCCATCGGCAGCGTCTCGCTCTCCGCGGCGAGCTGCCAGACCGCTGTGTGAACGAGATCGCGCAGCACCTCGCTGAGTTCGGGCGCGCCGCTCGTGTCGAAGTTCGGCAGGTCCACGATGATGGCATACAGCGCTCCCCTGAGTTCCTCTCCGCGGAGGTCACCCAAGTGCTGCACGAATAGGACCAGGCTCGCCCGCGCCAGTTCCTCGAAGCCGAGCGAGGCGTAGCCGAGTGCCGAGTACGTGTAGTAGCCCCATGGGAACGGGACAGGACCGGCGGCCGGCTCACCCGCCTCGGCCGCCTGGTGATACAGGTCCGCCCTCAGCAGCCGGAATTCCTCGCTCAGGTCGTCGATCACCTGCTGCAGGAGGGCCAGCCCCAGCACCGGCTGTCGCCGGTCGCGGGCGTGTGCGGCCGTGTGCAGCAGCGCCGCCGACCGCTGCGCGGGTGTCCATGACTCCGGGAACGACACCGCGAGCGCTTGGTCGGGACCAGGGCAGTCGATGGGGTCGTCGGGCAGGACGTGGAGCCGCGCCTCGGTCAACTGCCTGCGGTGGGCCGAGTCCCACCGGACGTCGAGTTGCTCTGCCCAGTCAAGCGCGGTGCGCAACAGCGGACGGTCGGCGCGCTCCCGGGCCAGGTTGACGCCCTGGCTGATAACCTTCGCCGTTAAGATCCTGCCGTGGGCGGCGACGAAGTTTGCCAAGGGCGCCCCGAACACCGCCGTGACCAGTTCGTCGACCGTCTCCGCGGGAACCCCATCCACCACCCTGAGTAGAAACAAAGCGAGATCCGACTCCCCGAGGGCGAAGGAGCCGAGTAGTGCCGAGAACGCGGCCTTGGCGGCGTCCCGGTGAACTCCCCGCTCGTCTGCGAGGATCTGCGCCAACAAAGCGAGAAACCGGGGCCTCCGCGTCCCGCCGGCCAGCTTCAGCGCTCGCGCCACCAGGTGTCCGGCCTCAGCCACAAGGCGGGGGGACTCGGCCTGGAAGGGCTCCTCGTCGGTGAACCACGTGCGATACAGGTCCGCCGTGCATCGGGCGAGCCAGGTGGTCTGAGCCTCGCGGGCATAGTCGTCGGCGGCGAAGTTCTCTGGTCCCCGGATAGCCATCCGCAACCGTGCGACGGCCAGCAGCGCCGCCTCCAGTTCGGCGGGGTCGCTCAGGCCATCGATCAGCCTTGTTGCGACCACGTCGGACTCCTCGAACACCGCTCGCTCGCATCGCTCCGCCAGCAGCGGGATGGCCGACTCGACGGTACGGAGTGCCGCGACCCGCCAAGCGGCCTCCATCCCGTAAGCGTCCGCGACCTCGGCTATCAGTCGCCAGTAGACGTACATGAACTCGACCAGGCCGTAGTGGACGAGGAACTCGTCCCGCAACAGCAGGTCCACCATCGTCTCGGCCCACGTGGTGGACACCGCGTCGTGCTCCGCCAGGGCATCCTGGACCCACTCCATGTCGCGCGCCCGCCGCTTCGCCTCCTCCAACGACAGGATCCGGTCGCACACGAACTGCGCCAGCTCCATCAGATCGCCGACGGGGTCGATGTCGATGAGCAACGCGACCGGCGGCTCGTCGTCCTCCTGGCCCGACTCGCCGAAGGGCACAGGGCCGGCGCACACCATCCCCTGTCGCATTTCCACGGCGAGCGTGCGGAGCGGATCGTCCGTGGCGGGTAGCACGTGGGAGACGACCAGCATGACCGAGCCGGAGCCGTCTGCCGTCTCCCGCCAGAGCGGCGGGACTTCCAGGTCGAGGTCCCGCGCGAGGTGCTCACCATCGGGGCAGCGGACGGACAGCACGCCTGCGTTGTCCCACGTGACACACCAAAAGGGATCGACAGGGCGGCCGAAGGGCAGTTCATTCAGCGAATGGAGCACAGGGAGGCCCCATGCGCGCGCGCGGGCGAACAGGCTGCCTCCCGCCCCAACACTCGTGGTGAACGGGCTGATGCCTGCCAGCCCGACCGCCAGGCAAGCCTCTCGGACACCATCCACCTCCACCGTGAACGCGTACCCAGTAATGCTCCGCGACAGCCGCACGCTGATCCCTCACGTCAACCGGTCATGGACGGGTTCAACAGTGACACAGACACTGGTCGGACTTGCTCGCTTTCTGGACGTCCGACCTGCACCCCTTCACTCGCGGCCTGCGCAACGACCACGACGCCGTCCTCGCCGACTTCACCGGGCCCCACAGCTCCGGCGATGTCGAAGGCAACGTCAACCGCATCAAAATGATCAAAAAGCAGATGCATCGGCGGTCCTCGGGTGTGGCGGGGGCATTGACTGAGCGGCCGGCGGCCACGCTGGGCTCATTCGAGGACTGCGGTGGCGATCTCAAATCCGGCGAAGCCGGTGAGCCACTCGATGGGCTGAGTTGCAAACGGATCGTCGACGTGCTTCACCAGCAGTTCGACCATATCCGCAGGGAGTGGTCTGGCTGAGCGGATCTCCAAGGAGTCGTTCTGGTTCGAGAACCAGTTTGTCCACTCGTCGAAGTCCCAATCGAGCTGGCTTTCCAGAGCTGCTTTCGTTTCGTGCAGGGTTGTTCGCCGGTGCGCAAGCCGTGCGCCCGCCTCGTCGTCCGTAGGTGGGGGAGTGAACGCGTCCCTCAGCCACCCGGGAGGCTCGCCCAGGGTGTCTGCCAGGCTTGCGGATCCTCTCGATCTGCGGAGGAGGTCAAGGACCGTCAGCAGGTTCGGTCGAGCGTCGGCTGACGGCAGGTGATCTTTGCTGTCCTGGCTGTGGAGGAGTGCTCGCGCCGTGGGGTGGGCGGTGGTCCGGGCCCTGCGGCCACGGCCTCGGGGATGCGCTGCTGGTCGGAGGCCGGCGAGGATGCGGTCGGTTCGGTTGACGACGAGCATGCGGATGGACGAGGCGGCAGGTTCCTGCCGGAGTTCTCGGCCGTGGAGGCGGTCGTCGCTGTGGCCCGTTTCGTAGTCGGTCTGCTGACCGCCAGGGTCTCGGCGAGGTAGCTCACCGTGATGATCGATAGCTGATCGTAGTGAACCCGGCGGCCGGCTCGTAGGCCCGGCGCCTGGGGACAGGCTTCTGACCTACATCCGCCAGTTGGGCGTTGATGTTGGGGTCTTGTAGATCGTCGTAAGAGAACAGGTGCCTGCCGCGCAGGGAGAATCGGGGTTCT
>NZ_MBLO01000149.1 GCF_001854805.1 Pseudofrankia coriaricola
GACCCAGCATCGCGAGCAGGCTGGAGATGTCACACTGCTCGCAGTCGAACAGGGCGGTGGACACGCCGGGGGCAGGCTGGCATGATGGCACGCGGTGGCCTTCTGTTTTTTTGGACAATGTGGGTTGGCGCTTTCATTGTCCGAGCAGGAGGCCACTTCCGTCACAACGCGTGTGCGAGGTTCCGTCAAAGTAGGGGCGGCGACGCGTCAAAGGCCGGCCCGAAGGCCATTTCCGAACCGGCCCGCGAAACGTCAGCGGGAGACCCAGCGACATGCCGCCGTCGCCGCTTCGACCCGCGCATAGCCCCTCAGAAGCCTGTCCCCAGGCGCCGGGCCTACGAGCCGGCCGCCGGGTTCACTACGATCAGCTATCGATCATCACGGTGAGCTACCTCGCCGAGACCCTGGGTCCACCCCCGACGGCGAGGAGCTCCGGTCCGCCGATGGCGGGCGGGGCGAACTACAGACGACCCGCATCTCAGGGCGACCCCGACTTCTACCCCTGTCCATCGAAGGCCGGCTCCGGCGCTACGCGGTCAGGGCGGCTGACGTAGGACCCCGTTGCCGCCGGGCGCCATCCCGCGGCCCCTGGCGTCCTTGGGCTTCTTTGCTCGCCTGGCACCGGGGGATTATGAGATTCCCGAGTACTCGTCTGTATCCGTCCACCGACGTCCGCTGGTCCAGGTCGGGCTGGCGCCGGGTTCCGTAGACGTCCACACTCGTCCGCTGCCGTCTGTCGGCTTGGCTGCCAGCCTGGCTGCCATCGGCCGGAGCCGCAGCCACCGCGCGACGTGATCGTTATCGGCCTCCGACTCTGTACCGCCTACGGCCAGTGGACAAGATCTCCGTGGGCAAGTCGATCCGTACCGCAGGCGCGCCAGCGCTGAGGAGCGGAAGCGGCGTGGCAGCGCGTCCTTGCCCTGCGGCTTAAGAGGAGAGGGCGAGTCGTCCACCGAAGTCCGTAGACCTCTGTACCGTCCGCCTGCTCAGCGGTGCGAGTCCGCCGACATCCATAGACGTCCGTGCCCGACCGCCGGTTTGGGTACATGGCTGAGTGCACTACCCGTCCGCGCCGCAACCGCCCCGACGGATCCACGTCGGCCATGCGGAGTCACGCCGCCGTGGGGCAGAAGCTGCTACCCCGTAGCCCTCCGCAGGCGTGGCACAGACTTCCATCAACATCCGCCAGCCTCGGGCCTGGCAATGTCCACCGCTGTCCACTCGCTCGCGCCCACGTGCTGCATAGCTTCTGCAGACAGACCTGCGCGTTTGTTGCTGTTCGCCGGCGGTTGACGACGTGGCTACCGCTCACATGCGAGGCCACGAGCAGCAACGTGGTCCGCTCCCATGCTATTTACCGTCGGCTGGTTCAACGTCGACCGAGTGATCGACGATCTCCGAGGCCCAGGACCAAACTGATGCCGCGTCCAGGTCTTCCGTCACCAACCAATCGCTTCGATGCTCAAGGAGCGGCCTCGCAAACTCGAAGACGCCAATGCTATCTCGGTCCAGGAACTGCCGCTCCACCTCATTCTCCTTGGCGTCTCCAAGCGACTTATTTTGCATTACGCAGCAGACAGCAAGAACTCGAACCAGAGCAATCCGGCGTTCAGGAGATATTCGTTCTATAACCCCGGCGGAGGTCTGCGGCGCCGACGAGAGAGCGCCAAAGAAAATGAACGGCCTGATCCGTTTTATTTTGGTTTCATCTGCGGCCAAGGCATCGCCGATGCCAACAGCCATATCTAGAAATCGAGAATCGTCGTCCGAGCGCCCTTCAAGTAGAGGCTGAACTGCGTAAGAAATTGGACTAAGATACCTCGCCCTCGTACCGGGGATCGGCGTCTCATCCGTTATTCCACTCTTTCCAGTTTTCGCAAGGTAGTCCTGCAGCGAAAGATGGCCGGTAAAGAGGCGCATGATCATTGCCCAGCGCCAGGAATCCGAAAATATCCTCTTCTCCGCAGTCTGTTCTCGAAGCGCTGCGGCCCATATGTTCCATTCCCCCGAAGTGTCCCTCGCGTGGTTGAGATGGCACAGCAAGCTAATCGCTACCTCACGTCGGGCAAGAGCTGGATCATTGCTCGACACACCCTCAAGCTTCTCTTGGACGGTGGTCATTACATTCTTGTGGATCTCACGCGCAGCCGGTGACAGACTGAAGACTAGGCCCCTGCTAACCTCGTCGTCCACGTCTTGAATTTCTAGACAAGCCTCCAGGTGCGTCTCGACCACGAGTTCCACTGCACTTCTCACGATTGCGGGTGACGGCACAAGAAACGCAAGAGACCGCGCGAGGAAGGAGGCAACATTACACTTCTCACGAATTGACATCGCCGACCCGTGGATGCGAGAAAGTGCAACAACGGCGCGGTCGGCGCCACCCAAGCGCTGTTTTGATTTGATCTGAATGGCAAGCTGTGCAACGACATCCCATTCCGCAGCCATGATTTTTTCACTCAAAGCGCCAAAAAGTTCCTCTTCATCGTTTGTAATCGCCAGGTGATAGGCAGTGAAATATTCAAGAAATGTGCGATGTGTGAACTGATATAGAGATTCACCATCGGGGCTTAGTCCGACATCGGTGAACACCCATGCGCGACCACGGCAAAATTCGATGAACTCTCGGGCGGCCCTCACTGCCTCTGCACGAGATTCGTATTGCCAAGTCTGCAGGTAGTCCGCTGCATGTTCCACCAAGAGTCTCTCCTGGACTCCTGCTTGCAAGTCGGCAGAACTGTAGATCCAGTACGCTAGATCCATCATGGCGGGTTCGACATGGGCCTCGAAGGCCAGAGGTCGCTTCAATCCTCGGTGTTTGTCCCACCTGTCGAACAGCATGCGGGAGCACTTCTCGTAGACGTCCGGCCGATTCCGAGGTATATACGACTCGGTTTTATAGATGCTACACATCAGGGCAAGCATCAGCGGATTCCGCGTCAAGTCGGAGACGAGGCGACTTTCTCGCACAAACCCGCTGGAAAGCGTCTGGCACTCTGACGCGCTAAAACGTTCGTCGAGCGCAAACCAGTTCCTAACATAGGATTCAACCTGGCTGTCGTCGAACCCATCTAGTGTGACAATCGAAAAGACATCCTCGGCAAGCGGAGCCTGCATATACCCGACGCGGCGAGAGGTGACTAGGATCCGCGCGCGTGGATAGACCTCAGAAAATGCTTCGATGGAGTCAACCGTATCCTGGCGTCTCCGCGGCTCAAGCAACTCATCGAGGCCATCGAAAATTATCACCGTATGATCTGCCTCAAGAAGTGACTCGATCAGGTCGGCAGAAAGCGCGACCTGATATTTCGCCTTCAGGGTGCTAGAAATGAACTCGACTATACTAACGGGATGCTCTTCACGTGACGCATTGTACTCTCGGAGTACAACAAGGAACGGTATCACGATCTTACCAGTCTCGGAATTTTCGCAAAATTCATACATCAATTTTGTGCTGAGCGTCGTTTTGCCGCCCCCCGGGATCCCCCACGAAAACGACCCTGCGGGCACTTCGCAGCACCTCATCGAGATCAATCTTTCGGTCCTGATCCGATATCTCGAGCCGCCCCCTCAGGCAGGGAACTACATAGATCTTGTCTAGGGCGACCCTGCTAGCATTGTCAGTATTCGGGGGTGTTATGTACCGGTTTGCCTGACGCATTACCTGACGGTACTTGGATGTCTGCGAATGGACCTGAGGGTCGGCTGATCGGGCCTTCCCGCCGGTCCGAGTCCCCACGCCTCGACTGCTCCTCGACTTGGACGGCCGGGTATTGTGCGTCCGGGTGGCCATGAGAGCCTGCAGGACGACCGTCTCAAGCTGACGAACATCATTGAATCTTTGAACCGTCAAACCACTGTCGTTGAGTATTCTTGATCTGAACTTTTCCTGCCTGTCTCCAAATTCCAAGTCAAAGCTCACCGCGCGCGAAACCTCTGCGTCTTCCGAGAGCAGGAAGATTAGCCGCGGAATACCGAGGTCGGTGGCAGCGTTGAATTCCAGTTCGGTGTATGAAACCGCTGGGTCATCCCGGACTGGAGAGCCATACCTGAACCCAACGAGGGCCACGTAAAGGTCGGAATTCTCCACCATTTCCCGACACAGAATGGAAGGCGATAGATCCGCAGATGTAAAGTAGGCCATATCGACGATGGCGTCACCCGCTCGCTTCACCGCAGTTTCGACGGCTTCGACAAAAGAAACCGGCGAAGGATGGGCACTAAGCTCAGACGTGTGGCTGATGAAGACTCGGCGCGGCGAAGGCACTGGCATGGACCTATGGTGCCACCTATGCCGACCGGGTTGGGGGTCGGGTGTCGTCGATAGGCATCGCGTCCTGCTTGTTTGCTGGTAGTTTTGTCCGGTTCGCGGAGTATGGCCAAAACGGCCGGATATCTGGAGGGGTTTAGGCTGGCGGCTCGCCGGCGAGCACGGCGCGCCAGCGCCGCGCGCAGCCGTCGCGCGGCGCGCTCTTGTCTCCAAATCGAGTAATTCGGCAGCCTGCTGGCCTACAGCGTGCCCTGACGGCCCTGGTGGCAGCAGGCCTGGGGCAGGCTACAGCGGCGCAGTGCCGCCTTGTCCGCAGCCGGCGGCGGGGCCGAGGTCCGGCCTGACTGTCGTGGCTCTACGTGCGGTGGTGGTCCCGGGAACCGGTGGCGTAGCCACCGGTTCCATCTGTGCCAGACGGGAGGGCGGTGTTTCGGGCTGCGGGGGTGGCTCGCTCCACGATCCCACCTTCCGTCACCCACTGTCATCAGAACTCGACGCGGGGTGGCTGGCGGTTGGGGTGATGTCGAAGAGAAGTTGAGCAACGAGGTGGCCATACGGACTGGCAGCGACGTTCGAGGCAGGCGGGAGAAAAATGTGATCAAAGAGGCGACGGCGACGGTTTTCGTCTTCGGGCGGCTGGAGGATGAGGCTTGGCGGGTGGCCAGGGTCTGGCATCCCCGGTTCGCCGGCTGGATTCCGCCGGGCGTTCATTAGGCAAGTGCGTTGTCGGGCAACAAGGTGTCGGCTGCTTTAGAACACGTGCCCGGCCCTCCCAGAGAGGACCCTCATCCGGCCTCGAACTCCTGAAGCCACGGCCAGGGGCAAAGTAGCTGTCCGTAATCAGAAGCTTCCAGTGCCTTCTCATCGTGGTCGCGGAGCATCCGCATGACGGTGGCCGCTGACGGGTGCTGGCCTTTCTTCTTCCCGGTGGAGATGACGAGCCGCTCGGCAATCTCCCGCAGGCTCGCCGCAGCGTAAGATCCCTCGCTTGCCCGGTACCGGGCCGCCGTGTACGCAGCGTCTGCTGCCCGCCCCGATCGTCTCGTCTGAGCTGTCCGGCAGAGCGCTGAGGCTGTTCAGCACTACGGCAGCGTGCGGCGCCAGCAGCTGCTCGGCCGACCACGTCGGCGGGTCCTCGGGGGCAAGGCTCCGGCACGTTTGAAGTTTGACCGGTAGGTCTGGTCTGTCGGGTTGGGGGCGTCGGGCCTGGTGGCGGGTGGTTTGCGGGGGCGGACAC
>NZ_MBLO01000150.1 GCF_001854805.1 Pseudofrankia coriaricola
TGTGTCCATATTTTGTCGGGGTTTCTCCCATCGAGGGAGTTTTAGAGCATCGATGGAGAGTTTGATCCTGGCTCAGGACGAACGCTGGCGGCGTGCTTAACACATGCAAGTCGAGCGGACCTTCGGGTCAGCGGCGAACGGGTGAGTAACACGTGGGCAACCTGCCCCAGGCTCTGGAATAACTCCGGGAAACCGGGGCTAATGCCGGATATTCACACCTTCGGGCATCTGGTGGTGTGGAAAGATTTATTGGCTTGGGATGGGCCCGCGGCCTATCAGCTTGTTGGTGGGGTAGTGGCCCACCAAGGCGACGACGGGTAGCCGGCCTGAGAGGGCGATCGGCCACACTGGGACTGAGACACGGCCCAGACTCCTACGGGAGGCAGCAGTGGGGAATATTGCGCAATGGGCGAAAGCCTGACGCAGCGACGCCGCGTGAGGGATGACGGCCTTCGGGTTGTAAACCTCTTTCAGCAGGGACGAAGCGCAAGTGACGGTACCTGCAGAAGAAGCACCGGCCAACTACGTGCCAGCAGCCGCGGTAATACGTAGGGTGCAAGCGTTGTCCGGAATTATTGGGCGTAAAGAGCTCGTAGGCGGCCTGTCGCGTCGGCTGTGAAAACCCGGGGCTCAACCCCGGGCCTGCAGTCGATACGGGCAGGCTAGAGTCCGGTAGGGGAGACTGGAATTCCTGGTGTAGCGGTGAAATGCGCAGATATCAGGAGGAACACCGGTGGCGAAGGCGGGTCTCTGGGCCGGAACTGACGCTAAGGAGCGAAAGCGTGGGGAGCGAACAGGATTAGATACCCTGGTAGTCCACGCCGTAAACGTTGGGCGCTAGGTGTGGGGGACCTTCCACGGCCTCCGTGCCGCAGCTAACGCATTAAGCGCCCCGCCTGGGGAGTACGGCCGCAAGGCTAAAACTCAAAGGAATTGACGGGGGCCCGCACAAGCGGCGGAGCATGTGGCTTAATTCGATGCAACGCGAAGAACCTTACCAGGGCTTGACATGCGGGGAAATCCATCAGAGATGGTGGGTCCTTAGGGGTCCCGTACAGGTGGTGCATGGCTGTCGTCAGCTCGTGTCGTGAGATGTTGGGTTAAGTCCCGCAACGAGCGCAACCCTTGTCCTATGTTGCCAGCGAGTTATGTCGGGGACTCATAGGAGACTGCCGGGGTCAACTCGGAGGAAGGTGGGGACGACGTCAAGTCATCATGCCCCTTACGTCCTGGGCTGCACACATGCTACAATGGCCGGTACAATGGGCTGCGATACCGCGAGGTGGAGCGAATCCCAAAAAGCCGGTCTCAGTTCGGATCGGGGTCTGCAACTCGACCCCGTGAAGTCGGAGTCGCTAGTAATCGCAGATCAGCATTGCTGCGGTGAATACGTTCCCGGGCCTTGTACACACCGCCCGTCACGTCATGAAAGTCGGTAACACCCGAAGCCGGTGGCCTAACCCTTGTGGAGGGAGCCGTCGAAGGTGGGACCGGCGATTAGGACGAAGTCGTAACAAGGTAGCCGTACCGGAAGGTGCGGCTGGATCACCTCCTTTCTAAGGAGCATCCCGTGGTTTGTCCGCGGGGCCGGTTCCTGGCTGTGCATGCCGGGCTGGTTAGCTCAGTGGCGTGGAATGCTGACTTCAGAGGCCGTCCTGCGGCCAGGTGGTGGCTAGTACTCCCTGTCCTTCGGGGTGGGGGTGGAACGTGCCGGCTGGTGGGGAGGCGGTTTCGTGTGGTGCGCTGTTGGGTCCTGAGGGAGCGGAAATCGTTTCTTCGGTGGCCATCGACCCCCGGGTCCTTCCTCTTGTGGGGGGGGTTCGGGGGTTGGCTGCGGTACGGACCAGTCCTTCCAGACATCGGCCCCGGGTGGGGTGGCGGTCTGGGTGTGGGGTTGGGGTCGTCCGTTCTTTGAGAACTGCACAGTGGACGCGAGCATCTTTGTGGCCAAGTTATTAAGGGCGCACGGTGGATGCCTTGGCACCAGGAGCCGATGAAGGACGTGGGAGGCTGCGATATGCCTCGGGGAGCTGTCAACCGAGCTGTGATCCGAGGATTTCCGAATGGGGGAACCCGGCAGGATGCTAAGTCCTGTCACCCGCACCTGAACTCATAGGGTGTGTGGAGGGAACGCGGGGAAGTGAAACATCTCATTACCCGCAGGAAGAGAAAACAACCGTGATTCCGTGAGTAGTGGTGAGCGAAAACGGATCTAGGCTAAACCTGTTTCGTGTGAGAGCCGGCAGGCGTTGCGGAACAGGGGTCGTGGGACGGCTCGGATGGTTCTGCCGAACTGTCAGGGAGTTATAAAGCGTCGTGTTAGTCGAAGACCATGCGAATGGGTCGCCGTAGCGGGTAACAGCCCCGTAGACGAAAACATGGCGCCTCCCGAGTTGTATCCCAAGTAGCACGGAGCCCGTGAAATTCCGTGTGAATCTGGCGGGACCACCCGCTAAGCCTAAATACTCCCTGGTGACCGATAGCGGACTAGTACCGTGAGGGAAAGGTGAAAAGTACCCCGGGAGGGGAGTGAAATAGTACCTGAAACCGTGTGCCTACAATCCGTCGGAGCTGGGCTTCGGTCTGGTGACGGCGTGCCTTTTGAAGAATGAGCCTGCGAGTTTGCGGTGTGTGGCGAGGTTAACCCGTGTGGGGTAGCCGTAGCGAAAGCGAGTCCTAACAGGGCGTTTCAGTCGCATGTCTAAGACCCGAAGCCGGGTGATCTACCCATGGCCAGGTTGAAGCGCGGGTAAGACCGTGTGGAGGACCGAACCCACCAGTGTTGAAAAACTGGGGGATGAGCTGTGGGTAGGGGTGAAAGGCCAATCAAACCCGGTGATAGCTGGTTCTCCCCGAAATGCATTTAGGTGCAGCGTCGTGTGTTTCTTGCCGGAGGTAGAGCACTGGATGGGCTAGGGGGCCTACAAGCTTACTGAACTCAGCCAAACTCCGAATGCCGGTAAGTGAAGCGCGGCAGTGAGACTGCGGGCGATAAGGTTCGTAGTCGAGAGGGAAACAGCCCAGATCGCCAGCTAAGGCCCCTAAGCGTACGCTAAGTGGAAAAGGATGTGGAGTCGCACAGACAACCAGGAGGTTGGCTTAGAAGCAGCCATCCTTGAAAGAGTGCGTAATAGCTCACTGGTCAAGTGATTCCGCGCCGATAATGTAGCGGGGCTCAAGCGTACCGCCGAAGCTGCGGCACTCACATGTTTGCCTAACTGTCTCCTTTGGGGGTGGTTCAGGTGTGTGGGTGGGTAGGGGAGCGTCGTGTGGCGTGTGAAGCGGCGGGGTGACCCAGCCGTGGATGCCACGCGAGTGAGAATGCAGGCATGAGTAGCGAATGACGGGTGAGAATCCCGTCCGCCGGATGACCAAGGGTTCCTGGGGCAGGTTCGTCCGCCCAGGGTGAGTCGGGGCCTAAGGCGAGGCCGACAGGCGTAGTCGATGGATAACGGGTTGATATTCCCGTACCGGCGCTGGTGCGCCAGTACCGAACCCTGCTGTACTAACCTTCTGTCGTGGTGGCCTTCGGGTTGCCTCGGTGGTGGGGATCTTGGTGGGTAGTAGGTAAGCGATGGGGTGACGCAGGAGGGTAGTCCATCCCGGGCGGTGGTTGTCCCGGGGTAAGCGTGTAGGACGTCAGGTAGGCAAATCCGCCTGGCATGTGTCTGAGACGTGATGCCGAGCCGATTGTGGCGAAGTGGATGATCCCATGCTGTCGAGAAAAGCCTCTAGCGAGTGCCAGGGCCGCCCGTACCCGAAACCGACACAGGTGGTCAGGTAGAGAATACCGAGGCGATCGAGTGAACTGTGGTTAAGGAACTCGGCAAAATGCCCCCGTAACTTCGGGAGAAGGGGGGCCACTACCGGTGATGACACATGCTGTCTGAGCTGGTGGGGGCCGCAGAGACCAGGGGAAAGCGACTGTTTACTAAAAACACAGCTCCGTGCGAAGCCGTAAGGCGATGTATACGGAGTGACGCCTGCCCGGTGCTGGAACGTTAAGGGGACGGGTTAGCTCTTCGGGGCGAGGCTCAGAACTTAAGCGCCAGTAAACGGCGGTGGTAACTATAACCATCCTAAGGTAGCGAAATTCCTTGTCGGGTAAGTTCCGACCTGCACGAATGGCGTAACGACTTTCCTGCTGTCTCGACCACAGACTCGGCGAAATTGCACTACGAGTAAAGATGCTCGTTACGCGCGGCAGGACGGAAAGACCCCGGGACCTTTACTGCAGCTTGATATTGGTGTTCGGTCCGGCTTGTGTAGGATAGGTGGGAGACTGTGAACCTGAGACGCCAGTTTCAGGGGAGTCACTGTTGAAATACCACTCTGGTCGTGCTGGATGTCTAACCTGGGTCCGTGATCCGGATCAGGGACAGTGTCAGGTGGGTAGTTTAACTGGGGCGGTTGCCTCCTAAAGAGTAACGGAGGCGCCCAAAGGTTCCCTCAGCCTGGTTGGCAATCAGGTGTCGAGTGCAAGTGCACAAGGGAGCTTGACTGTGAGACCGACGGGTCGAGCAGGTGCGAAAGCAGGGACTAGTGATCCGGCGGTGGCTTGTGGAAGCGCCGTCGCTCAACGGATAAAAGGTACCCCGGGGATAACAGGCTGATCTTGCCCAAGAGTCCATATCGACGGCAAGGTTTGGCACCTCGATGTCGGCTCGTCGCATCCTGGGGCTGGAGTAGGTCCCAAGGGTTGGGCTGTTCGCCCATTAAAGCGGTACGCGAGCTGGGTTTAGAACGTCGTGAGACAGTTCGGTCCCTATCCGCCGCGCGCGTAGGAGTCTTGAGAAGGGCTGTCCCTAGTACGAGAGGACCGGGACGGACGAACCTCTGGTGTGCCAGTTGTCCCGCCAGGGGCATGGCTGGTTGGCTACGTTCGGAAGGGATAACCGCTGAAAGCATCTAAGCGGGAAGCTCGCTTCGAGATGAGGTCTCCCACAGGGTTAACCTGGTAAGGCCCCCGAGAGATGATCGGGTTGATAGGCCAGATGTGGAAGCACAGCAATGTGTGGAGCTGACTGGTACTAATAGGCCGAGGGCTTGTCCTACAAAGATGCTACGCGTCCACTGTGCGGTTCCCGAGGAACGGCAGACCACCCCGCGCTCCGGCGCGGGGGAAGGTGTCGATAACTCGATAGTGTTTCGGTGGTTTTGGCGGAGAGGGTACGCCCGGTCCCATTCCGAACCCGGAAGCTAAGTTCTCCAGCGCCGATGGTACTGCTCGGGAGGCCGGGTGGGAGAGTAGGTCACCGCCGAACAATCATTGACGGAAGGCCCGTCGTCCCC
>NZ_MBLO01000151.1 GCF_001854805.1 Pseudofrankia coriaricola
GGTGACCTTCGCCGCGACCTCGGCGTAGTCGTCGTCCGGGAACAGGCACATTCCCAGCGTCAGATACGACGTCACATGCGGCGGGAGCTTCCCGCCCTTCCGCCGCTCGCCGACCCCACAGACCTCGACCGCCTCATCCACCGCGTCACGCGGGACCGCCGTCACCAGCACCCCGACCGACACCTGGTCCGGGGACATCATCGAAGCCACGAACCGTGACCAAACCACCCACCAGCACAGATGCCACGCCGCCACGCCGTACCAACCCGCCGGCCAGCAACAGCGGAAGATCAGCCATCCAAGATCGACTTAAGCTTCACGGCATTGACCCTGGAAGTGTCGGAAGAGGGTTCCGAGGCACAGAGATCCGCATCCTCGACGAGAACCAGAACCCTGTGCCGGCGGGCGAGCAGGGCGACGTCTACCTACGCTGGCAGGGAACCGGCGGATACGACTACCTCGGCGGCGCGCCCCTGCTGCCCGAGACGTTGGACGGCTTTGGAACCGCCGGGGACATCGGCCACCTGGACGCCGATGGATATCTCTACCTGGCGGACCGCCGGGTAGACATGATCGTCACCGGTGGGGCGAACGTCTTCCCGGCCGAGGTGGAGGCCGCCCTCTCCGAGCACCCGGACGTCGCCGACGCTGTTGTCATCGGCCTCGCCGATCCTCACTGGGGACGCCGGGTACACGCGATCGTCGTGCCGAGGCCACGGACCGCGAGCCTGTCCGAAGCGGGCGTCATCTCCTTCCTCAAGGGTCGGCTGGCACCGTACAAGGTTCCCAAGACGGTCGAGTTCCTCGCGGAGCTGCCCCGTACGGCCGCGACGAAAATCAGCCGCTCCGCTCTCGTGGAAGAACGAGAAGGATGAGACGTTCTCGACTGAGCGACCTGATTCTCCGCAAGATTCCCTGGACGTTCGAACCAATGCCGCTTGATTAGGTGACCGGCCATGTCGTCAATCCTGACACTCCAAACGTCCCGATCTCGTCGAACAGAAGATCTGGGCGCTCCTGCTCACCCACTACGCCATACGCACCCTCATGACCGAAGCCGCCGACGAAGCCGACGTCGACCCCGACCAGCTGTCCTTCATGAGAACGCTCCGCATCATCCGCCACCAGGTCACCGACCAGGCGGATTTTTCCCCCTGACCGCCTCGGGATCATCGGCAAACACCGTCAGCTTCGTCGCGCCACCTTCGAACGATACATCGTCGCTACCGTCCGGAAAGCGCAGGAACGCATCGTCGATCCCGAGACCAGGAGGGGACTCGCGTGGACGTCGGCCCTCTTCGAACGGGTCCGGCGCGGTCCGGCGGCGGCGCCGGTCCCTGTTCGAAAAGGGCTCCTGCATGCCGGCCGGTCAGCTCGTCACAGCGCTGCCGGCCGGGAGAGGAGTTCGACCATGATCCCGTCCGGGTCCACGACGGTCGCGGCGGGGCCGCCCGGCGTCGGCATCGTGCGCGGTTCACCGCCGAAGCCGAGCGCGGCCAGGCGGTGAAGCGTCTGCTCGACGGGCACGACGAACGACAGCAGGAAGGCTCCCCGGTGCGGGAGGCCAGCGGCGGCGCTGCCGCCCGGCAGATCTCCGGTGCCGAGCTCGAACAGTTCCACCCGGCCCGCCTCCTCGTTGTTCCGGTCACCCAGGAACACTGTCCGGGGCTTCTTGGTCTGCGCACCCAGAAACTGCTCGAGATCCATGTCCATCGTGACGTCGAACAGAACCTCCAGCCCAATGCCGTCCCGGTAGAACCGAAGCGAGGCTTCCAGATCCGCGGGGCAGATCGCAACATGGTCGATGAATGGCATCCTCAGCCCTCGATTTCGCTGGTCTGGTCACCCAGACGGTGACCCTGCCGGATTCCCCGACCTCGATCATGATCGTCACGAACGGATCACTGGCCTGCGGACCCGACCGTCAGGCACAGCCCGCTCCGGCATGTCGTCAAACCCTACGAACGACACGGTCCGTATACTGTCCAGAACGGCCGTACGGTCCATGCCCCTCCTCTCATGACCAGGGATTCCTACCTACGATATTTGCCAGGACAGGGCTCGCGCACAAGTCGCCGGAGCCCCTGAATTCGCTGGAGCCTTGAATGCAACGTCGAGGACACCGGGGTCACGGTGGAGCCCAGGTCGGGGGGATGGGCCGGCAGTACCTGGCGACCGGACCCGGCCCAGGCGGCGCCGGCCGCTGGACCCGCGTGCGGCGCGTCCATCAACGCTCGACGCGAACGCCAATCGATGTACCCAGGTTCTTTACACTCATGTAAAAAGTGTAGCGTTCGGTGGCATGCCTGGTCGAGCGGTAAAGGCGCGAGGCCGAAGTTGTGCAGATCTTCGAGGGCGCCGGCCGGATCAAGCGCCTCGTCATTGGCCGCCGCCTCGCCTGGGTCTGAGTGAACGCGTCCTCTTGTACGGTCTTTCTGCGTGGGTGTGACCTGACCACGCCAGGGAAGGGTGTCCTGCGGACCCGGGGGCAGGGATCTCCTCCCGCGGACGACGAAGAGGCGCGAAACGGTGGTCGACGCGTACCAGCACTGCTTGGACGTGACCCACCGGTGCGCGTCTACCGGGGTGTGACGGCCTCCCGGATCGCGTACTCCCAGGAAACATGGCGGTGCTGCAGGCAGGGCTCGTTCCGGCCGAACCGGAGCACCGGCTGCGTACCGCTTGCCAGGTTGCGCTGCACCTGCTCGGCGAGCGTGTAGTCCTCGTCCCGCACTGTCGCGTGCGCGTACTCGAAGATCTCCTCGAAAGCCAGGCGCTGCGCCTCGTCGGACACGTCGACCGGGGTGGCGTTCTGATGGAACGTCACCGAACGGCCCGGCTCGGAGCTCGGGTAGATGCGGAACAGCTCCCCGTTGTTGACCGTCGTCGAGATCACCACGCCTGGGTGCAGGTGGTAGATGACGACGGCGTGCGAGAGCGGGTTCCACTCCTGCTCGGGCCGGTCGATCAGTTCCGTGATCGTCCGCATCGGGAACACCAGCCGGGAGTGTGGCCCATAGGTGTCGAACGCCGCGACGCCCGAGAGCGCCACCGAGGCGAACGTCTCCCGGTGAACGGTGGCGAAATGGTAGTTCTCGGCGAAGGTGTCGACGGCCAGCTTCCAGTCGATGTCGGCGTTGAGAACCCGCTCGCCCATGGGCGTCCACGCGCCGACACCCCACGAGGCGAGTTCGTCCGACAACCCGGCGAGGTGAGCCTCGATGTCCAGCTCGGCGTCCGGGTCGAGCGCGACCCACAGGAAGCCGGCGTGTTCGGTCGCGGGCAGTCGGGTGAGGCGGGTCGGTTGGTCAGGGAAGCCCTCGGGCATCGGCATGTGACGCAGCCGGCCGACTGTGTCGTACGTCCACGCGTGGTAGGGACAGGCGAACCGGCGCGCGACCCCGCAGCCGCTCGCGACCGGGGCCTGCCGGTGGGCGCACACGTTGTGGAACGCGGCGACCGAGCCGTCCTCCTGCCGGGTCAGCACCAGCGGCGTGCCCATGACCGTCTTGGTCACGAAGGCTCCCGGCTCGGCGAGCTCCCCGGCATACCCGGCGATCTGCGGGGTGCGCCGGAACAGCTCGCGGTCGGCGGCCAGCCGGTCGGGGTCGAAGTAGGCGGAGGCATTCTGCTCGGCCACGCCTGGAGCGAGGTCCGCAGTCCGGTCGGCAGCCAGCTTGAGCACACGTCGGGTGAGGTCAACGAGAGTCGTGTGGTCCATGACCGGGAGCCTGGACGTTGCGATGGTCGTAAGGTCAAGCGCCGTGAGCGCAGACGACGAAGCGAACCCGAGACGACGTGGCCGGTGACCGCGGGTTGTTGATCGGCGAGGTGGCGGCGCTGACGGGCATCTCGGCGGGCCGTATCCGCCACTACGAACGGATCGGCCTGATCCGCCTCCAGCATCGCGACAGCGGGTACCGGACCTTTTCCGACGCCGACCTGCTGCTGCTTTTGCGGATAGACCTCCTGCGCAGCCTGGGTCTCGGGCTCGACAGCATCCGGGCTGCTCTGGACGAGCTCGGCGACGTGCTCGAGCAGCACCGCGCCGTGCTGCTCGCCGAGCGGGACCGGCTCGATCGCTTACTCACGGCGGTGGACGCCGCGATCGACGGCGGCGGAGTCGAGTCCCTGGCCCTGAACCACCGTTCGAGCACTGGGCTCGTCGGGCGGGCGGCTCGGCCGATGGACGCGGAGGCGCAGGCGACGTTCGCCCGGGTGTTCGCCGGCACGCGGGTGCCGGTGCCGGCGATCTTCGGGCAGATGGTGATCCCGGAGCCGGTGGTTCGGCTGACCGAAGACATCGCCGGGGCCGAGGGCGTCGATGAGTTGATAGACCGACTGGCTGCGCTGGTCCGCGAGATCCTGGCCGGCCGCGCCGTCGCCGCACACTGGGTGGACCAGCAGCTCCGGGACCCGCTCCCGGAACCGGTGGCGTCCATTGTCCGCCGCGGTGCGGCGCTGGCGGACAGCCCGGTGCTGCGGCACGGCATCCCCGCCTGGGCGGCGGCGATCTCGCCGGAAGCAGGACACTTCGTCGATGAGGTCGGGCGCCTCGGCGCGCGGCGGGACGCGGTCGTCCTCGGCGTGATCGTTGTCCCGCGCCGGCCGGGTCACGCGCCGTTCAGGTAGGCGTCGGCTCCGTGGACTCCGCTATCGGATTCCACCGCTGGTGGAAAGCCTGGTCCACCACGCCCCCACCCGCTGAACCCCAAGCCCTGACCACCACGATCATCGCAGGCCACGGCCTGCACCTCTACCAACCACCCTGATCCAACAAACCACCGGTATGGGTTCGAGTCCTATCGCGGGAGCTTGACCAGGGGAAGTAGGAAGCGGTCGTACTCGGAGGATTTTCACTCGTGGCGACCGACCCTCATGCTCGGCTGGGTGATGGCACCGACCGGTCGCCACTGCGGCACGACCACGCCCGTGGTGTCGTCGAACCAGACCCGCATGCGCTGCCCCGCGACGAGGTCGGGGGCACCGGGAAGGTGGCCGACGAACCGGACGGACGGGACGTCCTCGAGCTCGACGAGGACCACCGTGTAGGGCACCGGGTACAACGGGTGGACCTGGTGCTCGACGACCGTCCACGAGTAGAGGGTTCCGAAACCCGCCA
>NZ_MBLO01000152.1 GCF_001854805.1 Pseudofrankia coriaricola
GGCGCGTCGCGTCGCCGGGTCCACGGCCCGGGGGTCCTTCCTGGTCGCGGGGGCCCGGCGGCCGGCAGCTACGTCCTGGCGGGCAGGGCCTTGACCCGTTGCCAGCTGCCGATGAGGGGCTCGATCCAGGGCCAGTCCGCGCGCAGGTGCAACCAGAGCCTGCGTTGACCGCGGGTGAGCCGGGCAGGCAGGGCGAACAGGCGGAAGCGCAACAGCTTGACCGAGGCCGCGCGCAGCGCGGCCTCGGTCAGGGCGAGGTGGCGGTAGGCGGCGAGCAGTGCGCCGGCGACGGCCACGATCTGGGTCCAGGCCGCGTTGATCTTCCACAGTTTGGAGGGCCAATGGTTCAGGCCGATCGCCTTGCCCTGCTTGACGTCGTTCTCAACGTGGACGTGGGAGCGGTGGCGCGCGTCGAGCCACGCGAGCTGGCCGGCCTTGGCGTTGACGGCGATCAGCTGGTAGCGCCGGCCGAGTTCCTTCTCCCGCGGCGAGGCGCGCTTGAGGTACTTCGGGTGCAGCGGCTCGTCGCGCACCAGGATCCGCAGCCCAGGGGTCTTCTCGCTCCAGGCGGACAGGTCGAGCAGGCCGGTCAGCTCGGCGACGAACGTGTCCTCGACCAGCTGGCCATCCTGGTCGATTCCCTGCGTCCACGCCCGCGCCGGGAGCTTGGCGATCGCGTCGAGCTCCACGTCGGTGCACGACCAGCCGACGGAGAACTCCCAGCGCCGGCCCCGTTTCCCGCCGCCGGCGGCGATGTGGGCGAGCAGGTCGTGGGAGAAGCCCGCCCCGTCGAGGCGGACGAGCATCCGGTGGCGGTAGGCGCCCGGCATCCGCTCGACCGCCCGGGTCAGGGCGGCGATGTTGTCGGCGGCGTCGTTCGACGTCGCGTTGCCCGGCCGCGGGTCAACCACCAGCACGTCATCGACGTTGTCGCAGGTCGCCAGGATCGGGCAGAAACCGGTACCGCCCTTGTAGGTGGCCGCGGCGTTCTGTTTGCCCTCGGAGCCGGCGAACACGAGCGTCGCGTCCAGGTCCACCACCGTGATCCCGGCCAGCTGCCTGCCGGCGACCGTCAGCCACGGGAACCCCTCCGGCCGAGCAGCCAGCAGCCCCCACCAGTAGCGGCGGAACGCGGCGACCGCCCGGTTCAACCGGCCGAGCACCTCGTCGTCGGCCTCGGCCAAAAACCGCCACACCGTCGGGGTCGAGGCCACCGCGCCGGTCACCGGGGCCAGGTGCCGCAGCCCCTGGAAGTCGCTGATCGCCTCCCCGCCCAGCAGCAGCGTCAACGCGAGGTCGACCGCGAGCTGGCCGCGGTCGTAGACGGGGGTGAACCCGCGCCGCGCCCACGCGGCGGACAGTCCGGCCCGCAGGCCGGACCTCTCGGCCAGAAGCCGGATCGGCAGCACTCCAACGGAGGCGACCAGCCGGTCGTCGTCGCCGACGAACTCCAGCCGATCGGCCCACGACGAGCCGCCGGAAGGGCATGGCGTAGCTTGCACGGAAGAGGTGCACCCGCCTCAACACGATGGGGTCCTAGACAAATCACATCGTTGCTGGTCAGGTGCACCTCGATCACGTTCCGGCCAGGTCAGCCCGGCATGTCACCAACCCCGGTGAAAGACGGAGGCTGGCGCCCGACACCGTCGGGTTTACAAAGCGGTGCCATTTTCGGTCGGGATCCGTGCGTGCCCGGATCCCGGGGTACCGGATCAGGTCGCGGGTGCGACGGTGACGCCGGGCACAATGTCGCCGCAGATCGGGTCGGCGCCGGGGACGACTCGGTGGGCTTGAGGGCGGCCAGCTGGTCGACGAGCAGCCGGGGCGCGAGCCGCCAGCCGCCCATCCGTTCGACATGTGCGTCGACCCACGGCGCGGGCACCTCGCGGGGGACCTCGACCCAGTGCTCGGCGACGTGTCCGCGAACAGACGGCGAGCACGGGCGGCATGCCCGCCAGCATGGTGGTGTCATCGGTGATCTCGGCGGAGGTGGTGTCGGCAAATTGGTGGCCCAGCCGGCGGCCGATCTCCGTGAGCACCCGCCAGACCGATCGGCGGTCCCCGACCGGTTCGACGGCTGCGGGCGTGTGCTGGGCCGCGACGCGCGGAAGCAGCGCGTCCCAGAGGGTGATGTCCGCGCGCTCGAGCTGGTCCTTGGTCGGCCGGACGTGGGTGGACAACGCCGTCGTCTCATTGTTGATGATCTCGATCGCGGCGAACATCTCGAGGTCGCGCAGCGAACAAGACGAAGGCGGCGTTGTCGTAGTCAGGGCGGTCGCTGAGGGCAGGGGATCCGCCCACGAGGTCCGAGATCAGTACCTTGGCCGTGCCGTCGATCGTCAACGGGCTGAACTTCGCCGGGTGCCGATCGCGGCGTACAGCGCCTGGGCCATCCGGTCGCCGGTGGCGTCCCATGCCGATAACCGCCGAAGAAGACCCCGACCGCCTGCGGACCGCGGCGGTCGATGATGTCCCGCAACCGGGCCCCCATTGCTGCCTCCCCCATTCTACCTGCGCCAACGATGATTCGTTCCTGAACGTGGGCTCTCCGGCGGGTAGGGGAGCGCCGACGGAGTCAGCCGCCGATCGCCGACATGGGTCGGTCCGGCTGGAGGAACCCGAGATCGCCGATCCCGTGACCCGCGTGTTTGCCCCACATGGCCGCTCGCCAGCGGGCAGCCAGCTCGGCGTCGCTCGCGCCCTCGCGCAGCGGAGTCCGGAGGTCGTGTTCCTGGTGGGCGAACAGGCAGCTGCGGACCTGACCGTCGGCGGTGAGCCGGACCCGGTCGCAGGCGCCGCAGAACGGCGCCGTGACCGACCGGACCACTCCGACCCGCTCCGGCCCGCCGTCCACGGCGAACAGTTCGGCCGGCGCGCTACCCCTGCCATCCAGCGGGGTGAGGGTGAACTCGGCGCACAGCAACTCCAGGATCTCCAGACCGCTGACTATCCGCTCCCGCGCCCAGCCGTGCTGGGCATCAAGCGGCATCTTCGATGAACCGCGGCTCGTAGCCGCGCTCCAGGCACCAACGCACCAGCGTCGGCGCCTCGTCGTCGTTCACGCCGCGTAGCAGCCCCGCGTTGACCTTCACCGGCGCGAGACCGGCCGACGCCGCGACCGCCAGCCCGGCCACCACGTCGTGCCACCGGTCGCCACGGGTGATCGTGAGAAACCGGTCCGGCCTGGTCGTGTCGAGGGAGACGTTGACCCGGTCCAGGCCGGCCGGCCGCAGTGCGGCGGCGGCGCTCGCGCCGGTGGTCCGGGCGAGAGCGTAAGCCCGTTCGTCGTCAGCGACCGCTCTGGGCGGGGCGTGAGCGCCGTAAGCCGCGCGATCAGGCCCGCGAGGCCAGCCCGCAGCGTTGGCTCGCCGCCGGTCAGACGAACCGCGCGCACACCCAGGTGGCGGACCGCTATCCGGACGAGCCGCATCACCTCATCGTCGGTGAGGGTATCCACCTTGGGCAGCCAGGGCAGCCCTTCGGGGGGCATGCAGTAGCCGCAGCGCAGGTTGCATCGGTCGGTCACCGAAATGCGCAAGTCGGTCGCGACCTGTCCGAACGAGTCGACCAGACCTACGCGTGGCACGACGACAAGCTGTTCAGGCGCTGACCCCGCCACCCGCGGGCCGGGACGATCCCGCGTGATGCCGGCTCAGGCAGTGAGCCTTTCCCGGTAACGTCTCGTCGCGTTCCGTGACAACAATGGTGTGTTGGTGTATTCGGTGTCAGGCGGTCCTGCGGTGCTCGGTGTGGAGGATGACGAGGGCGGCTTTCGCGACGAGTCCGATCTTCCAGGGGTCGATGGTGATGTTGTGGAGCAGCCGGAAAGTGACCTTGAGCAGGGCGTTCGCGCGTTCGCCGACGGCGCGTAGCGCGTTTTGGATCCGGTTGGTGCGCCACGAGGCGCTGTCTGTTCGAGTGGAGGTGAAAGACCTCACCGCCGGCCTGTCGCAGCAGGCTGGCTGAAGCTGGGGGCAGTCGTGCGACGTGATGCCGCACGCGATGAGTGATCACGCCGATTGGAGATCGCTTGGCGAGGACGTGATCCGGTCCAGTGTCCAACGGACCGTTCCCACCCTGGCGTGCGTCGTGGGTAACCGCGGGGTGCGAAGCTCAGGGCAGAGCCGAAGCGCTCCCGTTCCACCCGGGGGCGACGGGCGAGGGAAAGGCCGGACGGGTGAACGCGAGTGAATCTTCGTATGCCCCGTTATCAGCAGCTCCGCCGGTGGGAGGTTCCAGCGGGGTATAGGGCTGGCCGTTGAGAAGCGGCAGGCGCCGATCAGAGAGGCTGCGTTGATCGGGAGGACACCGCCGCCCCGGGGTAAAGGAGGCGCCCAACCCGGTCGTATCTCATGCGTGTGGAACACGGAAACCGTGCGCCACGAGGCGCCATGGCACCAAGTGGAGGTGGAAGACCTCGCCGCTGGGCTGTCGCAGCAGCCTAGCGAAGCTGGGCGCAGCCTGATCCGGGAGACGCCGGGGAGGGCGGGAGCAGCGCCGACAAAGCCGGGACGGCCTGGGACTGTCAGACGGGTCGGGTCCGGCGAGCGTGACCGGACGGTGCACGAGAGGAATCAGTGATTGAAACCCCGTAAGCGTTCCACCGGGTCAAACCTGGCAGATATGGCCCGGGTTTGCAGCGCGTGGCCGGGCCGACAGGTGCCGGCCAACTCCGTAGCCGGTTGGTTTTGCCGGGGAGGAGGCCACGTTGAATGTCTGCGGCGTAGGCGTGGCGAGGCTGCCGGGGTAGAGCTGGGCACCAAGCCGGTCGATTGGGTCATGGTGAACGTGGGAACCATCGGGCATCACTCCACGGGCCGGTAGTCCATGCCGGTGCCGGGGATAGGCGCGTCGTCAGCCGAAGGTGTCGGGTGGGGCGGAGTCGTCGTAGTAGTCCG
>NZ_MBLO01000153.1 GCF_001854805.1 Pseudofrankia coriaricola
TTCGAAGACGGCGAATACAACTTCGTCAAAGAACGCGCCCGCCACGGCGTCAAACGCGCCTTCCAACTACGCGACCAACACTTCGAGATCCCCGAATCGTGACAGGCCGACGGCCCGTGCCAGCGCGGGCCACCCGCCTCTCTCGACCACACTCCAGAGGGTAAACATCTAGATGTCTACGAGCGAAGCGGCCGGCGCCGTGACCACCACGGGTGCCGTCGACACGGCGGGGGCTGTCGAGACGACCGTGCGCGACGGCGTGCTGCGGATCGTGCTCAACCGGCCGGATCGCCGGAACGCGCTCGACATGGCCGCCGTCGGCGCCCTCGTCTCCACCCTGGAGGCGGCGTCGACGGACGACACGCTGCGGGTGGTCGTGATCGAGGGCACGGGCGGCCACTTCTGCTCGGGCGCCGACTGGGTGTCGTCCAACACCGGCGACAAGGGCGACAGCGCCCGGGCCGATGAGGCTGGCTGGGCTGACAAGGCCCCGAAGCCCAGGCCGCGGCCGGGCAGCGTGCAGCGGCGCACCCCGGTCCAGGCCCACCGCCTCGTGCAGCTGCTCATGGAGATCCAGCTGCCGGTGGTCTGCGTCGTGCGCGGCTGGGCCGCGGGCCTGGGCTTCCAGCTCGCGCTGGCCGCCGACATCACCGTCGCCGCCGAGGACGCGCAGTTCTGGGAGCCGTTCCTGCAGCGCGGTTTCACCCCGGACAGCGGGGCGACCTGGCTGCTGCCCCGCCTGGTCGGCCTCGCCCGGGCGCGCGACCTGCTCCTGCTCGGCCGCAGGCTCACCGGCGTCGAGGCGGCCGACTGGGGCCTGATCCACGCCAGCACGCCCACAGGCGGGCTGGCCGCCACGGCCGCCGCGGTCATCGAGCAGCTGGCGACCGGCCCGACCGTCGCCATCGGCCTGGCGAAGCGCAGCCTCAACCGCAACCTGGAGAACAGCTTCGCCCAGGCGCTGGAGAACGAGTCCCTGGCGCTGGAGCTGAGCTCCCGCACCGCGGACTTCCGCGAGGGGCTCGCCGCCTTCACCACGCGACGCCCGCCCAGCTACACGGGCCGCTAGCCCTCGCCAGCCGGCTCGACTTCAGCCGCGGGGGAACCGGAGCGCGGCCGTCTGGCTTCCCACGCCCGCGAGCGAGCCGTCCGGAGCCCACAGCCGCACCGAACCATGGCCGTAGCCACCGGCGGCCGGCTCGGGGGTGCCGTCGACGAGAACCCACTCGCTGTCGGGCGCCGAGCCGATCCGAACGGGGCGGCCGGAAAAACGCATCCAGAAACGCAGCCGCGACCCCTCGCCGAACTCACGCACCTCGACCATGGCGAAGAACCCGGGCGGCAGATCCGGCGGAATGGGCAGCCGGGCCGACGAACACTTGATCGAATATCGGACGCTAGACTCGGCGGCGATGCGCCTACTGTTGATCCGCCACGGCCAGACCCCGTACAACGTCATCGGTGCCCTCGACACCGGTCGCCCGGGAGCCGGGCTGACCCCCCTCGGGCACGCCCAGGCGCTGGCACTGCCGGGTGCTCTCCGTGATGACCCGATCTCGGCGATCTACGCCTCGGTCCTGGTCCGCACCCAGCTCACGGCGGCTCCCCTCGCCGCGGCCCGCGGCCTCACGGCGCACATACGGGAGGGACTCGAGGAGATCGTCGCGGGTGACCTCGAGCTGCGCAGCGACAAGGCATCGATCACGACGTACCTCGAAACCGTCAGCGGTTGGATCCACGGCGACCTCGATGCCCTGATGCCGGGCGGGGAGAACGGCCATACGTTCGTCGCCCGGTATGACAACGCCATCGCGAACATCGCGGCGGCGCACGCCGACGACGACACGGTCGTGGTCATAAGCCACGGCGCCGCTATCCGGACCTGGGTCGCCATCCGTGTCGGCGCGGTGGGATCCGCCGACGAATGGCTGTTGCCGAACACCGGGATGGTCGTCCTCGACGGCGACGTCACGGCCGGCTGGAGCCTCACGCGGTGGCAGGATGAGCCTGCGGGCGGCCTCACTCCCCCAGACGTCGCCGCGCACGACGTCACCGGCGCCCCCGCCGGCGAGGCCATCGCCGAGATCCGCGGCACCGGGTAACTGCCTCCCGCGCCCGACCGCCCGGTCGGCCGACAGAAAAATACGCCGGCCGCATCGCCTGGCGTGGGAAGTCCACTGGCCGGGACGATTCACGGAAATCCGCGCGGGACTGACGAGAAACGGCACGGACGCGCCCCTGGTTGACGCGCCGCGACCGGGCGGTGCGTCAACCAGGGCCAAGATTGTCAGGCCACGTTGAGGTTTACCACGAGCGTCTGCCCAACCGCCGGCCTGACCATGTTGAAGGTGGTGGAAGGGTAGGTTCTCGTCTGGCCTACATCGCACCGCACCTCAGCCTTCGCGGTGCTGGGCAGCTGAGGGTTGCCAAAGAAGATGGAGAACTGTCCGCCCGGACCCACGACGCCGCCGTGGGACTCGCCACCACCGGTGATCTTCAGCGACACGGGCGTCCCGAGCACACACCGCACTGTTCCGGCGACCGTCAGCGGGTTGTTTGTCGTGCCGGCACTCGCCGCGGCCGCGGGAACCATGGCCAACGACGCTCCGGTCGCGGCGGTGAGCACGAGAGCTTTGGTTCTCGAAAGTCCTCGCATGAAACACCTCCAACGCCATCAGTCGTGCCGGCGCGATTGTCGGTGTACCCGGCCGCACAGGTCACCCGCCCGCGCGCCCGGCGGCTCACCTGGATCGTGTGGCCCTGACACGATCAGCGGAAGGGCGGCCGCGCGCGGTGGCCGGCTCCTTCGCCGCCACCCTGGGCGCCAACACCGCCCGCGACCCGTTCGACGTGCGGGATGGAACGCTCCGCGGGCGCCCAGCTGCTGATAAGTATGTACTCACTTATTTAGGAGCTCGATCGGCTGACGGAGAACGCGCAGCGGGCATGGAGCGGATCGCGACTGGTCCATGTTGGTAGCGAGCGTTCGCTCAGGATGCTACGGTCCGCCCGTGAGGCGGCCGAGGGAGGGAGGTGTCGGACCAGCCGATACACCGGCGGGTGTTCTACCTCGACGACACGTGGGCAGAAACCGGTGAGCGCCGAGCTGTTCGACATCGTCTCCCCGTCGGCCGAGGGCCCGTCGTCGACGTTCCGCGCGCCGCGAAGGCCGACCTGGACCGCACGGTGGCCGCGGGCCGCGCGGCGTTCGACGATGGTCGTGGCCCCGGATGAACCCGGCCGGCCGCGCCGGCGCGGCCTGAGCGCCAGACCTGTCCGGATCAGCACCTGGTAGTGGACGCCCCATCTGGGCCTTCGAGGAGTGAGCGGCATGGCGATCCAAAGCATCAACCCGGCGACCGGCGCCGTCCTGAAGACCTTCGACCCGCTCGGTGACGGCGAGATCGAGGCCAAGCTGGCCCGGGCGGCCGCCACGTTCGCGAGCTACCGGCGCACGACCTTCGCCGAGCGCGCCCGCCTGCTGCGCGCCGCGGCGGACCTGCTCGACGCCGAACGCCGCGACATCGCCGTGACGATGACGACCGAGATGGGCAAGACGCTCGCCTCCGCCGAGGCCGAGGCCGCCAAGTGCGCCAAGGGCATGCGCTTCTACGCCGAGCACGCCGAGGCGTTCCTCGCCGACGAGCCACTCGACGACCCGTCCGCCATCGGCGCCAGCCGGGCATACGCCCGCTACCAGCCGATCGGCGTCGTGCTCGCCGTGATGCCATGGAACTTCCCGCTGTGGCAGGTCACCCGGTTCGCCGCACCCGCGCTCATGGCCGGCAACGTCGGCCTGCTCAAGCACGCCTCCAACGTGCCGCAGTGCGCCCTCTACCTGGAGGACCTGTTCACCAGAGCCGGCTTCCCGCCCGGCGCCTTCCAGACCCTGCTGATCGGCGCCCGCCAGGTCGAGGGAGTGCTACGCGACCCCCGGGTCGCCGGGGC
>NZ_MBLO01000154.1 GCF_001854805.1 Pseudofrankia coriaricola
AGCACCTCGGCCACCTGGCCGCCGTCGCCCTGGCCTGCGAACAGGTAGGCGGCGCGGCGCGGGTGCTGGAGACGGCCGTCGCGTTCGCGAGGACGCGGGTGCAGTTCGGGCGTCCGATCGGGCAGTTCCAGGCGATCAAGCACCGCTGCGCGGACATGGCGCTCGAGCTGGATGCCGCTCGGACCGCGCTGGCCCACGGGCTGTGGGCGGCGGCGACCTCGGACCCCGAGCTGCCCGTCGCCGCCTCCATCGCGAAGATCCGCTGTTCGGAGTGCTTCGATTTCGCGGCCGCCGAGAACGTCCAGATCCACGGCGGTATCGGCTTCAGCTGGGAGCACTCCGCGCACCTGTACTTCCGCCGGGCGAAGAGCAATGCGCTGATGTTCGGCGACCCGACCTACCACCGGGAGCAGCTGATCCGCCAGCTGGAGGCGGCCGGGAAGCTCTGACGAGCTCTGGTGGTCGGACGCTCACGATCGCGGGACCCCCGAAGAACCGACCCACCGGCCGGCGGAGGATCACCAGCTTTTCCGCCCGACCGGCGAGAAGGAGCCGAGGAAGAAGAGGAAGAAGGAGAAACATGGGGATCCCGCAGCAGAGCCTGGCCGGCCGGTGAGCGCGCCCACCGCTCCCGAGTCCGACGCGACGGCCGCGGACCCGGTACCCGCCGCGCCGCGGGAACCGGCCGCCACCAAGGCGGCCGATCGGGGCGGATGTCCCGTGGTCACCTACGACATCATGTCCCCACGCCCCGCGCTGACCGGTGTCAGGGAGATGGCCGAGCTGCGGGAGGCCGCCCCCATCTACTGGAACGATTTCGGCACCGGCTTCTGGATGCTCACCCGCTACGACGAATGCCGGGAGGCCTACCAGAACCCGAACGTCTTCGGCAGCCACTCGGTCATACCGCTGGACCCGAACCCGGGCTACCACTGGATACCGACGCATGTCGCGCCGCCCGACCACAGCACGTACCGCCAGATCCTGAATCCGCCGTTCTCGCCGCGAGCGGTGAACGCGTTGGCTCCCCGGATGCGCGAGCTGTGCGACCAGACCATCGACATGTTCATCGATGCCGGCCGCTGCGAGTTCGTCAACGACTTCGCCGCGGTCTACTCCACTCGGGTCTTCCTCTCCCTGTTGGGACTGCCGGCAGCCGACGACGGGCTGTTCGTCGAATGGGTGGACACCGTCTTCGCCGGCTTCACCGATCCCGAGGGGCAGGCCAGGACGCTGGAAGCGGTGACGGCGATGATGGAGCACTTCGTCAACCTCGTCGCGGACCGCCGGGCCGCCCAGCGCGATCCCGGGGAGGATTTCGTCAGCCATCTCATGACGGCCAAGTTCGGGGACCGCCCGCTGCGGGACGACGAGATCCTCGAGATGTGCGTCGTGCTGGTGCTCGCCGGTCTCGACACGGTCAAGAGCCAGCTGAGCTACGCGTTCCATCACCTGGCCACCACGCCGGCGCATCGATACCGGATGGCGATCGACCCGTCGGTGCTGCCGACGGCCGTCGAGGAGTTCCTGCGCGCCTTCCCGATCATTCAGGATGGCCGCAAGCTCACCCGGGACGTGGACTTCCATGGCTGCCCCATGAAGAAGGGCGACATGGTGCAGCTCACCCTGGGCTCGGCAATGCGTGACCCGAGGGTCTTCCCGAATCCCGACAACGTCGACCTGGACCGCGAGGCCAACCGGCATTTCTCCTTCGCCGCCGGGCCGCACCGCTGTCTCGGCGCGCACCTCGCCCGCGCCGAGATGAGTGTCGCGCTGGAGGTCTGGCACAGGCGAATCCCCGATTACCGCCTCGCGGCCGACAGGCCGGTCCTCGAACGCGGTGGCGCGGCCGGTCTGGTCGACCTCCAGCTGGCGTGGGACACCGCTGGATAGCGGGAGATAACGCGGGCCGAGAAGGCGTCGCCGCCGCCGGTCCGATGACCGGCGGCAGCGACGTCGTCACTCCTATGTAGTGCGGCCTGGCGGTCTCGCTGAAAATCCTGCCAGGCCCGCCTCCGCACACCTTGCCCATTTTTATCATGAGGAATAGGCTTGTATTGTACCCGGGTTGACGCACAGCCCGTCCCTGGGGCTTTCCGCTGTTTCCCAGGACCTCCAGGAGGCTGACCTATGGCCGTGACGCCTGTCGTCGACGATATCAAGGTGATCGACACAGACACCCATGTCATCGAACCCGCCGACCTGTGGACCTCGCGAATTTCCACGAAGAAGTGGGGCAGCCTGGTGCCGCATGCCCGCTGGGACGACGAGCTCCAAGAAGAGGCGTGGTACTTCGGTGACGAGCGCCTGTCGGCGACCGCCGGCGGCGCGATGGCCGGATGGCACGAATACCCGCCAAAGCACCCGCGGCGGCTGGCCGACGTCGACCCCGCGCTCTGGAGCGCACCGGAGCGGTTGAAGCGGATGGACGAGTACGGCATCTGGGCGCAGGTGCTCTACCCGAACGTGGCCGGGTTCGGTATGGGGAAGTTTCTCGGGCTTAAGGACTCGGAGCTGATGCTGCGCTGCATCCAGGCCTACAATGACTGGCAGACCGAATGGGCGAGCGCCGACCCGAGCCGCCTGCTGCCGATGACCGCATTACCGTTCTGGGACATCGAGGCGACCTGCCGGGAGGTCGAGCGGACGGCCGCGGCCGGCCACCGAGGCGTCATCATGGCGCAGCAGCCGGACTTCTTCGGGCTGCCGATGCTCGCCGACTCGCACTGGGATCCGCTCTGGGCCACCGCGCAGGACCTCGGCCAGCCGGTCAACTTCCACATCGCCTCGGGTGACCTGTCGCTGATCGAGAAGAACATCCCGAGCAACGGGCTGCACGCGAACTACGCCTCCGTCGGCGTCTCCTTCTTCATGGGCAACGCCAGCACCATCGCGACCATCATCTGCGCCGGCATCTGCCACCGTTTCCCGCGGCTGAACTTCGTGTCCGTCGAGAGCGGCATCGGCTGGATCCCGTACGCCCTCACCGCACTGGACTGGCAGTGGAAGAACTGCGGCGTGCCGCTCGAGCACCCCGAGTACGACCTGCTGCCGAGCGAGTACTTCCAGCGCCAGATTTACGGCTGCTTCTGGTTCGAGAACGAGACCGCCAAGCAGGCGATCGAGCTCCTCGGCGCCGACAACATCCTGTACGAGACGGACTTTCCACATCCGACCAGCATGTCGCCCGGCCCGGCGACCGCGGCGGTGCGGCCCGACCACTTCATCGAGGGCGCGCTGTCCGACCTGCCGCCAGAGGTGTTGCGCAAGATCCTGCACGACAACGCCGCGCGTATCTACCATCTCGACTGAGCGTGTCGACCGACCGGCGGCGGTGCCGCCGGTCGGATCACCGCGCCGACCGGCGCTCGGATGGGCTTGGTTCCCCGGCCCCTCATCCCATGTGGGGCACCACGGCCAGCTGGAGGCCGGCTGGGAGGCTTCGAGCCCGGAGCGTCATCACCCTCGCGATCAAGAGCCTGACAAGCGAAGTGACTGGTCAGGCGCTTTGGAAGCCCCGGCGGTTGGACCGCCGGCGGGGCCGAGCGCGGATGCCCGGCCCCGGTTTCCTGTCGCCCGGCGGATGCGGTCG
>NZ_MBLO01000155.1 GCF_001854805.1 Pseudofrankia coriaricola
GTTCATCTTCGCCAACAGGCGGCCCTAGCCGTCGCAGTGCGCGCCATGAGGACGCCGGCTCCAACGAGGACGGAAATACGCCAGCCGTGCGGCGGCGCTTGGGCGTTAGCACGGCACGAACGGGAGACGGTGCGTGGGGACGGTCCCCTGCGCATCACTCCTCGCTGTTAGCCAGGCGGAGGATGAGGYCGGTGAAATAGTCCGCGATCTTCGTGGCGGTACCTCGGCCGTCAGCCTCGACGATCTGCAGCGCCCCGGCATGCACGAGTGCGGTGACAGCACAGGCAGTCAAATTGGGCAGCGGCGGGTTACCGAACGTCAGCCCCCTAGCGCCATGCATGAACTTCACGCCGGCCTCCCGGTACACGTTCGCATAGCCGGGCGGCCCGTCATCGCCTAGCATTACCCGCGATATCTCGCGCGTCTTCCAGATATCCATGAGATAAGCCTTGGCGCCCGCCGCGTATAGGGCGGCCGGACGGGTCTCGCCAGCGGCACGGGCCCGCTCGGTCGCCTTCTTCGATGCGTTGGCATTCCGGTTGAGTGCCTCGCTCGCCAGAACCATGAACACCTCGGCCTTACCACCGAACCGGTGGTAGATGCTTCCGACACTCACGCCGGACAGTTCGACGATGTCCTTGATGCTGATGCCGTCATAACCCCGCTGGCCGAACAAGAGCCTCGCCGCGTCGAGGACCGCACGCTCGGTGTCGGCCGATTTTGCCCAGCGGCTCACCCGCTTCGCTCGGATTGCGTCGACCTCCGATGGGAGCTTGATGCTCAGAACGTCCTCAGACATGTTTTCTGGCTCCAACACTCAGTCCCTTCGGAGCTGCGTCGCCTCCAGGCTGCTCAGAAGCGTGTTCTAGAGCATACCAAGTGAGAGCGGTGTGGCGATGATCGCCGGTTGAGCTGTTCCAAAGATCGTATGACCTAGGTGTCAGCGCGCGATTCGACGCGAAGCTGCATGGGAATCTTTCACCGTAACTGTTCAGCTTGTCGGTGATCTTGAGTTTGGTTCAGGCGGCGGCGGGCAGCCAGGGGCGGCCCTCGGCGAGTTGGACGAGGGCTTGGGAGGTGGCGACGCCGTGTTTGGTGGCGGTGGACAGGTAGCTGCGTAGGGCGCAGAACTGGCGGGCGCCGGTGAGGGTTCTCAGGCAGCCGGGACCTTGTGGCGGAGTTTGACCATGCGCAGGTCGCGTTCGGAGCCGTTGTTGTCGGGTGGGATCCGGGGGTCGCGGGTGAAGCGCAGGTAGTCGGCGGCCCGGTCGATGAGCCGGTGGGCCAGGGCGTTGCGAGTGGGGTGGAGCGGTGCGCGGTCTCGCTGGTCCCGATGTGGGCGGCGTGCTGGTAGAGCCGGGTCTGCTCGGCGAGCGCCGCCGGGGTGAGGCCTCCGCTGGCGGCGAGTTTCTGCAGCGCGACGAGGGCGTCGGCGGCCTGGCCGGCCCAGCACTACTCGCCGTCGGGGGCCGTGTCGAGGACGGCGACGAGTTGTTGCGCGCCGCGCAGGATGCCGATGACGGCGTCATTGAGAGTGCCGATGGGCGGATGATCGAAAGCCCCGTCCCGGGGGTCCGGGGCGGGGCTTTCGTGTGGGTGTTGGCGCGGTGGTCGGTGGGTTGGCGGGGGTCGGGGGCTAGTCCTCGGCGGTTTCGGCGAGGGCGGTGTGGGCGGATTTCTCGTCGACGATGGAGTTGCCGGCGGCCCAGGCTGCGACGAGGGCTTGGAGTGCGAGGTTGTTGACGGCGCGGGGGTAGCCGCGGGCGGTGGTGTGGATCAGGGTGATGGCGTCGTCGGAGAAGAGGGTGTCGGAGCGGCCGGCGAGGTTGAGGTGGTGGTGGATGTAGCTGGCGGTCTCGTCGGCGTTCATCGGGGGCATGGTGTAGCGGATCGTGATGCGCTGTTCGAGGGCGGCGAGCACGGCGAGGCGCATGGTGCGGCGCAGGGTGGGCTGGCCGATGAGGAGGCAGGCGAGCGGGGAGTCGGAGTCGAGGGCGTGGTTGGTCAGCATCCTGATCGTTTCGAGCTGGTCGTGGGTGAGCAGGTGGGCTTCGTCGAGGACGAGGACGGGGGTGCGGCCGCGTTCGGCGCGGGCGCCGGTGAGGGCGGCGCTGGACTGGGCGATCAGCCGGGAGGTGTGGAAGGTGGGGGTGGCGCCGAAGGCGGTGACGATGGCTTCGTGGATGCCGCGGACGCCGATCTGGGGGTTGGGCAGGTAGATGACGGCGTGGCGGGAGGCGTCGAGGGTGGCCAGGGAGGTGCGGACGGCGACGGTCTTGCCGGCGCCGACCTCGCCGGTGACGATCCCGATGCCGCGTTCGGCGATGCACCAGGAGATGCGGGTGACGGCCTCGCCGTGGGACTGGTGGCGGTGGAGCATGCCGGGCGCGAGGTCGCGGCCGAAGGGTGTGCGGGTGAAGCCGTAGTGGCCGCGCAGCTTCTCGATCATCAGAACGGCTCCGCGCTGTCCAGGGCGGTGGCTGGGGTCGGGCCGGGGTCGTTGTCCTGGTCGTGGAAGTGGGTTTCGATCACTGTGGTGGCGACGTCCTGGACGGCGGAGGCGGCCTTCAGGAGGGTCTCGGCGACGGCGAGGCGCTCGTCGGTGCGGGCGGGGTCGATCAGGTCGCGGGCGGCGTGCGCGAGGTCGCTGGCGGCGCGGGAGAGTGCGAACGCCTCGCCGAGGCGGGCGGTGTCGATGCTGGTCACGGGGTGTCGGTCTCCTCGCTGGCCGGGTCGTCGTTGCGGGTGTCACGCGTCGTTCTTGGTGGGCGCGGCGAGGCGGGTCGGCGTCGTCGTGGGTGGGCATGTGCCAGCTGTGATCTTGTGGTGGGTTTCTTGTTGGTGCGCGACGACAGGGTGAGCACGTCGGAAATGGCGACGGCCCTCCCCTGATCACCTTGGCCGGTTCGGGGAGGGCCGTGCGAGGCGCGTGGAGGCGCCGGTGTTCACCGTAGACGTGGATGTGGTTGAGGTCGAACGGCGGTTGGCGGTGGGTGAGCTGGCCTGTCCGGGGTGCGGGAGCGGTCTGGCGGGTTGGGGGTGGGCGCGGGTGCGCCGGGTTCGGGGGTCGAGGGGGAGGTCCGGCCGCGGCGGGGGCGGTGTTCGGGCTGTCTGGCGACGCATGTGCTGCTGCCGGTGACGTGCCTGGCGCGGCGGGCGGACGCGGTGGCGGTGATCGGTGAGGCGGTCGGGCTCGCGGCCGGTGGGCTGGGGGCGCGCCGGGTCGCGGTGGCGGTGGGCCGGGCGCCTGCGACGGTGCGGGGCTGGCTTGGGCGGCTGGCAGGGCGGGCGGTGCGGCTGCGGGCGGCGTTGGCGGTGCGGCTGCGGGCGGTGGCCGTCGACCCCCGGGTTCCGGAGGTCGACGGCGGGTTGCTCGCGGGTCTGGTGGCGCTGGTCGTCGCGGTGCGCGACGCGGCGGCGGGCCGCTGGGCGCTGCCCACGTTGTCGGCGTGGGAGTTGGTGTCGTTCGTGACGGCCGGTGGTCTGCTGTTGCCCGCGTTCCTCCCCGAGGCGATCAACACGAGTCCGCGTCTGGCCGGCTGAGGTCTTCTCCTCGACGGTGTCGATGTTGTGTCGGCACTGTTC
>NZ_MBLO01000156.1 GCF_001854805.1 Pseudofrankia coriaricola
GTCGGGCACCACGCCGAGTGCGCCGAGCAGCCCACCGGCCTGCCCGACCGCTCTGGCCGCCAGCCGGGCCCGCTGACCGGCGGGAACACGGGTAGGCGACACTGAAGGCACGGACGCGGCCCCACTCTCGGACGATCATGGCGTAGGAACCTCGATCATCCCGTGGGCGCCGCGTCCGCCCGTTCCCGGGGCCGGCCCGACGGCAGCGCCCCCGCTCTCCCGCCGCGCGGAGTCGCAGAAGACCAGATAACAGCCCAACCCGACGATCCCGCGGCCGACCAGGCAGAAGCTGATCAGACACACGGCGGCCGTCGCGGGCCGGTACACCCGGCAGCCGTAGCCGCTACAGGCCCACGACGCCAGCCGACACGCCGCCCACGACTTTGTCGCAGCCCTGCTGCAGCTGTGGGCTCCGCCAGGGCTTGCGCGTCGAGTATCCCGCCCGGTCGGGCGTCCGGCAGGGATGCCGATTCGCTGGTGATTCTGGCCTGCGAATGCCGTCGGCCGCGCGAGAATAGACACCGGCAGCAAGGGAAGGTCCGGGTACTGGCTTGGCCGACTACCGCCATCCGTCAAACGATGCCCCTGCCGCCGAGGCGACGCACGATGGCCGCAGGTCGATGGCGCCTCGGCATTGCACGCGCTCTGTCTTCGGCAGGCAATCATGGTGGCAATGTCGAAGCGTGGCCCGGTGCGTTACCTGCTCCCGGCTGTGGCCGTCCCGCGCCGAGACGGTCGCCAACCGGAGACTGCCGCGCTCAGCGCACGGCGGGAGCTGTGACGGTTTTCATTGACGGCCGTCAGTGAAGGCGGTATATAGATAGATACCATGCCTCAGGATCCCGAAAGAGTGAGTGGCCGCGAGGCGCAACGTCTTGAGACGTGCCGCCGTATCTTCGGCGCGGCGCTCGCCGAGTTCCAGCGGTCCGGCATGGCCGAGGCTGACATCGGAGCAATCATCGCTGCCGCGGGGGTCGCGCGGGGAACGTTCTATTTCCACTTCCCGACGAAAGGGCACGTCCTAGCCGAGCTAGAGCGCCAAGAACAGGCTCGGATGGCCGGTCAACTGGTTAAATTCCTCACCTCGCCGCATGACTTGAAGGCGTCCTTCACTGAGGTTGTCCGTCTGGTTTCCGCGATCGAAAAACGGCTCGGAAAGACTCTTTTTCGAGAGATTCTAGCCTTCCTTTTCTCGCCAGCCCGCCCCGATCTCCTGCAGGAGACAGACTACCCGGTGACCGCAGGGCGGCGGCAAAGTTGCTGGTTAGCAACGTAGCTTTTTGATCGTTTCGAGTGGTCGTTCTGGTCGGCGGGCGCGGTGGCGTAGGGCCTGGGCGATGTTGGTCGTACCGGTCAGGCGCAGGATCGTGATCGCGAGGTTGCGGAGGCTGGCCATGATCTGGGGTGCGTTTCCGGTGCGGGCGGGGTGGTGGTCCTCGTCGTAGGTGACGTCGCGGACCCGTGCGCCATGAGGCGCTGTTGTTTCGAGTGGAGGTGGAAGACCTTCGCCCCTGACCCTGTGGCAGCAGGGCGGGGAAGCTGAGGGCAGCCGGTTCCGGGAGGTGCCGGAATGGGTGGGAGCAGCCCTGACAAAGCCGAGACGTGCCAGCACTGCCAGATGGTGCGGGTCCGGCGAGCGTGATGGAGAGGAGTACGAGAGGAACGCGCGATCTTACGCCCCTCAAGATGTCACCGACCTGGAACCTGGCGGATGGGGTCCGATGCGGTGCGCACCCCGGAGAAGTAGTCGGGGGAACTCCTGGGTGGCTTTGAGTTCAGCTGCCGGGAGGCCACGTTGAAATGCTGCGGGGTAGGCGTGGCGATGCCGCTGGGGTATAGCGGGGCTCCTCCTTCATCGAGCGATCAGCAGTGAACATGGGAACAGTTCCGGTCCCGCCTGTACCGTTGCGCAGCTTGCGCGTGGGATGGGCTGGATCCACCGTCGATCGATCGGGTCGGGACGGGGCGGAGCCGTCGTAGTACTCCGAGGCCGGGAAAGCCCGTCACATGGGGAAGGACGGCAGCGGTTGCGGAAGGGAGGAACTGCAATGCTGAAAGATCCGCCGGGGAATCCTGGCGGTCCTGGCGAGGGATTCGCTCCGTTCGCGAGGGTATCGGGGATGCAGGCCAAGCTTCACCGTTGGGCTGCGGTCGATCCTGGCCGCAGGTTCGATGACCTGTTCAATCTCGTGCACGACCCGGGAACGCTGATGGTGGCGTTCGAACGGGTCGCAGGTAACCGGGGTGCCCGTTCCTCTGGTGTGGACGGCCTGACGGTCGCCGACGTCGAGGAACAGACGGGTGTGCCCGGATTCCTGGACGACCTCCAGGCCCAGCTCAAGGCAGGCACGTTCGTGCCGCTGCCGGTGCGGGAACGTGAGATCCCCAAGCCGGGCGGGTTGGGGAAGGTCAGACGCCTGGGGATACCGATGGCCAGGGCATAGTGCTGGTTCGCCCAGACCATCTTTGGGTTTTCTAACGGTAACTCATCCTTTTCACGCGCTTGCTGGTGAGCGTCTGGAGATTCTGTATGCCAAGCATCGGAATGGTGCGTTGGTGTTTGTCTGCGCGTGTGGTGTGGGTCGGACGGTGACGTTGCCGCAGGCATGGACGGATCGTGGGGAGACGCCGACGGGTGATCGGCTGTCGGTGGAGCAGCTGGGTGCTGCGCGAGTGGTGGCCGATGCGCTCCTGCGCCGGGGTGGGTGCAGGGAAGAACGGCAGGGTGAGGACACCGAGGATGTGCCGCGTGCAGGCTCCGGCGGGGCCGGGGGCGGGGTGCCAGGACGGGGCCGGGGTGTGGCGCGAGCAGGTGATGGTGCTGGCCAACATGGTCGAGTCGTGCTGGGAGGCGGCCGTGAACGGCGCGTCGAAGATTACCGGGTTGCATCGGTCCCGGACGGCCGCGATCTATCTGCGGCAGTCGACGTTGATGCAGGTGCGGGACAACACGGCCTCCACGTTGCGGCAGTACGGCCTGGTGGACTTGGCGGTGGAGCTCGGCTGGCCGCGGGAGAACGTGCGGGTGATCGATGCGGACCTGGGGGTGTCAGGGAGGTTCGGTGCCGACCGCGAGGGGTTCCGGGACCTGGTGGCTCAGGTGTGTCTGGGCGAGGTTGGGGCGATCTTCGGGTTGGAGGTCTCCCGGCTGGCCCGGTCGTCGGCGGACTTCGCTCGTCTGCTGGAGCTGGCCCGTCTGACCGATGCGCTGCTGGTGGACGCTGACGGCGTCTACGATCTCGCGGACTTCAACGATCGTCTTCTGCTCGGCTTGAAAGGATCGATGTCCGAGGCCTTATGCCGACGTCGGCATAAGGCCTCGCTGATCGTGCCCTTCAAGCCCAGCAGCAACCGGTCGTTGTGCTCGGCCGGGCGTGTCATGACGACGACGGCTCTGGCGCATATTCGGTGGTGACGTTCAGTGATCGCGTGGTGAGACGCCGCTTGCGTCTACTTTGTCCTGGTTGAGGCTTTCCAGCGCAG
>NZ_MBLO01000157.1 GCF_001854805.1 Pseudofrankia coriaricola
CTAGGAGACCGCTGAATAACGTCGGCGCGCCTCCCCGGCGCTGATCATGATGTTTGGGATCATTGGTTGGTGTTGGGGAGGAGCCGGTCGGACCGGGAGTTGCTGGACGCCGATGCGCTGGTCGGGCATCTGGTGGTGGCGGGCAGTATGTACCGGCTGCTGGCGGAGCACCGTCGGGTGATGTTCGACGAGGGTCTGTTCGTGGATCTGTTCCCGTCGGTGACGGGCCGGCCGTCGGTGCCGGGTGAGGTGGCCGCGTCGGTGCTGGTGTTGCAGAGCCTGCACGCGTTCTCCGATCGGGAGGCGATGGAGGCGCTGCGGTGTGACCTGCGGTGGAAGGTCGCCTGCGGGCTGCCGTTGGATCATGAGGGCTATCACCCGACGGTGTTGACGTACTGGCGGGGGCGGCTGGCGCGGTCGGATCGGCCGAACCGGATCTTCGAGGCGGTGCGGGGCATCGTCGCCGAGACCGGGGTGCTGGCGGGGAAGACCCGCCGGGCGGTGGACTCGATGGTGTTGGATGACGCGGTCGCGACCCAGGACACGGTCACCCAGCTGGTCGGGGCGATCCGCCGGGCCGTCCGGCAGGTCCCCGGTGCCGGCGAGGTCGTCGCCGAGCGGTGCACGGCGCATGACTACGCGCAGGCGGGCAAGCCGCGGATCGACTGGGAGGACCCGGCGGCCCGCGATGGCCTGGTCTCGGCGCTGGTCAGCGACGCGCGCGCCGTGCTGGCCGCGTTCGCCGAGGCGCGGGACCTCGACGAGACGGCCACCGGGGCGTTGGGCCTGCTCGCGCTGGTCGCCGGGCAGGACGTCGAGCCGGCCGAGGGCTCCGACGGGACCGACGGGCGGTGGCGGATCGCGCGGAAGGTCGCCCCGGACCGGGTGATCTCCACCGTCGACCCGCAGGCGCGGCACGTCCACAAGACCGTCAGCCACCGCCAGGACGGCTACAAGGGCCACGTCGTCGTCGAGCCGGACACCGGCCTGTTCACCGACGGGAAGCTCACGAAGGCAACCGGCGAGGACAACCAGGAAGCCGCCGTCGCCGTCGGCCTGCTCGCCGACGAACCGGCCACCGACCTGGAGATCCTCGGCGACTCGGCCTACGGAACCGGACAGGCCCGGGCCGACCTGGCCCAGGCCGGGCACACCCTGGTCAGCAGGCCGGTCGGGCTGCGCCCCGCGGTGGAAGGCGGGTTCACCCTCGACGACTTCACCGTCGACGAGCAGACCGGCACGGTCACCTGCCCGAACGGGCTGACCAGGAAGATCAGCCCGAAACGCCACGTCACGTTCGGCGCGGGCTGTCGCGGCTGCCCGCTACGCGCCCGCTGCACCACCAACAGGACCGGACGCGCCCTCGAACTGCACCCCCACCACACCGTCCTGCGCGCCGCCCGCGAGCAGTGGGCCACCGACCAGCCCCTGCGCGAGACCTACCGGCAGCACCGGCCCATGGTCGAACGCTCGATCGCCTGGTTCATCGGCCACGGCCGCCACCGCCGGCTGCGCTACCGCGGCCAGGCCGCGGGCGACCAGTGGCTCCACCTACGCATGGCAACCGTCAACCTCACCCGGCTACTCACACTCGGCCTCACGCGTACCCCGACCGGCACCTGGGCCCTCACCCCGGCGGGCTGACCCCCGGAAACCACAGCGGAAGCCCTCGACACAGCCCCGCACCACCCCGGGCACGCCCAGCGCCGCCCACCCACGCCCTCGAACGCCAGAAACCACACCCAGCCGGGCGCCCGGCCGACACACCCAGCCGAGCGTCAACCCCAAAACCGGCGTTGTTCAGCGGCCTCCTAGCCACTGCGGCGGTCTACCGCTTCGGCCCGGACCCGCTGATCACCCGGGGCAACCTAGCCGGCGGGAACAGGCCAATGCTTCCGGTAACGAACATTCGTGACACACGAAGATTCGATGTGTGTTGCCACAGGTCGGTCGTGTAACGCGAGCCGTGTACGCGCCTATGTCCGAGTTGTCCAGCGCTGCCGAGGACCCGGCTGCTCGAATATGCGCTGGCCCGTTGGGCCGCGGGCCGGGACACTCAGCTGCTGTGGACCTGGGGATCTCTGGTTTCAAGCCATCCTTCTTGGTCGGGATCGAGGCGGTTCGGCAGGCGCATGGGTCACGTCTGGCGATGCTCGCGGGCCGGCCGCTGACGGGGTTCGCAGTGGTGCGCTTCGTCGAGGACGGAGACTGGTTCGCCGACTGCCCGGTGGTGCTGGACTTCGACGGCGTCCAGGTGGAGGTGTGCCACTACAAGTTCGACGAACTCTCGGTGGGCTGGGACACGATCGACACCGCGGTGACCATCACCGGGTGGGAGTCGTCCGAGTTCACGCCGCAGTGGTCTGGCAGCGATGAACGCCTCGAACCGTTCGTCGGCCAGGAACTACGCGAGGTCGCGCTGCTTGAGTGGCGGCCAGCCGAGTACGACCTGGCGGCTGGAACGGTGGCGGTGGAGTTCACCTTCGCCAGGGGCCGTCTGGAGATCTTCAATGGTCTCGACGAGAACCGCCTCGAGGTCGGTGCGGCCCACCCGGATTACCTCCGACACGGGCTGGACCGCTGAGCGCTACTGCCACGTTCGTCGATGCCCGCTCGAGCCCGGACTGGCAGCCGAAGGCTACCCGCCGCGCGTTCGACCTCCGCACCTGATCAAATGGTCGACGCCGAGGCCCGGGGGCGGCGATGGTCCGGATCCGCCCCCGGCCGGCAATCAGGTCAGCAGGTGTTCAGCATGCTGGTGAGGGCGGACTTCTCCGCGCTGTCGACGGTTAGGTGGTAGTAGTACTTGACCTGGATCCAGGCGCGTGCGTAGGTGCAGCGGAACGAGGTCAGCGAGGGCTGCCATTCGGCGGGGTCCTTGTCGCCCTTGGACTGGTTGACGTTGTCGGTGACAGCCCACAGTTCCGGCCCGCCGAGGTCGTTGGCGTAGGTCTGGCGCTGGGCGGTGGCCCAGGCCCAGGCCCCCGAGGCCCAGGCTTCGGCGAGGGGCACCATGTGGTCGATGTCGACGTCGGCCGAGTTGGTCCAGGTGGCGCCGTCGTACGGGCTGTACCAGGACCCGGAGGTGGGCGCGCAGCTGCTGTTCACGACGACGCCGGACCCGGCTCGGCGAACTCACCGCCGCCTGCCTCGAGATGACCACCCTCGCGAGCCTGGTCCGCGGCTTCGCGGCCCTGCTCGACCCAGCCGACGGCAACGACGACCTCCTCACCACATGGATCACCAACGCGCGGGGCGCCGACCTACCCCACCTGCACGCATTCAGCCGCGGCCTCGAACTCGACCGCCAGGCCGTCGACAACGCGCTGACGCTGCCCCACCACAACGGCGGGACCGAAGGCGTGAACACCAAGACCAAGAGGATCATGCGCCAGATGCACGGCCGCGCAGGCTTCCCCCTACTCCGCCACCGGATCCTGCTCGGCTAACACTGCGTCACCACCGAAAGTGCGACAGAGCC
>NZ_MBLO01000158.1 GCF_001854805.1 Pseudofrankia coriaricola
CGGTGTGGGGTCCGGGGCTCGGCCCCGGAGCAACATCGCGCGGGAGCCTGGGAGCAACCTCCGAAGGAGTTGCGAACAGGCAAAGCCGATCGTGTGCCCCCGGCAGGATTCGAACCTGCGCACCTGCCTCCGGAGGGCAGTGCTCTATCCCCTGAGCTACGGGGGCGGACCGGTCGTCTGGACGGGGCGCTGGGTCCCGTGCGCGGTTGCCGGATCGCCCTTGGCAACGAGGCATACCGTACCAGGTCTGAACGCCGGACCGGGAAGCGGGCGCGCCGTAAGCTTCCGGCGTGCACTTCGAACCTTTGCGTGTCCTGGTCGTTGACGACGACCCGGTGATCCGCCAGCTCGTGGTCGTCAATCTGGAGCTGGAGGGGTTCGAGGTCCACACCGCGGTGGATGGGGCGGACTGTCTGGAGCGGATCCGTGAGATCGACCCGGCGGTGATCACCTTGGACATCATGATGCCGAAGGTGGATGGCTGGGAGGTCGCGAGCCGGTTGCGTGACGACCCGGCGACGGCGGGCATCAAGGTGGTCGTGCTCACGGCCCGTGCTCAGGAGGCGGACCTGCGCCGTGGTGCCCGCGTCGGCGTCGACTGCTATCTCACGAAGCCGTTCGACCCTGACGAGCTGATCGGCGTCGTCCAGCGGCTCGCGGCTGGTCAGCCGGTCTGAGGCGCCGGATGGCGGGTGGCGCGGCCGGCCCCGTCAGGCAGCCTGGTGTCCAATCTGGCATCGGCGGCCGGTCGTCGGTCGGCCGCCCGACGGTGCCGCTGTGATCTTGCCGGCCTCCTCGTTCACGCCGACTGTCCGGACGCGCCGATAGCATCGCGGCATGACCCCCGCCGACGTCGCAGACGCGATCGTGTCGGCCGTCCGCGACGCGGTCGCGGACGGTGCGATCGACGTCGCGATCCCGGCGACGGTGCCGGTGCGGCGCCCGAGGAACCCGGAGCACGGCGACTATGCCTCGGCCGCGGCGCTGGAGCTCGCCAGGGCCGCCCGGCGCCCGGCGCGCGAGGTCGCGGATCTGCTGGCTGCCCGGCTGTGTCAGGGCTCCGGGATCGCCGGTGTCGAGGTGGCCGATCCGGGATTTCTCAACATCCGCCTGGCGCCGGCCGCGCTCGGCGAGCTGGCTCGCGTGGTCGTGCGGGAGGGCGACGCCTACGGCCGTGCCACGGGGCGCCGGGGCGTCTGGGCGGATGCCGTGTCCGCCGCTGGCCCGGGAGAACTGTCGCCGCTGGCCGCGGCACGGCAGGCGGTGGCCGCCGCGGCCCTCGCTCGGCTGCTCGCCGCCGCCGGCTTCGACGTCGTCCCCGCGCCTCCCGCCGGCCCCGCCGCCGCGGCGGCTCTGGCGGATCTCGCTGACACCGTCGGAGGTGAGGCCGCGCGGTACTTGCTGGTGCGCCTGCCGCCGGATGTACCGCTCGACCTGGACCTGGGCCTGGCCGCCCGGCAGACATCCGAGAATCCGGCCTTCAACGTGCGATATGCGCACGCCGAGACCTGTCGGCTGCTGCGCAATGCGGCCCAGCTGGGAATCCCGGCGGCGGGCGGTGACTCCACGGTCCTCGAGGGCGTCGATGTCGCGCTGCTGAGCCACCCGCGGGAGGGAGACCTGCTGCGGGCGCTAGGGGAGCTGCCGGGTGTGGTCACCTCGGCGGTCGCGCTGCGCGCGCCGCACCGGCTGGCCCGCTACCTGGAGGAGCTGGCCGGGGCCTACCACCGTTTCTACGACGCCTGTCGGGTACTCCCGCAGGGCGACGAGGAGCCGACGCCGCTGACCGGCGCCCGGCTGCTGCTGGTCGAGGCGACGAAGGTCGTCCTCGCGAACGGGCTGCGGATGCTCGGCGTCTCCGCCCCGCAACGAATGTGAGTGTGAGCTCGATGTCGCGACCCTCTGCCGGCGCAGCCGTGCCCGCCATGCCGCCCGACGGGCCTCCGGCCGCGCGAGGCTCCGCCATCGTCGCGCGTCCTTCGGCCATGCCGCCCGACGGGCCTCCGGCCGCGCGAGGCTCCGCCATCGTCGCGCGTCCTTCGGCCATGCCGCCCGACGGGCCTCCGGCCGCCCGAGGCGCCGCCATCGTCGCCGTGGGGGTCCCCAGGGGGGCGCCTTCGACGGGGGCACCTCTGGAGGAGCAGGTATGGCCGGCGACGGCCACGCTCGACGACGACGGGGTGCTGCGGCTCGGCGGGCTGCGTGTCGACGAGCTGGCCGACCGGTTCGGCACGCCGACGTTCTTCCTGGACGAGGACGACTTCCGTGCCCGGGCCCGGGCCTGGCGGGCCGGCTTCCCGGATGGCGACGTGTACTACGCGGGAAAGGCGTTCCTGTGTCGGGCGGTGGCCCGCTGGGTGGCTGAAGAGGGCCTGAGCCTCGACATCTGCACCGGCGGCGAGCTGGCCGTCGCGGCCTCGGTCGGCTTCCCGCCGGAGCGGCTGCTCTTCCATGGCAACAACAAGTCCGTCGAGGAGCTGGGCCGCGCCGTCGCCCACGGCGTCGGCAGGATCGTCCTCGACTCGTTCGTCGAGATCGAGCGCCTCGCCGAGATCGCCCGCGCCGCCGGTATCCGCCAGCGTGTGCTCATCCGCGTCACCCCGGGCGTCGAGGCGCACACCCACGAGTACATCGCCACCGGCCAGGAGGACCAGAAGTTCGGGTTCTCGCTGGCCAGCGGTGCCGCGACGGCGGCGGTCGGCCAGGTGCTGGGGGCGGCTGACACGCTGGAGCTGGTCGGCCTGCACGCCCACATCGGCTCGCAGATCTTCGACACGGCCGGCTTCGGGCTGGCCGCGCACCGGATGGTCGGCCTGCTCGTGACCGTGCGCGACGAGCATGGCGTCGAGCTGCCAGAGCTGGACCTCGGCGGCGGCCTCGGCATCGCCTACACCGGCGAGGACGCCCCGCTGGCCGTCGCGGAGGTCGCCGACCGGCTGCACACCATCGTCGGCAAGGAGTGTGCCGGCGCGGGGCTGACGGTGCCGCGGCTGGCTGTGGAGCCCGGCCGGGCGATGGTCGGGCCGACCACGGTCACGCTGTACCGCGTCGGGACCGTCAAGGAGCTGCCCGGGCTCCGCACCTACGTCAGCGTGGACGGCGGGATGAGCGACAACATCCGCACCGCGCTCTACGACGCGCGTTACACGGCCCGCCTGGTCTCCCGGCCAGGCTCGGCCGAGCACCACGTGGTGACACTGGTCGGCCGGCACTGCGAGTCCGGGGACGTGGTGGCGCATGACGTGCCGCTGCCGGCCGACATCGCCCCCGGTGATCTCGTCGCCGTCCCGGCCACCGGTGCGTACCACCGCTCGATGGCCAGCAACTACAACCACGTGGGCCGCCCGCCGGTGATCGCGGTGCGCGCTGGCGCGGCGCGGGTGATCGTCCGACGTGAGACCGACGACGATCTGCTGCGCCTCGACGTCGACGTCGACGTCGACGGCGTCGACGACGCCGCGGGCGAGGGCTCGAAACCTGGGGAGGCCGGGCGATGAGGATCGCGCTGCTGGGCTGCGGCGTGGTCGGCTCCGAGGTCGTCCGGCTGCTCCACGAGCAGGCCGACGACCTGACCGCGAGAGTCGGCGAGCCGCTGGAGCTCGTGGGTATCGCGGTTCGCCGGCCTGGCCGCGAGCGCGACGTGCCCGTCGACGCGTCGCTGTTCACCACCGACGCCGCGGGCCTGGTCGCCCGCGGCGACGTGGACATCGTCGTCGAGGTGGTCGGTGGCATCGAGCCAGCGCGCAGCTGGCTGCTGTCCGCGCTGAACTCCGGCAAATCCGTCGTCAGCGCGAACAAGGCGCTGCTCGCCTCCGACGGGTCGACGCTGCACGACGCCGCCGCCGCGGCCGACGTCGACCTGTACTACGAGGCGGCGGTCGCCGGCGCGATCCCGCTGTTGCGCCCCCTGCGCGAGAGCCTGGCCGGCGACCGGGTGCGCCGCGTGCTCGGCATCGTCAACGGCACCACGAACTACATCCTCACCCGGATGGACGAGACCGGCGCGTCGTTCACCGAGGCGCTGGAGGAGGCGGGCGCGCTCGGCTACGCAGAGGCCGACCCGAGCGCCGACATCGACGGCTATGACGCGGCGGCCAAGGCCGCGATCCTCGCCCAGCTGGCATTCCACACGCGGGTGACGCTCGACGACGTGTACCGCGAGGGCATCGGTTCGGTCACCGCGGCCGACATCGCCAGCGCCCGCGCTATGGGCTGCACCGTCAAGGCCCTCGCGATCGCCGAGCGCTCCTCGGAACGCCCGGGGGTGAGCGTGCGGGTGCACCCGGCGATGGTGCCCCGCTCGCACCCGCTGGCCGCTGTGCGCGAGGCGTTCAACGCGGTGTTCATCGAGGCGGAGGCCGCGGGGCAGCTGATGTTCTACGGCCGCGGCGCCGGTGGCTCGCCGACGGCCTCGGCGGTGCTCGGCGACCTCGTCGCGGTCGCCCGCAACCGTGTCGCGGGGCGGAGAGGCCCCGGGGAGTCGGCCTACGCCCAGCTCCCGGTCCTGCCGATGGGCGAGACCACCACCAGCTACCACGTCAACCTGGACGTGACCGACAAGACTGGCGTGCTGGCGACCGTTGCCGGCGCGTTCGCCAGGCATGGCGTGTCCATCCGCAGCGTGCGCCAGGACGGTCGGGGAGACGATGCCAGCCTGGTGCTGGTGTCGCATCCCGCCGCGGACGCGGCGCTGGCGGCGACTGTTGAGGACCTGCGCGGCCTGGACATCGTGCGCGCGGTGGCCGGGGTGCTGCGGGTCGAGGGAGGTGAGCCATGATCACCACGACCACGTCATCGGCGCGGCAGCCCGGGGTCCCTGCCGGATCCGGGGTTCCTGCCCGATCGGCGGAGCCGATCGGGCAGGTCGGGGAGCCGATCGGGGAGGTCCGCGAGGCCGGCGGACAGCCCGGCCCGGCCGGGGTGGGGGGCGCGGACGGGGGCTCCGACCTGGGGGCCGCGCCGGGCCCGCCGCCGCTCGGCGGCGCGGGCGGCCGAGCCCGCGTGGCCCACCGCGGGTGGCGGGGAATCATCGAGGAGTACCGCGATCGGCTGCCGCTGGACGCCGGCACCCCGGTGGTGACCCTGCTGGAGGGCGGCACGCCGCTCGTTCCCGCGGCGCACCTGTCCGAGGTGACCGGCTGCGAGGTCCACCTGAAGGTCGAGGGCGCGAACCCGACCGGCTCGTTCAAGGACCGCGGCATGACCGTGGCGATCAGCGCGGCCGTCGGCGAGGGCTCCAAGGCGGTCATCTGCGCCTCGACCGGTAACACCAGCGCCTCCGCCGCCGCCTATGCGGCCCGTGCCGGCCTCGTCTGCGCGGTGCTCGTGCCCAGCGGCAAGATCGCGCTGGGCAAGATGGCGCAGGCGCTGGTGCACGGCGCTCGGCTGCTGCAGCTGGACGGCTCCTTCGACGACTGCCTGCGGGTGGCGCGCGAGCTGGCCGAGACCTATCCGGTGACGCTGGTCAACTCGGTCAACCCGTATCGGTTGGAGGGCCAGAAGACCGCGTCGTTCGAGATCGTCGAGGCGCTTGGCACGGCTCCGGACATCCACTGCCTGCCGGTGGGCAACGCCGGGAACATCACGGCCTACTGGCGCGGCTACCTTGAGGCGGACGCGGCCGAGGGCACCGGGCGGCCGCGGATGTTCGGCTTCCAGGCCGCGGGTGCGGCGCCGATCGTGCGTGGCAGCGTCGTGACCTCCCCGCAGACGATCGCGACGGCCATCCGGATCGGCAACCCGGCGTCCTGGCAGTTCGCCGTCGAGGCCAGGGATGCTTCTGGCGGCCTGATCGACGCGGTCAACGACCGCCAGATTCTGGCGGCCTACCGGCTGCTCGCCCGCAAGGAGGGCGTGTTCGTCGAGCCGTCGAGCGCGGCGAGCGTGGCTGGTCTGCTCGCCGCGCACGCGGAAGGGAAGGTCGACGCCGGCCAGCGGATCGTCTGCACCGTGACCGGCAACGGCCTGAAGGACCCGGACTGGGCGATCAGTGGCGCGGCCAAGCCGGAGACGATCCGGCCGACTGTCGCCGGTGCGGCTGAGGCGCTCGGGCTGCGGCGGTCGTGACCCTGCCCACCGTCGGCGCCGCCGGTGCCGGTGGCCGCGCCGGCGTGGCTCCCGGCGCCGGGACGGCCCGCGCGCCGGCGACGGCCGGCGGCGCGCCAGGTGCCGCCGCGCCGGTCGTCGGTGCCCGGGTCCGGGTACCGGCGACCAGCGCCAACCTCGGACCGGGCTTTGACGCGTTCGGGCTCGCGCTCGGTTTCTACGACGACGTCGAGGTGACGCTGCGCCCCGAGGGTCTCTCCGTGACCGTCGAAGGTGCCGAAAGCGTGTCGAGGGGTGAGGACAACCTGGTCGTACGGGCGATCCGGGCCGCCTTCGACGAGCTGGGCCGTCCGCAGCCGGGGCTCGTCGTGCGCTGCGTCAACCGGGTGCCGCACGGGCGCGGGCTCGGCTCGTCCGCCGCGGCGATCGTCGCGGGCGTGGCCGCCGGATGCGTTCTCGACACCGCCGCCTACCTCGACGGCGCCGCCGACGGCGGCGCGGCCGGCCCCCGCCGGGCCGGTGCCGCGCGTCCCGCCGGCCCGGCCGCGGACGTGGCCGGGTTCGACCGGGCGGCCGCGCTGCGGGTGGCGACGGCGATCGAGGGACATTCCGACAACGTCGCCGCTGCCCTGTTCGGCGGTTTCACCGTGGCCTGGACCGGGCCGGCAGGTCCCGTCGCGCACCGGGCCGAACCGGTCGCGGACCTGCGCCCGGTGGCCTTCGTGCCCTCGGTGCGTACCTCCACGGCCGACTCGCGCGGTCGGCTGCCGGATCGGCTCGCCCACGTCGACGCGGCGTTCTCGGCCGGCCGCGCCGGCCTCCTCGCGCTCGCGCTCACCCAGACCGATCTCGCCGCGGCCGTCTCGGCCGGCGGGATACCCGGCGGTGTCGACGCCGCCGACGCCCGGGCGGCCCGGGCCGCCCGCGCCCGGCTGTTGCTCGCGGCCACCGAGGACCGGCTGCACCAGCCGTACCGGCTGCCGACGGTCCCGGAATCCGCCGCTCTCGTGGACCGGCTGCGTGCCGCCGGAGTGGCGGCGGTCCTGTCCGGCTCCGGTCCCACCGTGCTGGCGCTCGCCGTCGGTGGCGAGCAGGCGGCCGCCGCGGTTGGCGTGTCCGCGCCGGGATTCTCCGTCCTCCCGCTGGCCGTCGACCGGGATGGTGTCCGGGTGACGACGCGCCGCTGAGCGCCCGTCATCCGGCGCATGTGCCTTTGTCGGGAGTGTCGGGGAGCTCGCGCGTGGGTGCGGTGGTCGGCCCTGCCCGGAGGTGGGCGAGAGCGCCGGGCTGGTGGCGCATGCCGCGAACGTCGGTCTGCCGACGTGGCCCTTCGGCGCCTCCGATCAGGGTGAGTGGCGAAGCGTCGACACGGTCTGGTGAGCGAGGGCGCGGGCCTTGGCCGATCGTGCTGGGCCGCGGACCGCGGACGCGGACCGCGGACGCGGACCGCCTTTGGGGAGGTTGCACCCATTTTCGCGGTTTGCACCGTGATCTCGGTGACGTTGGGTGACGGCCGTTGCGATGCAGCGAACGGCGAGTACCGTAGAAGCACGGTGACCCCACATCGGGAAGCCTGCGCAACCCCAGGTTGTTGCCGAGGTGTCTCCGTCTGGATAGTCTGATGGCTGCACCCGCCGCGCCGCGGCGCGTGCTCGCCCCGCCGGTCTGGCTGGAGCTTTCTCTGGTCCGTCCTGGTACAGGATTCCGGTACCCGCGCCTCCCCGTCGTTGCCTCGGCTCGACACCGGCGACGTGGTGGGTGAGCTTGGTCGCTGACCCTGGGTCAGCTTCCCTGCTAACCCGCGATGTCTGCCCGGGGGTGACCCCGGACCCCCGCCTGGGGGATTCCGGGTTCGTTCGCGGCCCGGGTTCCTGCAGGATCGGCGAAGCCTGGGCTCCCTGGTGGATTGGCGACAGGGTTCCTGCAGAACCCGGGGTCACTGCCCGACTGGCGACAGGGTCCCTGCCGGATCGACGGAGTCGATCTGGGAGGTTGGCGATCGGGGAGGTCTGGAAGCCCGGGTCCCTGCCGGATCGGCGAAAGTCGATCTGGGAGGTCGGCGATCCAGGAGGTCTGCCGGGAGGACAGGGTCCTCCACCTCGTCGACGGGCGTGTCATTCGGGCCGGCCAGCGGCGACATCTCCTTCATCTGTCATCCACGTAGGTGGTGGAGCGGATGGTCGAAGGTCCATATGCATCACCCGGCTCGAGAGGAGCCGGTTCCTTCAGGGAAGGAAAACCTTGAGCGACACCACCGACGTGCTGCCTGAGAGCGCACGTGAGTCCGCGGCGCCCCCCGCACCGCTTCCCGTCAGCCAGCCGGCCGCGCCGGCCGCGCCGGCGCCGGCGACGGCGCCGATGGACAGCGGTGTATCCGGGGACGGCCGTACGCCGTCGGCCAGCGCGGCCGACGAGGAGACTCCCGGCTCGGCCGCTCCTCGCCGTCGCCGCAACGGTACCGGCCTGCAGGCGATGCTTCTGCCGGAGTTGCAGTCCATGGCCAGTTCGTTGGGAATCCCGGGCACCGGCCGGCTGCGCAAGGGCCAGCTGATCGCGGCCATCCAGAACGCGCAGAACGGCGGCCCGCCCACGCCGAACGGCACCGCCGAGAGCGGCCAGGAGGCCACCGTCCTTACGAGTACCGAGCCGTCGGCCGCCACCACTGCCCCGCCGCGCACCCGCGGGCGGCGGGTGGTGCGCGCCACCGGAAGCCCCGAGCAGGGCGAGCTTGTCCAGATGCCCGCCCGTGAGCCGGAGGCGCCCGCCGCCGAGCGGCCCATCCGGGCCGAGGAGCCGTCGGCGCCGGTCGTGGCGCGCGACGAGAACGCGGCCCCGCGGGCGCGTGGCGAGCGTGCGGACCGCGGTGAGAACGCGGCCCCGCGGGCGCGTGCGGATCGCGGCGAGCGTGCGGACCGTGATGAGAACGCGGCCCCGCGGGCGCGTGCGGACCGCGGCGAGCGTCCGGATCGCGGCGAGCGTGCGGACCGTGATGAGAACGCGGCCCCGCGGGCGCGTGCGGACCGCGGCGAGCGTCCGGACCGTGGCGAGCGTCCGGATCGCGGCGAGCGGCCCCAGGGCGAGCGGCACGAGCGTGCCGACCGCGCGAACAGCCGGCAGACCGACCGCCAGAGCGCCCGCCAGGGCGACCGTCCGTCGGACCGGCCTGACAGGGCCGACCGCTCGGACCGTCAGACCGACCGGCAGCCCGACCGCCAGGGCAGCCGGGTCGCGCAGCAGGACGACGACGAGGACGGCAGGGGCAGGCGCGGCCGTTTCCGCGAGCGCGGCCGCAACCGCCGCGGTCAGGGCGGAACGGTCGAGAACGAGCCTGTCCTGCGCGAGGACGACGTCCTTATCCCGGTCGCCGGCATCCTGGACGTCCTGGACAACTACGCGTTCGTCCGGACCAGTGGCTATCTGACAGGCCCCGCGGACGTGTACGTCAGCCTCGCCCAGGTCCGCCGGCACGGGCTGCGCCGCGGCGACGCCATCACCGGCGTCGTGCGCGCGCCGCAGGAGGGCGAGGCGCGTCGCGACAAGTACAACGCGCTCGTCCGGCTGGACACCATCAACGGAATGGACCCGGAGGAGGCCCGCGGCCGCCCCGAGTTCACCAAGCTCACCCCGCTCTACCCGCAGGACCGCCTGCGGATGGAGACCGAGCCGCACGTGATGACCACCCGGGTCATCGACCTGGTGATGCCGATCGGCAAGGGCCAGCGGGCCCTGATCGTCAGCCCGCCGAAGGCCGGCAAGACGATGGTGCTGCAGTCGATCGCGAACGCGATCACGACAAACAACCCGGAATGCCACCTCATGGTCGTGCTCGTCGACGAGCGGCCGGAGGAGGTCACCGACATGCAGCGGTCGGTGAAGGGCGAGGTCATCGCCTCGACCTTCGACCGTCCGCCGTCGGATCACACGAACGTGGCGGAACTGTCCATCGAGCGGGCCAAGCGGCTCGTCGAGCTGGGCCAGGACGTCGTCGTGCTGCTCGACTCCATCACCCGGCTCGGCCGCGCCTACAACCTGGCGGCGCCCGCGAGCGGCCGGATCCTGTCCGGTGGTGTCGACTCGACGGCGCTCTACCCGCCGAAGCGTTTCCTCGGCGCCGCCCGCAACATCGAGAACGGCGGCTCGCTGACCATCATCGCGACGGCCCTCGTCGAGACCGGGTCGACGATGGACACGGTCATCTTCGAGGAGTTCAAGGGCACCGGTAACGCGGAGCTCAAGCTGGACCGCAAGATCGCCGACAAGCGGACCTTCCCGGCGGTGGACGTGGACGCGTCCAGCACCCGCAAGGAGGAGATCCTGCTCGCCCCCGACGAGCTGGCGATCATGCACAAGCTACGCCGCGTCCTGCACACCCGCGAGCCGCAGCAGGCGATCGAGCTGCTGCTGGGTCAGCTCAAGCAGACGAGGACCAACTACGAGTTCCTCATGCAGATCGCCAAGTCCACCCCATCCCAGGACTAGGGACAGGACCAGGGACGGCTCGTCGCCGCCGCCCGCGGGGCCGTTCCGCCCGGTCCCGCCATCAGCGGGGCCGGGCCGGGGACTCGCGGGCCCGGCCCCCGACGTCGCGTCTCGCGCGGCTCGGGGGCCGGGACGACGACCGTCAGGACGGGCTGGGACTAGCCACGGCACCGGCGGTGTTAGGGCAGTGGCACCGTGACCCAGTCACCAGGTCTGGCAGACTTGGGGCGGTTGGAGGCTCCGGTTCACGCCGTAGCGGCTGCGACGGCGACCCGGCGGCCATGTGAGAAGAGGGACCATGAAGGCTGACATTCACCCGACGTATCACGAGACCACTGTGGTCTGTACGTGTGGGAACACGTTCACCACGCGTAGCACCAAGGAGAACGGCGCGATCAGCGTCGAGGTGTGCGCGCAGTGCCACCCGTTCTACACCGGCAAGCAGAAGATCCTCGACGTCGGTGGCCGGGTGGAGAAGTTCGAGCGCCGGTTCGGCAAGCGCCAGCCCGGCCAGAAGGTCTCCGGCAACAGTTAAGGCGGGGTGCCGCGGCGCCGCCGGGCTCTGCCGATCCGGCAGGAGCCTTCGGTCGGGCGCCGCGAGCTCTCCCCACCTGGTCCGGAGTCGGTCCACAGTACCGGGGGGTCGACCCCGAACGGGGCCGGCTAGGTGGCTGGGTGACGCTCAGAGCGTCGGGATCGGGCCCGTGAGGCTGACGGGCCGGGGACCGCGGTTGGTGTCGCGGCGATGCGGCGCTCGTCCGGTTTGGACCGGGCGGGCGCCGTTCCTGCTTCATACCGCTGATTTTTTGAAAAGGTTGCTGATGGCCTCCGCGCTGGAGAAGTTGCTCGTCGAGCACGCCGAGATCGAGAAGCGGCTCGCTGACCCCGACGTGCACAACGACGCCGCGGAGGCGCGCACGCTGGGGCGGCGCTATGCGGAGCTCGCGGCCGTCGTCGAGCTCGCGCGTGAGATGGAGCGCACGAACGGCGACCTGGAGACGGCCAGGGAGCTGGCCGCCGAGGACACGTCGTTCCGTTCCGAGGTGGCCGACCTGGAGGCCGCCATCGCCGAGCAGCGCCAGCGGCTGCGGGCCCTGCTCGTGCCCGCCGACCCCGACGACAGCCGGGACGCGATTCTCGAGGTGAAGGCCGGAGCGGGCGGCCAGGAGTCCGCGCTGTTCGCCGGCGACCTGCTGCGGATGTACCTGCGCTACGCGGAGCGGCGCGGCTGGAAGACGGAGATCCTCGACGCCAACCCGAGCGACCTGGGCGGTTACCGCGACGTCAGCGTGGCGGTGAAGTACCGCGGCCAGGTTCCCCCCGGCCAGCCGGGCGTGTACGGCCGGCTGCGCTTCGAGGGCGGCGTGCACCGCGTCCAGCGGGTGCCCGTGACCGAGTCGGCCGGGCGTATCCACACATCCGCCGCGGGCGTGCTGGTCATGCCGGAGGCCGAGGAGGTCGACGTCGACGTCGACCCGAGCGACCTGCGCATCGACGTCTTCCGCTCGTCGGGGCCCGGTGGCCAGAGCGTCAACACCACCGACTCGGCGGTGCGCATCACTCATCTGCCGACCGGGGTCGTCGTCTCCTGCCAGAACGAGAAGAGCCAGCTGCAGAACAAGGAATCGGCGCTGCGGATCCTGCGCGCCCGGCTGCTGACGATAGCGAGGGAAAAGGCCGAGTCGGAGAAGTCCGTGGCGAGGGCCAGCCAGGTCCGCACCCTGGATCGCTCGGACAAGGTGCGGACGTACAACTTCCCGGAAAACCGGATCGCTGACCACCGGGTCGGGTATAAGGCGCACAACCTGGAGCAGGTGCTCGACGGCGAGCTCGACGACGTGCTCGACGCGCTCACCGCGGCGGACCTCGCCACGAGGCTCGCGGAGAATCCCGGCGAGGACGACTGAGTGACCGGCCCTGCGCCCTCCACGCGTTCCGGGGCCGTCGACGTGCCGCTGGCCGCGGAGCTCGCCTCAGCGGCCAGGCGGCTCGCCGACGCGGGCGTCGCGAGCCCGCGGGCCGACGCCGAGCTGCTCGCCGCGCATGTGCTGGGGGTGGCGCGCGGCCGGCTCCCGCTGGTTCGGGAGATCGCTCCGGACGCCGCCGAGCGGCTGCGGGGCCTGGTCACGAGCCGGGCGCGGCGCGTGCCGTTGCAGCACCTCACCGGCGAGGCCTACTTCCGTCACCTCGCGCTCGCCGTTGGTCCTGGGGTCTTCGTGCCCCGGCCGGAGACCGAGACGGTCGTCGGCTGGGTGATCGACGTGCTGAAGGGCCAAAGGGCGCGCGAAAATGCTCTTTCTTCGCGCGCCCGGCGGCCGATGTCCCAGGAGCTGAAGACCGGGACGCGGCTCGAGGGCACGTATATGGGCGCGGCCATCCCCCATGGTTCGGGCCACGGGGCCTCCGTCGGCGGTGAGACGCCGTCCGTCTGTGTGGACCTGTGCGCCGGGTCAGGCGCGATCGCGCTCGCGCTCGCCGACGAGGTGCCTGGCACGGAGGTGCACGCGGTCGAGGCCGACCCCGCGGCGCTGCGCTGGCTGAGGCACAACGTCGCCGCGACGGGACTGCCCGTCGAGGTGCACTCCGCGGACGTCACTGGCGCGGGTACCCCCGCCGCGGCGGGGGTACCCGCCCCGGAGGGCTGGGCGGGTGTACCCGTGCTGGCCGCGCTCGCTCGGCTGACCGGGCGGGTGGACGTCGTCGTCTCGAACCCGCCCTACCTGCCGGACGCTGACCGGGCCGTGGTCACTCCCGAGGTGGGTGACCACGACCCGCCCTGGGCCCTGTGGGGCGGCGGCGGGGACGGGCTCGCCGGCCCGCGCGCCGTGGCCGTGGCCGCGGCGGGCCTGCTGCGCCCGGGCGGACTGTTCGCGATGGAGCACGCCGACGGCCAGGGCCCGGTCGTTCGGGAGCTGCTGGCCACGGCCGGTGGGTGGAACGAGCTCGTCACGCACCGTGATCTCGTGGGTCGCGACCGTTTCGTCACGGCGCGCCTACAGGGGTCCCCAGGTCACGCCGAAGGCGCTATCTGGGGAAAGCAGTAAGCGGCGCGATCTCGCGGTTCGGCCGCGGCGGGCCCGGCTGTAGGTTGGTGGCCCAGGGGGCAGGCCAGCCCCGGAACGGGCGGCTCGATGTCTGGGCGCCGTCCAGACAGCCCAGACGGTTGCGCGAGAGAAAGTTCGGCGAGGGGTCATGCGGCTGTTCGACTGCACGGACGAGGCGGCGAGGCAGACCGGCCTGGAGGCGGCGGCGGGGGCGGTCGGCCGGGGCGACCTTGTCGTCCTGCCCACCGACACGGTGTACGGGATCGGCGCGGACGCGTTCGACGCGTCCGCGGTGCGTGCCCTGCTCGCCGCGAAGGGGCGCGGCAGGGACATGCCGGTGCCGGTCCTGATCGGGGCGTGGCGCACGCTGGAAGGTCTGGTCAACAACGTCACCATGCCGGTGCGCGAGCTCACCAGGGCGTTCTGGCCGGGCGGGCTGACCGTGATCGTGCGGCAGGCACCGTCCCTGCGCTGGGATCTCGGGGACAGCCGGGGCACGGTGGCGGTGCGCATGCCTCTTCATCCGGTCGCGATCGACCTTCTCGGCCGGACGGGGCCGATGGCCGTCTCCAGCGCGAACCTGTCCGGCCGGCCGGCCGCGACCACAGCGGAGGAGGCCGTGGCCCAGCTCGGTGAACAGGTGGAGGTCTACCTCGACGCCGGCCCCGCGACGGTGGGCGTCGCGTCCACGATCGTCGACTGCACCACCGAGATCCCCCGGGTGGTCCGGCTGGGCGCGATCGACCTGGCGGCGTTGCGCGCGGTGCTGCCGCTGGTCGAGGCGCCGTCGGGGGTCTCCTCGTGACGGAGGCCCGCCTCGCCGTCGCCGCCGTCCTCGTTGTCTCCGTCGTGCGGGCCGGCCAGGCTGGGGAGGCCGGCACCACCGGTCCACGGATCCCCTGGGACACTTGAGGCGGACCGCCGCCAGGCGCCGTTCGCCCCTGCCTGCGCGACCGAGGCCGGCGAGCGCGGACCGGCGGGAACCCCTCACACTGATCGACGCGGTAATGGGAGGTCGGGGCTGTATGGGATGGCGCCGTGCGTGAGTACGCGCTCGTCTTCGTGGTCGCGGCGGCCGTCACCTACCTGACGACGCCGGTCGCGAGGGCGCTGGCGTTGCGTATCGGCGCCGTCGCCGGGGTACGGGCCCGGGACGTGCACGTGATGCCGACGGCCCGGCTGGGCGGGCTCGCGATGCTGGCGGGCCTCTACGCCGGGCTCGCGGTCGCCGACCGGCTGCCGTTCCTGTCCCAGGTCTCGCGCGACTGGTCCGAACCTCGCGCCGTGCTCATCGCGGCGACGCTGATCTGCCTGCTCGGCGTCGCCGACGACAAGTGGGAGCTGGACTCGCTGACGAAGCTCGCCGGCCAGATGGTGGCCGCGGCCGTGATGGTGCAGCTCGGGGTGCAGTTCTCGTTCGCCATCAACTGGGACAGCGAGACGACGCTCAGTCTCGGCCCGGAGACCGCCGTCCCGATCTCGATCCTCGCCGTCGTCGTCCTCGTCAACGCGCTGAACTTCATCGACGGCCTGGACGGGCTAGCGGCCGGTGTCGCGGCGATCGCCGCCGGGGCGACGTTCTACTACGCCTACTCGCTCGCGGTCCTCAACGGCATCTACCGGGCCACGCCGGCCGCGCTGCTGGCCGCCGTCACGGCTGGCGTCTGCATCGGGTTCCTGCCGCACAATTTCAACCCGGCGAAACTGTTCATGGGCGACTCCGGGTCGATGCTCATCGGTCTGCTGTCGGCCTCGTCGATGATCACGGTGACGGGTCAGGTGGCCTACGGCGGCTACGCCGGCCCGTCCCGCTCGCTGCCGTCGCTGATCCCGCTGGCCATCCCGCTCGCCGTGCTGATGGTGCCCTTCCTCGATCTCGGCCTCGCCGTCGTGCGCCGTACCAGGGCAGGTCGCTCGCCGTTCGCGCCGGACAAGATGCACCTGCACCACCGCATGCTGGAGATCGGCAAGTCGCAGGTCCGGGCGGTGCTGTTCATGTACTTCTGGGCCGCGCTCGTCGGGTTCGGCGGTGTGGCCGCGTCGTTCTCGTCGGCACCGCTGCCCATCCTGCTGGCCACCCTCGGCATAGGTCTGCTCGGCGTGGTGGTGCTGCTCCTGCTCGGCCAACGCACCGCTCGCCGCGCGGCCAGCGCGACGGGCACCTCCACCTGACGCCCGTTCCCTGGTTCCGCGGCCAGCCTGTCCAGGCCAGTGCTGTCTGACCGCGGTGCTGCCGGCCGCCGCCCGCTACCGTGGAAGTGTCCTGTCCGCGTTGGCGGGCGGGCACGGGTGGTCGCGAAGAGGAGCGTGCTGGTGACGGGAAGAGCGGGCGACGTGCTCGCCGACAGCCGCGCGGCGGGAACGAAGCCTCGCGCGGGCGGTGGCCCTCGGCCTCCTCTGACCAGTGCGCCGATCATCCGGCTGGGGCTGGCGGTCAGCGCGGTGATCGCCGTTGTCGCGGTCGCGCTCGGCGCGAGCCTGCGGGGCTGGGCGGGCGTCGCCGCGGCGTTGCTCGGCGTCGGCATCGTCGTGGCCTTCTTCTCGGCGAGCAAGATCGCGGTGGGTTTCGTGGCCCGGCGGGCGCCCTACCTGCTGCTGCCGGCCGCGCTCGGCATCTACGGGTTCAAGATCGTCCTGCTCGGCGTGTTGCTCGTCGTGCTGGACGGGGTCGAGGCGGTGAACCTGCCGACGCTGGCCTGGACGGTGCTCGCCGGCGTGGTCGGCTGGATCGGCGCCGAGCTGTGGGCCGCCACCCACACCCGGGTGCCGTTCTTCGACCCGGCCACGTTCGCCGCCCGCGATCCCAGGGCCGGCGGCTCGGCGGATCGACGCGCCGCCCAGTCCCCGGCGCGTGCCGTGCCGGCGCCGGACTCGCATCGGTGACGGGCGGGCGATGAGGCCGATGAACAAGGACGAAGGCCGTGAGCCCGCCGGCGGCGGCGAGCGTGACCGTCGCGGCGGAAACGCCCGACGGGGTGCTGGCCGCGGGCAGGCGGGGGGCGGAAACCGGCCGCCCAACCGGGAGCACACCCCAGGGGAGGCCTGGAACGCGGTCGGGACGCTCGGCGCCGGCATCGCCTTCTGGGGCCTGGTCGGGTGGGGCATCGACCGGCTGACCGGCCTGCACGACGTGTTCCTGCCGATCGGGATCATCCTGGGCCTCGCCGCCGCCCTCTACCTGGTGATCTACCAGGCACTGCACCGTTAGTGATCCTGGGGACAACGGCCGCCGGGCGTGCGAAGGAAGATCATTTTCGCACGCCCTTTGGCCCTCTAGCACTCCGCGCCCGACCCCGCGCTGGTCCGGGCTGGCCGAGAAGGTCCGGGGCCGGGGCCGCTCCTGGTCGCGGGGCGGGATCCAGGGCTGGGGCGCGGTGTTCGGTGGCGGTGCGTAGCCGGGGGTGTGCGCCGGTCCGACGCTCAGCGCGTTCGCGCGATCCGCCTGCTGTCCGAAATGTCGCTCCGCGTGTCCACGCGCCCCCGTAACGCCAAGGGGGGCACAACAGACCGAAACGCGGCGGCAACGTGTAGATGAACCCGACGCGGGGCGGATCGCAGCGCGTGCCGCGATGGCGGAGGTGTGGATAGTATTCGCGGTACCGGGCGCCGACACCGTCGGCCCCGCCGGAGGCGGGTCTGTCGCTGGGCCGCGCGCCTGGCCGAGGACATGCGATCATGCGTTTCGCGCATGTCCGTGGGTCACGGGCATCGTTAGTCTCTAAGCTCGGGCGACGCTCACGATGCGTACAACTCGGGCGGCTGGGCCTGGGGTGCCGGTAGGGTGGGGTCCCCTCCGCCGTGGGGCGGGCCTCGTTCGCCCGGTGACACTGCGTTGAAATTTGGATCATGGAGGTGTGTTGCGTGGCCGTCCTCGCCGCTAGTGACGAGGGCTTCGAAGGCCCCACGACCGCGGTCTTCAACCCGCCGCACTGGTTTGACGTGGACCTGGGTCCCTTCAACTTCTACCTGAACAAGGCCACCGCGCTGGTGATCTTCTCGGCGCTGTTCGTCGGGGTCATGTTCTGGCTCGCGTACCGTCGCGCCTCGATCGTCCCCCGTGGGCTGCAGAACTTCGCCGAGTCGATTTACGACTTCATCGACAGCCAGATCTCGCGCGAGATCATCGGGAAGACCGGGCCACGGTACACCCCCTACCTGATGGTGCTGTTCTGCTTCGTCGCGGTCTGCAACCTGCTCGCCATCATCCCGGTGGCCCAGTTCCCGGCCACCTCGCGCATCGCTATCCCGATGGTGCTGGCGATCATCACCTGGGTGCTCTTCAACTTGGTCGGCATCAGGGCCAACGGCGCGGGCGCGTACTTCAAGGAGATGGTCGACCCGGCGCCGCAGGCGATGCTGCCGATCCGGCTCATCCTCGCGCCGATCGAGGTCCTGTCCACGCTGATCGTGCGGCCCTTCACGCTGGCGGTCCGGCTCTTCGCGAACATGTTCGCCGGCCACATGCTGCTCCTCATCTTCAGCCTCGGCGCGGAGTACATGATCCAGCGGCCGCCGTACGTGTTCGGCGCCTTCTCGTTCCTGATGACGGTCATCATGACCGGGTTCGAGCTGGTCATCGACCTGCTGCAGGCCTACATCATCACCGTGCTCACCGCCGCGTACATCGGCGGCGCGCTGGCCGCCCACGGCGGCGGCCACGACGACCCGCACGCGGAGCACGGCACCGAAGCGCCCGAGCCCGAGTCCGCGCCCGTCGCGGCCGTCGCGGCGCACTCCTGATTTTTCGGACACCCCGACCCGCACCGGTGAGTCCCGGTGCCCGACAGGATAAGGAACACCTCACATGGCTTCACCCGTCGTTCTGGCGGCCACCGACGCTGTCAGCGGTAACCTCGGTGCCGTCGCCTACGGTCTCGCCGCCATCGGCCCGGGGATCGGCATCGGTCTCATCTTCGGTCTGGGCGTGCAGGCCATCGCCCGGCAGCCGGAGGCCGAGCAGGTCGCCTTCCGGTACATGCTCATCGGATTCGCCCTGGTCGAGGCGCTCGCCCTGATCGGTTTCGTCGTTCCGTTCGTCTTCAAGTAATCCGAGGACGAGCGTGAGCGTCACGTCGACAATCCTGCTCGCCGCCACCACCACTGATCACTCGGACGAAAACGTCCTGGTTCCGCCGGTGGGCGAGCTCATCATCGGTATTGTTTCGTTCGGGCTGCTCGTCGCCTTCTTCTTCTGGAAGGTCAAGCCCCAGATCCAGACGTTCTACGCGGCTCGGACCGAGCGCATCGAGGGTGGCCTGGCTCGCGCCGAGGCCGCCCAGGCGGAGGCGCAGGCGCTGCTGGAGCAGTACCGCGCGCAGCTCGCCGAGGCACGTGCCGAGGCGTCGCGAATCCGCGACGAGGCGGCCGTGCAGGGTCGTCAGATCGTGGCGGACCTGCGGGCCCAGGCCGACCGAGAGGTCGCCGAGATCCGTGCCCGTGGCGAGACACAGCTCGCCGCGGAGCGGTCGCAGATCGTCAACTCGCTGCGCGCCGAGCTGGGTGGGGTGGCTCTCGAGCTCGCTACCAAGATCGTCGGGCATGAGCTGGCCCAGCCCGAGGAGCACGGCCGCCTGATCGACGACTTCATCGCGGCGCTCGACGCCTCCGGTGACGCGGCCGCGCCCGCGCCCGCCGGGTCGGGAGGCTGACGGTGGAGGGACCCAGCCGGGCGGCTCTCGTCGCGGCGCGGGCCACCCTTGACCAGATCACCGCGGTCCCGCCGGGTGGCGTGGCCGCGGCCGGTCAGGCGAGGCGGCCGGATGCGGGGCGGATCGGGGCCGACCTGCGCGCCGTCGCCGACCTGCTCGGCGCGGACCTGACCCTGCGGCGCGCGTTCGCTGACCCGAGCGTGGCCCCCGGCGCCCGCGAGACCCTCGCCGACCGGCTGTTCGCTGCCCGGCTCGGCGAGGACTCGCTCGCGGTCGTCAAGTCGGCCGTCGCGCGCCGCTGGACGCGTCCCCTCGACCTGCGGCTCGGCCTGATCGAGCTGTCCGTGGAGGCGCTGCTCGTCGACGCCGAGACCGCGGGCGCGCTGGACGAGGTCGAGGACGAGCTGTTCAGGTTCGGCCGGATCCTCGATCGCAACCCGCAGCTCTCGCTCGCGCTCACCGACCCGGCCGCGCCGGCCCCGGCCAAGGAGGCGCTCGTCGAGCGCCTGCTGACCGGCAGGGCGCACCCGGTCACGGTGCGGCTGGCCAAGCAGGCCGTGGCCGACCGGGAGTTCGGCGACCTTTCCCGGCGGCTCGAGCAGTTCAGCCGGATCGCCGCCGCGCGGCGGGACCGTGTGGTCGCCGTCGTGCGCACCGCCGTGTCGCTCGACGGTGACCAGCTGACCCGGCTGCGCACGGCGCTGTCCCGGTACTTCGGCCGCGAGATCCAGGTGCAGACCGACCTCGACCCCTCCGTGCTCGGCGGCGTCGTCGTGCGGGTCGGCGACGAGGTCGTGGACGGGTCCGTGCTGCGCCGGCTCGCCGCCGCCCGCCAGGCCCTGGCGCGGTAGCGCCGGTGAGCATGACGACCCAGGTACGCGGCCACGCCGCCGGCGGTCACCGCCGGCGGCGCGGCTTCGCGTCCCTCGCCTGCTCCGAACTGATGGTTCCGGTCCCGACAAAGGCCGGCTCTGTACCTGCCGTCCTCTTCGAGGCCGGCTCTGTACCCGCCGTCCTCTTCGAGGCCGGACATACCCATGCTGGGCAGCCGATTCCCGTGCCCGCGATGAAGGACCGAAGCGATGACTGAGCTGACCATCCGGCCGGAGGAGATTCGCGACGCCCTCCGGGACTACGTCGAATCGTTCCAGGCCACCTCCGCCGACCGGGAGGAGGTGGGCCGCGTCATCCTGACCGGTGACGGGATCGCCCGGGTCGAGGGCCTCCCGCACACCATGACCAACGAGCTGCTGGAGTTCTCCGGCGGCGTGCTCGGTCTCGCGCTGAACCTCGAGGTCGGCGAGATCGGCTGCGTCATCCTTGGCGAGGCGTCACACATCGAGGAGGGCCAGGAGGTCCGCCGGACCGGGCGCATCCTGTCGGCCCCGGTCGGTGACGGCTTCCTGGGCCGGGTCGTCGACCCACTGGGCCGGCCGATCGACGGCCTCGGCCCGATCGACACCGACGGCGAGCGCGCCCTCGAGCTGCAGGCGCCGACCGTGGTGCAGCGCCAGCCGGTGAAGGAGCCGCTGCAGACCGGCATCAAGGCCATCGACGCGATGACCGCGATCGGCCGGGGCCAGCGGCAGCTGATCATCGGTGACCGGCAGACGGGCAAGACGACCGTCGCCATCGACGCGATCATCAACCAGCGCGCGAACTGGGAGAGCGGCGACCCGAAGAAGCAGGTCAAGTGCGTCTACGTCGCCATCGGCCAGAAGAAGTCGACCATCCGTGAGGTCGTCAACACGCTGGAAGAGGCCGGCGCGCTGGCGTACACCACGATCGTCGCGGCCCCCGCGGACGAGCCGGCCGGCTTCAAGTACATCGCCCCGTACACCGGCTCGGCCATCGGCCAGCACTGGATGTACAACGGCCAGCACGCCCTGATCGTTTTCGACGACCTGTCGAAGCAGGCCGAGGCCTACCGCGCGATCTCGCTGCTGCTGCGCCGCCCGCCGGGCCGCGAGGCCTACCCGGGCGACGTCTTCTACTTGCACTCCCGGCTGCTCGAGCGCTGCGCGAAGCTGTCCGACGAGCTGGGTGGCGGCTCGATGACCGGCCTGCCGATCATCGAGACCAAGGGCAACGACATCTCGGCCTACATCCCGACGAACGTCATCTCCATCACCGACGGCCAGATCTTCCTGGAGTCGGACCTGTTCAACCAGGGTGTCCGGCCGGCCATCAACGTCGGTACCTCGGTCTCCCGCGTCGGCGGATCGGCGCAGGTCAAGGCGATGAAGTCCGTCGCCGGCCGGCTGCGCCTCGACCTCGCCCAGTACCGCGAGCTGGAGTCGTTCGCGTCCTTCGGCTCGGACCTGGACAAGGCCTCGCGTGACCAGCTCGCCCGCGGCGCGCGGCTCGTCGAGCTGCTCAAGCAGCCGCAGAACCAGCCGTTCGCGGTCGACCGCCAGGTCGTCTCGATCTGGGCCGGCACCACCGGCCAGCTCGACGACATTCCGGTCCCGGAGATCCGCCGGTTCGAGAACGAGTTCCTCGACTTCGTCGCCCGGTCGTTCCCCGGCATCTACGAGGTCATCCTGGCTACCGGCAAGCTCGACGGCTCGACCGTGGCGGACCTGGAGAAGGCGATCGGCGCGTTCAAGGCGCAGTTCACGCTCTCCTCCGGCCAGCCGCTGCTCAACGAGGCGGCTCTCGAGGCGCTGGAGCCGGAGGAGATCGAGCAGGAGGCGATTCGGGTGCACCGCCCGAAGCCGGTCGAGAAGGCCTGATCCCGTGGCTGGCCAACTTCGCGAGTACCGGCGGCGCACCCGCACGGTCCAGTCGACGAAGAAGATCACTCGGGCGATGGAGCTCATCGCGGCGTCCCGGATCGCCAAGGCCCGTGCGCGGGTCGCGGCGTCCCGGCCGTACGCGGCCGAGATCACCCGGGTGATCAGCGCGGTGGCGTCGCAGTCGACCGTCCACCACCCGCTCACCACCGAGCGGACCGGGGTCACCCGGGCCGCGGTGGTCGTCGTGACCTCCGACCGCGGCCTCGCCGGCGGCTACAGCGCCAACGCGCTGCGTCAGGCGGGTGAGCTCATGGAGCTGCTCGCCGACGAGGGCAAGTCCGTGGCCCTGTACGCGGTCGGCCGCAAGGCCGTCACGTACTACCGGTTCCGCGGCCGGGAGCTCGCGGGCGAGTTCACCGGGTTCACCGAGCAGCCGTCGTACGCGGACGCGAAGGCGATCGCGGACGAGCTGCTGGGGGCGTTCACCCTCGACGAGGCCGACGGCGGCGTGGGCGAGATCCACATCGTCTACACCGAGTACGTCAGCGCGATGACGCAGACGCCGGAGGCGCATCGGCTGCTGCCGATGGTGCTGGAGGAGACGACCGAGGCGCCCGTGGGCGGTGCGCTGCCGGTGTACGAGTTCGAGCCGTCGGCGGAGGGGGTGCTCGACGCGCTGCTGCCCCGCTACGTCGAGAGCCGTCTCTACGTCGCCCTGCTGGAGGCGGCCGCCTCCGAGTCGGCCTCCCGGCAGCGGGCGATGAAGTCGGCGACCGACAACGCCGAGGAGCTCATCCGCACCTACACCCGGCTGGCCAACCGCGCCCGCCAGGAGGCGATCACCCAGGAGATCTCGGAGATCGTCGGCGGCGCGAACGCGCTGGCGGACGCCGGGTAGCGAGCGGCGCGGGTAGTAGGCGGCACCTGCCCTTTGGCGGGTTGGGTGCCGGGATCGAATTCGTAAGGCATGGTAGGTGGGGACAACTGCCACAGCGTGGTCAAAGGTTAGTGATCGGACCGTCTGTCAGTCAGTTTCGGCGGGCGGTCCGGTCGGTCGGACCCGCGACGACGCACCCGACGGAGGCCCCGGAACTCGGCCCGTCGGACGCCGCTGAGGTGGCCTGAAAGACGTGGTACCACCCGAAAGGCCAAGCACCACCGCGATACCGCAGCACCGCTCGACAGACGCGATACCGCAGCACCGCTCAACAGAAGAGACTGCCTGACGCCGTGGGTGGCCGAAGGTGCCAAACCAGCCCCTTAGGGATCCCATCGGCAGCACGTGGGCCTCCGGGGGCGCCGAGAAGTCGCAGTACGCGCCCCCTTCGGCGCTCTAGTGAAGATCGAGGACGCCATGACCGTCACCACCAGCACGACGGGGATCGGCCGGGTCGCCCGAGTCATCGGCCCGGTTGTCGACGTCGAGTTCGCTCCGGAGGAGCTCCCGGAGATCTACCACGCGCTGCACGTCGAGCGCACCCTCGGCGAGGAGACCGCCACCCTGACTCTCGAGGTCGCCCAGCACATCGGTGACAACACCGTCCGGGCGATCTCGATGCAGCAGACCGACGGCCTGATCCGCGGCGCCCCGGTCAAGAGCACCGGCGCGCCGATCTCGGTGCCGGTCGGCGACGCCACCAAGGGGCACGTGTTCAACGTGCTCGGTCAGCCACTCGACGTCGAGTCCGTCGACGCCGAGACCTATATGCCGATCCACGCCACCGCCCCGGCGTTCGACCAGCTCGAGTCCAAGACCGAGATGTTCGAGACCGGCATCAAGGTCATCGACCTGCTCGCCCCGTACGTGCGTGGCGGCAAGATCGGCCTGTTCGGCGGTGCCGGCGTCGGCAAGACCGTCATCATCCAGGAGATGATCCGCCGGGTCGCCAAGGAGTTCGGTGGCGTCTCCGTGTTCGCCGGCGTCGGCGAGCGCACCCGCGAGGGCAACGACCTCTTCCTGGAGATGACCGAGGCCGAGGTCATCCAGGACACCGCGCTGGTCTTCGGCCAGATGGACGAGCCGCCGGGCACCCGGCTGCGGGTCGCGCTGGCCGCCCTGACCATGGCCGAGTACTTCCGGGACGTCCAGAAGCAGGACGTGCTGCTGTTCATCGACAACATCTTCCGGTTCACCCAGGCCGGCTCCGAGGTGTCCACGCTGCTCGGCCGTATGCCGTCGGCCGTGGGTTACCAGCCGACGCTGGCCGACGAGATGGGCGTCCTGCAGGAGCGGATCACCTCGACCCGAGGCCACTCCATCACGTCGCTGCAGGCCATCTACGTGCCCGCCGACGACCTGACCGACCCTGCGCCGGCGACCACGTTCACCCACCTCGACGCCCAGACCGTGCTCGACCGGTCGATCTCCGACCTCGGCATCTACCCGGCGGTGAGCCCGCTGGAGTCGACGTCCCGGATCCTGGACGCCCGGTATGTCGGCCAGGAGCACTACGACACCGCCCGCGAGGTGCAGCGGATCCTGCAGCGCTACAAGGACCTGCAGGACATCATTGCCATCCTCGGCATCGACGAGCTCTCCGAGGAGGACAAGGTCCTCGTCCGGCGGGCCCGGCGCATCCAGCGGTTCCTGTCGCAGCCGTTCTTCGTCGCCGAGCAGTTCACCGGCATTCCCGGCAAGTTCGTCCCGGTCGCCGAGACGATCGACTCGTTCAAGCGGATGACCCTGGGCGAGTTCGACCACCTGCCGGAGCAGGCCTTCTTCATGTGCGGCGGCATCGAGGACGCGCAGAAGAACGCGGAGAACCTGTAGTGGCGGCGATGCGGGTCGCGATCGTCTCCCCGGAGGAGGAGGTCTGGTCCGGCGAGGCGAACTTCGTCCTCGCCACGACCACCGACGGCGACCTCGGCGTCTGGCCGCGGCACGTCCCGCTGCTGGGCGTGCTCAAGGACGGCGGCGACGTCAAGGTCGAGACCGACGGCGGCGACTTCCTCTACACCGTCGGCGGCGGGTTCATCTCCGTCACCAAGGACGGCGTCAGTATCCTCGCCGAAACCGCGGCCCTGAAGGCCTGATGGCCGCTGGCCAGGTCCTACGCTGAACTCCACGGCGGGG
>NZ_MBLO01000159.1 GCF_001854805.1 Pseudofrankia coriaricola
GCTCCTTGGTCTCGACCTCCTTGGCCTGCTTCGAGAGCTCCTCGGAGACACTCTCGACAGCGACCTCGATGCCCTTCTTCAGGCTCAGCGGGTTCGCACCCGCGGCCACGTTGCGCAGGCCCTCACGGACCAGCGCCTGGGCCAGGATCGTCGCGGTGGTCGTGCCGTCACCCGCGACGTCGTTGGTCTTCTTCGCGACTTCCTTGACGAGCTCGGCGCCGATCTTCTCGTACGGGTCCTCGAGCTCGATCTCCTTGGCGATGGAGACACCGTCGTTGGTGATCGTGGGTACGCCCCACTTCTTCTCCAGAACGACGTTACGGCCCTTCGGACCAAGCGTGACCTTCACGGCGTCGGCCAGCTGGTTCATGCCGCGCTCCAGGCCGCGCCGCGCCTCCTCATCGAAGGCAATGATCTTCGACATATGGGTGCTTCCTCCTGAGGCTCAAGCCCGTGTGGAGGAGTGTCGGCCGCCCGCAGCGCCCGCGACGAAGGCGATGCTCCAGGCTGCGGCAAGGCACCCTTCACGCCACTGGTTAGCACTCGACCCTACTGAGTGCTAACACCCTGTATAGCCCCTGGCGAGCAGGAACGCAATGGGCCGACCCGCCCGCGGCCCAGGACACGGGCGACGAGCGGGCCGGCCGTAGGCGTACCTACCCCCCAACCCGGCCGCCATCCTGAACCAGCTCAACACCGCCCTGCTCACCCAGTATCCGGACAGCGAACGGTTCCTCACCGTCGCGCACCTCGACGTTCGCGAAAGCCGACGAGGCGCGCCGTGACCGTCTGCTCCGCTGGCCACACCCCGGTCCTGCTCCGCCGCGACCGCACCGTGACCCCGTGTCGGCGATTACGCGACCCGAGCCCGCCACATTTCGGGAATGCCACTCAATTCCCTCTCGCCCACTCGCCTCGCCGGGCGTCGACGCCCCGCTCGGGCGATAGTTACCTGTGGCGATGGAATGAGCCTGCCGTGTCGTCGATGTTGGTGTGTCAAGCAGCGGACTGGAGTTCCGCTGTGAATCGGCCCGGCGGGCGTCCGCGATCAGTACCGCGAACCACGAGGGAAGAAAGGGGCGGAAGGCGATGAGAGCAGTCGTGTGGCACGGCGTCGGCGATATCCGCCTTGATACCGTCACCGAACCGAAGATCGAGCAGCCGACCGACGCAGTCGTTCGCATCACCACCGCGGCGATCTGCGGTACGGACCTGCATTTCGTCCGGGGCACGGTACCGGGGATGAAGCCGGGCACCATCATCGGGCACGAAGGGGTCGGCGTAGTCGAAGATGTCGGCCAGAGCGTCCGCAACTTCAGGCGCGGCGATCGGGTGCTGCTGTCCGCCGTCCTCGGTTGCGGCTCCTGCACCTACTGCCGCAGCGGCTATTTCGCCCAGTGCGACGATGTCAATCCTTACGGTCGCAGGTCCGGATCGGCCTTTTACGGCGCTCCGAAGGACAACGGCTCGTTCGACGGGCTGCAGGCCGAGTACGCCCGCGTGCCCTACGCCCACACCAACCTGTTCCGGCTGCCGGACTCGATCTCCGATGATCAGGCGATCCCGCTGTCGGATATCTACCCCACCGGTTACTTCGGCGCGGTCATCGCCGAAGTATCGGATGGCGACGTGGTGGCGGTCTGGGGCAGTGGGCCGGTGGGACAGTTCGCCATTCTGTCCTCGTTCCAGCGCGGCGCGGCGCGAGTGATCGCGATCGATGGCCACGCCGACCGGCTGGAACGCGCCCAGACGCTGGGAGCCGAGGTGGTCAACTTCAACGAAGAGGACCCCGTCGAGGCGCTCCTGGATCTGACGCGCGGTGTCGGTCCCGACCGGGCCATCGACGCCGTGGGGGTGGACGCGGAAAGCCCGAAGTCCGGCCCCGCCGCCGCCAGGGCCCGCGAGCAGGACGATCAGCACCGCGAGGAGCTGCGGCAGATCGCCCCCGAGACGAACGAGCACAACGGACACTGGAAGCCTGGCGACGCGCCGACGCAGGCCCACTCCTGGGCGGTCGAGAGCCTGGCCAAGGCGGGCACGCTGGGCATCATCGGGGTATATCCGCCGACCGACAGGTTCTTCCCGATCGGCACCGCGATGAACAAGAACCTCACCATCAACATGGGAAACGGCAACCACCCGCGGTACATCCCGAAGCTGCTGGCCATGGTGGAATCGGGGGTGGCGAACCCAGAGAAGGTAGTCACCCAGCACGAGCCGATGCGGGACGTGCTCGCGGCCTACGAGGAGTTCGACCTGCGCCGCCCTGGCTGGCTCAAGGTCGTCCTGGACCCGACCAGCTAACCCGCATTCGGGACTGTCGGGTTGTCGGGAGTCGAGGCATCACCAAACCGGCGACGGCTCCGCACGCCTCGGCTCCTCACGACGCAAGACGCTCAGACGCAAGACGTTCAGCGGGGCTTCCCTCGGAGCTGTCCGGGGAACGGACCGGCCCGGCCGAGATCAGGCGGCCCAGGCCGGTGTAGTCCAGAGCTGGTCGGCGACCCGCGGGGCCGCCGACCAGCAGGTTTCCGATGCTCGCGACGGTCAGGGCAGCCAGCCGGGGCGGACCAGGCCGGCCTCGTACGCGAACACCACGAGCTGTGCCCGGTCACGGGCGCCGAGCTTGACCATCGCGCGCGAGACATGGGTCTTGGCCGTGGCCGGGCTCACCGTCAGCCGGGCGGCGATCTCGTCGTTGGACAGGCCGGTGCCGGCCAGCGTGACCACCTCCCGTTCCCGGTCGGTGAGCTCGGCCAGCTTCCGCGGCGGGGCCGGTGTGGAGGTCCGGGCCGCGAACTGCTCGATGACCCGCCGGGTGACGCTCGGCGACAGCAGGCCGTCGCCGGCCGCCACAACCCGGACGGCGTGAATGAGCTCGGCCGGCTGGGTGCTCTTCACCAGGAACCCGGCCGCGCCGGACCGCAGCGCCTCGCCAACGTATTCGTCCAGCTCGAACGTGGTGAGAACGACGATCCGGATCCCGGCCAGCGCCGGATCGGCGGCGATCTGCCGGGTCGCGGCCAGGCCGTCGACGCCCGGCATGCGGATGTCCATGAGGATCACGTCCGGGCGCAACTGCCGCGCCAGCCGGATGGCGTGCGTGCCGTCGCCTGCCTCGCCGACCACCTCGAGGTCCGGCTCGGCGTCCAGCAGCGCTCGGAAACCGGCCCGGACCAGCGCCTGGTCGTCCGCGAGGACCACCCGGATCACGGCGCGGGCTCCGGGTCGAGGGGCAGGCTGGCGCGCACCTGCCAGCCACCGTCCGGCGACGGCCCGGCCCACAGCGCGCCGCCCAGCGCGGCCGCCCGCTCGCGCATACCGGTGATCCCGTTGCCCGCCGGAGTGTCCGCC
>NZ_MBLO01000160.1 GCF_001854805.1 Pseudofrankia coriaricola
TCTCCGAGCTGACGGTCAACCACGTCTACCGGTCCGTCGCCGCCTGGGTCGACGAACCGGTTCTGCGCGGGCTGATGACGCGGGCCAGCCGGGACGAGGCCGGGCATGCGCGGGAGTTCCTGCACTACGCCCGCCGCCGCCTGGACGCGCATCCGGGGGAGCTGCCCTCGGTTCTGGAGACGCTTTACGTCTACACGTCCGAGTCGCGGATCAAGCATCCGGTCGGGGTGTTCAAGAGCGGGCTGGAGGAGCTCGCGAACCACGAGACGATCGACACCGCGTTCGAGCTGTTCCTCGCGGGCATCGCCACCGACGGCGAGCTCGACCGGCTGCAGGACAACATCCGCCGCGCCTTCGCCGCGCTCACCGGCCTGGACGTGAGCACCAACGGCCGCGTCCGCCGCCGTCTCGCCGAGGCGATGGTGTGACCGCCGCCCTCGGAGCGCCGCCGTCCGCCGGCCCGGCTGTGATCACACCCGAGCAGGCGGCGGTGAACATCTTCGACCCCGCCTGGAACCACAACACCTTCCCGAACTACCAGGTGCTGCGCGAGGCCGGCCCGTTCGTCCCCGGTCCGCTGGGCATGCGCCTGGTCACGCGCTACCGGGAGATCGACGCGATCCTGCAGGACTCGGCCTGGAGCCACGCCGAGGAAGGCGACCTGATGCATCCCGACAGCGACGGCTCGGACCTGCCGACGTCGTTCCTGTGGATGGAGCCGCCGGACCACACCCGCATCCGCAAGCTGGTCAGCCGGGCGTTCACCGTCCGCCGCATCGAGGAGACCCGGGCGCGGGCCAGCGCGCTCGTCGACGGGCTGCTCGACGCGGCCGTCGCGGCGGGCGAGGTGGACCTCGTCGAGGCGATCGCCTACCCGTTGCCGCTGACGATGATCGCCGACCTGATGGGCGTGCCCGAGGCCGACCACGCGGCCGTGCGGTCGTGGTCCTCCGGGCTTGCCCGCGGCCTGGACCCCGACCTCCTGCTCACCCCGGCGGAGGTCGACAACCGGCAGCGGTCGGCGAAGGAGATCCGGGACTACCTCACCGAGCTCGTCGCGCGCCGCCGGGCCGAGCCGACGGGCGACCTCGTCAGCGCGCTCGCGCTCGCCGAGGCCGAGGGCGACCGGCTCAGCAACGAGGAGATGCTCGCGACCCTGGTCGTGCTGCTCGTCGCCGGCCACGAGACGACCGTCGCGCTGATCGCCAGTACGCTCGACGCCCTGATGCGCTACCCGGACCAGTACGCGGCGCTGCGCGCCAACCCCGACCTCGCCGTGCCGGCGGTGGACGAGCTGATGCGCTTCCACTCGCCGGCACACATCTCCACCCGGCGGGCGGTGCGCGACACCGAGGTGTCGGGGGAGCGGTTCGCCGAGGGCGACGGCGTGATCGTCCTGCTCGCGAGCGGGAACCGGGACCCCGAGGTCTACGCCGACGCCGACCGGCTGGACCTGGCCCGGTACGCGGGGGACCAGTGGACGCCGCGCCACCTCGGGTTCGGGCGGGGGCACCACTACTGCATCGGCGCGCCGATGGTGCGCCTCGAGATGGATCTGCTGCTGCGGGCGCTGGCCCGGCGGGCACCACGGATGACCCCGCTGGTCGACCCGCCGCCGTACCGGCCCAACATGATCGTCCGGGGGATCGGCGAGCTGCGCGTCCGAATGGAAGAGAACTAGCACTCCCGGAGGATCGACACCGGGCGGATGCTGGAAGGCCGAGTGCCGGAGACGCGATCGTCTCCGGCACTCGGTCGTTTGCTCCGAATTTCCTGTGCCGCTCTGGCTACCTGTCCACCCAGCCCAGCCACAGCTGGTGACGGCGCATCGGCGCTGGCGTCAACGCAGCCACATCCCCAGCCCGGAACCAGACCAGCCACCGCCTCAAGCAGTTAGCCGGAACCAGGTCCGGAGGGCGCTCAGCGCCCGACAGGCGCTGCCCGGTGGCGGGCGCGGAGCGTCCGGCCACGGGAGCGCCTCAGGCCGCGGCGGGGGTCAGCTCGACGGGGAGCGAGACCAGGCCCCGGTGGATCACGCTCGGCTGGTAGGACAGCGGCTCGTCGGTGGCCAGCCGCAGCCCTGGCGCCCGCTCCAGCAGGGTCCTGATGGCGCTCGACGCCTCCAGGCGGGCGAGCGGCGCCCCCATGCAGTAGTGCAGCCCGAGGCTGAAGCCGAGGTGGCGGGAGGCGCGACCGGTCGGGGCGTAGCGGGTGACGTCGAGTCGGTCCGGCTCGGTGAAGACCTCGGCGTCCCGGTCGGCGGATCCCATCAGCACGATGACACCGTCGCCGCGGCGGAAGCCGCGGTCGCCGATCGTCGTGTCGGCGAGGGCGACCCGCATCGTGAACTGGGTCGGTGTGTCGTAGCGCAGGATTTCCTCGACGGCCGGGCCGGTCAGCTCGGGCCGCTGGCGCAGCAGCTGGAGCTGGTCGGGGTGGTCCAGCAGCGCGAGGATGCCGTTGCCGACGAGGTTGATGCTGGTCTCCATGCCGGCGACGAGGAGCAGCACGCAGATGCCGATGACCTCGGCSGCGSTGAGTKYGTCCCCGGCTTCTTCGACGGCGACGAGCCGGCTGAGCAGGTCGTTCTCGGGGTGGGCGCGGCGGCGCTCCATGAGGTCCATCAGGTATGCGACGACGCCTGCTCCGGCCTGGTCGCGGCGGGTGATCTCCTCGGTGGTCAGCAGCGGTTCCGGGTCGGTGCCGCGGGCGATTGCCAGCTCCCAGGCTCGCAGCTGGTCGGCGTCCTGTTCGGGTACGCCGAGCAGCCGCTGGCCCACCATCGCGAGTGCGAGCGGCGCGGAGAGGTCCCGGACCACGTCGAGCCCGCCGGCCTCGACGGCCCGGTCCACGAGGGTGTCGACCAGCCGGGTGATCATGGGGGTGAGGTCGGCGACCATCCGGGCGCTGAAGGCCTTGTTGACCAGGCCGCGCAGGCGTCGGTGGTCCGGGGGGTCCATCCGGATGAACGAGCCCGGCAGGCTCGCTTCCTGGTCCCAGAACGGGCTGAGCCGGTCGGCGTTGCCGTGCCCCCAGGTGGCGCTCTGCAGCACGGCGGCGCAGTCGGCGAACCTGGACAGCACCGTCACCTCGGTGTCGCCGAGGCGGATGTCGGTCAGGCTGGGGGCCTCGCGCAGCCGGCGGTAGCCCGGGTAGGGGTCGAGGCGGTGGGCGGTGGTGAACAGGTCGACCGCGTCGGGGACGACGTTCTCGATCTGGGCTGAGGTCATGGGTCCCGCTCCTTCGTGGTGCCGACCCGGGCTGTTACCTCGGGTGCGCATTGCGAGAAGCACCGCCGTCCGGCGGCGTTATCGTCTGGTCGC
>NZ_MBLO01000161.1 GCF_001854805.1 Pseudofrankia coriaricola
GCACCACATCAGGGCGCTCAAAGACCTCAATCCCAAAGGGCGGAAACAGCAACCCGAATGGGTCATACGGATGGCCTCCCGCCACCGCAAGACCCTCGTCGTCTGCCGCGCCTGCCACGAGGACATCCATGCCGGACGTCCTAAACGCAGACCACGATGAGCACTGGAGAGCCAGCTGCTACGGAAAGCGGGCACGGCTGGTTCGGAGGGGGGCCGTCGGAAAAGGACCAGGTCAACTGGCACCTCGTCGGCGGCCTACCCTACCGCACGGCGGGTGTGCGCCGTGAGGCGCTCTGTTGTATCCCCAGCGCAGCTGGGATGGATTCGGAGGAGGATCCTTGGGTTCGCTGGCTTACCTTGATCCGAAAGGTGAGGGGGACAGCAGCATGCCAGGAGACGGCGGGCGTCGCGAAGGCGTCGAAGGCGGGCCGCCGTTGAACCCGCGTGATATGGCGAAAGCTGGATTGCCTGAATTCCAATCTCCAGACGGTAGATGTGCGGACCCATCGGAAAGACGTCTGAAACCGATGCCACGACCTGCGCTGGCCAGAACCCGTGGGCTGGTGCAACCTCCGGGACGTGGGCGATGCCCTGCGAGGGCATTCAAGGAGATGAGTGGAACGCCTAAGTCGCGCTCGATACGTACAGCAGGGACGTACCACGGGATCGCCTAAGGGGCGCGAGCCCTAAGGTGACGGAGTTCCCATAGTAGTCGTGGGAGTCACGCCCCACCAGGGACGGCATGAAAGATGCCGACAGGGCGAAGGGGAACAGGTGGCTGGACATTACAAGGACGGGAGGTATGCGTAATGCAGAGCGCCGAAACGGTCCTGGGTGTCCTCCGTGAACGTGGAAGGAGAGGGCTGCCGCTGGAGCGGGTGTACCGACAGCTGTTCAACCCGGACCTATACCTGCTCGCCTACGGGCGTCTGTACTCCAACAAGGGGGCGATGACGCCCGGGGTGACCGGGGAGACCGTGGACGGCATGTCGCTGGCGACCATCGAACGCATCATCCATGCGATGCGCCGCGAGCGCTACCGATGGAAACCGGTGAAGCGGGTGCACATCCCGAAAAAGAACGGGAAGAAACGCCCGCTGGGCCTGCCTACCTGGTCGGACAAGCTGGTCGCCGAGGCCGTGCGTCTCCTGCTGGAGGCGTACTACGACGTCCAGTTCTCCGACCGCTCCCACGGTTTCCGCCCAGGCCGAGGCTGCCACACAGCGCTACGCGAGGTGGTCGACGTCTGGAAAGGGACACACTGGTTCATCGAGGGGGACATCTCCCGCTGCTTGGAGCCATCATCACACTGCTCCTTTCGCTGATTGTCGGGGTCAGAACAGGGCGTTGGCGGGCGGCGGGACCTGTATTCGTAGGCCTTTTCGCCGTCCGGTGCGGACGTGGAGGGCCTTGAGCTCGCCGCGCTTGACACGTTGCAACACGGTCTGGCGGGAGACTCCGAGGGCGAGGGTGGCTTCGAGCATGGGGAGCCAGCCGTCGGGGGCGCCGTCGACGAACAGAGCGCGCAACTCGTCGGTCATGCGGATGCGCCAGGGGGCGCCGGGGGTGTCCTGTTCGCCGGCGACGAAGCCGTCGCCGATCCAGCGGTGCAGGGTGGAGGCTGCGATGCGGAGTTCTTTCGCGGCGTCGGCGATGGTGAGCAGCTGGCCCTGGGGCTGGTTCGGGTCGGGCTGGTGGCAGGGGATGTTCCAGTGGAAGCGCACGCCCTGGACGCGGGTGGCGGTGAAGGTCAGGCCGCGGGCGGTGCGGCGGCCCTGCCGGTTGAGGATGCCGGCGATCTTCGCGTCGGGGTAGTGGACGGCGAGGCGGCGGATCAGGTCGACGGTGTCCTCGTCGGTGCGGATCGAGGGCTGGCGTCGCCGGCCGGGGACGGTCAGCTCGGTCAGCGCACCGCCTTTCCAGCGGATGAGCAGGTCGGTGCGGCCGGCGTTCTCGTCGCGCTCGACGGTGACCTTGACCTCGTCGATCAGGGTCCGCAGCAGCTGTTTGCGGTCGCGGTCGGTGGTGGTCGGGGCGGTGAAGACCTGGTCGAGGTGCTGGCCGAGCGCGAGGATGTCCGCCCGTTCGTCGGGGCTTAGGGTGCGAGGGCGGGCCTGTTCGCGGCGGGCGAGCTCGGCCTCGGCGGCGGCGAGCTCGGTCAGGGCCTTCTCCCAGACGGCCTCCAGCCCGCGGGCGACGAGCCGGTTGTCGGGGTCGACGGCCTGGTAGCGACGTTCGGCGCGGCTGGCCTGGTAGCGGGCGCGTTCGAGTTGGCGGCGGTGCTGGTCGAGGGCGGCGTCGTGCTGGTGTTCGAGCTGTTCGGCGGCGGTGAGGCAGGCGGTCAGCGCGGCGGGGGCGAGCGCGGTCAGGAACGCGTCGGCGACGGCGGCGTCCAGAGCGACCCCGCCGATGTGCAGGTGACGGGTGCCGCGGCCGTCGACGATCGTGGCGGGGCCCTGGCAGTAGTAGCCCGGGGTGGCCTTGGCCGGGCCCTGGTAGAACACGGTCAGTTTGCGGCCGCAGGTCCCGCAGGTCGCCAGGCCCTGCAGCAGGGCAGCGCCCTCCCGGACGGCGCCGGTGCCGGGCTGGTGGGCCTCGGGGCGGATGTTGGCGCCGATGCGGGCCTGGTTGGCCTCGTAGGTGTCCCAGTCGATGAACCCTTCGTGGTGGTCGCGGATCAGGACGGCCCACTGGTCGCGGGGCAGCGCCTTGTGGCGGGTGCGCACGGTGCCGTCCTGGCCGACGTAGCGATGCTTGCGGGTGCGGCCGTAGACGTAGGCGCCGGCGTAGGCCGGGTGGGTCAGGATCGTGTGGACGGCGTGGTAGGTCGGCTCGACCCACTCGACCTCGCCGCCGGCGGCCGTGGCGTAGCCGTTGCGCTGCAGCGGCAGTTTGAGGTTCTCCTCGCGCAGCCAGAGCCAGACCTTGCGGACCGAGCCGACCTCGCCGAACCGGCCGAAGACTGCGGCGATCACCCCAGTGACCGCCTCGTCCGGGTGCAGGCGCACCTCACCGGGCCCCTCGGCCCAGACGAGGCCGACGGGCAGCGGGCGGCGCAGCTCGCCGCGGGCGGCCTTGTTGCGGATCCCGCCGTCGAGCCGGGCGCGCAGGATGTGCAACTCGGCCTCGGACATGGTGCCCTTCAGCCCCAGCAGCATCCGGTCGTTGAACATCGCCGGGTGGTAGACCCCGTCGGCGTCGGCGATCAGGGTGTCGGTC
>NZ_MBLO01000162.1 GCF_001854805.1 Pseudofrankia coriaricola
GTTTGAGGGCCAGCACGAACGGCACCCCGGTCTCGCGTAGCTCGGCGACCAGCCCGGGGCTTTCGGACGGACCGTAGAAGCAGTCGGCGACCACCGCGCGGAACGGGACGCCGGCGGTGTGGGTGTCGGTGACCAGAGCGGCGGCGAGCTGCCCCTTGGTCCGAAACGACGGATCGGCCCGGCCGCCGGGCAGGCACGGCGCCGGGAGATAGAGCCGGGTGTGCAGCGGGTGGTACACCCGCTCGTCCGCCCAGGCCGTGGACACCGCGACGATCCCGCGGTCCACGCYGTTGCGGGAACCGATGTACTGGCGGGACACCCCCGCGGTGGCGTGCCCGCTCTTGCGGTCCCCGGAGTCGTCCAGGACCAGTACCCCACCGGGATGAGGCCGGGTGGCCGGCGCCGCCAGGAGCAGCTCGACCCGCCGAGTGTCGATTTTCTCGTGGTCCCACCGGGACTCGGACAGGAACCACTGCAGCCGCTGGACCTCCCGATGCTGCGCGCCCACCACCGGCTCCGCCCCGGCCAGACACGTCAACGTCTTGTTCCGGTCCCGCGGCAGCAGCAGACCGACCAGGTAGTCCCGGAACGCCCGACGCTGCGCCCGAGAGGCAAACAGATCATCGAACCGGGACGCGTACGCCTCCACCGGCGCCGGAGCCGGCGGACACGGCAGCCGCTCTGTCATCACGATCACCCCCGCGACCGAACCACTCCTTCCCTACCCGACACAGCCAGGAATTCCCCGGCCACCCATACATGATCAAACGATCACAACAAACCACCGCTGGTCGGGTCGGAGCCCAGCGTCAAAAACCCTGCAAGGGGGAGCGACTGGACGGTCCGTAGCATGAAGCGAAGCCTGCCGCCTCGTTAGAGGCCCGCTTCGGCGGGAACAGGGAGTGCCGAGCCGCGGAAATCACGGTGAAGGCCACGGAAGCGGTGTAGATCCTGGATTGCAGCCGTGAAGGACTCCTCGGGGTATGGGGCGCGGAACGTTCAGTAGTGACGGCGGGAACTGGGGAGACCCTGCCTGGCCCGGCAGTACCGCGATATAGCTGCCGGAGGGGCGACATCCTATAACCGATGATCTCGGGAAGTGGGTGACGTGTCGGGTGGGGAGTCGGAGGCGGCCGTAGTGTGCGCCGGGCGGCGCAGAGAACTAGCTGGTGAAAGTCCAGCCGGACCGGCCCCAAGCGGGTGTCCATTCACGGGTGGGTGGCTGCGGTCCGCTGAGCTGGGCGTTTGTGTTGGGGTGACACGTTGTGGCTGTTGCTTGATCGTGGCGGTGGGGCGTGGATGATCTGGGTTTGTGGCTGACCCGTCCGTGTCGTTGGACCTGAGTTCGGTCATTTGGTTAGTGCCTTGCCCGTGAGGGCGTCGAGCAGGGTTCTCCGTTCGGGGTCGAGTTCGGGTGGGAAGGTCTGGGCGGCGCCGTTGATCGCGATGGTCGCGGAGCGGAGTGGGCGGAGCTGTCGGATGACGTTGCGGACCGCGAGGCCGGTGCGGTTCTGGATGGCGCGGGCGACGGCGAGCGCGGTGAACACGATGGTCAGGTGGGCTTCGATTGCGTCTTTGGTGCGTACGAACATGGGCCGGGCGGCGAGGTCGGTCTTGGACATCCGGAACGACTGCTCGACGTGCCAGAGGTCGTGGTAGTTCGCGATGACCTCGGGGGCGGTCACGACGGTGACCGGGAGGTTGGTGACGTAGCCCTTGAGGCCGACGAGTCGGCGGGCGCGGGCGAGGCTGGCCTCGTCGAGGGTGGTGGTGTCGCCTGTGACCGTGACGAATCTCGGGGTGCGCGCGGTCTGTTCTCCCCCGACGACGGCGCGGGCGCGGTTCTCCTGGGCGGTGAGGGTCCTGTTGTCGCGGGCGGCGCGTCTGGCGGAGTAGGCCCAGACCGCCCGCCACGACGCGGGGTGCTGTTCCCGGTCCCAGACGGGCTCGGCCTTCAACGCGACGTCGTTGTCCCGGTTGCGGCCCTTTCTGGGAGTGATCGTGTCGATGATCTGCCCGTCGGTGAACGCGTCGCCGTGCCAGCGGAAGTGGGACTCCAGATCGATCGGCGCCTTGGTGACCCGGGAACCGACGATGAACCCGAACCCGGCCTCGTCGAGGTCGCGCAGGTTGGCCGCGGAGGGCATGCCGGCGTCGGCGACCACGACCAGGTTCTCCAGGCCGTGGCGGTTCCTGAACTGGCGGACGATCGGCAGGATCGTCGCGGTCTCGGCCCGGTTGCCCTCGTAGCAGCCGATCTCGAGCGGGAACCCGTACCGGTCGACGAGTAGCCCGACGACGATCTGTGGGTCGACGCGGCGTTCCTTGGAGTAGCCGACCCGGCGCAGTTCGTCCTCGTTCTCGGCCTCGAAGTAGAGCGTGGTCACGTCGTAGAGACACAGCGAGACATCACCAGCGGCCCTGGCGTGGGCGAAACACAGCCCCGCGAGCTGGTCGCGGTAGCCGCCCTGATGCGCGCGGAGCAGGGTGCGGCGCATCGTCTTCTCGCTCGCCGGCGTGGCGCCGAGGTCCACCAGCACCCTGCCGGTGTCCAGGATCGACGTCGGCTCGACCAGCCTGGCGATCACCAGGTCCCGGAACACCTCGTCGCCCAGGGCGTCGAACCCCAACGACGTGAACACCGAGACGAGCACGTCGTAGAGCACCCGCGAGCCGGTCGCGACCACCCGCGGCCCAGCGACCGCCACCCGCCCACGCAGCGGTTCCACGGCCACGTCGAACAGAACCGGCGGGGCAGGGCCGGCCTCGCCGAGCAGCGGGGTCCTCACCGCGACCGGCTCGACCCCGAGCTCGAGCTCGCCCTGGCCCGGAGCCTCCAACAGTTCCCGGGCCCGCTCGATGAGCACCCCAAGCTCGGCCTCGGTATGCGCCGAACCCACATGCGCGACGATCCGCCGCCGGCCCCCGACCGACTCGGCGATCTGCACAGCCGTCGCCCCCGACGCCGTCCGCACCCGCCGAATCCAGGCCACAACCACACCGTAGGGCACCAATTAGTGCCTCAGAACCACCCACCAGGCACCCATCACCCCAGGTCAACGCACTACACCATGATCGAAAACGAGCAGGTGACCGAACTCAGGTGCGGTCCGCTGAGCTGGGCGTTTGTGTTGGGGTGACACGTTGTGGCTGTTGCTTGATCGTGGCGGTGGGGCGTGGATGATCTGGGTTTGTGGTTGAC
>NZ_MBLO01000163.1 GCF_001854805.1 Pseudofrankia coriaricola
AGCTGCTTGTATCCCAGGGCGATGTCCTGCGCGCTCATCGTGGGGTCGGCGCAGCGCAGCAGGTACTTGCCGTCGAGGTTCTCCTCGGCATTCGCCCTGGCCTTGTCGATGCGCAGCAGCCCGCCGGGGGTGACGCGCAGGAACCGGTTCAGCCCTGGCATCGTCGAGATCTTCCCCCGCAGTTCCGCGCGTTTGTCCCTGCTGAGTTGGTCCGACTCGGCGATGAGGCCTTCGAGCTGGTGGATCAGCTCGGCGCGGATCGCCGCGTCGCGCTGTGCGGCGTCGGGGTTGAAGCAGACGACGAACCGGTCGGTGGCGTCGGGCAGCCGGACTTCCTTGACCTGCAGGTTGTCGGCGACGTGCTGGTAGCGGCCCTGCCGGGAGAGCGCGGCGGTGGCCTCGGCGGAGTCGGACCGCAGCTTCTCGCCGATGATGTAGGCACCGGCCCCAGCCTGGAGGAACCTGCGGTTCTCCTTCGAGGTGAAGCCGCGGTCGGCGACCCAGATAACCCGGCCCAGGCTCCAGTCGCGCATATCCTGCTTGACCTGCCGGATCAGCGCCGAGTCGGCGGTGTTCCCTGGCCAGCACCAGATCCGCACCGGGATCGCCTCGCGGGTGACGGCGAGCCCGACGACGATCTGGGGCAGGTCGTCCCGGCTGTCCTTGGACTTGCCGTGGACCCGGAACCCTCCTTGTCCGGGTCGGCGCTCTGCTCGTCGGTGGCGGGCTCGCCGCGCCAGTCGCGCGGCACGTCGGCGTCGGGATCCTCGGTCTCGAAGTAGGTGGAGGTCGTGTCGAAGAACAGCAGGTCGACCTGGAGGTTGAGCAGGTCCGCGACCTGGAAGTACACCTGCTTCTCGAACTCGCCGCGCACGGCGTGTAGCCAGTCCATCGCCCGGTAGCAGGCGTCGTCGGACACCTCGCCGAGCCCGTCGATGTGCACGTCCTGGCTCATCCACTCGGCGGCGGCCAGCTTCGAGGCCGGGGCGAGTGCCCGGTTCGCGACCAGGGCGAACAGCACCCGCTCCGCCGTGGCCGCGTCACGGGACCGGCCCCGCCCCGACGAGGCGAGCCCGGTCAGGATCTTCTCGATGCCGAGCCGCCGCCAGATCTGGTCGAGCACGTAGGCGCCGCCGTAGGGCCGGGACCCGGTGAACACCAGCCCCGAGCCCGCCTCCGCCGTGGCCGCGAGCGCGTCAGCGGGGTCGAGCAGCCGGCCCAGCGACGCGACGAGGCGGCGGACGGCGTCGGTGTCGAGGCCGTCCTCACGGCCGAAGCTGTACAGGATCCGCGGGACGGACCGTCCCCTGCCGGCGTCCCACTCGTTGTGCGCCAGGTGCAGGTAGCGGACCGGGCCGGTCTTGGACTGCCGGGTCGTCGTCTTCACATACATGTCTCTAGCCAGAATACAGGAAACCCCAACCAGACAGCCAGATCCGACCTATCCGTTTCTCTAGGACGTTCCGGCTGCATCTCCAGGCCTCACCGTCCTGACCAGCAACTTCGCCCGGCCAATGCCTCTAGGACCCCCGAATTATGCGGAACCCAGGTGTTCGGGAGGTGGTTATGGCGTCGACGTCTCAGGCGGAGGCGGCGCGGCGGGCGGAGCGGGCGAGGGCGGTGGGCCTGTTCCGTTACGGGCTGGTGCGTCAGGCGGCGGATGCGTCGCTGTCGAAACGTGGGGATCTCCGCCAGCACCACCGCGACGCTCGCCCAGTTCAACGACCCGACCCGCGTCGCGCTCGTCGCGGCGGCGGCCACGTCGGCACTGACAGGTGCGGACGTGGCCGTCGTCGTCATCGGCCGGCCTGCCCGAACAGCACGGCGAGGTCCTGCGCCCGATACGGGGCCGTCGCGCCGCCGGTGACCGATCGCTCTAGCTGCTCGCCGGGGCCGGCGAGGTGGTCCCGTACTCGGCGGATGACCTCGAGGTCGTCTTTAATGGCACAGTCGGTTATTGGAACCGTCCGAATGCCCTCCCGAGGCGCCCGATTTCGCCCAGGATGACCCGCCCTTTTCCTCGATGCGCTTTGAAAAGTGCCCACCAGCTATCGCGGCCGTCTGACGGGTGGATCACGCATCAGAAAGAAGATCGCGAGAGAACACCCTGGTCAGGCGGCGTCCCCGGCCGGCCGTCCCGCACCATTCCGCACGCCGGCTGACCTGCCCACCTGCGGGTTCTCGCCCGCCTGGCGCAATTCCCGAGGGTTCCACGAGGTAGGTCTCGGTTGTGCTCAGGTGAGCATGACCGAGGATCGTCTGCACGTCGCGCAACGACAGCCGAGCATCCCGGAAACTGGTAGGCGGCAATGTTCCGAGCGTGCGGAGTAGCTCTGCTGGGGCGATCAGGCAGGACGCTATTCGTCAGGGTTGGTGATTGCGGTCCGGGCGAGTGCGGCGGCGTAGCGGTTCCAGGTCCCGTCGGCGTCGCTCGTCCTGCGGGCCGCGGTGACCGGGTGCAGCCAGATGAGATCGGCGAGGACGGCGGTGGGTAGTTCACCGGCGAGGTGGGTCAGTGAAGCGCTCCCGCTTTTGTAGACAGCTATCTAAACTATGCCGCCAATGCGGCCTCCCTGTCAAATTTCTCTTCATACTCGACGGGAGTCATATACCCGATGGTGGAATGTAGCCGTCTGCGGTTGTAGTACGTCTCAATGTAGTCGAAGACACCGCCCCGGAGCTGCCTGAGGCCGGCGAAGGCATGGAGGTGGATGAACTCCTTCTTCAAGGTCGCCCAGAAGGACTCGGCGGCGGCGTTGTCATAGCAGATACCGGTCCGCCCGACCGAGTTCCTGATCTTTTTCTTCCTGCAGAACCTGACGAACCGACGGCTGGTGTACTGGCTGCCGCGGTCGGCGTGAAAGACGACGCCAGCGGCGGGTCGCCGGCGGGCGAGCGCCATCTTCAACGCGTCGAGGACCAGGTCGGTCTCCATATGGTCGGCGACAGCCCAACCCACGACCTTCCTGGAGAACGCGTCGATGACCGAGGCGACATAGCACCAGCCCTCACCGGTGCGGACATACGTGATGTCGCCGAACCACCGCTGGTCAGGCCTGGTCGCGGTGAAGTCCTGCCGGACCAGGGCTGCGACAAAGTCGTGGGCGGCGTGTC
>NZ_MBLO01000164.1 GCF_001854805.1 Pseudofrankia coriaricola
GAGTCGGGTAGGCCGCCGGCGAGGTGCCCTGGTTGGGTCCTTTTCCGTCGGCCCCCGCCGAACCCGCCGGGCGGCGTTAACCGCAACGGGCTCTCCAGTGGTTATGCCGTGGGTTGCGTGGTAGGTCGTCCGGCGTGGATGGCTTCGTGGCATGGCCGGCAGGTGACGAGTGTCTTGCGCCGTCGCATGGCCATGAGCCGGACCCACGTCGGCTTCTCGCGTCGTCCTGGTTTGTCGAGGTCCGCGAGGTGGCGGATGTGGTGGACTTCCACCTGGTCCGTTGACCCGCATATCTCGCACGCGCCCGCGAGGAGCCGGTGAATCAGCTCGTTTCCGCGGGTTGTAGCCAGGACGGGCTTGTGATCTTCGAGGGTTGCCGTGGGCTGGCGGTGTAGCGGTATGCCGCCGAATCGTGCGACCAGTGGTTTCCTTCCGTCGCTGCGCGGGACGGTGACCTGGAAGGCGGAATCAAGTGGTCATGGCGACGCATGACTTTCCAGCAATTCGGTGAAAGCCTCGATCGGCTTCGCCCACCTGAGCGTCTGCCGTGGCCTCCCATTCAGCTGTGCGGCCACCATATCAAGCTCTTCCTGGGTGTGCAAGGACAGGTCGGTGCTCTTTGGGAAGTACTGGCGTAGTAGGCCATTGGTGTTCTCGTTCGAGCCGCGCTGCCACGGTGAATGTGGGTCGCAGAAATAAACCGGCATGCCCGTGCGGACGGTGAAGTCGGCGTGCCGGGCCATCTCCTTACCCTGGTCCCATGTAACGGAGTTCCGCATGAACTCGGGCAGGGTCTCCATCTTCTTCGCCAGGAGGTAAGCGACCTTGTCAGCGTTGCGGTCGTATGGGATACGCACGAGCATCACGAACCGGGTCGTGCGCTCGACCAGCGTCGCGATCTGCGACCTGTTCCCCTTTCCGATGATCAGGTCGCCCTCCCACAACCCGAGGACGGCGCGGTCCTCGGCCTCCTTCGGCCGCTCGCCGATGTTGACCATGTCGACGATCCCGCCCCTGGTCAGGATGCTGCGCGACCGGTTGACCCGCCTGGTCCGGCCCTGGCGTAGCGCGATCTTCAGCTCGGTCCGCAGCTCGCCGCGGGCCTGGAGATAGAGGCACTCGTAGATCGTCTCGTGAGACACGCGCATGCTCTCGTCGTCGGGAAAGTCCTTGCGCAGTCTCTCGCCGATCTGCTTCGGTGACCACTTCTCAACCAGGCCGGCGTTCACCGCGTCGTGCAGCTCCTTCGACGCGACGAGTTTCCGCTCCTTCGGGCGGGCGCACATCAGGTCACACCGCGCCTGCGCATCCACCGCCCGATACGCCGCGGCACCACCGTTACGCTCAATCTCCCGAGAGATCCCCGAATGATGACGGCCGAGCACAGCCGCGATATACCGAGCCGAACGCTCCTGACTCAACTCCCGCGAGATAACCTCGCGGTCCTCCACCGTCAACCGCTCCCGCAGACCCATCCACCATCCAGCCCTCGACGCCATCACGATCATCCTATCGGGGCGTCGCTACGACCATTTGAATCCGCCCTGCCTCAACGTCGTCGCCAGCGTGTGACGCAACGAGTGCATGCCGTGCCGGCGCTGTTCGCTCACCGGCACGTGCGCGATCCGGGCGTACTTGACCAGGATCTGGTGGAGGTGGTCCTGGTCGGAGAACGAGCCGATCGGGGCGGTGTGCCGGATGAACACCTCCGGGGCGTCGCAGGCCGGCCGACCGTGCCGGATGTAGTCGATCACCGCCCAGCCGGCGTCCTTGAGCAGCGGGAGCTCGACGCGCTGGCCGGTCTTGGCCTGGACCACGGTGAGCCGGTTGGCCCGCCAGTCAATGTCGGCGAACCGCAGCCGTTTGACGTCGATGCTGCGCAGCCCGAGCGCGGCGATCAGCAGGATCATCGCGTAGTCGCGTTTCCCACACGGGTTGCCCCGGTCGATCGCGGCCAGGATCCGGGCGACCTCGCCGGGAGCCCACACCGCCGGGACCCTGGCCTGCCTGCTCGAGCGCACCGACGGGACCACATCGAGGATGGCAGGCTCGACGAGGCCGCCGGCGGACGCGAACCGCAGGAACGAGCGCACCGCGCACATCTTCTGCTCGACGGTCTTGTACTGGTAGCCCGCCAGCGTCGCGACGAACGCGTCGAGAACCCGGGCATCCAGACGCGGCAACCCGCCCCGGGTGCCCACGAACGCGACGAACTCCCCGGCCAGCGTCGTATAGGTCCGCACTATCGAAGGTGCCTGCCCCGCGGCCCGCAGCGACGCCGTGAACCGGGCAAGCACCCTGGCCTCGTCCGCGGTCAACCTGTCGACGGACCTCGTGTAGCGGCGCAGCACCGCCCCGTGCACCGCGTAGGAATCGAGCATCGACGCGACCCGGAACAGGTAGACGTCGTTCTCCTTGAGCGAGCCCGCACGCTCCTTCACGAAGAACCCACACGTCTCGTCGACCCAGCTCATCGCCACGTCCAGGGAGAACTCCACGACGCCACGGCCGGCGAAGTAGCGCTGCAGACGGCGCCAGCAACCCCGGTACCAGACCATCGTCGAGTCCTTGTAGCCCAGACGCTGCAACTCGGCGTCCAGACTCGGCACCAAATCGGATAAGACAACCATTACGCCGACCTCCGATCAGACCGGCCCGGCTCTATACCGAACCGCCGATCAAAGATCGTCGGCGTGTTATGCGCAGCGCTCAAGGGCACCGTCCCGCGCAGCGACACAAGGAAACCACTGGTCGCACGATTCGGCGGCATACCGCTACACCGCCAGCCCACGGCAACCCTCGAAGATCACAAGCCCGTCCTGGCTACAACCCGCGGAAACGAGCTGATTCACCGGCTCCTCGCGGGCGCGTGCGAGATATGCGGGTCAACGGACCAGGTGGAAGTCCACCACATCCGCCACCTCGCGGACCTCGACAAACCAGGACGACGCGAGAAGCCGACGTGGGTCCGGCTCATGGCCATGCGACGGCGCAAGACACTCGTCACCTGCCGGCCATGCCACGAAGCCATCCACGCCGGACGACCTACCACGCAACCCACGGCATAACCACTGGAGAGCCCGTTGCGGTTAACGCCGCCCGGCGGGTTCGGCGGGGGCCGACGGAAAAGGACCCAACCAGGGCACCTCGCCGGCGGCCTACCCGACTC
>NZ_MBLO01000165.1 GCF_001854805.1 Pseudofrankia coriaricola
TGCGTAGTGTCCGACTCCCCCCTCGGACACTCTCCCTCGTACATGATCGCCGGAGGCTTGGCCTCGGCGATCACTCGGTGTGCTCCTGGTTCGTAGGTGAGCTGGAGTCCGAGCTGGGCGTAGATCTCGGCTTTGTCCGCTGGGTCGGCCTCGGCCACGGCGGCGACGATGTCGCCCACGGCAGCGACCAAATCGGTGATCTCGTCTTCTGTCATGCGCTTGCGGCCGGTGGTCGCGCGGAGGCGGGCCTGGGCGGCGGCGCGTTCGGTGTTGGCTTTGGCGGTCCAGCGGGCGACGAGGGCGGGGTCGGTGCCGGCTTCGAGGGCGAGCCGGTAGCGCTCGAGCTTGAGGTCGCAGTCGGTGATCGTCCGCCATGCCTGGGCGAGGTCGTCGTCCTGGCTGATGGTGGTCTCGTCGTCCTGGGCAGCGGCGACGGCGGCGATGGTCGTATGTAGCCGGGGTGGGGTGAAGGCGCGGGCGAGCCAGCCGTCGAGGTGAGGGACGATGAGTTCCTCGCGGACGTAGACGCTGCGGGGGTGCTGCACGTGGTTGGCGAGGGCGTACCGGTCGGGGAAGACGTAGCGGTAGTGAGGTTTGCCGTTGTTCCAGCTGCCCTGCATCCGCCGCTGGCAGATCCACCACGCTACGGCGCGCCACGGGCCGTGGACAACCTTGGTCATCCACGACACCCCGCCAGACACCGCGAACGACATCCACCACGACACGCGTGAGTCACCGCTGCGACAACTCCATCGGATGGCGTCGGCATCCATGATCAGTACGAACGAGCGACGCCGTCAACAGTGTGGACAACAGTAAATGGATTCTCCTGCACCCCCCGGCAACGACTGTCGCGGCAGCCCTCAGATGAGCGGACACGGCCAGCATTCCCACCGGGCCCTAGCCCCGACGCGGTTCTGCCACGACATGGCAGCCAACGATCATCGCCGCCGCACCACAACGATCTACACAAACTTGACCGGTAGAGATCGACATGCGGTGTGAGCTGGGCCAACACGGTTTCCGTCGTTGGCGATGTCTGCTGTAGCCGCGCCCTATCCACGGCGGGCGCCGAGGCCACCGCCGTCCACCCAGACGCGCGAGTCAGGCGAGGCGCGCGAGGTCGAGAACGGTCTCGTGGCCGTCCGCGAAACGGACGATCATGCTGGCTTGCCCACCGATCGCGGCGAGGTAGGCATTGAGCGTGGACAGCAGCAGATCGTGGGGCTGCTCCATACGGCTGATAGCCGCCTGGGTGATGCCCATGCGACGGGCGAGCTCCACCTGCGTGAGCTCCGCTGCCTGCCGTAGCGCCGCCAGACCCATGGCATAGGTGCGGTCGGCTTCAGCCATGCCACGGCGTACCTGGGCCACCTCGTCCGCGATGTCAGGCCGCTGCGCGAGCTCACGGATGCGGTCGTTGCCGCGGATGAACGTGACGTCGTCGGTCATCGGTTACCTCCCCTCCTGGCGTAGCCAGGCATCAACGAGTGCTTCTCCGCGCGCGGCGGCGCTGGCGTAGAACACGTCCCCTATCGCCTTCTTGTCGAAGCCGATCAGAGCGAGCACAACCTGGTCATGGGCAGGGAACCAGCAAATGATCCGGACGGCGACCTCCGGATCGAAAGGATGCGCGACCCGCCACAGCTCGTGACGGCGGGCCTAGCGCACCCGCTTGAACGTCGCGGACTCCTCCGCCGGCTTCGCCGGCAGATCACCCAGCGCCTGCAGCAGCGCGACCGCGACAGCCAACCGCCGGCCACCCTCCTTCTCCGCCTGGGTCAGCCAGCGATCGAACTCGTCGGTCCAGTCGACGATCACACCCGTAGTATGAGCCCAAGTTAATACAACGTCAAATGCATACAGCGACCTCGGCGCGCCACGGTCGCCGCCCATCGCCCCACGGTTGATCTAGCGCACCGCGACTCCGCTAGACGAGTGAGTCCGAAGTCTGGGCGGGCGGTGGCCGGGCATAGTGATGTGCCCCGATCTTTCCGGACAGCCTTCCAAACAACTATTCGGCTCTGATCAGGCGGTTTCCTGGCGCAGCTGGTACTCGTCGTAGACCTCTTGTGGGGTCCGATAACCGAGTGCGGAGTGACGCTTTTTCGTATTGTAGTGGATTTCGATGTATCGCGCAATGTCGCGTCGGGCGCGCTCGCGAGTCGGATAGGCGGTGCGATGGACGCGCTCGTTCTTGAGAGCGGCGAAGAACGACTCAGTCATCGCGTTGTCGCAGGATTATCCGGCTAATAACGTGTGCTTTTGTCTGATATTGTGGCTGGGCTTTCGGGATCAGTTGGTGGTGCTGGTGGGCCTTTTTTCGAGGCGGCGGAGTCGTTCTTCGTGCTGGCGGACGCGTGTGGCCAGGGCGCAATGGCCGTACTTTAAGTGATCGTCGTTTCGATAGGCTCGTGTCGTGGGGCACGACGGGAGTGAGGGGCTGTCGCCCGAGGGCTGGTTGCCGGACCGGGTGACGGTGGGTGTGCTGACGCGGGTGTACCCGCCGGAGCTGGTGGACCGGGTGCTGGACGAGACCGACACGGTGGAGGTCCGGCCGCGACTGTTGCCGTCGCGGCTGGTGGTGTACTTCGTGTTGGCGCTGTGGCTGTTCCGGGGTCGTAACTGTGGCTATGTGCAGGTGCTGTCCCGGCTGGTGGGTGGGCTGTACTTCCAGCGTCGGGCTGTGGGCCTGGCGGCCGGTGGGCCGGACGGGGTGGGCTGGTCGCTGCCGGCCGGCCCGTCGCTGGCCCGGGCACGGGCCCGGGTCGGCACGGACCCGGTGCGGATGCTGTTCGAGCACGCCGCCGGCCCGGTCGGGGTGGATGGGCAGGTCGGGGTGTTCTGAGCTTCCCCTGGAACCGTGGAGGAGATCGGCTGGGGCAGGGCCGTGTCTGGTCTGGCTTGCTGTGGATGGGTGTACCCCGGCGCCGCGCGTCTGATGGGCCAGGTTCCTACCTGGCCCTGTTTGTGCTGGCCGCGAGGCCGTAGAGGCTCCGGGGTCAGGAGGGCCACCGCCGTCAGGCGGCCGCGGGAGCGGTCCTTGACCCTGGAGGGGCAGGGTGCCGTCAAAGTCCCTTTTCGCTGATCAGGCCGATGATCTGGAGGACGCGTTCGGGCTGGCGGGCGGTGGCTCGCAGGGCTTTGGCGA
>NZ_MBLO01000166.1 GCF_001854805.1 Pseudofrankia coriaricola
CGGACGGGCACGGGCCGGCCGCGAGGAAGGCTCACGACCGGCCGGCACGGCCGCGACCGCCCTGAGCAGGGCGGATGGCATTTTCGGCAGGTACACCGGTTCTGCCCATGCGGCCAGAGACGATCCTGCGCTGGCATCGCCGGCTGGTCCGTCGACATTGGACCCAGCCGTATCGCCGGGCCGGCCGGCCCTCGACCGCGGCGGAGGTTCGCGCGCTCGTGCGGCGACTCGCCCGAGGGATACCGGCGCGTTCATGGTTCCGAAGCCATCCGTAGGTCCTGGTCACTGGCCCTCGGCCCGTGCGGTCGGGGGGGGGGCAGCGTTTACCGGCCGGCTCACCTGACGCCTCCGACCGACCGCGCTTCGGCAGTGGGGTCGGTGACCACCCGCGCGGATCCGCCCGCACCAGGTCGGTGACCAGGTGGGCGACGGATTCCTCCCGGTCGTGTTCGAGCAAGAGCTCGACGCCCAAGCTCGGAACGGCTCCAAGTACACGTCGATCGTGGTGCGGACGTCGCGGTGTCCGAGCATGGTCTTGACGAGGTCCCAGACGGAGCCGAACTGGTAGCGGAAGTCGCGCGCCTGATCGGCGTTGAGGTGGTCGAGCTTGGATTCGCAGGCCTGGCGGCTGACGGTGTACCAGCGCAGGGCGAAGAAGTGCCGCAGCATGTGCGGGGTGCAGCGCAACGCGCGAGCCCCGCGCGGGCGACCCGGGCTTGGCGTCGTCAAAGCTGCGAACGAGTTGGTGTCGCCGCGGACCGTCTCGACCGGCGGAGCCGGCGGTGGGCGGCGAGGACGAGCCGAGTGATGCGGTTACATCACCTTGTCAGCTTCGCGCATCCTCCGATTGTCCCGTCGTCCTCGGTCATGGCGCCACGGTGACCACGGCCGCCGCTGGCGCCCGATCCCGTGCTGGCCACGGAGGACGGCCGGTCGCGATGTCCGCGTCGCGCCGGCCCGAGGTTCCGTGGCGCGCTTGATCACCGGCAGGCCTGTGGGCCTGCGCGGAGCAGGCGAGGAGGAACCGTATGACCGGCATCCGGCCCGCAACCGCCACCCCGCCGATTACGAAACGTATCCGACCGTAAATGTATTGTGATCGACAAGCCCCCCAGGTGATCCCGTATCCAACCAAGGAAGCACCATCTGCCCGATGGGCGGGAGCAGGGAAACGAGCGGAGACGTGGCCGCCGGCAGCAGTACCGCGCCGGGGGCACACGCGCCGCCGGTCAGCCGCGTCCCCGGCGGGACCGGCGGGCCGTCGGCCCAGGGGCAGGACCTCGCCTCGGCCGTGCTCGACGCACAGCGCGGTGACGAGGCCGCCTTCCGGCTGATCTACCGGGCGGTCCAGCCCGGTCTGTTGCGGTACCTGAGGATTCTCGTCGGCGATGACGCCGAGGACGTCGCGTCCGAGGCATGGCTGCAGATAGCCAGGGACCTGCGGTCGTTCCGCGGGGACTTCGACGGCTTCCGCGGCTGGGCGGCCACGGTCGCGCGGCACCGGGCGCTTGACCACCTGCGCCGGCGGGCCCGTCGGCAGCGGGATGACCTTCCGGTCGAGCTGGTGTTGCCAGAGTTGGCCGCGCCCGACGACACCGCCGGAGAGGCGCTGGAGGCACTGTCCACGGAGACCGCCCTACGCCTGATCGCGGGTCTGCCGTTGGACCAGGCGGAGGCGGTGCTGCTGCGGGTGGTCATGGGGCTGGACGCGAAGACCGCGGGCCGGGTCCTCGGCAAACGGGCCGGCGCGGTCCGCACAGCTGCCCACCGCGGGCTTCGCCGGCTCGCGGAACAGCTTGGCGCGCAGGGGATCACCGAGACCGGCCGGCCCGTCGGCGGTAACCAGATGGAGGTGCCGGCAGCTGGCGATGACCACGGACTCCAGACACCTGTAACACGAGAGAGAGCTTCGACGCTGAAGGACCTGAGATGAGCAGACACCGACCCCGTCGGACCGGCCGAGGTGACGCGGAGCGGATGCTTCGCGGTGGCGCGGCCATCGCGGGGACCGGTGCGGATCCCCTCGCTGATCTGCTCGCCGCCGCGGCCGCTCCGGTCCGCGACGGCGAACTCGACGGTGAGGAAGCGGCGGTGGCCGCTTTCCGGGAGGCGCATCTCGTCCACGTCCCCCAGCCGCGGAGAAAACTCGTGTTGAAGTATCTGCTCGCCAACCTCATGACCGCCAAGGCCGCTACCGCGGCGGTCGTCGCCACGGCCGTCGCCGCCGGCGGCGCCGTCGCCGCCACGACGGGAGTGCTTCCCTTTGCCGGTGGCGGCGAGAGCTCAGCGCCTGCGCCCTCCGCGCAGGTAGCCCCGGTCCTGCCGCCGACGGCGGGCGCGACCGTCTCGGCTGAGCTGGTCGCGCTGTGCCGGGACCTGCGGGCGACCGCGGCGGCCGAGGCCAGCACCACGCTCGACCGTCCGGAGTTCGGTGCGCTGGTCACCGCGGCCGGCGGCAAGGAGAGGGTCTTCGAGTACTGCGCCTCGACGGTGGGGGTGGCGGTCAGCGCGACCGTGGTTCCAGGTGTCGGGGCGGGTGCGGCTGCCAGCGCCGGACCGGCCGGCGCCGGTGTCGATGTGCAGGCTCCTGGCCTTGGTGCGGGCGCCAGCGCCGGGCCGCAGGGGGCCGGCGTCGGCGTCGGGGGCCCAGGCGTGGGCACGGGCGCCAGCATCGGACCGGACGGAGCCGGTCTCGGGGCGCAGGGCCCCGGCACCGGCGTCAGCGCCAGCGCGGGGCCAGATGGCGCGGGTCTCGGCCTCGGGATCGGCTCGGCTGCCAGCCCTTCTACCAGCCCCACGCCGTCCGCCGCCGGCTGACCAACGCGACTCACCAGCCAGGCGCCCCGTCGGTCGAGCGGCCCATCCGACCCTCCCCCGCCAGGGGCGCCTGGCCCACCAAAATGGCGCGCATCGTGGAGGGGTATTGCCGGCCGGTTGGGAGTGCGGATGACGCAGCGCGCGCACTGGGACGACATCTATGGCCGGATGGTGGTGACCGAGGTCAGCTGGTTTCAGCAGGAGCCAGCCAGTTCCCTGGCCCTGGTCGAGGCGGCGGGAACTGGTCCGCGTGATGCGATCGTCGATGTCGGGGCCGGTGCGTCTGTGCTCGTCGACCGGTT
>NZ_MBLO01000167.1 GCF_001854805.1 Pseudofrankia coriaricola
TGAGGTGGCCGATTTCGACCGCTTTGACCTCCACGACCGGCGCTAACGCACCGTTACCACCGAATGTGCGCCAGAGCCGCTAACTTGACAGTCCCCGCGCCGACGGTGCACCACTCGATCACGCCTGACCGGCCAGTGCGGCGCTGCCAGACGTGCTGCCTCGTCGGATCGAGGGAAGCGGATCGGTACTGTTGAGGTGTCGGTGTCGTCCCACGCGCCGGCGGGTTGATCAGGTGCCAGCAACGATGTGGTCGGCTTGGTCCGGAACACGCGAAGGTAGTTGGCCAGTCGACGGATGCCGGTGGGGTCGGTGGCTGGGTTTGTGGCGGCGAGGCGGGTGAGCACGTCGGCGCGGGCGGACGCGATCAGGACGGCGATCAGCGCTGCTGACAGGTCTCGGCGGTCGAGAGTCGGGGTGGTGTGGCGGGCATAGCTGAGCACGCCGTGGCTGTTCCCGCGGAACAGGTCGTGCGCGATCACGGTCCCGACGGGCCCGCCGACCGGCTGCGCTGGTGGGGTGTAGACCTCGGGCTCGGTGACGGCGATGCCGCCGGTTCGTACAAGGTCTCGCGGCGGCCGGTCGAGGGCGGACGTGTCGGAGTGCGGGACGCTAAGTCGGCAGGCAGGATGCTTGCGCGCAAACCATCAGCCGGCCAGCCCGCGACTGGCGTCGAGTGCCGTCAGCAGAATCGACTCTCGGCACCAAAAACGATAATGAAGATGCCCTCCTCGGCTCACCGCGTGCATCCGTGAACCGGCCGGGGCCGTCTCCAGCGTGAGCCGGACCATTCGCGCGGCGTCGCGTGTCATTGCGCACAGAACCAGTAGGTGCGATTGAAGGAGATGCTATGAGCCTCGTCGCTCGCCCAGAGACTCTGCCTCTGGGCAGCGCGCCGACGTTCCCGAGCCGTATGTGGTAGGTGGCGGCGCGTTCCGCGGAGGTGGGAGGCGACCTTCTCGCCCGGCGGATCGCCGACCGGCCGATGGTGTTGTACCGGACCGATGAGGGAGTTGTTGCTCTCGACGACAGGTGCCCGCACCGCTGGCTGCCGTTGTCGAAGGGCTGCCGGGCTCCTCACGCCGCGGCGATGGGGGTGGAGCCGGGTTCACTCGTCGATCGGCGTAACGAGAGCCGGGTTCCGACGCTGGCCCTGCACCGCGACGACGACCACATCGCGACGACGACGCTGCGAAGCCCGGCCGGGCACGGGCACGAGTACCGCGGGGCGGTCCTGCACACATTCACTCCCGAGACGGAGCGGACGAGTCGCTATTTCTTTGCGGCGGCGCGCGACTGGCGTGTGGACGCAATGCCGTTTAGGGTTTGCGGATAATCAACACGCTGGTTTGGGCTTCGGTGTCAGGTCGATGCCGTGCGCTTGGGCGTGTGCGGTCAGGTCGGCGAGGGTCGCGAGACAGGTCGTCGCGGGCGTGACGGTGTGGCGGTTCTGGTCGAGCAGCGGGTGGATCTCCCGGTCTGCTTTGGCGATGGAGCCGAGGGAGACGCCGAAGAGTTCGGCGAGGACTGGCTGCGGTGTTCGGAAACGCAGCCGCAGGACGGTCACGAGGGTTTGCTCGGCGAGGGTGAGGGCGGGTGGGTGGTCGCCGGCGGGTCTGCGGGTGGGTGGGCCGCTCCTGCGGGCGAATAGCTCGTTGTCGCGCTGGATCCGGTGCGGGACGGTGAGCGAGGCGATCAGTTCGTCCCAGGCTGCGGTGCTCAGGCCGGTCACGGCTGGGTGTGCCCAGTCGGTGCGTTCGGGGGCGCGGGCCGGCTCGGGTGGTGGTGGTGGTGGTGGTTCGGGGCGCAGGGTGTAGTTCCAGTCGCCGTGCCAGCTGTGGCGGTCCAGGGGGAGGCAGTCGATCTGTGTGTCGCTGACCTTGGCCCCCGCGGGGTAGGCGCCGGTGTCGAGTTCGGCGTGGACGCGCAGCCCGGTGCGGGTCGTTGTCGCGGCGATCGAGTTGACGATGACCTCGTGGCTGGTCAGGGGCCGGCCGCGCCAGTTCATGGTGATGTGGGAGAACAGCCGGTGCTCGATCTTGTTCCATTTCGAGGTCCCGGGCGGGAAGTGGCAGACCGTGACTGTCAGGACGGTGGCGAGGGCGAACGCGGCGAGTTCGGTCTTCCCGGCGCGGGTGCGGTAGCTGTTCGAGCCGCCCGCGTCCGCGGTGATCAGGAGCCGGCGGGCGTGTGGGTAGGACGCCTGGCCCTGCCCGTCCCACCAGCGGCGCAGCGAGGCGACCGCGAACGCGGCGGTGTCGTGGTCGGTGCCGACGCTGACCCAGCCGGCGTCTGCCGCCAGGTCGTAGATCCCGTAGGGGACGGCCTTGCCGAGTTCCTTGTCCGGGAAGTCGTGGCTGTCGACCTTCACCGGGTCGCCGGTCGGTCGCCACTGACGGCCGCGGTTGGCGTACTCGCCGACGAGTTCCTTCTTCTTGGTGTCGACGCTGACGACCGGGTCACCCGCGTCCAGACTGTCTGTGACCTGGGCGTTGATGTAGCGGAACTGCGCGTCCCGGTCGGGGCTCTGCGCGCCTTCCAGCGTCTTGCTGTTGCCCTGGAGGCTGAACCCCTCCGCGTGCAGCAGGTCGCCGACGGTGTCCGCGCCGACCCGGTGACCCTGGCGGGTCAGCTGTTCGGCGAGATTGCGGGTCGACTTCGTCGTCCACCGCAACGGCGACATCGGGTCACCCCGCTCGTCCGGCTCGACCAGAGCCAGCAGCGCCGGACGCAGACCAGGGTCGACCTCGGCCGCCCGCTTGCGGCCCCCGCCCGGCCGGCGGACCCGGCCCAGCGGCGGGGCACCAGCGTCGAGCTCGTCGACTCCCCGCGACACGGTGGCCTCACGGACCCCAGCAGCCCGCGCGACCGCCCGGATATCCCCATGGCCCAGCGCCCGAGCCTCGGCCGCCATCACCAGCCGGCGCTGCCGCTCATCCAGATGCGGGAACACCCAGGGTGCCGTCAAAGTCCCTTTTCGCTGATCAGGCCGATGATCTGGAGGACGCGTTCGGGCTGGCGGGCGGTGGCTCGCATGGCTTTGGCGAT
>NZ_MBLO01000168.1 GCF_001854805.1 Pseudofrankia coriaricola
CTCCCCGACGCTGCCCACAGACAGGAAAACCCAGATCAAAACACAGGTCGCTGATCACGCGAGGCAACCCGCCAACCCCGTGAACGATCCAGGCCGGCTGGTCCGTAATGGCCGGAGTGGCTGTTCCTGACCGTCGACCGGGTCCTCATGTGCGTGAGGTTCGCCCCAGCCACTGAGCCTTTCCCAGCAACGAGCTGCCACCCTCCGTAGCGATCACGGACCGTGGTGCCCTGGGAGGTGCTGGGACGCAGAACGCGGGGTCTCGATAAGAAGTAGGTCCTTCCACAGATCCACTTCGAATGAGGCCCCGCGCGCGTATGACTCTCGCATATGTCGGCAAGCTGCAGTTCTCCGAGCACACCGTCCTGCGGCTGGCGGTCCTGCTGGTCACCGAGCGTGGACGTCGAGGGACCCGGAAGGGAACCCGCGCGCTCACTCCCTGGGCGCAGGCCGTGCTCGTTCTGCGCTGGTTGCGTGACGGTGTCCGGGTCGGGGATCTCTGCGACGACAACGACATCAGTTCCTCGGCCGGCTACCGCTACCTGCATGAGGGCATCGCCGTGCTCGCCTGGCAGGCCCCCGGCCTGCGTAACGCGCTCACCGCGGCGAGCCTGGCCGGCTACGACCACGTCATCGTCGACGGCACGGTCATCGAGACCGACCGGGTCCGCGTCCCCGGCCCGACCAGGGGCGTCGACCTGTGGTGGTCCGCGAAGATCCACAACCACGGCGGCAACATCCAGGTCGTCTCCGCCCCCGACGACGGCTGGCCACTGTGGGTGTCCGACGTCCGCCCCGGCCGCGAACACGACACCACCGCGCTGCGCGCCTCCGGCGCGCTGCCCGCCCTGGCCGAGTGGACCGACGCCGACGGCGGGATCCTCACCGACCTCGGCTACGAAGGGCTACGAGACCAGGTCCAGGTCCCCCACAAACGAGCCCAGGGCGCAGGCCTGCCCCTCGACCAGCAGAAACACAACCGGGTCCATAACGCGCTACGCGCCGTCGGCGAACGCGCGAACGCGCTCCTGAAGTACTTCAAGGCCCTGCGGAACGTCAGCCTCGACCCCTGGAAGATCGGCCTGATCGTGAAAGCCGCCCTCGTCATCCTCCACACCGAGCACCGGCGGACCACCTGACACCCGCCACACAAACATGGCGTTGTGGTCACAGACCGCAGCGGGAGGTTACTGGGAAAGGCTCACTCATGGCCCCTGGTTCAGCTGCTTCAATTGTTCCGGGGTGATCGCGGTGCCGCAGTAGGGCTGGCCGTCGTTCTGTGGGACGAAATGCTGGCCATCCGGGCTTATTTCGACGACGCTGTAGCAGGCGGACGGCTCGCGGAAGTTCGTCGACAGGTCGTTGCGGTCGGGCGCGGTCATGCCGGAGCCGTCGTAGTCCTTCACTGCGCGCAGGTTGGTGATGAACGACTCCCTGGTCGGGCACTTCCCTGCGGCCCGCAGACCACGGATGAAAAGGTCGGCGGAGAGCCAACCATAGACCGCGCTGTCTTGGGTCGGAGGCTGGGTCTCAGGGGAGTAGGCGGTCATCGCCTGGCGGAACTTCCGCTGTCCCGGAGTGTCATTCTCGAACGGATTGACTAGTGTGGCGATGGAAACCCCGGCGAGCGCCGGACCCTCCTTCTCGAGGACGCTTGAGTCGTAGCCGAGCGGCAGCAATGCGGCCTTGAGGCTCCCTCCGAGAGTCAGACCGACCCCGCGAAGATCCGGGAGGAGCTGGGCAGCCGCCTCGGGCACAAGGACCCCAGCGATGCCGTCGACGTTCGCTGCTTTTGTCTGCTGGGCAAGGTTCTGAAAGCTCGTGGTTGTTTCAGCGACCCAGAAAGTCTTGACGACCTGGATCCGGCTGGCTCGCAGGCTGGCGACGATCTTTTGGTTGCTATCCACGCTGGTCGCATTTACTCCGGTAGCGAATACGACCACGCGCGACACGCCCCGTCCGCGCAGGTATTGGCCCCAGGTGGTGGTCGAGCCCTTGCCGAAGTAATACCACGAGAACATGTTGTTCATGCCCTGCCAATTCGAGTCAAGGGCTAATCCGGTTACCGGGACGCCCTGCTCGTTGAGCCAGCCGATCGAGCCGCCGGCAGCGGATGGCTCCTGAACGATCCCGAAGACCCTCTCGTCGGTGACGAGCTCCTGGGCCGCGTGCTCGTTGAGATCGCTCACCCCGCCGTTGTCGCGCCAGGCGTAGGTGATCTGTCGGCCGTAGATGCCTCCCTCTTCCTCGTTGACGCTGTCGAACCGGGCGTCGACGCCGGCGCGGAAGGCGCGAAAGCTGGAAGCTGCAGGACCCGTGTCAGGTAATATCACGCCGACCTTGATCGCTGCGGGCGTGATGCCCGGCGCCAGCGCCCGGCAGGACATGCCGCTGGTCGCGACATCGCTTGATCCGCCACACGAGACCAGGCCGGCCGTAAGGCTGGCGGCACTGACCGCAAGCACGGCGGCTCTCAACGATCGTCGGCGAAGATCTAGCATCGCATGGACTCCAAATGAGTTCTGGGAGTCAGCCATTCGGCAGACTCCGGGCGGTAGCCGCTGGCGGGCGAGCACACGGGCGGCAACGAGAACGCGGAGCCAACCACGCCGCCCTGCGCCAACTCGCCGACCGCCTCGTCGGCATCCTCCACGGCTGCTTCAAGACAGCCACGCCCTACGACGAAGCGAACGCCTGGCAGCCCAGGGCTGCGGCAAGTTTGCTTGGTAGCGACCGGTAGGTCGTGCTGAGGGTTTCCGGTGGTTCCAGGGCGCGGGTTGGTGCTGGTGGGCGGGGCCGAAAGAGGACGGGCATGACCCTCGGATGATCATGGAGGTTCCTACGCCAGCCTGATCGTCCTCGAGGTGCCATGCCCGCCGCACCATTATCGTCGGCTGTCCCTGTCCTGGATCAGTTGGCCGCCGTGGCGCCGGTCGGTGGCCGCCGGGTGCCGCCGGTGGATCTGCTCGCGGTGTCCGAG
>NZ_MBLO01000169.1 GCF_001854805.1 Pseudofrankia coriaricola
CCGCCGCTGTTGTTCCCCGACTTGTCAACGAGAGCGTGCGCTGTGTGGCGCGATCCGCTCACAGCTCCGGTCAGGCGTTGCCGCCTGGGCGCCACTTGACGTCGCCGCCGGGGTTGGCGACGCGGCTCAGGATGAACAGCAGGTCGGAGAGGCGGTTGAGGTAACGGGCCGTCAGCGGGTTCGTCCGCTCCCCGTCGACCGCGAGGAGCGTCCAGACGCTGCGCTCCGCGCGCCGCGAGACCGTCCGGGCCACGTGCAGCAGCGCGGCCCCCGCTGTGCCGCCCGGCAGGATGAACGAGTCGAGGTTCGGCAGATCCTCGTTGAACCGGTCGCAGGCAGCCTCCAGCCGGTCGACGTACGCCTGTGTCACCCGAAGCGGTGGGTACTTGGGGCCCGGCACGACCGGTGTCGACAGATCGGCGCCGACGTCGAACAGGTCGTTCTGGATCTGCTGGAGCACCTCGCGCACCTCGTCCGACACCCCCCCGAGTGCCAGCGCCACGCCGATCGCCGCGTTCGTCTCGTCGGTATCCGCGTACGCCCCCAGGCGCGGATCCGTCTTCACCGTCCGCGACATATCCCCCAACGCGGTCGTCCCGTCGTCACCAGTCCTCGTGTAAATGCGCGTCAGATGGACAGCCATGGAGTGACCCTATGGTCGAGGCGCGTACGGGCGCCTAACTCGATCACCCGAGATCACACCTGAGCCCAGACGAGAGTCGCGTCGTCGTGCGCGCCGAAGCGTGGGAACCGGGTGCAGTCCGGGTCGGCGGACTCGGCGGATCTGAGCGTTTGGAGCAGGCCGGCGGCGCTTCCCGTGATAATCCATTCCAGCAGGTCGTTGGTGTCGGCGTGACCGTCCGTCAGCCGGACGATCGCGATGGCCGCGGTGAGGAACTCGTTCCCAGCCAACCCGTGGACGGCGCCCAGGGCGGCCAGTTGTTCGATGAGTGTCATCAGGCCGGCGGCGGCACGGGCTGACTGCACGGAGGCGATGTTCGCGGCCGTCGTGGGAAGCGCCGGCCACGCCAGAGTCGACGCACCAAGGTGCCGGATTCGCCATCCCCAGCGCGAGACCGCGGCCGTGTTGACGTGCGACTCTCTCCCGCACGGTGGACGCTTGCCCATTCGGGCGCGCACCGCCGCCATGACACCGAAGGGGTCACAAGTGTTATTGCTAGCCAGCGAGCGATTACTGAGAGCGGTCGCGCTCACGATTGGTGCCGGCGGCCTGGCCGCCTCCCTGGTCGCCTGCGGCAGCGGAGGCGCGAGCGGGGCGGGCGGGGCGTGCTCGGCGACGGCGCCCGGCATCACGCCCACCGAGGTCAAGGCCGGCATGGTCTGGAGCGACACCGGCCCAGGAGCCGACACCATGCGTGCCTTCCGGGCCGGCGTGGACGCCCGCTTCCACGTCGCCAACGAGGAGGACGGCGGCGTCTACGGCCGCAAGGTCACCTACGCCTGGCGGGACAACGGAGGCGACACGGCGCTCAGCCTGTCCGTGACCCAGGAGCTCCTCGACCAGGAGAAGATCTTCGGACTCATTCGCGCGCCCGGCGGCGCCGGCGCGGACTCGGCCAAGCTCCTGGAGGAGCGCAACGTCCCGGTCGTCGGTATCGCCAGCGAGCCGGTCTGGCTGGGGATGAACAACATGTTCTCGTGGTTCTACCTCGGGAAGGGCTCCAGCACGACCTTGGGCAAGTACGTCCACGACCAGGGCGGCACCCGCGCGGCCCTCTTCGCGATCGACGGGATCGCCACGAGCGGGGACTACACGCAGCAGGTCATGGCGAGCCTGAAGGCAAGCAACGTTACGGTCGTCAAGACGATCTACACCAGCGAGATCACGAACTACCAGAGCGTCGCCCAGCAGATCAAGGCAAACAACATCGACGCCCTCGCGGGCGTGCTGATACCGGCCGGTGCCGCCAAGCTGCTGCCGGAACTCGCCAGGATCGGCGTGGCCCTGGGCGGCAGCCTCAAAGTCGCGCTGATGCCGCTGGGCTACGACAACGGCATCCTCGCCCAGTACGGCCGCGCACTCGCCGGCGTGTCCATCTCCACCACCACCCAGCCCTTCGAGCTCAACACTCCGGCGCAGCAGAAGTTCGAGCAGGCGATGAACAACTACGCCCCGGAGATCCAACCGCCGACCCAGGACATCGCGGTGGACGGCTGGATCTCCGCCGACCTGTTCATCCGCGGCCTGCAAGCCGCCGGAAAATGCCCCACCCGGGAGTCCTTCATCTCCGACTTACGCGCCGTCAGGGACTACGACGGCGCCGGCCTGACCCCCGACGCCAGCAACGACCTGTCGGCGAACTTCCGCCAGACCTCCACCTGCTACTACACCATCAAGATCAGCCCGGACGGGTCGAAGTTCCAGCCGAGCAGTTCCACGGCCACCTGCGGAGACGTCATCACCCCGGAGCAGATGGCCAACCTGAACCGGCAGCCCTGACCGGTAGCTCGGCAAACCGTGTAGGTTCGTCCGCCACACCACGGTGTGGCGGACGAACCGGACTGTCCCAGGGACGGCTCTGTGCGTCCTTTCGATGGTGTGGAAGTCGCCACACAGGGTGCGAACGCGCGCGAGCATCACGTGATACCGGGGGTAGCTCGGGAGGACATCGCCGTTGGCGAGACGCCCACGCTCGACGAGGTTCGGGCCGAGCTGGAACACCGTCGCGGCGGTCCAGCCTGATGCGGCGGACAGGGCCGGGCGGCCGTCAGCGCTTCTTGGTGGGAAAGGCTGGACCGGGTTGGTAGCGGACGCTTGGGCCGCGGGTTGGGGAGTCGGCGGTTCGCTCGATGACGCCTCGCTCCGCGAGGGAGCGCAGGATGACGCTGGCGCGTTGGCTGCCCACGAGCAGGAGGTTCTGGACGGTCTGGTTGGAGATGGTCCCGTACTCATGCAGGTGGGCGACTATTCGTCGTTCGGATTCGTCCGAGGAGTTGCGGTGGTACGGGAGCAGGGTGCCGAGCTCGGCGCGGACCCGTTCGCGGAACCGGTAGGTCGGTAGCCGGTAACGGCGGGTCTCGCGTGCTGGCTCGAGGAGGTCGTAGGCGTCGTCGGACAGCCGCCGGAGCGCCTCGCTGGCCTCCTCGACGCTCTTCTGCAGGACCGGAGCGATCGTCGGGGCATCGACGGTCGGGTGGGAGCGCAGGTAGTGGATGACCAGGATGGCGTCTGTGTCGTCCTGGATCTCGGACGGCAGGCTGGCGATCATGACGGAGAGTCGGGCGGCCGGCGCGCCGCCGTCGAGCACGACCCGGACGCTGCCTCCGCCGCTGTGAAACACCGGAGGGGTGTGGCCGGCGCGCACCATCGCGCGGACCATGACGTCGACTCCGGTACCGGCTCGCTCCGCGAGGCGAAGGACCCGTAGCGCGTCGATCAGGCAGCGGTTCCTCGGCTTCGACACGTGCGTGAGGATGTTTTCCTCGGTCACCCCGAACACCAGGTCGCCCGGCGAGGTGACGACGAGGCGGCTCGGGCTGTGCTCGAGCACGATCGGTTCCGGGTGACGGTAGTCGCGGTGCGCGACCGCGTTCACGACCGCTTCCCGAACGGCTGGACCGGGGATCGTCTCCAACTGCTGTTGGACGCCAGTCGGCAGCGTCACGGACGTAGTTTCGTTGATCGCGTCGATGCCACGCAGTACGTCGACGACCGCGACGATCAACCGAGTGTCGTGGACAGACGGCGGACGAGCGAGGGAACCGGCCGGCGTGCGCCGCCGCAGGTAGTGCAGGGACGGTTCGGCGGCCAACCCCGTGGCTGCGCAGAACAGCAATGCGCCCGCTCGTGTCAGGTGCCCGTCGTCCAGCAGCACCCCGCATTCACGAAGCAGATCCGCGGTGCTCAACTCGGCCCGTCGGCGGCTCTGCGCGTCACCTGCCTCGACGAGAAGGCGCCGCGCCTCCTCTTCGGCACGGGCGGAGGCGTCCTCCACACGCAGGTGCGTTCGCTCGGCGGACCAGTCGTAGCCCCGTCGGTCCTCCCGCATGGCGGCTTCTCGCGCGGCTGTCAGCGGCTCACAGGAGGTGCCGATTCGTTCCCGGAGTTTGCCGCCCACGCGGACAAGGTCGAACCCGGGCTCTACAGCTAGCAACAGGATGCGATGGCCGCTGACCTGCCGGTCCTCGAGATGGACAACGAGTGGCGGTGAGGTCAGCTGCCAGATCCGTCGCCGCAGTTCGTCGGCATCGAGATTGTCCGGAACGCCGACTACGGCTGCCTGTCCGGAGCTGGCGTCCGAAATGCCGACGATGACCGTGCCACCTCGGCTGTTCGACAGGCAGGCGACAGCTTCGGCCAGGTCTGTGGCCGCGGCCTTGAGCGGGTCGCGGTCATTGGCCGCGGGGCGCTTGAGCTCCTTGAAGTCCAGAGTCAGCGACTCCAGCTCGGACGCCCTGCGCCCGCCGAGCACCTCCTGGAGCGCTCGGTCGATCTCGCGAGTGAGGCTCTGGCGGCTGGCTGCCATGGACTAGTTTTATATCACCCTGTCAAGACAGGGTGATATAAAACTGCGCCGATTGGCAGGCGGGGCGAGCGTGAGTGGTCGTTGCGCGCGTGGGTGTCAGGCCAGGCCGTTCGCGGCGCGGATGATGTCGACGAAGCCGGACATGATCGCGGTCATGCCGTAGTCCTTGGGGGTGTAGACGGCGGCGACGCCGGCCGAGCGCAGGGTCTCGGCGTCGCGGTCGGGGATGATGCCGCCGACGACGACCGGGAGGTCGCCGAGGCCGGCGGCGCGCAGGCCGTCGAGGACCTGGGGCACCAGCTCGAGGTGGGAGCCGGACAGGATCGACAGGCCGACGAGGTGGACGTCCTCCTGGACGGCGGCGGCGACGATCTGCTCGGGCGTGAGGCGGATACCCTGGTAGACGACCTCGAAACCGGCGTCGCGGGCGCGCACCGCTATCTGTTCGGCGCCGTTGGAGTGCCCGTCCAGGCCGGGCTTGCCGATGAGGACCTTGACCCGGCGGCCCAGCTCCCGGCCGGTCGCGGCGACCCGCTCCCGGACGGCGGCGAGCTCGTCGCCGGCGGCTGTGCTGGCCGACGCGCCGACCGCCACGCCGGACACCCCGGTGGGCGCGCGGTACTCGCCGAAGACCTCGCGCAGCACCTCGGACCACTCGCCGGTGGTGACACCGGCGCGGGCGCAGGCAAGTGTCGCCGGGACCATGTTGGTGTCGGACTTGGCCGCCTCGCGCAGCGTGAGCAGTGCCTCGTCGACAGCGGCCGGGTCGCGCTTCGCCCGCCAGGAGGCCAGTGCCTCCTTCGCCGCCGCCTCGACCGCCGGGTCGACGGTCTGGATGGCGGCGTCCAGGTCGGCGAGCAACGGGTTCGGCTCGGTCTCGGTGAACCGGTTGACGCCGACGACGACGTCCTCGCCGCTCTCGATCCGGCCGCGTCGGGCCGCCTGCGACGAGACGAGCTGGGACTTCATGTAGCCGGACTCGACGGCGGCGACCGCGCCGCCCATCGCCTGCACGCGGTCGATCTCGGCCCGTGCCGCCTCGACCAGCTCGGCGACTCGCTTCTCGATCACGACAGAGCCCTCGAAGATGTCCTCGTACTCCAGCAGGTCCGTCTCGTAGGCCAGGATCTGCTGGATGCGCAGCGACCACTGCTGGTCCCAGGGCCGGGGCAGGCCGAGCGCCTCGTTCCAGGCCGGGAGCTGCAAAGCCCGGCAGCGCGCGTCCTTCGACAGCGTGACGCCGAGTGCCTCGAGAACGATCCGGATGACGTTGTTCTCCGGCTGCGCCTCGGTCAGGCCCAGCGAGTTGACCTGCACGCCGTAGCGGAACCGGCGGTGCTTGGGGTTCTCGACGCCGTAGCGAGTACGCAGCAGGTCATCCCAGAGCGCCCCGAAGGCGCGCATCTTGCACATCTCCTCGACGAAACGCACCCCGGCGTTGACGAAGAAGGAGATCCGGGCGCAGACGTCGCCCATCCGCTCCTGTGGCACCTGGCCCGAGGCGACCACCGCGTCCAGTACCGCGATCACCGTGCAGATCGAGTAGGCCAGCTCCTGCACCGGCGTGGCACCGGCCTCCTGCAGGTGGTAGCTGCAGACGTTGATCGGGTTCCACTTCGGGATCTCGGTCACCGTGTAGGCGATGAGGTCGGTGATCAGCCGAAGCGACGGCCCCGGCGGGAAGACGTAGGTCCCGCGGGACAGGTACTCCTTGATGATGTCGTTCTGGGTGGTGCCGCCGAGCGCGGCCGGGTCGGCGCCCTGCTCCTCCGCGACGACCTGGTAGAGGGCCAGCAGCCACATGGCGGTGGCGTTGATCGTCATCGAGGTGTTCATCCGGTCGAGCGGGATGCCCTCGAACAGCGCTCGCATGTCGCCCACGTGCGCGACGGGCACGCCGACCTTGCCGACCTCGCCGCGGGCGAGCGGGTGGTCAGGGTCGTAGCCGGTCTGCGTCGGCAGGTCAAAGGCGACCGACAGCCCTGTCTGGCCCTTGGCGAGGTTCCGTCGGTAGAGCGCGTTGCTTTCCGCCGGGCTGGAATGGCCCGCGTATGTCCGGACGATCCACGGCCGATCCCGCTCCGGGCGGCCAACCGAGCTGTCCGTGCCCTGACCGGCCTGGTCAACCATCGCCAGCCATCCCCTCGCCGTTGGGGAGGCCGCGCGGCGGCGAAGCGCCACCTCCCAGATCGTGGCCAACAGCGAAAGCGTACCGGCGTCACCCTGCCGCGCGCCCGCCATGCGAACTGTCACACATACCCGGCGGGCGGCGAGATCGGAAATCGCCATCGTGTTGCCCGCGAGCCGCGCGCCGCGCGCCTGGCGAGCCGCGATGCAGCGGCGTGCCAGGCGCTCAGATCGCGGGCAGCGGCAGGCAACCGGATCTGGCTGGCGACGCGGGCGGGGCCTCGGTGGGTGCGTGTCGGGGGCGCGTCAGGAGGCGCCGCAGGGTGCGGGGTGGGTACCCCAGATCGCGGTCATGCCCGGAGAGATCTTGGCGCAGGCGTTCGCGCCGCTCGCCACCACCGTCCACGGGCCGCTGCCGATCCGCTCCCAGACGTACAGGTTGTCCACCGGGACGTCGGTCGGGATGGTGGAACCAGTGGTGTCGGCGTTGCCGACGGCCCAGAACTGGTCATGGGCGGCATCAGCGCCCTGGACCGCACCGTAGAGCAGACCTTGCGGGATGGTGATGGACTGGTCCGTCAGCGTCGCGCGGCTGGTGGCCGTCTGCGCGTTCGCGGTGCCTGGGGTCGGAGAGCCCGCATCGAGGTAGACCTTCGACCACGTCGGCTTCCCGGCCTTGGCGAGTGCGTAATCGGCGGCTGCCCAGGTCAAAGCCGTCCGCACGATGGGGGACAAGTCCTGGCCAAGCTGCAGGTTCATGCCTTTCCCGGGCTCGCGACTGCCATCCCAGGAGATCGCCGGCAGTGGAGGACGGCGTTCGGGAGCGGTGACGTCGACGTTGCCTCCCGGGTCGTCCGAGGGGGAGGACGAGGCGGTGGCCAGGCCGATGACGATGCCGAGCACGACCGCCAGGACGAAGGCACCGGCGATTACGAATGGGCGCCGTTGCTCGACCCAGGTCACCAAGGGCGCGCCTGCTGTGCGGCCCCGCTCACCAGAGCCCGCCGGCATCGGTACGTCCATCTCCAGCACATGCCTCCGTTCAGCCTCCACACCTTCCCCCGTAGTGCCCCGGGGACGTAGGCCTCAGGCCTGTGCAATCGAAAGGCAGGATCGCACAGGCACCGGCCTACCGGCGCCTCAGGGGTGGGCGGCACTCCGGAGCCGCGGTCAAACTCCCCTCGGGGGCAGTCGAGGTCCGCGGGCGCCAGGGACAGTCAACGCCCACCGGACGGCTGCTCCCATACGTAGCCAAGCTACGTGTCGAGTACAGCAGTATGCCGTTCGCCCGCCAGCCGGGGCAGACCCGAATCCATGAGTTTCGGCGTCACCCCGCGCCCGGGCACGAGATGTTCCGACAAGCAACGCGCGCTACCCAACCACAGATGGCGACGGCGCCTCAGCGCAGCGCCAACCCGGCGACCTCGTCAGCCTGGGACAGGTCCGACCACCGTCATATGCCAGGGCCCGGAACCACGTGGGGAGGGCGCTCAGCGCCCGACAGGCCGCGCCCGGCGGCGGGCGCGAAGCGTCCGGCCGCGGGACGGCCTCAGGCCGCCGCGGTGACCTGATCACGGAGGATGTCCGCGCCGAGGGCCCGCAGGTTCTCCACGAAGCCGGCGTAGCCACGGTCGATGTGGTGAACCTCATGCACCTCGGTCATGCCCTCGGCGACCAGCCCCGCGAGCACCAGGCCCGCCCCGGCCCGCACGTCGGAGGCGACGACGGGCGCGCCGACCAGCCTGGAGGCCGGGCGGACGACCACGTGGTGGCCGTCGGTGCGTAGCTGGGCGCCCAGGCGCAGCAGCTCCCGGCAGAACACGAACCGGCTGTCGAAGACGTTCTCGGTGATCAGAGAGATGCCCTGACTGACCGCTTCCAGCGCGATGATCTGGGGAAGCAGGTCCGTCGGGAAGCCGGGGTAGGGCAGCGTGACGACGTCGATCGAGCGCGGCTGGTCCTGGATGCTTACCCGGAATCCGTCGGCGCTGGTCTCGACGCTCGCCCCGGCGGCCGTCAGCTTCTCCAGCACGATCCCGAGGTGCTCGGCGCGCCCGTTGCGGATCATTACGTCCCCGCGGGTCATCACCGCGCCGATGGCATAGGTTCCGGCGACGATCCGATCTGGGACGGTCTCGTGCGCCACCGGGTGCAGCTCGTCCACGCCTTCGATGACCAGCGTCGACCCGCCGATCCCCTCGATACGCGCGCCCATCTCGGTGAGGAACTCGCAAAGGTCGGCGATCTCCGGCTCGCGGGCGGCGTTGTCGATGACAGTCGTTCCCTTGGCGACGGCGCCAGCCATCAGCAGGTTCTCCGTGGCGCCCACGCTCGGGAAGTCCAGCCAGATCGCCGCGCCCTGCAGCCGGCCGGACGAGCGGGCGACGAGGGCGCCGTCCTCGATGTCCACCACCGCGCCGAGGCGGCGCAGCCCGTTGACATGCATGTCGAGCGCCCGGGAACCGATCGCGTCCCCACCGGGCAGCGCCACCCGTGCCTCACCGCGTCGGCCGACCAGCGGGCCGAGGATGGCGACCGAGGCGCGGATCCGGCGCACCAGCGCGGGGTCGGCCGCCGCTCCCGGCATCGCTGGGGTGTCGATGGCCATCGACCCGGCGGCCAGGTCCCGGCGGACCGTCGCCCCGAGCGCGGTCAGCACGTCGGCCATGACGCCGACGTCGAGGATGTCCGGCACCGCCGACAGCGTCGTCGTGCCAGGCGCGAGCAGGCTCGCGGCCATCAGCTTCAGGACGGAGTTCTTCGCCCCAGGAACAAGGACCTGGCCAGCAAGCCTTGATCCACCAGTTACGACGAAGCGCTCCACGGAAGGCGATGCTAGGGCCTGTCCGCATGGTCTTCCTGCCCTACGGGAGAGCATCGGCTGTCCATCACCCGATAGGGGTTCATCCCGCGTCGCCTCCGGCATTCCCCGCACCTTCCCTGCCCGCGAGGCCCTCATGCGTGCCTGTGGGTCACAGGATAAGGGTCCATGAGCCCGGGCTGACCAGGCGGACGCGATCTGGAGGCGGCTGGCTGGGCCGGCGGACGAGTCGCCGTCATGGCTACCTTGGAGAACATGGAGCGCATGGAGTGTCCCGAATCCGGCGCTGCTCCTCCGACCTTCGATGGGCAGAGCATCCGGAGTCCGGACGTCGACGAGACCGTCAGGCGGGGCGGTAGGTCTCGCCTGACCGACCAGAAGGACATCAACGTGGATTCGCCCGCTACACCGACGATGGAGGAGACCGCCGCGTTCGCGACCGAGATGCACACCGGGCAGCTGGACAAAGCCGGCGAGGAGTACATCGGTCATCCGCTGCGGGTCCAGGCCACGGTGGAACGCACCGCTTCGGCCGCCGGGGTGGATCCGGTACACGCACAGTTCGCGGCGCTGTTGCACGACGTCGTCGAGGACACGCCTGTGACGCTCGAGGAGCTCGAGACCCTCGGATATCCGCCGCGGGTCGTCGCCGCCGTGGACGCCCTGACGAAGCGCCCGGGCGAGGCCACCAAGGCATACCTGGCCAGGGTCGCGGCGAACCCGCTCGCGGTCGTGGTGAAGCGTGCCGACATGGCGGACAACAGCGACCCGGTCCGATTGGGTCGCCTGCCGGCAGAGCAGGCCGACCAGCTCGCCACCCGCTACGCCGGGCGTAAGGCGCTGCTCGACGACCTGGTGGTGGCCGCGGCCGCCTCGGTGTCCTCAGTCGACGAGGAGCCCGCCGCCTCAGTGGACGGCGAGCCTCGGCCCGCCGAGTAGCGACGGACGCCCTCTGGCCGTCGGGGCGAGGCGCTGGATGCGCTCGCCCCGTGTCGGGCGCTGGGCGCCCTCCCCACGTGGTTCCGGGCCCTGGCAGATGGCGGTGGTGGAGCTGGGACCGGGCTGACGAGGTGGCTGGGTTGGTATTGCGCCAATGCGCCGTCACCAGCTCTGGCTGGACATCCGA
>NZ_MBLO01000170.1 GCF_001854805.1 Pseudofrankia coriaricola
CGGCTCCACGGAACAGGTTGAAGTGCACCACATCAGGGCGCTCAAAGACCTCAATCCCAAAGGGCGGAAACAGCAACCCGAATGGGTCATACGGATGGCCTCCCGCCACCGCAAGACCCTCGTCGTCTGCCGCGCCTGCCACGAGGACATCCATGCCGGACGTCCTAAACGCAGACCACGATGAGCACTGGAGAGCCAGCTGCTACGGAAAGCGGGCACGGCTGGTTCGGAGGGGGGCCGTCGGAAAAGGACCAGGTCAACTGGCACCTCGTCGGCGGCCTACCCTACGACAAGTCCGGTTCGGAGAGGCGGGCCGGGGAAACGGGCTGGCCGCAAGGCAAGCACCGCGCCCCGGTCCGACCTCTACCCGTCGAGGTCCGGAGAGCTGACCGGCTCCGGTAAGCCGACCGCAAGGGGGGTCTAATCCCGCGGCGGGAAAGGATGGCTCAAGAAGCGAACGGCGGCAGCCGAAAGGCGACAGGAAGGCGGGCGCAGATGGCGGGACCTTCAACCGGCCGAGCCCGCGTAACTGGCCGTATACCAGGCCTGATCCTTGCCTGGGCCCGAAAGGGAGCCGACGTGAGCCAGGTGGCCTTTTGAACACACCGATGACAAGGAACCGCCCGAGTCCGAGGGGCACGTTGGGCGCCTTGGCGGAGAACACGAGCAGTACCGCCGTGGTAACGGCGTCTACCGTGTCCGACGCCGGGGCGAACGGATCCGAGGACCTGCCGGACTGGGACGCCATCGACTGGTCGTCGCAGGACAGGCAGGTAGCGCGGCTACGGCAGAGGATCTTCAAGGCGACGCAGGCGGGCGACATCAAACGCGCCCGAAATCTACAGAAACTGATGTTGCGCAGCCGCGCCAACACGCTGGTCAGCGTGCGGCAGGTAGCCCAGCGCAACTCCGGCCGAAGGACCCCGGGAGTGGACGGCGAGGTCGCCATGACCTCTCGCCAGCGAGCGGTACTGGCCCGGTGGCTGCAACGCCACGGGGCGGGTGCCGAGGCGCTCCCGGTCCGACGGGTGCATGTCCCCAAGAAGAACGGAAAAGGCCGACCGCTCGGTATACCCGTCATCGCGGACCGCGCCCAGCAGAACCGGGTCAAGAACGCTTTGGAACCCGAGTGGGAAGCCCGGCTGGATGCCACCCAGTACGGCTTCCGGCCCGGACGGGGCTCCCATGACGCGATCGAGAAGATCTTCTCCGTGGCGGGCAGGAAAGGAGCGAAACGCGGATGGATCCTCGACGCGGACCTTCAGGCCGCGTTCGACAGAATCGACCATGACCACCTGCTCAACCGCCTTCGCGGCTTCCCCGGGCGGGGACAGATAGCCGGATGGTTGCGGGCGGGAGTGGTCGACAACAACCGGTACACCCCGACCCCGGAGGGAACTCCCCAGGGTGGGGTGATTTCACCGCTGCTACTCAACATAGCACTACAGGGCATAGAGGAAGCCGCCGGAGTCAGATACCGGCCGAATGGAGAACTGGCCCGGGACTGCCCCGCCGTCGTCGTCTACGCCGACGACCTGGTCGTGCTCTGCCACAGCCGGGAACAGGCCGAAACGGCACGGGACCGCCTTGCTGCCTGGCTGGCGCCGAAGGGTCTGCGCCTCAACGATGCAAAGACCCGGATCACCACCATCACGCAGGGGTTCGACTTCCTCTCGTTCAACGTCCGGAGCTACCTGACGAAGGACGGCCCCAAACTGCTCATCAAACCCAGCGGGGAGGCGCTGGTCAGGATACGGCGGCGGACGAAGGCCGAGCTGCGGGCGCTGCGGGGACAGCCCGCCTCGGCCGTGATAGGCGCGCTGAACCCCATCATCAGAGGGCAGGCGGCCTACTACCGGACAGGGGTGGCGAAGAAAGCGTTCAGCGGGCTGGACCTGACCCTCTGGGTGCAGCTCGACCAATGGGCGCGGGGCGCCCACCCCAACAAGGGCCGCCAGTGGATCAGGCAACGCTACTGGGGCCCGTTCAACAGGTCCAGGAACGACCAGTGGGTGTTCGGAGACCACAAGACAGGCGCCCACCTGCACAAATACGCCTGGACTCCGATCATCCGGCACGTCATGGTCGCGGGCAGGTCGTCCCCGGACGACCCGGCCCTCGCCACGTACTGGGCCGACCGACGTCGACGGCAGACCCGCCACAGCCCACCACTGGCATCGTCTGTCCAACGTGCTCTTCGCGCACAGGGCGGCAGATGTCCGGGCTGCGGCCACAGCCTGCTGTTCGCCGACCGCACACCAGATTCTCCCGGACAATGGGAGAACTGGTTCCGCATGTTCCGCACGGCGATCGAACGAAAGGACATCGTCGCGGGAAACGCGGACGGCCGGGCTGGACACCACACAAGCACGACAGGAACCATGCACGCGGGGATATACATGCACGCTGACTGCGCCCGTCGCCACCCAGGCGGCGGACAACGCTGACACTCGGACAGCAACTGCGGAGACTGCACGCCCACACGGGCTGCTTGAGCCGTGTGCGTTGGAAGGCGCACGCACGGTCTCTGAGGGGACGGGGACACAGCAATGTGTCCCCGTTACCCGGCCGTGTCCGGAGCCGATCACCTGGGCGGAGCGGAGGAGTTTCAGTCCAACGGCCGGGCGCGTCGGTCAGCAGCGAGGTGAACCGCTGCGCCCACCTCCAGATCGTCACATGATCGACGTCGATGCCGCGCTCAGCCAGTAGCTCCTCGACGTCCAGGTAGAACAGGCCGTAGCGCGGATACACCGCACTCGCAGCACGATCACCTCCGCCGGGAAGCGGAACCCAGTAAACCCCGAGGCCGCAGCGACGGGACGGACGCGCCGACGGGCCTGTAAGAACAACGGCTCTGGCGCATATTCGGTGGTGACGTTCAGTGATCGCGTGGTGAGACGCCGCTTGCGTCTACTTTGTCCTGGTTGAGGCTTTCCA
>NZ_MBLO01000171.1 GCF_001854805.1 Pseudofrankia coriaricola
CCCGTATCCACTCCGAACGCCAGCACCGCTGGGGCCACACCAGAAACGCCGCCTGATCAACAAGAACCGACCCGCATTCGCGGACAACGCACTAGTAGGCGGCGTAGTCCTCCCGGTAGGCCGCGTGCAGTTCCTTGAGGCGGGTGACGACGTCGGACAGCGGAGCCTCAGCTGGCAGGTCGACGACCATTCCCGAGCGGCCACGACGGTGTCTCGATCTGCTGCGCCTTCAGCGCGGACTTCACCGCCGTCAGATCGGCCATCTCGTTCCCGTTCTTGTCATGACGCGTGTACACGAAGGCCCGGAGGCGTCAGGTGCATGCCTGGCGCACGTCCTGCCCGATTGAGACAATTGAAACGATTCATAACCGGTCCCCGAACGATAGGTGACCTGGGGGGCCACGTCAAGCCGGGATGCCTCCCTGGCTCGACCAGTTGTGGCCCGGCCCGCACGCCCGTGGGTTCCCATGCTTGACACGTTTCAGTTTTGATCCGTGTCCGAGCTCCCATCCAACCGTGAGGGGAGGGTGACGACGCCGAGCATCCGCGAGGTCGCGCTCGTGGCCGGGATCTCGGTCGGCACGGTGTCCAACCTGCTGAACCGACCGTCGCGGGTCGCCCCTGCGGCGGAACTGCTGCTCGAGGAGGCCGAGTCGCCGGACGAACACCACCCACCACCGACGGAGCGGTGCGTCGAGCCTTGTCAGCGCCAGTCGAAGTACTCGCGGTAGAAGCGGCCGGCGGGGACGCCGCCGGCCCGCAGGCCTTCGGTCATCGCTTCGACGAGCGGCTCGGGACCGCAGAGGAACACCGACAGGTCCCGTGGCCGGGCCGTGACGACGCGGAGCACGGTCGCCGGGGTGAGCCGGCCGTCGACGGCGCTGCGGACGACGTGTGCTCGGACGTTCTCCCGTCGCGAGGCCGGGCGGCCGCTTGGAGCGTCGACCGGTGAAGGGTTCTGTCTCCAAGAGGTGCAGTTGCCAGGATCCGCTCACGAAGAAGGAGCTCGGAAAGCACTACCCCAAGTTGGGCCGGTCCGACAATGGTGCCTGGTGGTTTCGCCGCGAGATTCCACCAGGCCCGAGCGGGAGGCGCAGGCACCCGCGGCGCGGTCCGTTCGCCACCGAGGGGGAGGCTGAGCAGGCGCTGGTGGTCTCGCTCGCCGAGCTGAACCCAGGTGACCCACGCCGGATCTGCGGGACCTCGACGAGGCAGGGAAGCCGCTGTCCGGGACCCGCACGTCGTCACCGTGCGCACCCCGGGCCCGGGGCTGGTCTGGTACGCCGGGATCCACTCCCGCTCGTCGGCGGCGATCGACGGCCTGCATGTCCTGTCCGACTACCACGGCACCCTGGTCCGGGACGACTACGCCGGCTGGTACCAGTTCGCCGCACAGCTCGCCGGCATCCAGCAATGTTCTGCGCACGTCATTCGCCACCTGCGGGGCGTGGCGAACCTGGATCCGAAGGTCCAGGCCTGGGCCGGCCGGCTCATCGAACTGCTCCGCGAGGCCCACCACGCCGTGGTCGCCGCGACCGCCGCCGGGAAGGACCGCCTCGACGCGGAGTCGCTCGCCGACCTGCGGACCCGCTACGACACCGACGTCCAGTGGGGCCGGCTGACCAACCGGTGTCGGCCTGGAAGGACGACGCGAACCACCCCGCCTATGTCCTGGCGAAGCGGCTCGCCGCGAAGGCCGACCAGGTCTGGCTCTTCTGCGCGGATTTCAGGATTCCTGGACGAACAACCCGGCTGAGCAGGCGCTACTCGATAAAGACTCTTTTGACGAGAAGGATACGCCGTTGTGGGAAATAGGTACATCGGGCCGCGCCCGGGGGATCACCTGTGAGGGAGAGCCGGCTTGTCGGTCGCAGAACAAGACCGGGGAAGAGTGAATTGGGCGGCCAAGGCCAAGCGGCCACCACACAACCATGTCGACATCGACAGGCAAGAAACCGAGAGACAACAGGAAGGGGTTAGTGAGTGGGATGTAGGGGGCGAGTCCGAGAATTCTCACAAGAAACACAACGCCGGGTCATCTGGTGTCTGGATCGTCGACTTGCTGGTAGTGGTGGCGGGGATTTAAAGATCTCGTTGACGGCCTTAGTCCACATGGGCGATTTTGGGCCGTTGCGCCAGGTTTTGATCGAGCTGCCGGTGTCGACCGCGGGTTCGACGACGGAGCGGTGGGCAATGCGGGTTGTTCAGTTCGGTGAATCGGCGTTCGGCGAGGCTCATCCAAGGGTCGAGGCGCCGGTGGAAGCGGGTGGGAAGTAAGCCAGTTCTTCGCTGGTTGCGCTGCCGCGTCGCCGTCCGGAAGTCGCGGGTCGCGGCGACCTGTCCACCATGGATCAACGCCATGGTCCACCGTGGCGCTATTGGAGTGCTTCGCCGCACCAGTAGCCGTCGTGGTTGAGTGTCGGGGGTGGTGGGGCGGGTACGAAACTATGTCCAGCCGGGTCGACGGTGATGAAGTTCTCGCAGAGGATCGGCTGTGTGGGCAGGGACAGGTTGATCGGGGCGATCAGGCCGCCGGCGGTGAAGTCGGTCACCCTGCGGAGAGTCTCGACGAAGGCCTGGCGGGTGGGGCAGGGCCCGGCGAGTTGGAGTCCCTGGATCATCTCGTCCGCGGCCACGTATCCGGCGAGGGCGAGYTCGTCGGTGGGGTCCGGCAGCTCCGGCGCGTAGGTGGTCATGGTGTTCTGGTAGGCGTCCATCACCGGAGAGCCCTGTGCGGCGACACTTGACATGATCGACATTCCGGCCATGTCACTGCCTCGCTGGGCGAGCAGACCAGGGCTGAAACCGGTGGCGCTCAACGCCAC
>NZ_MBLO01000172.1 GCF_001854805.1 Pseudofrankia coriaricola
CTGATCAGCGAAAAGGGACTTTGACGGCACCCTGCTGCCGGACGAGGTCAGGCAGCGCGGACGGCTCCGCAGCCTGCACGGTCGTGACGTGGCGGCGCCGCGGGTGCACGCTGACCAGGCCCATCGCGGCCATCAGCCGCTGGACGCGCTTGTAGGCGACCCGGACACCCTGGCGGCGAAGGTCATGGAAGATCCGCCGCACGCCGTACCTGCCGCGGTGCGCGTCGAAGATCGCCCGGATCCTCGTCGAGAGGATGACGTCGTCCTGGTCGTGCCGGGACGGCCCGCGTTTACGCCAGGCGTAGTAGCCCGCCCGGGAAACGTCGAGCATCCGGCACATGTAGTCGACGGGGAACGTGTCCACACCGTCAGCCCGAGCCGGCTTCTTCGGAGCATGCGACGAGACGAACTCGAACCTTACTTCTGGTCGCTCGCGAAGAAGCTCGCCACTTTTTTTAGGAAGGCGTTGTCCATCTGCAGCTGTGCGTTCTTCTTCCGCAGCTCCTCGAGCTCGGCGCGCTCCGACACCGACAGCGGCCGCTGCTCGGCCTCCTCGGAACTCTTCGCCTTCTTCACCCAGTACCCCAAGCTCGTCTCGTTGATCCCAAGGCTCTTCGCCACCTCGGCGATCGTACGGTCCGAACCAAGAACGAGAGCCACCGCCTCATCCTTGTACTCCTGAGTGAACTTCCTCCGCGTCGATCCCATCCCCGGGACTCCCTGGTAGTCAGTGGACTTTACGTCGACTGTCTACGAGATCGGGATCGCTCCAGTGCTCGGGTTGTCGTCTTGGTGCTCACCTTGGCTGGATGGTCATTCGGTGGTGACCTCGGTGACGGCGGCGCGGGTGGCGGCGTGGTCGACGATGGTCTTGTTCTGGGCGTAGGTGGCGATCAGGGCGGCGATTGAGCCGCCCCGAAGACTCCGGATAGGGGATCCGATAGGATTCACACCTGAGTTAGGGGAAAATCGGTGGCGTCACATAGGAAGAAGTATTCTCCCGAGTTTCGGGAGGAAGCGGTCAAGATGGTGATCGAGGGACCGCGTGCGACCGCGGCCGTCGCGCGGGAAATCGGTGTTCTGGAAGGCACCCTGGGGAACTGGGTCAACGCCTACCGTCGGGAGCATGCCGGCGAGGAGCCGCCGCTGTCGGTTCATGAACGCGCCCGGCTCCGCGAGCTGGAACACGAGGTGCGCGAGCTTCGGATGAAGGCGGAGTTCCTGGGAAAAGCTGCGGCCTTCTTCGCCCAGGAATATCGGTGAGCGCCAAGTACGAGTTCATCGATAGTGAGAAGGCCAACTACCCTCTGGTCCGTATGTTCGTCTGGATGAGTGTGTCAGGGTCCGGGTTCTACGAGTGGCGCGACCGGCCGGCCTCGGTGACCGCGACACGACGCGCCTGGCTCGCCACCCAGGTCAAGATCGAGTTTGAGGAGTCCGACGGGACCTACGGCTACCGCCGTGTCCACTCCGCCCTGGCCCGCCGCGGTGTCCACACGGGTCCGGAACTGGTCAGATCCCTGATGCGGCAGCTGGACCTGGTTGCCTGCCAGCCGCGTCCGTGGAGGACCACCACCGCCGCCGACGCGGATCCCGCGGCGATCCCCGACCTGGTCCGCCGGGACTTCACCGCGCCCGCGCCCGGGGTCAAGCTCGTCGGGGACATCACCTACATCCACACCTGGGAAGGCTGGCTGTACCTGGCCACCGTCATCGACTGCCACACCAAGGCCGTCGTGGGATGGTCGATGGCCGACCATTTCAGAACCCCCCTCATCGACGCCGCGATCACCATGGCCGCCGGCAACATCGACCTGGAGCCCGGCTGCATCTTCCACTCCGACAGGGGCGGTAACGGTGAATTCAACTGGTCGTCGCAACACCTCGATCTGGAGGTGTGGGAGTGGGACGACGGCCGGGTTGGACCGAGGCTGCGACGGGGCGGGCGGGGATGCGGTCACCAGGGCGGCCGCCGGTGGCGTTGCGGGAGCAGCGCCAGCGGTTCTGGGAGGCGATCGGTCGTGGGCTGACCAGCGAGGACGCCGGTGTCGAGGCTGGCGTGTCGCCGGCGGTCGGGAGCCGGTGGTTCCGGGATTGTGGGGTATGCCCCCTTCGGACTTCCCCGTGCCCTCGGGTCGGTTTCTGTCGTTCGCCGAGCGTGAGGAGATCGCCCTCGGTCGTGCCCGTGGGGACGGCGTCCGGAAGATCGCGCGAGGCCTGGGCCGATCACCATCGACGGTGTCCCGGGAGCTGCGGCGCAACGCTGGCACCCGTGGCGGGACGCTGGTCTACCGGGCCGTGCTCGCGCAGTGGCACCGTGATCGCCGGGCGGCCCGGCCCAAGACGGCCAGGCTCGTGTCGAACGACCAGCTGCGCGCCTACGTCCAGGACCGGCTGTCCGGAGCGGTCCGGCGGCGCGACGGCACGGCGGTCCCCGGCCCGTGGACGCCGCCGTGGGGCGGCAGGAACAAGCCCCGCCGCCAGGACCGGCGCTGGGCCACCGCGTGGAGTCCGGAGCAGATCGCGCACCGGCTGCGGGACGATTTTCCCGACGACACCTCGATGCGGATCTCGCAGGTGAGTCGGCCGTGGGCGCGGTGCCGGGGTTACCCCTGGCCCGTTTCCCACGGCCGCTCTCCGAACCCGCCGTGCGGTAGGATAGGCCGCCGACGAGGTGCCAGTTGACCTGGTCCTTTTCCGACGGCCCCCCTCCGAACCAGCCGTGCCCGCTTTCCGTAGCAGCTGGCTCTCCAG
>NZ_MBLO01000173.1 GCF_001854805.1 Pseudofrankia coriaricola
GGCGAACATGTCCCGGCCCTGGAAGGACGACAGGAACCACCCCGGCCTGGTCCTGGCCCGCCGGCTCGCCGCGAAGGCCGACCAGGTCTGGCTCTTCACCACCGACCTCAAGATCCCCTGGGTCAACAACCCGGCAGAGCAGGCGATCAGGCTCCCGAAACGTCACCAGGCCGTCTCGGGCTACTGGCACACGCCCACGACCCTCGCCGCCTACCTACGCGTGCGCTCCTACCTGGTCACCGCCCGCGACCACGGCCTCCGCGCCATCGACGCCATCCGGATGACCCTCGCCGGCAAACCCTGGATGCCCGTCCCACGCCTGGCCAGCCCCGCACCCGCCCTCGCCGCCTAAACCAACGTCAACAACGGGGTGCCGGAATCGGCACCCCTGAATGGACACCTACCTGCGCTTCGACCAGTCCAGAGCACCCGAGCTGATCTCCCAGGCCAGACCCGTCCTCGCGATACCGGCCACCAGGACGCCGCACCCCGAGATCACCTACCTCACGACCGAGGCGATCAAGCTGCTTCTCGAACACGCCCAGACCGCCGGCGGTCTGCGGGATCTGGCCCTGCTGACCTGCATCTATGACACCGCCACCCGAGTCCAAGAGATCGCCGACCTCAGTCACGGCGACCTCCACGTCCAGCCACCGGTGACCGGCAAGGGCCGCAAGACCCGAACCATCCCGCTCACCCGCGATGCCGCCGCCATCGTGACCCGACACGCCACGTCGACGCGATCCGCGAACCCGACCGACCCGCTGTTCACCAGCCGGCGCGGAGCACGGCTCACCCGCGCGGGCATCGCCGCGATCCTCGCCCGCCATGCCACCTCCGCGCACGCCGCGAATCCGACGACCGTCCCCGAGCACGTCACACCCCACGCGCTGCGTCACTCCCGAGCCATGCACCTGCTCGAAGACGGCGTGAACCTCATCTACATCCGTGACCTGCTCGGACACGCATCAGTGACCACAACTGAGATCTACGCCAAGACCAACCCCGAACTCAAGCGAGCCGCCATCGAGAAAGCCGCACGCAACATCGTCCTCAGCACCCACTTCGACGACGCCACCAGGAACAACCTGCTCGCCTTCCTGACCACCATCGCCTGAACGTTATGCGAAGCCGGTGAGCACATACCCACGCCGTGACCAGCGGGAACGTCCACCGGCCTCACATAACCGATCGCTTCACATAATTGGCGTTATGCCGAGCTCGGCATAATTCGAAGGAACGCCGCCTTGAGCCGCAGATCACCGTCGGGCTGCTCGCCAACGCGTCCGGCTTCCCGCTCATGATCGAGGCGTTCGAGGGCAACAAGGCCGAGACCACCACCATGCTCCCGGTCATCAAGGACTTCATGGCCGCGCACCGGCTGGCCGACGTCACCGTCGTCGCCGACGCCGGCATGATCTCCGAGGCCAACCGCAAGGCGATCGAGGCCGAGGGCCTGTCGTTCATCCTCGGGATGAAGATCCCCGACATCCCCTATGTGATCAAGGACTGGCGGGCGAAGCATCCCGGCGAGGACATCCCCGACGGGCAGATCTTCACCCAGCCCTGGCCCGCCGCCGCGACCGACCAGCGCCGCGACCAGGTCATCTACTACCAGTACAAGGCCGACCGGGCCCGGCGCACCCTGCGCGGTATCGACGAACAGGTCGGCAAGGCCGAGAAGGCCGTCGCCGGGAAGGTCCCCGTCAAACGCAACCGGTTCGTCCAGCTCGCCGGCGCGGACAAGTCCGTAAACCGCACCCTCGAGGCCAAAGCCCGTGCCCTGGCCGGGCTCAAGGGCTACATCACGAACATCGACAACCCGACGCCCGAGTTCGTCCTCGACGCCTACCACCGGCTCTACAACATCGAGATCGACTACGCACAGTGCATCTGAAAATGGCGGCGCAAATATGGTCCGTAAGGCGCCCCGCCGGCGACGGCTCCTCGACTGAATCCACACGTCATTCTACCGCTTTGATCGACTCGTCAATAACCGCCACACCGCCCGATCGCATGCGTCCAGACAAGCACCAAAACGATCACGTCGACTTTGATCTTGTCGGCGCCGTTCTTATCTTAGCGGCATTGCAGCAACTACACGTCTGCCGCGTTCGCCCGAACGTTGACGTCACTCGACCTGCGCGGCTCCGTCGGACGCACCGGGATCTGCTGGGACAACGCCATGGCCGAATCGTTCTTCGGCGCCCTGAAAAACGAGCTCGTCCACCGGACTGTTTTCGCCACCCGCAGCCTCGCCCGGCGTGCTATAGTCCGATACATCGAGGTCTTCTACAATCGAAGACGCCTCCACTCCGGACTCGGCTACAGAACCCCAGCCGAAGTCCACGCCGAATACGACGCCCAGCAGGCCGCGGCATAGAAAACCCCATTGGAAGCTATCCGGAAAACGCAGGGCCGCTCACGGGCCTGCTGCGCTGCGGACGGTGCGGACATCGGATGACGGTCAGCTACCACACCCCGGCCAGCCGGTTCCCGTCGCACAACTACCACTGCGGCTACCTGCGCGCCACCTACGGCACCGGCCGGCTGTGTCAGCACCTCGCCGGCCCGGCGCTCGACCGCTACGTGACCGGCCAGCTGCTCGACGCCGTCGCCCCGGCCGCGTTGGAGGTCTCCCTGACCGCGGCCGCCCACGCCGAGGCAGACCGGGCCGAGCTGGACACCCTGTGGCGTCAGCGGCTGGAACGCGCCCGCTACACCGCCGACCGCGCCCGGCGCCAGTACCAGCTCGCCGAACCGGAAAGCCGGCTGGTCACCCGCCAGCTGGA
>NZ_MBLO01000174.1 GCF_001854805.1 Pseudofrankia coriaricola
GTGGCGCAGGGTGAGGATCTCGATGTCCTTGTCACGGTCGCCGTAGGGCAGCAGGCGTAGCAGGGCGAACGCGTTCGTGACACCGAGGTAGGTCAACCGAAGCACCATGAGGTGGCATCCTCGCGCAGCCACCGGCCCCGACGGCTGCGGCCACCCTGACCAGGGCGGATGGCATTATCGGCATGCACACCCTTCCGGTGAACGATGCCGATGACCACCTGATCGGTTCTTGGGTTTCTCGAGCTTCACCCGTCATCCACACCAAGATGTCCGATTCTTCCTGTATGGGGAACGAAGATCCCCGCCAACACGTGTGGACCCAAAACCGCCTACGAGATCCTCGACAGCATCGCCGCATTTTGTCAACGAACTTCAAGCGCGCCAGTTGGCGAATGCCTTGACCAGGGCATCGGTTAGCTGTTGCCCGCCGTGCAGGTCGGGATCCCGGTCGGGGTCGTAGATGGTCACGTCCACCCCCACCACCTGGGGGGAGGCGAGCAGGCGACGCACCACCGTGACGAGCTCGTCGAAGGTCAGACCGTCGGGTTCAGGGCTGTCCACCGCCCGCAGAAGCTCGCCGTCGATGACGTCAGCGTCGATGTGGACCCAGAATCCGTCCAGCTCAGCGTGCTCCAGGAGCCGGAGCGCCTGGTCGGCCGCCAAGAGCGGATCCCGGCTGACCGTGGGCGCGTCGATCAGGTGCAGGCCGGCTGCGGCGGCACCCGCAGCGACGATGTCGTGGCCGGCCTCGCCGGGCAGGGCGGCCAGCCCGTGCCGGAACGGAGTCGAGTCGTCGGCGAGGATCAGCCGCATGGCAGCTCCGCGATGAGTTCGGTGCCCGGGCGGCCGCGCACCGTGAACGTCCCGCCGACCGACGCCACCCGGTCGCCCAGCCCGCGCAGCCCGCGGCCGGCGGCGTCGGCGCCCCCGGGACCGTCGTCTGCGACCCGGACGACGACCCGCCCGTCCCCCTCGCTGATCTCGACCCGCACGCCGACGACCAGCGGGTCACTGCGATCATGGAGAAACGGTTCGAACCTCTGTCGGAGAACCGACCTCGCTGATCGGGTTGGGTGACCCGCCCGCCAATGTCCGGGTTTCGGCGGGGTAACGACGCCTCGTCGCATCGATCGAGACAAGGACCTCAGCGATGGCATTACGGGACAAGCTTGCCGAACGGGCCAAGCCCTACCTCCAGCCCGACGAGGAGGTAAGGCACGTGTTCATGGCCCAGACCGGCCCCACGCCGTACCTGTTCATCGTCACCTATCTCATCCTGTTCGCGATCCACTACCGGATCGTGGTGGTGACCGACAAGAGCATCACGGTGCTCAAGGCGGGCAAGCTCGTCCCGTCGAAGCCGAAGGGCGACACGGTCCTGGCCCGCATCCCGCGCGAGACGCGGCTCGGCCCGGTGAAGGGACTATGGGGGGTTACGGAGGCGACGGGCGAGAAGCTGCGGGTGCACAAGCGCTTTCACAAGGACATCGAGGCCGCGGATGCGGAGATCGCCGGCCTGTCGACGAGCGCCTGACGGGACCGCGCCCCGGCGCGCCAACGGGCGCCGGTACGCACGGCGATGGCCCGGTGGCCTCGGGGATCTCCCGGCCACCGGCCGTCGCCGCCGGATTGATGATCTTGTCAAGGGTGCTGTGGGTGCCCGTAATCCGACCGTAGGCCGTGACCTGGCGTTCGGAGTCTCCCAGGCCAACCCGGACGTCTGGGCAGGTGACCTGGACGCCATCACCGTGGGTCACAAATCCGTTACTCTCACGTCCACGTCACTGTCCCTTCGACGGTGAAGGAGGCCTCGCCGCTGAGGCCCTCACTGTCCTAGAGCCGCCGGGCCTACCTCGCGTGTACCGTCCGCACCCAGACCATTTCGTTCGGCCTGTCCCGCCGGCTCCGGCGTGACGTGGCCCGGATTGGGGGATCCTGGGCAAGGGCCCGATCGAACGGCGCGCCGCAGGCGCCGCAGAGGATGGGCCTGCTCGTGCTGGTTCGGGTGACCCAAAGCCGTCCGGGCGGGTCGAACGCGCAGGCGATCGAGATCCTCACGCCGGCGCGGCCCGGGCCGCGGGGCTGCGCATGCAGCGCTACATCTCGTCGCCGAAGAGATCAGACTGCACACCTGACACAGGCCGATGTGGCTTGCGGCGAGGGACCTCTGCCTGCAGCCACCAATAATGCTCGGCGAACCTGAGTCCGACCGACTCGGGCTCGCAGCAACCGTCGACATGTGCGGCCTCGTAGCTCTCGACGGTGCCGAAGGTCCGATGACAGCACGGACAGTGCGCCGCGAAGATCGAAAACCACTGCTGCCCGCAGATACAGGAGCCGACCATCGAGCGGTAGTAGTCCGCGGGCCTCGTCACTGTGCCCCCACCGGAGGTTCGTCCTGCACCCAGCATCGACGACGCTCAGCAAGCCGCAGCGAGACCGTCCCCTCGCGAAACCCTTCCCAGAACCCGCGGCAGACAGCCTCGTCGACATCCTTCCCGTACAGCGTCGAGCGGCAGATCAGCGCCGAATGATCACGAAGGTTCGCATCCACAAGGTCTTGGAGACCGCCTCGCTCCAGACCCATGCGGTTGCCTGGATGGAACACACACGTGGCGCAGTGGCACGACAGGACATGGACCTCGCCGCCTCGGTAGGCGTCGCCCCGCCGCACTGTCACGGGTTCGAGGCAGGGCTGCGACAAAGTCGTGGGCGGCGTGTCGGCTGGCGTCGTGGGCCTGTAGCGGCTACGGCTGCCGGGTGTACCGGCCCGCGACGGCCGCC
>NZ_MBLO01000175.1 GCF_001854805.1 Pseudofrankia coriaricola
CAAATCACTGGCTACCGCTACCGGTTTTCTCGCAACACTCGTCGAGTCGTCGCCGACGTCGCCGGCGGGCGGGACGGCCTGGTTGCCATCGCGGGTGTCTTCGTCTACCTGGTCTCGGAACACGTCACRGATGCGTGGACGATAGAATGCGCTGGTGGAGCGTGGGCAGAGTGGCATTCCGCGGGCGGTACCGGGTGGCCGGCTGACCGACTGGATTTCTATCGGAGTACTGGCGAGCGTGGTATCCCGCGACGACGTGGATGAGGCGGTCAACCGCGCCGGCCGCCGCCAGACCCGGGTCCGGCTCCTGCCGGCACACGTCGTGGTCTATTTCGTGCTGGCGATGTGCCTGTTCTTTGAGGACTCCTATGAGGAGGTGATGCGTAAGCTCGTCTCGTCGTTGAAAGCGTTCCGCTCGTGGGACCCGAAATGGCGGGTACCGACGACGCCGGCGATCTGCCAGGCCCGGGAACGCCTCGGTTCCGAACCGTTGCGCCTGCTGTTCGACCGGCTCGCCCTCCCACAGGCAGGGCGGGGCACGAAGGGCGCCTGGCTGGGCGGGCGGCGGTTGATGGTGATCGATGACACCCAGTCCGACCTGCCCAACTCCCCGGACAATGCCGCCGAGTTCGGCTATGCCGGCGGCGAGGCCGATCCCGGCGCCTTCCCGTAGCCGTCGCCATGGGGTCATTTTTCGGATGTCGCCGACAGATCCGACGAGGGCTTTCTCTTGGTTGCATGCGCGCGCTTACCGGCGAAGCGCGGAAGTCGTAGCGTCTGTATCGAGAACCAGGAGCTACGATGATTGTTTCAGTCGGCAATTTGGACCATATTCTCCCCGTCCGGCGATTCTCAACCCAGGCGGGACGGGTGATCGTTCTGTCTGCCCTGGTCGTCGGCGGGTTCATGGAGACCCGACCCGCCCTTGCGGCATCGCCTCGGTCCGGCGCCGTCGCCGCGACATCCGTCGCGTCGGCCGCGGGCGGATACTGGGCCGCGGCCAGGGACGGCAGCGTCGCGAACCTTGGTGACGTTGACCTCGGCGCAGGCCTGCCCGGACTCCATGAAGGTGCCTCGTACGTGGATGACATGGCGCCGGCGTCGGATGGCAGAGGACACAGGCCCGTCGCGGCAGACAGCGAAATCGTTACCTTAGGCGGCGCCGGCTTCTGCGTCCGTCCGTCGGACGTCCTACCCGCTCCTGATCGGGTGCGGGCAGCGAATCAGGTGTTGGGTATGAGCTCGATCAGGCTTGCGGCATCTCATCCATCCGGCGCGCAAGACAACGCCACGGCCCATCAGAACGTCGTCGCCACGGCTCACGGGCGGCCGGCTTGTCGATCAAATTATGGTACGGCGCCCGGCGGCCAGGTGGTCCTGAGCGGGACGGTTCTGCGCGCCCTCGTCGACATCGGCAGCCGGTGGACGATCTCCGTCAGTGAGATCGCCGGGGGTTCCCATGCCGTCGGCTCACATCACTATCGCGGACTCGCCTTCGATATCAACTCTGCCTCGGGCGGATTCGATGCCGTGGTGATGCGGTGCGTCCAGCTCGGCGCGAGCGACAGCGCGATCGAGGACGGAAACCACGTGCACTGCCAGTGGCCGCTCGGGACGACATAGCTACGAGATGGCGGTTGCATCGGCTGGGCCTCACAACCTGGTGAACCCGTGCGGCCAATGCCCGGTTACGGTCTGAACCGCGCCGGGTTTGATGGAGGGAGTCAAACCAGGAGGAAGCGGACGACATGGGTGCGCCGAGGAAGTACCCCGATGAGCTGCGGGAACGGGCGATCCGGCTGGTGCTGGACGCCAGGGCCGAGTCGGGGACGAGCGCGAAGGGCGCGTGTCAGCGGATCGGCGCGCAGCTGGGGATCTCACCGGAGACGCTGCGGGTGTGGGTCGCGAAGGCCGAGGTCGACGCGGGCACGCGGCCGGGTGTGCCGAGTGAGGTGGCCGAGCGGCTGGCGCAGTTGGAGCGGGAGAACCGGGAGTTGCGGCGGGCGAACGAGATTCTGAAGTCGGCGTCGGCTTTCTTCGCGGCGGAGCTCGACCGCCCGCGCCGGTAGTCATCGACTATATCGACGGGCACAAGGAACGGTTCGGGGTCGAGCCGATCTGTGCCGTGCTGAAGGATGCCGGTATCCAGATCGCCCCGAGTACCTACTACGCCTCGAAGAAACGGTCGCCGTCGCGACGGGCGGCTACCGATACCGAGACCTTGAAGGAGATAGAACGGGTACACACTGATAACTACGGTGTCTACGGTGTGCGGAAGGTCTATGCGCAGCTGGCCCGTGAGGGCGGGGTCGGCGGTCGCCACATTGCCCGCTGCACGGTGGCCCAGGGTCTCGGCGAGGTAGCTCACCGTGATGATCGATAGCTGATCGTAGTGAACCCGGCGGCCGGCTCGTAGGCCCGGCGCCTGGGGACAGGCTTCTGAGGGGCTATGCGCGGGTCGAAGCGGCGACGGCGGCATGTCGCTGGGTCTCCCGCTGACGTTTCGCGGGCCGGTTCGGAAATGGCCTTCGGGCCGGCCTTTGACGCGTCGCCGCCCCTACTTTGACGGAACCTCGCACACGCGTTGTGACGGAAGTGGCCTCCTGCTCGGACAATGAAAGCGCCAACCCACATTGTCCAAAAAAACAGAAGGCCACCGCGTGCCATCATGCCAGCCTGCCCCCGGCGTGTCCACCGCCCTGTTCGACTGCGAGCAGTGTGACATCTCCAGCCTGCTCGCGATGCTGGGTC
>NZ_MBLO01000176.1 GCF_001854805.1 Pseudofrankia coriaricola
GCCGACATGGACGCGGCGGTGGCGGCCGCGCGGCGGGCCTTCGATGAGACCGACTGGTCCCGCCGGCCGGCTGCCGAGCGCGGCGAGTTGTGCGCGCGGTTGGCCGCGGCGATCGCAAAGCGCGCGCCGGAGCTCGCCGAGCTGATCACCGAGGAGATGGGCACCCCGCTGCTGCAGGCGCAGCTCTACCAGGCGGTGGCCCCCTCGGTGAGCCTCAACTACTACGCGCGGCTGGCGAGCGGCTACCGCTTCGAGGAGGTGCGGGTCAGCGACCTGTCCCCGCTTGCCGGAGGCGAGGGTGGGGCGAGCGCGATCCCGTTCGCCGGGAAGAGCCTCGTAGTCCAGGAGCCGGTCGGTGTGGTCGCCACCTTCGCCGCGTTCAACTTCGCCCTCGCCTGCGCCGCCCAGAAGGCGGCGCCGGCGCTCGTCGCGGGCTGCACCGTCGTGCTCAAGGCGCCGGAGCAGGACCCGCTGTCGTCCTTTGTGCTCGCCGAGCTGGTGGACGAGGTGGGATTCCCGCCTGGTGTGCTGAACATCGTCGCGGCGGGACCGGAGTCCTCCGAGTACCTGGTCCGCCATCCCGGTGTGGACATGGTGAGTTTCACCGGTTCGACCGCCGTCGGAAGGCGCATCGGCGAGATCTGCGGCTCGCAGGTCAAACGGGCCGTCCTCGAGTTGGGCGGCAAGTCCGCCGCGATCATCTGTTCGGACGCCGACCTCGGGCTGGCGGTCCCCGCGCTGATCGGCAGCAGTGTCGCCATGAACACGGGCCAGGCCTGTGTCGCGATGAGCCGGATCCTCGCTCCCGCCGCCCGCTACGACGAGATCGCCAATCGGCTGGCGGCAGCAATCTCAAGCCTGAAGGTGGGGGACCCGATGGAACCCGACACGGCGATCGGCCCGCTGATCACGGCGGCGCATCGCGACCGGGTCGAGGGCCACATCGCCAGGGGCCTGGCCGAGGGCGCCACCGTACGCGTCGGCGGCGGCCGTCCCGCCCACCTACCGCGGGGCTGGTACGTCGAGCCGACGCTGCTCACGGACGTCCGCAACGACATGAGCGTCGCCCAGGAAGAGATCTTCGGCCCGGTTACCGCCCTCATCCGCTACGAAGATGAGGAGGATGCGATCCGGATCGCCAACGACAGCCGGTTCGGCCTGGCGGGCACCGTCTTCACCGCGGATGCCCTGCACGGTTTCGAGATCGCCCGGCGGATCCGCAGCGGGACGTTCTCGGTGAACACCTACGTCTGCGATCTCAACAGCCCGTTCGGCGGCTACAAGCAGTCCGGGATCGGGCGCGAGCACGGCGTCGCCGCCCTGACGGAATACCTGCAGACCAAGACCATCTCGGTCGATCCCGCCGCCGATCTGCCGGCCGAGATCCTCGCCGCGGTCGCAAGCGTACCGGCGCCGGTATAGCAGGTCCGCGGCGCAGCTGGCTTACCGGCCGCGCCACACCATCGACTCCGGACCGGAGGAAACAGTGACAAACCAACAAAGGCGCGGGCGGGTCGAGGGCAAGGTCGCTTTCATCACGGGAGCCGGCCGAGGTCAGGGGCGTTCCCACGCGATCCGCCTGGCCGAGGAAGGCGCGGATGTGATCGCCGTCGACCTCTCCGACACGGCCAGCAAGGACATCAGCCGATTCTCGCCGTACCCCATGGCCACCGAGGCCGACCTCGAGGAGACGGCGCGGCTGGTGACGGCGACCGGACGCGACATCCTCACCCGTCACGTCGACGTCCGCGACCAGGAATCCCTCGACGCCGCGGTCGCCGCCGGGAAGGAACGGTTCGGCCACATCGACATCGTGAGCGCCAACGCGGGCATCGGCGGCACCTACGCCACCGCCTGCGAGCTGACCAGGGCGAACTGGCAGGCCGTCATCGACGTCGACCTCACCGGCGTCTGGCAGACAGCCAAAGCGGCGGCACCCGTGATGATTGAGCAGGGTAACGGCGGATCCATCATCATCACGACCTCGACGATGGGCCTGAAGGGCCTGCCCAACATGGTCGCCTACATCGCCGCCAAGCACGGCGCCGTCGGGGTCATGCGCGCGCTCACACACGAGCTGGGCCCGTTCTCGATCCGCGTCAACGCGATCGCGCCCTGCTCCGTCGACACYGACATGATCTTCAACGACGCGATCTACCAGCTGTTCCGCCCCGACCTCACCGCACCCACCAAGGAGGACACCATCGACGCCTTCCAAGCCATGAACATCATGCCAGTCCCCTGGAACGAGGCMMGGGACATCTCCGAGGCGGTGCTSTGGCTGGCCTCCGACGAAGCACGCCACGTCACCGGCATCGTCCTGCCCGTCGACGCCGGACAACTCGCGAAATAACCACCACCCAAACCGAGCGGCCGCGTCGGCGACCGCATCCGCCGGGCGACAGGAAACCGGGGCCGGGCATCCGCGCTCGGCCCCGCCGGCGGTCCAACCGCCGGGGCTTCCAAAGCGCCTGACC
>NZ_MBLO01000177.1 GCF_001854805.1 Pseudofrankia coriaricola
AGCGCGGGGCTGGCCTGATGCGTCGGCAGGCTCGTGACCGCGTGGATGGTCTCGGTCGTTGTCTGGCCGCCGGTCAGGGGCCCGCGGCGGCGGGTGATCTGGATGGCCTGGGCGGCGTGCGGGAAGTCGATCCCTGCGCGGACCTCGGTGGCCTTCACGGTCCGCCGCTCGGCGCGACCGTGGCCGCGGTTGGTCGTCCGGCAGGCGGTGCGGGCCTTTGTCCAGGGCAGGGCGGTGGGCTGGGCCGCAAGCGTCGGGCGGTTCGCCTTGACGATCGGCAGGTAGTGGGCGCCGTGCGCGACCAGCCAGTTGGCCGTGTCGTCCTGGGTGTGCAGCGCGTCGGCGGTGATGACGGTGTCGGTCAGGTCGACGGTGGCGAGCAGGTCCTTGATCGTGGGGATCTCGTTGGTCTTCGCGTCGACGGCGCACTGGCCGAGCACGACGGCCTAGCGTTGGTCGAGCGCGGCGAGCAGGTGCCGGCCGGCCGTGTCACCGGCCCGGCTGCCGCGCAGGGTCTTCCCGTCGCCCGCGACCCGGCGCCGCTGGCCCTTGCCGGGCTCGGTCCTGCCGGCGACCCAGGCTCCCAGCGCCGCGTCCAGGGCGTCGGCGTCGAGCAGGGCGAAGACCCGGCGGAACGTCGAGACGTCCGGGACCCGGACGATCCCGAGCCGGCCGGCGACCGCCTCGCCGGCGTCGGCGGCCCATTCGGCGATCGCCGTGAACGAGCGGGCCCCGACGAGCACCGCGCACGTCGCCAGCGTGAGCACGACCGGCAGCCGGTGGCGCCGGCCACGGCGTTTCCGCGGGTCGACGACCTGCTCGGACACCGCGAGCAGATCCACCGGCGGCACCCGGCGGCCACCGACCGGCGCCACGGCGGCCAACTGATCCAGGACAGGGACAGCCGACGATAATGGTGCGGCGGGCATGGCACCTCGAGGACGATCAGGCTGGCGTAGGAACCTCCATGATCATCCGAGGGTCATGCCCGTCCTCTTTCGGCCCCGCCCACCAGCACCAACCCGCGCCCTGGAACCACCGGAAACCCTGGAACGGAAATGAACGTAACTATGGGCGCGTCGGAATGACCCCGGTGGCCCTTGCCCGCTCGGACGTGGGTGTGGCCGCTGGGGTGTGCGTGGTGGTCCGGAGCGCGACGGGTCAGATCGCGGCTGCCGGCTGGGCGAGGGTGACCTCGAAACCGAGGCGCTCGAGGCGGCGGACGGCGGCGGCAGCCTGTTTGTGGGTGTCTTGGCGGTTGCGGTGGTAGTCGGCGCCGAGCTCCCGGTAGCGGGTGTCGGGATCGTCGAGGAGGTGCCAGATCGTGGTCAGGACCGACCGGGAGACCGCGACGACCGCTTTCTGGGGGCCGCGGCTCGCGCGGATGCGCCGGTAGCGGTCGCCGAAGAACGTCTGGGTCCTCGCCAGCGAGAACACAACCTGGCCGAGGGCGCCGGCCAGGTAGCGGTTGCCTTTCGTGGTGCGCGCGGGGCTGGACCGGCCGGCGGACTGGTTGGCCTTCGGGGCCAGCCCCGCCCAGGACACCAGGTGCGCCGCGGTCGGGAACGCCGCCACGTCGGTCCCGACCTCCGCGAGGATCGTGTGCGCGGTCGCGAGGCTGATCCCGGGGATCTCGGCGAGCCGCTCCGCCGGGCCGAGCCGGGCCCCGCCGCCGGCCGGCGGCGGACTCTCGGGTGTCGGGCCGCCGGCGGCGGTGTCGGGAGATGGCGCGCCGCAGCCGGGGCCGGACCGGTCCTGGGCCGGGGCGTGGTCCGTCATGGCCGCGACGGCCTCGGCGATCGAGGCATCGAGCCGGGCGATGTCGCTGTCAAGCCGCTCGATCCGGTCGAGGATCATCGCGAGCACGAGGGCGTGGGCGTCCTCGAAACTGCCCCGGAACGCCCGGACCAGCTCGGTCCTCTTCCGCCGCAGCCGGCCGCGAGCCAGGTCCGCGAGCACCTCCGGGTCGCGTTCCCCGGCAACGAGCGCCGTGAGCATCGCCCGCCCGGACACCCCGAACAGGTCACTGGCCACGACCGACACCTTCAGCTGGGCGTCCTCGAGGAGCTTCTCCGCGCGCTGCATCTCCCGGGTCCGCTCACGGACCGCCGCGATCCGATAGCGGGTGAACAACCGCAGCTGCCGCTGCGGCCTGGCCGGGACGAAGCTCGGCGAGCACATCCCCCGCTCAGCGACCTTGCACAACCACACAGAGTCGATCTTGTCGGTTTTGGGTCTCCCCGGGAGGTGCTTGACCTGGCGGGCGTTGACCAGCCAGCACCGCAGCCCCGCCGCCTCGAGCACGTAGTACGGGGAACGCCAGTAGTCAGATGTTATCTGTAGTTTTCAAGATCGAATCTAGGGTTTTTGCAGGTCATGGCTGTCACGGACGCGTACGCCATGGGAGGGACAAAAGCAGCACCGAGG
>NZ_MBLO01000178.1 GCF_001854805.1 Pseudofrankia coriaricola
AGGCCATCCGCACCGCCCTCACCGGCAGCCCCTGGCTACCAGTCCCAGCCACCGCCTGAAACAACATCAACACGGTTACCCCCGTGAATGGACACTCGTTGATCCCAAGGCTCTTCGCCACCTCGGCGATTGTACGATCCGAACCAAGGACGAGAGCCACCGCCTCGTCCTTGTACTCCTGGGTGAACTTCCTCCGCGTCGATCCCATCCCTTGATCTCCCTGGTAGTCAGTGGTAATTACGTCCACTGTCTACGAAACTGGGATCACTCCAATCAACCCCAACCATCGGGGCGTTCCCCGTCTCCGGCTCGCCTATGTGTGCAGTGCGGCTTGCTCCTTGAACGCAGCTGGCGCGACCTGAAGACCGTCCTTCAACTACGGCCCGTCCACCACCGGCTCGAAAAGCGGATCCGCGCCCACGTCCTACTCTGCTGGCTCGCCCTCCTGCTCATCCGCGTCGCCGAGAACGAGACCGGCACCACCTGGACGCGGATGCGCCGCGAGCTCGACCGCATCCACATCGGCACGTTCACCGGCCCCGCCGGCACCTTCCACCAGGTCACCACACTGACCAAACCCGCCCGCGACCTGCTCGCGGCCCTGCACATCGACCCGCCCAGGACGATCCACCAGCTCAGCACGCCGAAACCCTGACCAGACCCGCCCCGAACCCCGCCGGCGCCTAGAGAAACGGCCCGCCGGGGCACATCGGCATGTCCGCCCAGGTCACAGCCGTGATCGACACTCTAGGCGAACCGAATTACGCGGAACCCAGGTTCGGCGCCTACGAGCAATGGCTCGCGGGCAGACGGCTCGCGTCTTCCACGGTCAGCAAGAAGCGGTGGGCGCTGGTGCGGTTCCTGAGGTTCCTCGATGGCGCGGGCGTGCCGTCGTTGGCGGCGCTGCGGGCCACCGATGTCTACGGGTTCCTCGCCACGGGCAGCGGGTGGACGTCCTCGACGCGCACGACAGTGCTGTTCGTCCTGCGTGAGTACCTGAGGTTCGGGGTCGAGCGGGGCCTGGTCGACCCGTCGTTGGGCGCGCTCTTCCCGGTGATCGTCGCGAACCCCGAGGCCGTGCTGCCGTCGGTGTTCACGCCCGGGGAGGTGGCCACCGCACTGGACGGGCTCGACGCGCTGCCGTCGTGGGACCCGTGGGCGCGGCGTGACCGTGCCGTGTTCCTCCTGGCTGCCGTGCTCGGCATGAGGGTCGGCAACATCGCGGCTCTGCGGTTGAGCCAGATCGACTGGCACACGCGACGGATCTCGGTGCCACAGGTCAAGACAGTTCGGCGCGTCGATCTGCCGATGCCCGAGGAGGTGATGCTTGCGCTGCTGGACTACGTGAAGCATGACCGGCCCGTCAGCGACACCGATCACGTGTTCCTCCGTGCGCAGGCGCCGTTCGGGCCGCACCCGAGCGCCCGGGCGTTCTACCACGTCGTGGCGAACGCGTTCGCCCGAGCCGGTCTCGACGTGACCGGGCGCCGGCACGGGCCGCACTCCCTGCGCCACTCCCTGGCTTCGAACATGCTTGCCGGCGCGACGTCCTACCCGGCCATCGGCGCCGTGCTCGGGCACGCAGGCGTCGAGTCGACCAAGTCGTACTTGCGCGTCGACGTCGAGCAGCTGCGCGGCCTGGCGTTGGAGGTGCCCGATGCCCGCTGACCGCGGTTTCGCCGGCCCGTGGGCGCACCTGTTCGAGGAGTTCATCGCCTTCAAGCGCTCGCTGGGCTACCTGTTTCCGGAGGACTCGGTACGGAAGTACCGGCTGCTGTCCCACCACATCGCGTCCTTCCCCGCCGACCCGCGGGTGCTGACCGCCGAGATGGCCGAGGCATTCCTCGACCCCGGCAGCCGTGCTCCCGGGACGTTGTGGGTGCGGCGCAACACCCTCAAGCAGTTCGCGTTGTTCCTGCGCAGCCACGGGATCGACTGCTGGCAGCCGCCCGACCGGTTCGACGCGATCCCAGCGCCCCGGTTCGATCCGCGGATCATCACCAGCCAGGAGATGGCCAAGGTCATCGCCGTCGCTGACGCGATGCCGCCGAGCCCGTCGTCTCCGGCCGGGGCGGCGATCTACGGGATGCTGCTGCGAAATGTTGACCGGACTACCGAGCTCGCGTCCGGCGTGTTCTAAGCCGAAGTTACGGATCGCCAAAGATCAATATCGTCTTTACCTGGAACTTTGGCGTGCGTTGGGCGAGCGGTAGACAGTAAGACGATCAGCTCGCGCCTCGCGGTCTCCCATCGCGGTCCGTGACGGCCTGCGGTTCACGAGGACCACC
>NZ_MBLO01000179.1 GCF_001854805.1 Pseudofrankia coriaricola
ACCAGCTCCCCGGCAAGATCACGGTGGTGTGGGACAACCTGCCCGCCCACCACGCCGCGCTGACCCGCACGTTCGTCGAACACCACGCCGACTGGCTGGACGTGGCCTGGCTACCGGCCTACGCCCCCGAACTCAACCCGGTGGAAAGCCTCTGGGCCTATCTGAAGACCGGGACGCTGGCCAACCTCGCCGCGCACGGCCTGGACCACCTGATCCACGTCATCAGGACCGCGATCAAACGCCTCCAGTACCGCCCTGACCTGCTCGCGGGCTTCCTGACCGGAACCGGCCTACAACTCGAACCCCCACAGCTGGTCACCTCGCGAGTTCAACGTCAGTAAGCTGGGCTGATGTGACGGCCCGACCGTCGGCATGATGGTCAACTATGTCCGTACCCCTGCTTTATCCAATCTTCGCCCGGGTGTGTGGCTGGCTTGTCCTGTTCGGTCGTTCGCCGGCATCGAAAGACATCGGGCCGTCCTCGGCGGCGGTGGCGCGGTCAACAGGGCGCCGTGTGGTCCGGGCTCGGCGCTACTTCGGGCGGTCCTCCCGCCGGGCGAGGACGTCGGCCTCGGAGCAGAAACCCAGGCCCGTGCGCTTTAGCGCCAGCAGGCCCAGAAGCGTCCCGGCCTCGTCGACGACGGCGAGCCGGCGCCGCCCGGCTGCCCGCGCCGCCTCCCAAACCGTGATCAGGTCGGCGGAGGCGGCAACTGTGCGGCCCTCACACCGACCGGCGGTAGTGGCCAGGTCCCTGGCTGGCCCGCCGGCGGCCAGATCTGCGCGTTCCACGACGGCCAGCAGCCGGCGGCCGGCATCGACGACGACCGCAGCGTGGACATGGTCATCCTCGAAGAATTCCCGCAGCTGGCCGACCGTGGTGCCTGGCCCGTGCAGCTCCGGTTCGCGCAGCATCGCGTCCGCAACGCGTAGGCCCGTCAGCGCCCGCCGGGCCGCCCGTTCGCTTTCGAGGTCTCGCGCGGGCCAGGTCGTGGTAATCATCGGAAGTCTCCTAGCACGACGGGCCTCGGCCGCGGCGCGCACGCGTTGGGACGATGAGTGATCACGATTCCTCCTACGACTCGGGTAGATCTCCTTACGGTTGCCAGCTGCCACAACGGTGGACGCCCCGGCAGCCTGTTCTTTCAGCCTAGACGAATGAATCCGCCCCGTCTGTCCGGTTGACGCGTCTGGCCGTTGACCCGGCCACGGCCAACCCCGACGGCGCCACGATTCGTCTCCCACGGCAGCTACGGTCTGGCAGATTCCACGCGGGCTCACCGCCGGGAAGGGCCGTGCGCCCGCGACGAGAACATCGGGGCTCATGGCCGCCATCGTCGGCATTTTCCCGAGCCGTGACGTCGTCGTCCGCCTCGTCGGCGCCGTTCTCGCCGAGCGGAACGACGAATGGACCGAGAACCACCGCTGCATCGGCCTCGAATCCTCGCCAAAATCGACCCCACCGAAACACCGCCCAAGGCGGCATTCAGTCGTTGTCTGGCGGCGAGCAGGCACCGATCCATTCCGACGGTCCGTCGGTGTAGAGCTGGTGCTTCCAGATGGGCACCTGGGCTTTGACCTCGTCGATCAGGCGCCGGCATGCGGTGAATGCCTCCGCCCGGTGCGCCGCGCCCACGGCCGTCACCACCGCGAGATCACTCACCTACAGCCGTCCCACGCGGTGCAGCACGGCCACGGTCTGCACGCCGTCGATCGCCGCGATCTCGTCGGCCACCCTCGCGAGCTCGGACTGAGCCGAGGGATGAGCCGTGTAGTCCAGCTCTGCCACGGGCCGCCCCTGGTCGTCGTCCCGGACGAGCCCGACGAAGAGGGCGATGCCTCCTACCGTGCGCGTCCTCGCCGCGGCGAGGCATTCATCGATCGACAGCGGGCTCGTCCGGATCTCGGCAGTGACGGCGCGTGGCCGCGCCCTGGCGTCCGGGCTCACCGGATGGCGTGGTACAGGGCTGTCTGCGTACCAGTGGGGCAATCGAGTCTCCTGAATCGTATGGTGTCGTGGGACGCCTTGCGCTGGCCTGGATCGTTCACGGGGTTGGCGGGTTGCCTCGCGTGATCAGCGACCTGTGTTTTGATCTGGGTTTTCCTGTCTGTGGGCAGCGTCGGGGAG
>NZ_MBLO01000180.1 GCF_001854805.1 Pseudofrankia coriaricola
GGCAGATGGCGGTGGTGGAGCTGGGACCGGGCTGACGAGGTGGCTGGGTTGGTATTGCGCCAATGCGCCGTCACCAGCTCTGGCTGGACATCCGAGCCCATGGGATGTCGGCGCCCGCCGTCGGGCGCTTGCACGTTCTGGAGCGCTCCGGCTGCTCCGGCTGTCTCGGCGGGGCTTGGCTGGTTCCAGCCGGTGACGTGGCCTTGCCATCACCCAAGCCGGGCAGGCGGGGGACTTCGCGATAACGTGGCCCAATGCGCCTCGTGATCGCTCGGTGCAGCGTGGACTACGTCGGTCGGCTCAACGCCCACCTGCCCAGCGCGGTGCGGCTGCTACTGGTCAAAGCCGACGGGTCCGTATCGATTCACGCCGATGGCCGTGCATACAAGCCCCTCAACTGGATGAGCCCGCCATGCGTCCTCACCGAGGGGGAGGGACTCTGGCGCATCACCAACAAGGCCGACGAGTCTCTGTTGATCACCATCGAAGAGGTGATGCACGACTCCACCCATGAGCTCGGCGTGGACCCGGGCCTGCGGAAGGACGGCGTCGAGGCACACCTGCAGGTGCTGCTGGCCGACCGGCCGGATGCGATCCGCGAGGACCTCACGCTGGTGCGCCGCGAGTACGAGACCGGGATCGGGCCGGTTGACCTGCTCTGCCGGGCCGGCGACGGCGCGAGCGTGGCCGTCGAGATCAAGCGCCGCGGCGAGATCGACGGGGTGGAGCAGCTGACCCGCTACGTCGCCAGGATGGTCGAGGACCCTGGGTTGCCGCACCCGGTCCACGGCATCCTGGTTGCCCAGTCGATCACGCCCCAGGCCCGCCTGCTGGCCACCGACCGCGGCCTGGCCACCGTCACCGTGAACTACGACGCCCTACGCGGCCTGGAACCCTCCATCCCGACCCTGTTCTGACCGCTGTATTTCTGGTTCGCTCCGTGCGGGCACGGCGCTGTGACATTGGTTCGCTCCGTCCGGGCACGGCCCTCCGGCAGCCCGCTCGCCTGGCGGCTCGCGGGCTACCTCCGGGCCGTGTCCTCCTGCGCGAACGTGCGCTGCGGCGACCTCGCTGCGGCCTCCCTACTTCGCTTCGCTCGTAGGGAAGCCTCCGCGAGGCGCGCCTCCGCGCCAGCTCGGTTGCGTGCCGCTGTACGTCGCCAACCCGAAGCCACAGCGCTCGTCTGGGTAATTCGCTTCGCTCGTGCGGTCTTCGCGTCTCCACGAGCGATGCGACGTGGCCTACGGATGGGCCTGCTGTGGATGGGTGACGTTCAGCGGCGGGTGACCGTGCGGGTGCGGAGGCGCGCCTCGCGGAGGCCCGGCCCACGAGCGAAGCGACGTGGGTTGGGCCGCAGCGAGGTCGCCGTAGCGCCCGTGAGCGGAGGAGGACGGCGCGCGGAGGTCCCGTGGGAGCGAAGCGAGTACGGGGCCGGAGCGCGCCGCCCGGACGGAGCGAACCAGAGACAACCTTCCAGCCCGACCCTCGCTCTTGTCCGGCGTCTGTCGCACCTGAACTGGTCCCGGAGCGCGCCGCCCGGACGGAGCGCACCAAAAATCAACCGTTGTGGTTGTGGAAACCTCTACCGGTCTTGCGGCCCAGGTAGCCGGCCCGCACGAGGTGCTCGAGCAGCGGCGCGGGCGCGTAGCCCGGCTCGCGGAACTCCAGGTAGAGGGTGCGCTGGATCGCCAGCGTCACGTCCAGCCCGACGACGTCGGCCAGCTCGAACGGGCCCATCGGATGCCCGCAGCCGACCTTCATCGCGGTGTCGATGTCCTCGACCGTCGCGTAGTGCGCCTCCAGCATCCGCACCGCGTCGTTGAGGTATGGGAACAAAAGCGCGTTGACGATGAAACCGGCGCGGTCGGCGCAGGTCACCGGGTGCTTGCGCGCGGCTCTGGCGACGGCGAGCACGGTCGCGACGACGTCGGGCGCGGTGAGCACCGTCGGCACCACCTCGACCAGCTTCATCGCCGGCGCCGGGTTGAACCAGTGCATGCCGATGACGTCGGCCGGCCGGGAGGTCACCGCCGCGCACTCGACGACGGGCAGCGACGAGGTGGTCGTGGCGAGCACCGCCCCTGGCTTCGCGACCTTGTCCAGCTGCGTGAACAACTCCCGTTTGACGTCGAGGTCCTCGACGACCGCCTCGATGATCAGGTCGGCCTCGGTGAGGTCGGCGAGGTCGGTGGTGCCCTGTAGCCGGGAGAGCGTGACATCCCGGTGGTCCGAGGACATCCGGCCCTTGGCGACGGACTTCTCCAGCGACGACTCGACCCGCTTGCGCACCGCCGCCACCTTCTCCTCGCCGCGCGCCCGGACGATGACGTCGTAGCCGGACCGGGCGAGCACCTCGACGATCCCGGCCGCCATCGTCCCGGTGCCGACGACGCCGACGGTGCGCACCGCGCGGGCGTCCGCGCCGGCGACGGTGGTTGGCGGCGCCGGGTCGACGACCTCGGGTGAGTCCGGCGCGGCGTAGGTGTAGAAGCCGCGGCCGGTCTTGCGGCCCAGCATCCCCGCCGTGATCAGCTGCTTGAGCAGCGGCGCCGGTGCGTGCAGGTGGTCGCGTGACGTGTGGTAGATCGAGTCGAGGATCGCGTAGGCGGTGTCCAGGCCGATGAGGTCGAGCAGCGCCAGCGGGCCCATCGGGTGGCCGCAGCCGAAGCGCATCGCCGCGTCGACGTCCTCGCGGCTGGCGTAGCGGGCCTCCAGCATCCGTACCGCGTTGTTGAGGTAGCCGAACAGCAGCGCGTCGACGATGAACCCGGCCCGGTCGCCGGCGGTCACCGCGCTCTTGCCGACCCGCTCGACGAGGGTGGTGACGTCGGTCAGTACCACCGGGTCGGTGACGACCGTGCTGATGATCTCGACGAGGCCCATCACCGGGGCGGGGTTGAACCAGTGCGTGCCCACCACCCGGCCCGGCCGGCCGGTCGCGGCCGCGAGCTCGGTGACCGACAGCGAGCTGGTGTTGGTGGCGAAGATGGCCTCGGCGGAGCAGAGCTCGTCCAGCCGCGCGAACAGGGCCTTCTTCTCGTCGAGATCCTCGTCGATCGCCTCGATGACCAGCCGCGCCGGGGCGACGGCGCTCAGGTCGGTGCCCGTCCGGATCCGGCCGAGCAGCACGTCGCGCTCCTGCCCGGTCAACTTCCCGTCGCGCACCGCCCGGTCGGTCGAGTGCGCCAGGTGACCGAGCCCGCGCCGGAGCCCGGCGTCGTCCTTCTCGACGCCGATCACCTCGATGCCGGCCCTGGCGAGCACCTCGGCGATGCCGGCGCCCATCGTGCCGAGGCCGACCACCGCGACCGTCGTCAGCTCGAGACCCATGCCAGCCCCCTGTGTCGAGTTGCGTCCGCGTCCCAGGCCCGCGCCAGAAGAGTCTGCCGCTGACCGGATCCTCCCAGATTGGTGACGGACAAGCTTGTGATCGCGAAGCAGAGTGCCTTCTATGGACCGCCTTCCGTCGCTCACCGCACGCGTCTCGGTGCGGGCTCGTTCGTCGTCGCGGCCGCGCGGTCGACGGGAGTGTCCCCACGGAGTCCGGTCGCGCGCCAACCGGGCGCCCGACTCCTGCGCCGACCGGCCATTGGTGAGGAGGCACTCTGGACGCGCGGGGCGTTGCCCCCGCCGCGCGCCGTCCGGCCGGGGACTGGCGGGAGCGGGTGCTCGTCGGGCGGCTGTGTCGTCGTACGCCCGTTCTAGGATGGGTTGCCAGATGGCGCCGGGCCGGTACCGGCCCGGCCGTGTGTCGGTGGCTTGCTCTCGCCGTTGCGTCACGGTGGCCGGGGCTCGCGCGCGACGGCACGGCAAGCTGGACGGGGAGGAAGGTCGGCCGATGGTCTCGCTGGACAAGGACGCGTTGCGCACCTTCGGCCGAGAGGTCGCGACGTTCCTGCCGGACCTGGTGTTCATGCTTCGCGGAGTGGTAGTCGATCCGCGCGTGCCGCAGCAGGCCAAGCTCGAGGCGGGGGCCGCGCTCGCCTACCTCGTGTCACCCAAGAACAAGATCACTAACATGGTTCCCCTCATCGGGCAGCTCGACGACGTCGCGGTGGTCGCGTTCGCGTTCCGCCGGCTGGTCGTCGGGGCAGGGGAGCCGATCCTGCGCGAGCACTGGCGGGGAAGCGACCGGGCCTTCCACGCGCTCATCGGGGCGTCATCCGCGCTTGCCAGCCCCGCCGGAGTGCTGCGCCGGGCGAAGGTCGCGACCACGATCGCCACCGCCGCGTTCGGTCGCGTGGGCGGCGTCGGTAGCTGGGGGAAGTTCGGCGGCGGTTCCGACCGTGTCGTCGACGGCGAGGTGATCGGTCGCGTGGACGAGGCCGCGCCGGGCGGCCCGGCGCCGGGCAAGGGCGCCAGCGGCGATCGTCTCCGCAAGTAGGCGCGGGCACTGGACGGCCGGGCGCCCGATGACCAGGTGGCGGCAGTGAGCCCGCGACGCACGCGGCCCGAGCGCCGTGCTCCGCGTTCCGGGCAGACAGGCGACAGCGCGGACGACAACAAGCGGCGGCCCTCCTGGCTGGTCGACGCCGTGGTGGTCGACGGCGAGGACTGGGCGGTCCGCCCGGTGACCGGGGCGGCCAGCACGAAGGCATACCGATGCCCGGGCTGCGACCATGAGATCCCGCCGGGCGTCCCGCACGTGGTGGCCTGGCCGAGCGGTCGGATGGAGCACCGTCGTCACTGGCACACGCCGTGCTGGAACCGGCGCCGCGCTGGCGCCAGGCCCTACCGAGCGCCGTACTGACCGACCCGTGCATGGCGCGGGCCGGTGTCCGGTATCAGGCGCCGATCGGTGCCGCGCGGGTCGGCCAGTACTCCTGGCCGCGGATGGCTCCGCCCGGGCCAGGCACGCCGGGTGGGCCCGAGGGCCTGGTCTCGGCGGTCAGGTCCCGACGGTCAGATGCGGGAGCCGGCCTTGGGCGTGGAGCCGACCGCCTTGGCCTCGTCCACGCCGGGGAGCTCGATCGCGGCGGTGGCGGCGGCCAGCTGGTTGCGCAGCGCGGACAGCTGCGAGGTGACCTGGTCGCGCAGCGCGCCCAGCTGCGAGGTGACCTGGTCGCGCTGGCGCTCCAGCTCGCTCAGCCGCTGCTGCGACTCGCCCTCGAGCTTGTGCGCCTTGCTCCGGGAGGTCTCGATGATGTGTTCGGCCTCGCCGCGCGCGGTCGACACGATCCCGGCCGCCTGCTCATCCGCCTCGCGCAGGGTGCGGTCGCGGGTGTGCTCGGCGTCGGAGACGATCCGCCGGGCCTCATCGAGCTGAGACTCGGCGTCCCTGGTCCGCTCGGACCGTACGGTGGCGGCCTCTTCCTCAGCGAGCATGAGGATCTGGGTGATACGACCCCCGAAGTCGTCCCAGGCGGGCCGGCCCGAGGCCAGGTCGTCGCGGATGCGCGCTGCTTCGGCGGCGGCCTCGGACGCGGCCGCTTCGGCGGCAGCCCGGTGGGCCTCTGCCTCCCGAAGCTGCTCCATCAGCCAGGCGACGTGGGAGTTGACCTGGTGCGGGTCGTAGCCGCGGCGAACCAGGTCGAAGCCGGGGGAGCCCTCGCCCTCGCCGGCCATCGGGATGAGATCGGAGTGCTCGGTCATACGAGACCTGCATTCCAGACGGTGGCGTGGCTAGTCACAGCCGCCACCTTACCGCCCCCCCTTCCACCGCGCGCATGGCCCCTACCCCTTCGCCGGGACCCGCCGGAAGCGCGCTTTCCGTCGCTCCGGCGGCACCTTCCGCGTCTGCTTTCGGTGCTGGTCGTGACGCGGCGGGCAGACATTCCCGCCAGTCGGCGCCGGCCCGCGCATCCGCTGAGATGTCTGCCTGTTACACGTCGTGTTCGGATCGCGCCGGCTCGAGGGGCCACTCCCTAACGCCGCCGACGGGCTGATCCTCCGCACCCGGTATGCCGGTTAGATGCCGTTTGTACCTATATATGCCTGCTTGCGCGATCTGTCGGCGCATCTGACGCCCGGCCGGAGCCCGGTAGCCAGACCAGCGGGTCGGACCTTCCCACCAGTTCGATGTCTGTCCGCAACTTCAGCGTCCGGCCGCGGTCGGGTCGGCCATCACGTTCGGTGCTGGTCGCGGAAGCTGTTCAGACGCTCGGGCATCCACGGATCTGATCGTCAAGCGGCTTGGCGGGTGTGCCCTGTTCCGGTCGCTTGTCCAAACGGCCTAGCCACCGCCGGTGACGGCGCCTTCAGCGCAGCACCAACTCAGCCACGTCCTCAACCCAGCACCACGCCAGCCACGGCTATACGCCTGTGCCCAACACCACGCAGGGAGGACGCTCAGCGTCCGAAAGGCAGGCCGGCGCGTTCAGCGCCCGGACGCCTCAGACGCCGCGGAAGCGGTTGATTGCGGTCAGGTGACGGTCGCGCACGGCCTGGTCGCGGACGCCGAGGCCCTCGCGGGGGGACAGGCAGAGCACGCCGACCTTGCCCTGGTGGGCATTGCGGTGCACGTCGTACGCCGCCTGCCCCGTCTGCGCCAGCGGGTAGACCCGAGACAAGGTGGGGTGGATCAGTCCGCGCGCGATGAGCCGGTTTGCCTCCCAGGCCTCCCGGTAGTTCGCAAAATGTGAGCCGATTATGCGCTTGAGGTTCATCCACAGGTAACGGTTGTCATAGCTGTGCATGAATCCGCTGGTCGAGGCGCACGTGACGATCTGGCCACCTCGCCGGGTGACGTAGACCGAGGCGCCGAACGTCTCGCGGCCCGGGTGCTCCAACACGATGTCGGGATCCTCGCCGCCGGTGAGCTCACGGATCCGCTTACCGAAACGCTGCCACTCCTTCGGGTCCTGCGTCTGCTCGTCGCGCCAGAATCGGTAGCCCTCGGCGGCACGGTCGATGACCAGCTCCGCGCCGAGTGAGCGGCAGATGTCGGCCTTCTTGGGCGACGACACGACGCAGACCGGGATCGCGCCGCCGTTCAACGCCATCTGAGTGGCATACGAGCCCAGCCCGCCAGAGGCGCCCCAGATCAGAACGACGTCGCCCTGCTTCATCGCCGCCCCGTTGCGGGATACGAGCTGGCGGTAGGCCGTCGAGTTCACCAGCCCGGGGCTCGCCGCCTCCTCCCAGGTCAGATGGTCGGGCTTCGGCATCAGCTGGTTGGCCTTCACCAGCGCGAGCTCGGCGAGGCCGCCGAAGTTCGTCTCGAACCCCCAGATCCGCTGCTCCGGGTCGAGCATGGTGTCGTCGTGCCCCTCGGGCCGCTCCAACTCGACCGACAGGCAGTGCGCGACGACCTCGTCGCCCGGCTTCCAGGCGTGCACCCCAGCGCCGGTGCGCAGGACCACGCCGGCCAGGTCCGAGCCGACCACGTGGTAGGGCTGGTCGTGCCGCTTCGCCAGTGGCGACGTGCGGCCGTAGCGCTCCAGGAAGCCGAACGTCGACAGCGGCTCGAAGATCGACGTCCACACCGTGTTGTAGTTGATCGACGACGCCATTACCGCCACCAGCGCCTCGCCTGGCCCGAGCTCGGGCGTGGCCACCTCGTCGAGGTGCAGCGACCGGCGGGGGTCCTTGTCGCGGGACGCCATGCCCTCGAACATGCCCGTCTCGTCCTTGCGGACGACCATGCCCCGGTACGACTCGGGAACGGGCAGCGCGCTGAACTCCTTCTCCCGGGTCTCGGCTGGGGCTGCCTCGGCGAGGATGGCGTCGAGGATGTCCTTCACGGTCTACCTCCGGCAGTCGGGCGAGCGAGCGACATCGCAAGTGTCATCGATTGAGCCCGCTCGGTCGCGCGGAAGGGCGACGTCCGCGTGCGGCTGTGGCCGGCGACACCCGGTCGCCCACGCCGGCCCGCGGCCCCCGCCATCGGCACCGACCCGGTGCTGGTCCGCGCGTTCGACCTGGTCGGAGCCGGAGGCGTCGAACGGTGGAGACCGGCCGCCACTACTGGGGACCAGGGCGCGCGGACCCACTCTCGGGCCGCCTGGAAGCACCGACCGGGCAGGGTCCAACGGCCGACAAGCACGGCTTCCTGGAGAAGCCTGTCTCCCTTGGGCGCAAAGCGGTAGAACGGTGGAGACAACCCATACGGCACGGTCAGCGTCAGAGATGTCGTGACCGCGCCCATGACCTTGGTGGAAGGGTGGCGACCCGTGCCTGCGCGGAGCGACGCCGCCCGTAGCGCCGTCGCCAGGGACGCCGACCAAGCTCTCACCGCCCTGTACTCGGAGCACTACCGTTCCCTCGTCCGCCTCGCCGCCCTGCTGCTCGACGACATCGGCCTCTGCGAGGAGGTCGTCCAGGACGCCTACATCCGCGTCCATGCCGCCTGGGGACGCCTCCAGGACAAGGACAAGGCGCTCGCCTACCTTCGCCAGACCGTCGTCAACCTCGCCCGGTCGACGCTGCGGCGCCGCCTCGTCGCGCTGAAGCACGCACCCAAGCCGATGCCCGACGCCGCCAGCGCGGAGGAGGGGGCCTACTCTCTGGTCGAACGGGCCGCGGTCATACAGGCGCTGCGGGAGCTGCCCCGCCGGCAACGGGAGGCCGTCGTCCTGCGTTACTACGCGGACATGTCCGAGGCCGCCGCCGCCGCCGTGATGGGGTGCAGCGTGGGCTCGGTCAAGGCCTACACGTCCCGGGGGCTGGCCGCCCTGTCGACCAAGCTGGCGGACCTACGGTGAACGGCTCGGAGCAGTCCCAGCTCAGCCCCGAGGAACTGAGCAGGCTGCTGCATGCCGCCGTCGACCCGGTCCGGCCGTCGCCGGAGGCCTATCAGCGGATCCGGGCCGGCGTCGAGCGGCGAGGACGCTTTCGGATACCGCTACTTGCGGCCGGTGGCGCCGTGCTCGCCGGGCTGGTCGTGCTGACCGTGCTCCTGATGCGGCCGTCGCCCTCGTCCCAGGTCGTGGAACCTGCGTCTCGCCTGAGCCTGACGCCGGGGACCGCCGCGCAGTCCGACCCCAGCGTCGGGACGAGCGGCACGGGCACCACCCCCCGCGGCTCGTCCACGCCCGACCCAAGCCAGTCCGCGACGCTGCCGGTCCTCACTCCGCCCGTCAACCCGATGTCGACGCGCCCGACGACCCCCAGCAGCACCGGGCCCGACGAAAACAGCCCGACCCGGCCGCCCCTGACCGGCGGCCGCCCGGCCATCGCCGGTGATGTCGACGGCGACGGCAAGGCCGACACGGTCCGGCTGGCCGGCGCCACCGTCGAGGTGGCCCTGAGCCGTGGCGAGACCGCGACGGTGACCCTGCGGGACGGGGCGACGGCCACCAAGTGGGCCGGCTTTGACCTCGACGGAGACGGCTTCTCCGAACTGGTCGTGCAGACCGGGTCCTCGGGCGGCGTCAACCAGTTCGCGGTGCTGCGTTTCATGGCGCTCGACCAGATCTCCGAGCTGGACGACACCGCGGCGCAGCCGGTCACCACCGGCACCATCTCGACCGGGTCCACGACCACGGGCACCGGGTTCAGCTGCTCGGCCAGCGGCATCCAGCTGGTCGTCGGCACGTCGACGGACGGCGGCGCGAACTACGACGTCACGACGACCACCATCGCCGCGACGATGGACGGGCTGACCAAGGTGGGTACGCCGTTGAGGAGCACCCTGCCCGCCGCCTCCGCGACCCCGTCCTTCGCCGCCCGCTGCGGTAGCTGGTCCAGCTGAGGTGGGGGCGCTGAGCGCCGCCACCGTCGGACGCCGGCGCGCCCGGCCCGCCTGAGCCCGGCGTTGACGTATATGCCCGTGGCTGGTGCTTGTTCCTGGCTGGCGAGGTGGCCGGTTGGCGACGGGCGTTTCGGTAACCCGGTAACCCGCCCGTCGGGCAGCGCGATAGCAGGAACGGGATGGCGCGGAGCGCTCAGGTCGTTGACGCTAGGACGGGCACGTTGCGCTGGGACCGGTGGCGGCCCGCACGGCCGGGCCGGGCAGGCGGTGGTGTCGGGACCGGCGAGGGTGTCGCTGGCCACGCTCCGCCGGCACGTCGGCCAAGATCACGTTATGGTTTCAAGCACAGCGAACAAAGTTTTCCCTCCCTCCCATCGTTCTCTCCAGGAGGCAGCCATGCCTGGTTCGGTCATCGTGGCCGGAGCGCGGACCCCGGTCGGCAAGCTCTCCGGGGCGCTCAAGGGCTTCTCCGCGACCGAGCTGGGCGGGATCGCGATCAAGGGCGCGCTCGAACGGGCCGGTATCGCGGGCGACGCCGTCCAGTACGTCATCTTCGGTCAGGTCATCCAGGCCGGCTCCGGCCAGATGACCGCGCGCCAGGCGGCGGCCAAGGCCGGTATACCGCTGAGCGTGCCGTCGATCACGATCAACAAGGTGTGCCTGTCCGGCCTGGACGCGATCGCGCTCGCCGACACCTACGTCTCCAGCGGCGAGTACGACGTCGTCGTCGCCGGCGGCATGGAGTCGATGACGAACACCCCGCACATGCTGCTGAACGGCCGCGCCGGGATCCGTTACGGCACCGCGCCGCTGGTCGACGCCACCGAGCACGACGCGCTGACCTGCGCCCTCGACCAGGTCGGCATGGGTGTGTCCACCGAGCGCTACAACGTGCCGCTGAACATCAGCCGCGCCGAGCAGGACGAGTTCTCCGCGCTGTCGCACCAGCGCGCCGCGGCCGCCGCCAAGAACGGCCTGTTCGACGAGGAGATCGTCCCGGTCGAGGTGCCGCAGCGCAGGGGCGACCCGATCATCGTCAAGGACGACGAGGGCGTGCGTGGCGACACCACCGCCGAGACGCTCGCGAAGCTGCGCCCGGCGTTCGACAAGAACGGCACGATCACCGCCGGTTCGTCCTCGCAGATCTCCGACGGTTCCTGCGCCGTCGTCGTGATGAGCAGGGCGAAGGCCGAGGAGCTGGGCCTGCCCATCCTCGCCGAGATCGGTCACCACGGTTTCGTCGCCGGCCCGGACACCTCTCTGCAGTCGCAGCCGGCGAACGCCATCAGGACGGCGCTCGCGAAGGAGGGCCTCACCCCGGCCGACGTCGACCTGTATGAGATCAACGAGGCGTTCGCCTCGGTCGGCATCCAGTCGATGCGTGAGCTGGGCATCACCTCCGAGGTCACCAACGTCAACGGTGGCGCGATCGCGCTCGGCCACCCGGTCGGCATGTCCGGCGCACGCATCGCCCTGACGCTGGCGCTGGAGCTTCGTCGCCGCGGCGGGGGCATCGGCGCGGCCGGGCTGTGCGGCGGCGGTGGCCAGGGCGACGCGCTGATCCTGCGGGTGCCGGCGGCTTCCTGACCCGGCCTCGTTCCCAGGTGACGTCCAGGTTGGACACGCCCGGGCCGGCCGCCGGTAGGCCGGCGCCGTACGGGAGCCCGGCAGAGCTGGTCGCCGCGGCGGTCGAGGACCGGTCGCCGCGCGCGGTCGCCCGGCTGATCTCGCTGGTCGAGGACAGCTCGCCGTGGCTGCGGGAGATCTCGCGGCTGCTAGCGCCGCGGACGGCGCGTGCCGAGGTCGTCGGCATCACAGGCTCGCCCGGGGTCGGCAAGTCGACGTCCACGTCGGCGCTGGTGGCCGCCTTCCGGGGGGCCGGCCGGCGGGTCGGGGTGTTGGCCGTCGACCCGTCGTCGCCGTTCACCGGTGGCGCGCTGCTCGGCGACCGGGTGCGGATGACGGCGCACACGACCGACCCGGGCGTCTACATCCGCTCGCTCGCCTCCCGCGGTCATCTCGGCGGCCTGTCCTGGGCGACGCCGCAGGTACTGCGGGTGCTCGACGCGGCCGGCTACGACGTCGTGCTCATCGAGACGGTGGGTGTCGGCCAGGCCGAGGTTGACATCGCCTCGCTGGCCGACACCACGCTGGTCCTGCTGGCGCCCGGGATGGGCGACGGCATCCAGGCGGCCAAGGCCGGCATTCTGGAGATCGCCGACGTCCTGGTCGTCAACAAGGCCGACCGTCCCGGTGCCGACGACACCTACCGCGACCTGAAGAACATGGTCGCGCTTTCCCGGGCCGCCGGGAACGGTGGCCGTGACCGCGGTGCCGCGCCCGTGCCCGCGCGGGACGCGGGCCACTGGGTCCCGCGGGTGGTGCGCACCGTCGCCGCCGACGGGAGCGGCGTTCCCGAGGTGGTCGAGGCCATCACCGCCCACCGCGGCTGGCTCGCGGCCACCGGCGAGCTGACCCGTCGGCGCGAGCGGCGCGCGGCGGACGAGATCGAGCAGATCGCTCTGGGGGCGCTGCGCGCCCGCTTCGGTGATCCCCGCGGCACGCGGGACCTGGGCACCCTCGCCCAGGAGGTCGTCGCCGGCCGCCTGGACCCCTGGACCGCCGCCGACCACCTCCTTGCCACTCTCACGGGCGGAACGGAGCGGTGAGCGCGATCGGCCGTCATCCACTGATCGACACGCTGGGGCTGGCTCCGCACCCGGAAGGCGGCTGGTACCGGCGCACCTGGGCGAGCCCCGACGAGATCCCCGCGCATGGCGGTACCCGCGCGGTCGCCACCTCGATCCTGTTCCTGCTCCAGCCGGGCGAGGTGTCCGCCTGGCACCGGGTCGCCTCCGCGGAGATCTGGCTCTGGCAGGGCGGCGGCCGTCTTGTCCTCACCCTTGGCGGCTCGGGCCCCGATCCCGTCCCCGCGGAACGGGTCGTCCTGGGCCCCGATCCGGCCGCCGGTGACGCCCTCCAGGCGGTCGTTCCGGCCGGCCACTGGCAGACGGCCCAGCCCGTGGCCGGGGAGGCCGTCCTCGTCGGCTGTGTCGTGGCCCCCGGGTTCGACTTCGCCGACTTCGAGCTCCACAGAGGGCCACAACCAGCCTGAGTGGCAAGCACGGAGATCGGCGGCCGGGCCTCGGGGAGCGACCGACTCGACCGGTGACGGCGCATCAGCGCTGTGCTGACTCAGCCATCTCGTCAGCCCTCGAACAAGCCCGACCACCGCCATACACGCCGGCCCGAAACCACGTAGGGAGCAGGGTTCCTGCCGGATCGCGAAGCCGGGGTCCCTGCCGGATCGCGGAGCGATCTGGGAGGTCTGCTGGGAGGTCGGGCTCCGCGCCCGACGGCCGCGCCCGGTGCCGGGCGCGGAGCGCCCGGCACGGGACGGCCTCAGGCGGGGCGCCGGGCGGCCGGGTGGTGGGGGGCGACCGGTTGGTGCCCCAGCGCCGGAACCGTGGCGGTGCCCGCGGCGCCCTTGACCGCGATGACGAGGGCGCCGGTGTCCATCGGGGAGGGAACGACGTCGCGGGCGCCGGCCTGGCGCAGCCGCAGGACCTCGACCGGGTCGTCGGCGGCCGACAGCACGACGGTCGGGATCGCGCCGGCCGTCGGGTCGACCGCGAGATGGGCGAGCAGCTCGGCGGCGGTGGTGTCGGGGAGCTGCTGGTCGATCATGATGAGGTCGGGCCGCGCGCGGTGGACGGCGTCGAGCGCCAGCACGCCGCGCGGCACGCTGACGGTGTCCGCCGCGAAGGTGCGGGTGAGCGTCTGGCTCACCTGGGCGCGCATCGCCGGGTCGCCGCTTATGTGGACCACGCGCATGCCGGCGTCGGTGGGGACCCGGCCGCCGATGCCCGGCGGGAACATGTCCAGGTCGGGGTCCGGGTGCGGGTAGCGGACGTCGACGGCGTCGAGCACCACGGCGAAGACGCTGCCGACGCCGTGGCGGCTGGCGGCGGTCAGCACGCCGCCCATCGCCGTGACCAGTGCGTGCGAGAGGGCGAGCCCGAGCCCGCTGCCCTCGATCCGAGAGTGCTCGGCGCCGAGCCGCTCGAAGGGGCGGAAGAGCCGGCTCATCGCCTCCTGGGGGAGGCCCTGCCCGTCGTCCTCGACCTCGATGCGCAGCCGGCCGCCGGTGACCGGGACGATGCCGACCCGGACCGTGCCGCCGTCGCGCCCGTACTTGATCGCGTTGCCGAGCAGGTTGAGCAGCACCTGCCAGAGGCGGCGCCGGTCGGCGTCGGCGACCAGCGGCTCGGCGGGGTCGATGACCCGGCGGATGCCGCGCCGCTGGGCGAGCGGCTCGACCAGCTCGACGACGCCCTCGACGATGTCGAGGACGTTGACCGGCGCCTTGGTGATGTCGCCGCGGCCGGCGCGCAGCCGGGCGAGGTCCAGCACGTCGTCGATGATCGCCTGCATGTGCCGGCCGCCAGTGATGATCCGCTGGACGTCGTCGAGCACGCCGTCGGGCAGCTGCTCGAGCTCGAGCAGCTGGGCGAAACCGAGCATGGCGTTCAGCGGGGTGCGCAGCTCGTGTCCCAGCCGGGCCATGAACTCGTCCTTGGCCCGGGAGTCCCGCTCGGCCGCGGCCCGAGCCTGTCGGTCGGTGGTTTCCCTGGCCACGAAGACCACCCAGCCGGCCCGGTCGGCCCGGATCGTGACGTCGAACGGTGCCGGGTTGCCGGCCATGTCGAGCAGGTTGGCCGAGCCGCGCCACTCGCCCGTGTGCGTCAGCGTGTCCAGCACCGCGTCGGGGGCCGCCTCGGCTGAGGGCTCGACGACGCCGGCGAGCTCGCGTAGGCAGGTGACCCCGGCCAGCCGGTCGCCGAGGAAGGCGCGTGCGGCCGCGCCGACATCGAGGAGCCGGCCGTCGGTGCCGACTACAACCACGAGGTCGTTCAACGCGTCCAACAACGTGCGGGTGCTCACCTGGACCACATCCCGTTGGGCTGCCCGTGGCGCGAGATCCCTTCGGACCGACCGCGACGGTGTGGTGTGGCTGGACGGAGGGACACGGCAGTGCCCGCCGAGACCCCTCGGCGGGTCAGCGCTGCCTGTGTCCGTCCCACGGCGGCCAATAGTAGGGCGTGCCGTCATCCGGCGTTGTGGCGGGTTTGCGTAGCAAGGCCGGCCGTAGCTTCATCGTGGACCGCAGCGCGACCATTCGTTACCGCTGCCGGCCGGGCTTGGCGCTTACGTCACGTGCTGGATCGTGTCCGCCGCCACGCGTGTTCGAAGCGTGCCCGATGACGGCGAGGCGGCCGGTTGTGGGTACGTATCGTAGTTCCCGCTATGTGGTCGGCCCTCCGCCCCCGCCGACTGGCTGGTCGGAGCCTCGGCGCGAGCCGAAACGTTGGGCGCCCGCCAGGTAGCCGGTCTCCGACCTCGCGGCGGACTTCTCTGATCGCCGAACTCCCGGCCGGCCTCCTGGAGACCTCGCGGAGCCGAGGCGGCCGCCGGACCGGCGGGCCGGACAGGGCGGAACCGGCGGGAGCGGGATCGGCCGCGACGCGGACGTGGTAAGCCGAGACCATGCTTGTGGCGTTCAGCGTGACCCCGATCGGTGCGGGCGAGGATGTCGGCGCCTTGGTGGCCGAGGCCGTCCGGGTGGTGCGGGCCAGTGGCCTGCCGAACGAGACCACCTCGATGTTCACGACGATCGAGGGGGAGTGGGACGAGGTCATGGACGTCGTGCGCAGGGCGACGGCGGCGGTCGCCGCCCGCGCCGGGCGGGTGAGCCTTGTCCTCAAGGCGGACATCCGCCCTGGCACCGTCGACGCGCTTCATGCCAAGGTGGCAACCGTCGAGCACTATCTGGAGCCCTGACCGCGGCCCGGCGTCGTCGCGGCGCGGGTGAGTTCGTTCCCGGGGGCCGGGTTAGTGATCATTTTGTGCGGCGCCCGGCCGCCGTGGGCGACGGCGCGGGCCTGGCCAGCGGGCGATGGCCGGCTGGACGCGGAGAAAACTCTCGCGGGCGCCGCGGCCAACGTGCCGTGGGAGATGTCACGATGGTAGGTATGCAACGTAGGCCTCCTGTCCCCGGACGCCCGCCAGGCGCACAGCCCTCGCGTGCCCAGCCCTCGCGTGCCCAGGCCGGCCCGCTCCCGGACCGGCTCGGTGGGCTGCGGCTGGCTGGCGCGGTGCCGCTCGACCCGAAGCCGGCATCGCCACCATCGCCACCACCGGCGGCGGCCCGCCAGGCCGCGGCCGGCGCGCCTCCTCCCGGTGCCCCGGGGGGTGGGGCGCCCGGCGGGCCGATGGTCATCGACGTCACCGAGGCGACCTTCGCCCAGGAGGTCGTCAACCGGTCGATGCAGGTGCCGGTGGTGCTGGACTTCTGGGCGTCGTGGTGCGGCCCGTGCAAGCAGCTCAGCCCGGTGCTGGAGCGCCTGGCCGAGGCGGACGGCGGGCGGTGGGTGCTCGCCAGGATCGACGTGGACGCCAACCCCGGCCTCGCGCAGGCCGCCGGCGTCCAGGGCATCCCGGCGGTGAAGGCCGTCGTCGGCGGCCGCATCATCGGTGAGTTCACCGGGGCGCTGCCGGAGCGGGAGGTACGCGGCTGGCTGGACCAGCTGCTGGCCCTCGTCGCGGAGGCGCTCGGCGGCGAGCCGGGTGCCGCGGGCCCCGCGGGCGACCCGAATCTGGCCGCCGCCGACGAGGCACTTGAGCGCGGCGACCTGCCGGCGGCGGCCGCGGCGTTTCGCGCCCGCCTCGCCGAGGCGCCGGCCGACCCGGAGGCGACCCTCGGTCTCGCCCGGGTGACCCTGCTTGAGCGGGTCGGCGGGCTGGACCCCGCGGACGTGCTGCGCCGGGTCGCCGCCAACCCCGACGATGTCGACGCGGCTCTCGCCGCCGCCGACCTGAGGATCGCGCAGGGGCAGGTCGAGGAGGCGTTCGGCCAGCTGGTCGCGTTCGTCCGGCGCGCCTCGGGCGATGAGCGCGAGAAGGCTCGTGCTCACCTCGTCGGCCTGTTCCAGGCCCTCGGCGACGCGGACCCGGCAGTGGCCCCGGCCAGGCGAGCCCTGGCAGCGGCTTTGTTCTAGCTGGTTCGCGGCTCCGCCCCAGCCGGGATGGTTGGCGGACGTGGGTCGGGGTTGGGGTCGGCCGGGGTTGGACGGGAAGGTTGTTGCTGGGGTTGTAGTCGTAGTTGGGCGGGGTTGGGCGGGAAGGTTGTTTTTGGTTCGCTCCGTCCGGACGGAGCGCTCCGGTCCCGTACTCGCTTCGCTCCCACGGGACCTCCGCGCGCCGTCCTCCTGCGCTCACGGGCGCTGCGGCGACCTCGCTGCGGCCCCCCTACGTCGCTTCGCTCGTAGGAGGGCCTCCGCGAGGCGCGCCTCCGCGCCCAGCGCGGTTGCGTTCTGTCGCACGTCACGAAGCCGAAGCCGCACGCCGGGCGGGACCATTTCGCTGCGCTCGTGGTCGCGCCTCCGGGGACGTCCCCACGAGCGAAGCGAAGTGGCCCTACGGATGGGTCTGCTTCGGACGGGTGACGTTCAGCGGCGGGTGACCGTGCTGGGCGCGGAGGCGCGCCTCGCGGAGGCCCGGCCACGGAGCGAAGCGAACGTGGTTGGGCCGCAGCGAGGTCGCCGGAGCGCCCGTGAGCGCAGGAGGACACGGCCCGGAGGTAGCCCGCGAGCCGCCAGGCGAGCGGGCTGCCGGAGGGCCGTGCCCGGACGGAGCGAACCAGCAACAACCTTCCCGACCGGCCCGAGGCTTGTTCCGGAGCGGACCAGAAATACCCCTACTCCTCACCCTCGTATGCGAACCAGATGGTCGCCAGAGCCGGGAGGGTGAGTGGGGCCGAGGCGGGCTGGCCGTGGTGAGGCTCGTCGGAGGCATACACCGCGCCGAGGTTGCCCTGGCCGGCGCCGCCGTAGCCGCTGGCGTCGGTGTTCAGGACCTCCCGCCAGCGCCCGGCGCGGGGCAGGCCGAGCCGGTAGCCGTAGTGCGGTGCACCGGAGAAGTTCGTGACGCAGGCGAGCATCGTCGGCCCGTGGCCGGCGGCCGCGGGCTCGGTCGCGGCGGCCTCGGGGCGCGGGGGTGCCCCATGGGAGTTCGGGTGGCCGGTCACGGGCTGGTCGCCGAGGCGAAGGAACGACAGGACGTTGTTCTCGGCGTCGTTGGCGTCGATCCAGCCGAAGCCGCTCGGCTCGTTGTCGCGGGTCCACAGCGCCGGCGTGGCGCGGTAGGCGCGGTTGAGGTCGGTGACCAGGCGGGAGACGCCGCGGTGGCCCGGGTCGTCGAGGCGGTACCAGTCGAGCGTTGTCGACTCGTCCCATTCCCGCTCCTGGGCGAACTCGCTGCCCATGAACAGCAGCTGCTTGCCGGGATGTGCCCACATGTAGGCATAGAGCGCGCGCAGGTTCGCCAGCTGCTGCCAGCGGTCGCCGGGCATCTTGCCGAGCAGCGAGCCCTTGCCGTGCACGACCTCGTCATGACTGAACGGCAGCATGTAGTTCTCGGAGTAGGCGTAGACCATCGAGAACGTGACCTGGTTGTGGTGGTACATCCGGTAGATGGGCGCCTTGGTCATGTAGTCGAGCGTGTCGTGCATCCAGCCCATGTTCCATTTGAACCCGAAGCCGAGGCCGCCGAGGTGGGTCGGGCGGGTCACGCCGGGCCAGGACGTGGACTCCTCGGCGATCATCATCGCGCCGGGCGCCTTGCGGTAGACCGTCGCGTTGACCTCCTGCAGGAATGCCACCGCGTCCAGGTTCTCCCGGCCGCCGTGGATGTTCGGCACCCATTGGCCCTCTGGGCGGGAGTAGTCGAGGTAGAGCATCGAGGCGACGGCATCCACCCGCAGGCCGTCGATGTGGAACTCCTCGAACCAGTACAGGGCGTTCGCGACCAGGAAGTTGCGTACCTCGGAGCGGCCGAAGTCGAAGACGAAGGTGCCCCAGTCCGGGTGCTCGCCGCGGCGCGGGTCGCCGTGCTCGTACAGCGGCGTGCCGTCGAACCGGCCGAGGGCCCAGTTGTCCCGCGGGAAGTGCGCGGGCACCCAGTCGACGAGCACCCCGATGCCGGCCTGGTGTAGCGCGTCCACCAGGTAGCGGAAGTCGTCGGGGCTGCCGAACCGGGAGGTCGGCGCGTAGTACGCGGAGACCTGGTAGCCCCAGGAGCCGCCGAACGGGTGCTCGGCGACCGGCAGGAACTGGACGTGGGTGAACCCGGTTTCCTTGATGTAGTCGACCAGCTCGGTGGCCAGCTGGCGGTAGGACAGACCACGGCGCCACGAGCCCAGATGCACCTCGTAGACGGACACAGGCGCCGCGTGCCAGAGCGTGCCGGCGCGTTCGGCCATCCACGCCTCGTCCGACCAGGAGTAGTCGGATTCGTACACCACGCTGGCGGTCGCCGGCGGGGTCTCGGTGTGCATGGCCATCGGGTCGGCCTTCTGCCGCCAGACCCCGTCGAAACCGAGGATCTCGTACTTGTAGCGGGTGCCGGTGTCGATGCCGGGCACGAACAGCTCCCAGATGCCGGTGTGGCCCAGCGAGCGCATCGGGAAGGCTCGGCCATCCCAGAAGTCGAAGTCGCCGACCACCCGCACGCCGCGCGCGTTGGGCGCCCAGACAGCGAAGCTGATCCCGCTGACCACCCGGCCGTCCTCGGCGGCGTAGCGGCGCACGTGCGCGCCCAGGACGGTCCACAGCCGCTCATGGCGGCCTTCGGCGATCAGATGCAGGTCGATCTCGCCGACCGTCGGCAGGTACCGGTAGGGATCGTCGACGAGGTAGCGCCCGTCGGGGTAGCCGACCTCCAGCCGGTAGTTCGGCACCTGGCCCCAGGGGACGGCGACGGCGAAGACACCGCCGCTGTGCAGCCGGGTCGCCTCGTACCGCTCCTCGCCAACGACCACGGCGACGCCCACCGCGTCCGGGCGCAGGGCCCGCACGATGGTCCAGTCACCGGCCTGGTGGGCGCCCAGGACCCCGTGCGGGTCATGGTGGCGCCCGTTGACCAGCCGGTCGAGGTCGGCGCGGGGCAGGTCAACATCGGGCAGCGGGGCGAGGACAGCCGGCGCGGCGGAGGCCGGCGGGCGGCCCTCGGCGGCCGGCGACCGTCCGGCCGCTCCGTCTGAGCTCGCGGGCTGCCCGGCCGTGGCGCCCACCATCTCGCGGGCCGGGCCGGCGGCCGATGGCCTGGGGCGACCGTCGTCGGTGTCGATCACTGCTTCTCCCAAGCTTGTCCGGCTTGCGTCACCAAATTTCTCGCCGCGGCGGCCGAGGGCCGCGCGACCGGGCCTGCCGGCCCCGTCCCCTGGCGGTTTCACGTGGTATGCCCCCGGAACGGGGTCGCCACGCGAGGCCGCGCGGGCCTCATACCGCGGCCGATCCCGTCGCCAGCGGCGGGCGCAGCGAGGTGAGGCGGCGCACCGCCCCGAGTGGGATCTCTATCCAGGCCGGCCGGTGCCGCGCCTCGTACAGCACCTCGTAGACGGCCTTGTCGAGTTCGAAGGCGCGCAGCGCGACCTCGAACGCCGCCAGGTCGAGACCGCTGCCGGCCTGGTAGCCGGCGAGGAAGGCTCCCTGGTTGCGGTCGGCCCACTCGCGGGCGCGATAGCCGAGCCCCTCCTCGCCCTGGCGCTCCAGCAGCATTGACTGGGCCGCGTAGTCGAACGAGCGGAGCATGCCCGCGATGTCGCGTAGCGGTGAGGCCAGCCGGCGCCGTTCCGGCACCGGCCGGGCGGGCTCACCCTCGAAGTCGAACAGCACCCAGCCGCTGTCGGTGCGCAGCGCCTGGCCCAGGTGCAGGTCGCCGTGGACCCGCTGGAACGGTGGCGCCGAGGTCTCGGTGGCCAGCGCCTCGAAGGCGGCGCGGGCGCCGGCCTCGTAAGGGGCGAGCCGCGGAACGCCGGCCAGCGCCACGTCGAGCCGGGAATGCAGTTGGCTGGCTGTCGCGCGCAGCGTCGCGCGGTCGACGGGGACGGTGGGGAAGCAGCGGGCGAGCAGCGTGTGTACCTCCGCGGTGGCATGGCCCAGCCGCTCGGACTCGCCGGCGAAGTCACCGCCCACCTCGTCGGCGTGTAGGTCGCCCTCGGCGTAGAGGTCCCGCACGCTCGTCTGCGCGAGCTTCCAGCCCTCGGTGCCGCTTCGCAGGTACTCCTGCATGAACGCGAACGTGGTCGGCCCGTCCGGGTCGCCGCCGGCGGTCTCGATGCCCGCGGCCGCCGCCTCGGCGGCGACCGCGTCGTCCTCGGTCGCCGAGGTCGCCGAGGTTGCGGAGGCGGGTCCGGAGAGGCGCCCGTCGAGCCAGGCGAGCGGGCGGGCGACGTGCGGGCTGCCCGCGTCGGCCAGCGCCCTGGTCACCTCGAGGTCGGGGTTCACACCAGGCCAGAGCCGGCGGAACACCTTCAGGATGTACGCCTCGCCATAGATGATCGACGTGTTGGACTGCTCGGCGCCGACGGAGTGCGCCGGCAGCTCGGCCAGCGGCGTCACGGCATGCGCGGCCAGCCCGTCCCGGCTGCGCTGGGCGGCGAGGAAGTCGAGCAGGGCGGCACTGCCGTCCGGGTCGTGCAGCCCGTCGTAGACCAGCCCGCTCGATGCCTCACCCAGCAGGAAGCCGGAGTGCCCGTGCGGCGCGTCGGGCCGGATCACCAGCGGGACCTGGTAGTTGTCGGCCGGCCCGCCGTCGTCATAACGGACCTCGACGACCAGATGGCGTAGCAGGTCGGAGACCCCGACGTCCTGGCGGATCTCCAGTCGCGCGCCGGGGCGGCCCTTGCCCGCGAACCAGCGCTGTTTGGGTAGCCAGTCTGTCAGCAGAGACCCGAGCTCGGAGTGGTCTCGCACGGTCGACCTCCCTTTGGCCGGAGGCAATGCGATCATGTTTTCGCCGCACTGCCGGAGGCCTACGCGATGTCACAGGTCCAGGAGCGGTGCGACCCAGTGGCAGGTTGGTCGCACAGCCGGAGAGCCGTCGTCCCCGGAGCCGCGGGCCGGGTTCCCGCGGGATCGGCTTCGCCGGTCCCGCGGGTCCGTGATCCCCCACCGACCGGGTGAACCCGAGCGAACCGGGGTCAGAGTGGGCGGATCGACGGAGGAGGTACTCCCCGCGTGCATCGGATGTAAGCACTGTTCAGTTCAGTGGTTCCCCCGAGAGGCCGACCAAGACCGGCGACCTTGCGGCGGCCGCTCCGGCTGCCCCCAGCGGTCCGGCTGAAGTTCGAGCTTGACGTCAGTGGCCGGCAGCCGCCCTGGGCGGACGGGATCGCCTTCGGCGAACATATGCGGCGCCCACCATGAAGCCGGCCTTCGCCAGCGGCCGCGGTGGGCCGCACCGGAACGGGCGTACTGCCTGTCTGTCAACCTAACGGACATGCCGCCCGGGAGACAGCACTTGTTCAACTGATTTTCGCGGGGATGGCAAACGGTGCCCAACCGTAGGCAGTCGCCGCGCGAACCTGGCGCTGACTCAACCAGACCCAGGCGCTTCCCACGACGACAGCCCTCTGCTGGAACCATCGGACGCGCGGTGCCCGGCGGACAGGGTGCTTCGTACCCCTCGTTCAGGGGGTGAATTCCCCGGCCGTCGTGAGGGCGAACCAGTAGTGGCCGTGGCCGGGCAGGGTGAGCAGGTAGGGCAGCTCGCCGATCGGGGGGAAATGCACCCGGCCGAGCAACTCCACCGGAACCATTCCCTCGAATCGCCGCAGGTCCAGCTCCACCGGCTGGGCGAACCGGGAGAGGTTCGCGACGCACAGCACCCGGTCGTCGCCGAGGGTACGCACATAGGCGAACACGGACGGGTTCGACGCGGCCAGTTCCTCGAAAGCGCCGAGGCCGAAGACCTGGTGCCGTTTGCGCACCTCGATCATCCGCTTCGTCCAGGACAGGAATGACGTCGACAGCCGCGTCCCCGCCTCGACGTTCAGGCCCTGGTAGCCGTAGACCGGGTCCATGATCGGCGGCAGGTAGAGCCGTGCCGGGTCGGCGGTGGAGAAGCCGCCGTTGCGGTCCGGCGACCACTGCATCGGGGTGCGCACACCGTCCCGGTCACCCAGGTAGATGTTGTCGCCCATGCCGATCTCGTCGCCGTAGTAGATCACCGGGGAGCCGGGTAGCGACAGCAGCAGCGAGGTGAACAGCTCCATCTGGTCGCGGCTGTTGTCCAGCAGCGGGGCGAGCCGGCGGCGAATGCCGATGTTCGCCTTCATGCGCGGGTCTTTTGCGTACTCGGTGTACATGTAGTCGCGCTCCTCGTCGGTCACCATCTCAAGGGTGAGCTCGTCGTGGTTGCGCAGGAAGATGCCCCACTGGCAGTTCGGCGGGATAGCCGGCGTCTGCGCGAGGATCTCGGAGATCGGGTAGCGCGACTCCCGGCGCACCGCCATGAAGATGCGCGGCATCAGCGGGAAGTGGAACGCCATGTGGCACTCGTCGTCGTTGCCGAAGTACTGCACGACGTCCGACGGCCACTGGTTCGCCTCGGCGAGCATGACCCGGTCGGCGTACTTGGCGTCGATCTCCTTGCGGACCCGCCGCAGGTACTCGTGGGTCTCCGGCAGGTTCTCGCCGTTGCTGCCGTCCTGGACGTAGAGGTAGGGCACCGCGTCGAGGCGGAACCCGTCGATCCCGAGATCCAGCCAGAAGCGCAGGACCTCCAGCATGGCGTCCTGGACGTCGGGGTTGTCGAAGTTCAGGTCCGGCTGGTGGGAGAAGAACCGGTGCCAGTAGTACTGGCCGCGCACCGGGTCCCACGTCCAGTTGGACTTCTCCGTGTCGACGAAGATGATCCGGGCGTCCGGGTAGCGGTCGTCCGTGTCCGACCAGACATAGAAGTCGCCGTACGGGCCCGCCGGGTCCGACCGCGACGCCTGGAACCAGGGGTGCTGGTCGGACGTGTGGTTCAGCACCAGGTCGGCGATGATCCGGATACCCCGCCTGTGTGCCTGGTCGACCAGCTCGACGAAGTCCCCCAGGTCCCCGAACTCGGGCAGGATCTGGAAGTAGTCGGAGATGTCGTAGCCGCCGTCCTTCAGGGGCGACTCGTAGATGGGCAGCAGCCACAGGCAGTCGACGCCGAGCCACTGCAGGTAGTCCAGCTTGCTGATCAGTCCGCGGATGTCGCCGGTGCCGTCGCCGTTGGAGTCGGCGAAGCCCCGGATCAGCACCTCGTAGAAGACCGCCCGCTTGTACCAGAGCGGGTCGCTGGAAAGCCGGTCGCCGAGCAGCGGCTCGGCTCCGGTCTCCGGCCCCCCGTCGCCAGTCACGAGCGCCGCGCCAACGTCAGCACATGCGCTGGCTCGACGAACGGGTCGAGCCGGACGTAGTTCTCCTTGCCCCACGTGTAGGTGGCGCCAGTGATCTCGTCCCGGACGTCGAAGGTGTCCCACCACTCGAGACCGAGGGCGGGCATGTCAAGTCGCACTGTTGTCTCCCGGGCCGCATGCGGGTCAAGGTTGACGATGACGAGGACGACGTCGGCGTCCGGTCCGGTTCCGGACCGCTTCGAGTACGCGATGATCTCGTCGCCATCCGCATGGTGGAGGTGCAGGTTGCTCAGCCAGTGCAGTGCCGGGTGGGCGCGCCGGACGGCGTTGAGCCTGCGCAGGTAGGGCGCGAGCGACGCCCCGCTACGTTCGGCCGCGGCCCAGTCGCGCGGGCGGTACTGGTACTTCTCCGAGTCGAGGTACTCCTCGCTGCCCGGGCGTACCGGCACGCGCTCGTAGAGCTCGTACCCCGCGTACACGCCCCAGGTCGGGGAGAGCGTCGCCGCCAGCGCCGCGCGGATCCGGAACGCCGCCTGGCCGCCGTGCTGCAGGTACTCGCTCAGGATGTCCGGGGTGTTCACGAAGAAGTTGGGCCGCATGTAGTGCGCGCCCTCGACGAGCTCGCGAGCATACTCCTCGAGCTCCCACTTCGCATTGCGCCAGGTGAAATAGGTGTACGACTGGGTGAATCCCACCTTCGCCAGCGTGTGCATCATGGCCGGCCGGGTGAAAGCCTCCGCGAGGAAGAGCACGTCCGGCTCCGTCGCCTTCACCTCGCGGATGAGCCACTCCCAGAACTCCACCGGCTTCGTGTGCGGGTTGTCCACCCGGAATATGCGAACACCGTGCGCGGTCCAGTGGCGGACCACTCGCAGGACCTCCCGGTAGATGCCCGCGGGGTCCGTGTCGAAGTTCAGCGGATATATGTCCTGGTACTTCTTCGGCGGGTTCTCGGCGTACGCGATCGAACCGTCGGAACGCACCGTGAACCATTCTGGGTGCCGCTTGGCCCACGGGTGGTCGGGAGCGCACTGGAGTGCCAGGTCCAGCGCGACCTCCATGCCCAGCGAGCGGGCCCGCGCGACGAACTGGTCGAAGTCCTCGAGTGTTCCCAGGTCGGGGTGCACGGCGTCGTGGCCGCCGTGCTCGCTGCCAATCGCCCAGGGCGAGCCCGGGTCATCGGGGCTGGGGACGAGGGTGTTGTTCGGGCCCTTGCGGTTCACCTCGCCGATCGGGTGGATCGGCGGCAGGTAGACGACGTCGAAGCCCAGCTCGGCGATCGCGGGCAGCCGTTCCGCCGCGGTGAGGAAGGTGCCCGAGCGGGGCGGGTCCAGGGACGCGCCCTCGGACCGGGGGAAGAGCTCGTACCAGCTCCCGTAGAGCGCGCGCTCGCGGTCGACCCAGACCCGCTGCAGCGGTGAGCGGGTCACCAGCTCCCGCATCGGGTAGCGGGCCAGCAGGTCGGTGAGCTCCGGGTCGCACGCGGGGGTGATGCGCGCGAAGGGATCGTCGACGGAGTCGTCGCGCAGCGCGGCGGCGGCGCGCGCCACCGCCGCCCGCTCGCTCTCGGGCACCCCGGGCAGCGCGCGCAACAGCAGGCGCGCGCCGTCCTCGAAGTCGACGGCAAGCTCGTCGGTGGTCTGTCCCGCGCCCACCTTCAGCTCGATGCCGTGCACCCAGGTCGCGAGGGGATCCGCCCACGCCTCGATCCGGAAGCCCCACAGGCCCTGCGCGGTTACTGTGAGATCGGCTTCATAACGATCGGTTCCGGCCGCGACCAGCCGCATCCGGGTGAACGGTGCGCCAAGCCCGTCTGGGCCTGACAGCACCGCGTTCACCCCGATGAGGTCGTGACCTTCCCGAAACACGGTAGCGCCCACGGTGATGGTTTCGCCGATCACCGCGCGCGAGGGCCAACGGCCACACGAGACGGCCGGGGTGACGTCGGAGATGACGACCCGGCCTACTGAACGTCCGATCATCACATCGACCTTATCCAGGCGAACCACGCCCCAATGATCCGCCTCCCAGATGGCAAATGGCGACACCCCAACGTGAACTCAGTGAGACCACCGGATGCCCCAAGTTGTGGGCCGGGAGGGCGTACCCTGGGTGCGTCCGCGCCAAGGGGTCGGTCGGCCCGTGGTCGATGTTCCCAGGTTGGGCCGACGAAACCACGTAATCCGCCGCCAGATGCGCACCGGCTCGGGCACCGGCCGTGCCGACGCCGTCCACCGCGGTGTCCCGCCGACCGACCGTGGTGGACCGACGGACGCGAAATCGCCCGTTTCCATGGCACGTTCGGGCTGTGACATTGGTTCGCTCCGTGCGGGCGGCGCGCTCCGGCCCCGTACTCGCTTCGCTCCCACGGGACCTCCGCGCGCCGTCCTCCTCCGCGAACGTGCGCTGCGGCGACCTCCGCTGCGGCCCCCCCCTACGTCGCTTCGCTCGTAGGAGGGCCTCCGCGGAGGCGCGCCTCCGCGCCAGCTCGGTTGTGTTTCGTCGTACGTCACCAAACCGAGACCGCGCTCCGTGCGGACGGCGCGCGGAGGTCCCGTACTCGCTTCGCTCCCACGGGACCTCCGCGCGCCGTCCTCCTCCGCGCCAGCTCGGTTGTGTTTCGTCGTACGTCACCAACCCGAGACCGCGCCCCGCCCGGGCCGCTTCGCTTTGCTCGTGGGGGAGCCTCCGCGCCAGCTCGGTTGCGTGCCGCTTGAACGGATCAACGTTGGCCAGCTTCTGCGTGGGGGGCACTTCGCTTCGCTCGTGGGTGGCCTTCGCGGCTGGTCGGCACGGAATCCGCAACCAGTACCAGTCCCAGTCCGGACGTTCCACGAGCGAAGCGAGGTGGCTCCGCAGGGTCTGAATGTGGATCGGGGCCGGTCTTGGATTGGTGCCGCTCAAGCGAGAGGCGACCGTGCTGGGCGCGGAGGCGTGCCTCCGCGGTGGGCCCGGCCACGAGCGAAGCGAAGTGGCCTCCCGAGACGGTGGCTTCGGGTTGGCGACGTACAGCGTGACGCAACTGAGCTGGCGCGGAGGCGCGCCTCCGCGGAGGCCCGGCCACGAGCGAAGCGAAGTGGCCCCCCGAGACGGTGGCTTCGGGTTGGCGACGTACGGCGTGTCGTCACTGAGCTGGCGCGGAGGCGTGCCTCCGCGGAGGCCCGGCCACGAGCGAAGCGACGTGGTCGGGCCGCAGCGGAGGTCGCCGTAGCGCCCGTGAGCGGAGGAGGACGGCGCGCGGAGGTCCCGTGGGAGCGAAGCGAGTACGGGGCCGGAGCGCGCCGCCCGGACGGAGCGAACCATAAACACGGCGCGCCGCCCGCGTTGGGAACTTCCGGCCCGCCATCATTCGTATGGCTCGTAGAAGTCCCGGCGGATGCCGCCCAGGCGGGCGAGCGTCCGGTCTGCCCACCTATGGGCATAGGCTGCCGATCACATTGGCAGCGAGCCGGGGCGAGGGTGCTCGGGGCGCCGAAGCCCCGTCCGCACGGACAGCGGGAGGAACACAGTGGGAGTCAGCCTCAGCAAGGGTGGCAACGTCTCGTTGTCGAAGGAGGCGCCCGGTCTCACGAGCATGATCGTCGGCCTCGGCTGGGACGCTCGGACGACGACCGGGAGCGACTTCGACCTGGACGCGAGCGCGATCGCCTGCCGCGCCGACGGCCGGGTGCTCTCCGACCAGTACTTCATCTTCTTCAACAACCTGCGCAGCCCGGACGGCGCGATCGAGCACCAGGGCGACAACCTCACCGGTGAGGGTGAGGGTGACGACGAGCAGGTGAAGATAAACCTCGGCAGCCTGCCGTCGGAGATCGACAAGATCGTGTTCCCGGTGTCGATCTACGATGCCGAGGCGCGTCAGCAGAGCTTCGGCCAGGTGCGCAACGCCTTCATCCGGATCGTCAACGACCTCGGTGGCGCCGAGATCGCTCGGTACGACCTGTCCGAGGACGCGTCGACCGAGACCGCCATGATCTTCGGTGAGGTCTACCGGCACGGCAGCGACTGGAAGTTCCGCGCGGTCGGCCAGGGCTACGCGACCGGCCTGCGCGGCATCGCGCAGGACTACGGCGTCAACGTCTGAGGCGCTCCCGCGGCCCGGGCGCGCAGCGCCCGGCCGCCGGGCAGCGGGTTCTGCCGGGTCGTGTTCGCCGACCCGGCGGAACCATCGGTCCGACGGGTGACGCCCGGTGCGAGGCGGCCGGCGGAGGGTGGCCGTTCAGGTCGGGACGGTGATTGTTGGCATCGTGTCGCCCGCTTGTCACTTTTGTCCGTGGTGGTGCTGGCTACGATGCCGAGAGCCGCGCAAGTACCACGAGCGTGTCGAAGGTCGTTCGTCCGGTGGCCCAGATCACCGGAGCCACACGGCGCCGCCAGGCGCGGGTGGACGGCCGGGTGCTCGGGCCGGCGCGACAGACGGCGGCGCCGATGACGGCGGTGCGGCGGACTCCGGCGGACCGGAGCCGTAGTGCCAGGGCGCCCGCCGGTCACATCCCTCGACCGGTCCGCGGAGGTGCTGGTACTGGTGCACATCTTGCGGATCTTTGGTTGGTCCTTCGCGATAACCGCCGTGGTCATCGCGGGCGCCGGCGTGCTAGGCGGCTGGCACGCCGCCGCGATCGTGACGATCCTGGCGGTCCTGGAGATCAGCCTGTCGTTCGACAACGCGGTGATCAACGCGACCATCCTGGGTCGGATGAGCCCGGTCTGGCAGCGGCTGTTCCTCACCGTGGGTGTGCTCATCGCCGTCTTCGGGATGCGGTTGATCTTCCCGATCGTTGTTGTCGCGCTTACCGCGCACCTTGGCCCGGTACAGGTCATCGACCTGGCGGTCAACTCGGACAAGGTGAGCGACGGGTTCACCTATGCCGGCCATCTGCACAACGCCCACCCGGCGATCGCGGCCTTCGGCGGCATTTTCCTCTTCATGATCTTCCTGGACTTCATGTTCGACCCCGAGCGTGAGGTCCAGTGGCTGCGCTGGATCGAGGAGCCGCTGCGCAAGGCTGGCCAGCTCGACGTCATTCCCGTGGTGCTCGGGCTGGTCGCGCTGCTCGTGGTCGGCGAGGCGTTCTCCGACGGCCACACCGAGCAGGTCCTCGTCGCCGGGCTCGCGGGCCTCGCGACCTATCTGGGCGTGCGCGGTCTCGGCGAGTTCTTCGAGGCACAGGGGATCGGCGCCGACGAGGAGGACGGCGACGCCGAGGCGGAGCCGGGCGCCGTCGCCAAGCGCGGCGGCGTGGTCCAGGCGACGGGGAAGGCCGCGTTCTTCCTCTTCCTCTACCTCGAGGTCCTCGACGCGTCGTTCTCGTTCGACGGCGTCGTCGGCGCGTTCGCCATCTCGCAGGACATCTTCGTCATCGCCGCCGGCCTGGGCATCGGCGCGATGTACATCCGGTCGCTCACGGTCTACCTGGTGCGGCGGGGAACGCTGTCGGAGTACGTGTTCCTGGAGCACGGTGCTCACTACGCGATCGGCGCGCTCGCCATCATTCTCGCCGTGTCGATCGAGACCGAGGTTCCCGAGATCGTCACCGGGCTGATCGGCGTCGCCTTCATCGGTCTCGCCCTGCTGTCGTCGATGCGACACCGCGACGCGAACCGTGACGAGGGCGACGAGGCTGGCGAGCAGGAGGTGCCGGAACCAGTCGGCGCCAAGTCCTGACCGCGTGCTGACCGCGCGGCCGCGGGAGAAGACGGGCAACGGTCAGGCAAAACGCGGCCTTCACATCGGCCGCCCGTCCCGTGCCTGTTCACGGGCCGGGCGGCCAGCCGGGTGGAAGCCCCTCCCGGGGCAGGGCCGTGACGGCGATACTCCACCACTTCTACCGCCGTGCAGAATGGTTGGCGGGGTCGTCGGGCCGGTGACGGCCGGGAGGTCTGCCCCGGGGACGCCCCCGGTCTCCCCGATCCGACGGGCCGCCGCGGACGACACCGCAAAGGAGCGGACATGGCAATCGACTACTCGAAGCGTCCGAGTGACACGCCTGGCGCGGCGCCCGGCGTGTCCCTGAGCAAGGTCACCCTCACTAAGTCCGCCCCCTCCGTGTCGCTCTCCAAGCAGGGCGGCGGCGGGCGGCTGCACGTCAACCTCAACTGGAACACGGGCGCCGCCCCCCAGAAGGGCGGCTTCCTCAAGCGCGTGCTCGGCGCGAATGGCGGGATCGACCTCGACCTCGCCGCCATGTTCGAGCTGTCCAACGGACAGTCCGGCGTGGTCCAGGCCCTGGGCAACAGCTTCGGGTCCTTCGACGCCCCGCCGTTCGTCAACCTGGATGCCGACGACCGGACGGGGGCGGCGGTCGGCGGTGAGAATCTCTACGTCAACCTCGCGCAGGCGGCCCACATCCGCCGAATCCTGATCTTCGCGTTCATCTACGAGGGCGTCGCGTCCTTCGACCAGGCCGACGCGGTCGTGACGCTGACCCCGGCGCAGGGCGCGCCGATCGAGGTTCGCCTCGACGAGAAGGCCGGCGGCTCCCGGATGTGCGCGATCGCACTGCTCACGAACAACGGCGCCGGCGACTTCACGGTCAGCCGGGAGGTCCGCTACGTCGGCGGTCACCGTGATCTCGACAAGGCGTACAACTGGGGTCTGAACTGGACTCCGGGCCGCAAGTGACCGAGCCGCACTCCCGTCGCCGCCGAGAGCGGTCCGGCCGCTGGTTTCCCGGGCCGGACCCTCTCGGGCCGTCCGGACAGGGCCAGGGCGCTGGCCCGGACGACGGCGACGCGGCGGGGCTCCCCGGAATGGGGGGCCCCGGCGGTGCCCCGACGACGCTGCCGATCATGTCGGTGTCCGACGGGGCGCGCGGCAAGCCCTCGGCCGCGAACGCCGTCGACATCTCCCCGATCTCGAACCCGCGAGGTATGTCGGGCAGGCCCGGTGGGGCGCTCGACGGCCGGCCGTCCTTCGACGGTGGCCCTTACGACAGCTACGACCCGGTCGACGAACCAACGAACGGTGGCCCGGACTGGGGCGCGCCGGCCCAGCGGCCCCTCACGCCCCCGGGCGGCGAGCGCGTGGCCGGCGGAATGCCGGCCGGGCTCGCTGTGGGCCCGCCGACGCCGCCGGGCGGGGCCGCCGGTGACCTGGTCGAGCAGCTGGCCACACTCGCCCGCCGGGTGGACGAGCTCGCGCGGCTGCGCCGGCACGACGTCGAGATGGTCGACCGGCTGCACGAGGAGAACACCCGGCTGCGCCAGGGCGAGCTGACGGAGGCGATGGCGCCTCTGCTGCGCGGCCTGATCAGGCTGCACGACCAGATGTCCAGCCTCGGCGCGGACGATCCGCAGAGCGTCGCCGGGATCCTGCGCAAGCAGCTTCTGCAGGTACTCGATATCGCCGCCGACGTGCGGCCATACATCGCCGTGCCAGGCAGCCAGTTCGATCCGACGCGCCACCTCGCGCTGCGCGGCATCGGGACCGATGAGCCCGCGCGCGACCGCACGGTCGCCCGCGGCGTCCGGCCCGGCTTCGTGCGTGGCACCTCGACCGTGCTGCGCCCCGCCGAGGCCGAGGTCTACCGCCACCGGTAAGAGCCTCCCCCACCGATCTGCCGGGTCGCTCCTTTTCCGATGGTCCGGCGCTGGTCGGGGGTCGGTGTGTCAGATCGGCGGGGACCCCTGGCCACTGCTACCGGTGACCGCACGGCGCCCGGGTAGGCGTGGATGCAAGGTCCATGTGAAAACGGGGGGAGGACTCGGCGCAGCGGGCTGGATGGGGGCGGTGGCGAGGGGGATGGTTGCGGTAGGTACAACACATAGAGACATGTAGTCAGGCGCGTGACGGGCAGGGCGCGTCGGAAGGGACGGTGGCGGCGTGGCGGAGGGCGACGGCGCCCGGGGCGCCAAGGTCTTCGGGATCGACCTGGGCACGACGTACTCGTGTATCGCGCGGCTGGACGAGTACGGCCGGCCTGACGTGATCCGCAACATCGAGTCGCAGCCGACCACTCCGTCGGTGGTGCTGTTCGACGAGGGTGCCGACAGTCAGGTCTCGTTCGTCGTCGGCACCCAGGCCAAACGGCAGCTGCGCATCCGGCCGGACGACGTGGCGAGCCTGGTCAAGCGGCACATGGGCACGTCCGACTGGCGGTTCGTCGCGCACGGCGTCGAGTACACGGCGGCCGCCGTCTCCAGCCTCGTCCTCAAGGCGCTGGTCTCGGACGCCGAGCGGGCCACCGGCGGTCCGGTGACCGACGTCGTCATCACCGTGCCCGCCTACTTCGGCGACGAGGAGCGCAAGGCGACCAAGCTCGCGGGCGAGCTCGCCGGGCTCAACGTCGTCGACATCATCAACGAGCCCACGGCCGCCGCGTTCGCGTACGGGTTCGCCCAGGATGGCAAGGCGGAGTCGACCGTCCTCGTCTACGACCTCGGCGGCGGCACCTTCGACACGACGGTGATCCGGCTGCGCGAAGGCGGCATCACGGTCGTCGCCACGGACGGCGACCACGAGCTCGGCGGCGCCGACTGGGACCTGGAGCTGGTCCGCCACCTCGCCCGCCGGTTCGTCGAGGCGCAGCCCGACGCCGGCGACCCGCTCGACGACGTCTACGACGAGCAGGAGCTGCTCACGTCCGCGGAGGACACGAAGCTCGCGCTGTCGGGCCGGGAGAGCGTCGACGTCCTCGTGGTGCACGGCGGCCGGCGCACCAGCGTGCAGGTGACCAGGACGGCCTTCGAGGAGCTCACCAAGCCGCTGCTCGACCGCACCATCGAGCTCACCCGCTCGGTGCTGGACCGGGCCAGGGAGAAGGGTGTCGAGAAGATCGACACCTGCCTGCTCGTGGGCGGCATGAGCAAGTCGCCGGCGGTCGCCCGGCGGCTCGCGGAGGAGTTCGGCCTGGTCTGCAAGCTGGTCGACCCGGATCTCGCCGTTGCCAAGGGCGCCGCGGTCTACGGCCAGAAGAAGGCCCTGGAGCGCGCCGTCCACGACGACCTGGTCAAGGCGGGGCGGATCGGGGCCGACGACGATCTCACCGCGGCCTCGGACGCCGACATCGCCGCGGCGGCGGCCGAGCGGGCGGGGGAGGTGGGCCTCCCGGCCGCGGCGGTCGCCGGCCTGGTGCGCACCACCGTCACCAACGTCACGTCGCGCGGCTTCGGGATCTTCGCCGAGGACCGGGGCCGGCCGGTGGCGGCCTTCCTCGCCCACCAGAACGACCCGTTGCCGATCTCGGTGACCAGGACCTTCTACACCGTCACCGACGACCAGACCGAGGTCGACATCCGTGTCTTCGAGCAGGGCACCGCGGTCGCGTCGCCCGTCATCGAGGACAACAAGGTCATCGTCGCCGACGCGCTGCGCGGCATCCCGTCCGGCCATCCCAGGGGCACGCCCGTCGAGGTGAGCTTCGTGATGGGCCGCGACCAGACGATCGAGGTGCGCGCCACCCATCCGGGTACCCCGGAGCCGCTGGTGCTGCGGGTCACCGCCGGCGTGGGCAGCGAGGCACTGCGCACCGCCGAGGCCGAGAAGGTCGGCAAACTCGTCGAGCGCCGCGAGTAGCTGTATTGCTGGTTCGCTGTATTTCTGGTTCGCTCCGTCCGGGCGGCGCGCTCCGGCCCCTTACTCGCTTCGCTCCCAAGGGACCTCCGCGCGCCGTCCTCCTCCGCTCACGGGCGCTCCGGCGACCTCGCTGCGGCCCGCCTACGTCGCTTCGCTCGTAGGAGGGCCTCCGCGAGGTGCGCCTCCGCGCCCAGCGCGGTTGCTTGCCGCTGTACGTCACGAGACCACAAGACGCGTGCGCGGGGTCCACGTCGCTTCGCTCGTGGGCCGGGCCTCCGCGGAGGTGCGCCTCCGCGCCCAGCACGGTCACCCGCCGCTGAACGTCACCTATCCGCGGCAGGCCCATCCGTAGGCCACGTCGCTTCGCTCGTGGAGACGCGAAGACCGCACGAGCGAAGCGACGTACCCAGACGAGCGCTGTGGCTTCGGGTTGGCGACGTACAGCGGCACGCAACCGAGCTGGCGCGAAGGCGCACCTCGCGGAGGCCCGGCCCCGGAGCGAAGCGAACGGGGCCGGGCCTCCGCGAGGTCGCCGGAGCGCCCGTGAGCGGAGGAGGACACGGCCCGGAGGTAGCCCGCGAGCCGCCAGGCGAGCGGGCTGCCGGAGGGCCGTGCCCGCACGGAGCGAACCATGTCAACCTTCCCGCCCAACCCGGCCCGACTTCGGCCCCGACGCCTGGAAACCCGTTGTATCGGCGCCTCAGGGCGGTCCGTAACCTGGGTGGCGTATGGATCCGGCCGCCGGGGGCGCCGGTCTGTTGCCGTCGAGTGACGTCGCCCGGTTGACGGTGGCGGCGCGATCGCGAGGCTCGGTATCCGGGCGGCTGCCCGTTCGGCTCTGACGGTGGCGGATGTACGGGGCGGCTGGCGCCCGCTCGCTCGGCACGGCGTTACATGAGGTGAGGCGTGAGCGCGGCGTTTGATGGCAGCGGATACCGCCAGCGGGTGCTGGCGGTGCTGCGCGCGCGCTCTCCGCTGCGGCTCGACGACCCGTTCTTCGTCGCCGATCTGGATCCCGAGGGCGGGGACACCGACGCCGAGGTGCAGGCGAGGCTCGCTCGGGTGCTCGCGTTCCTGCAGCGGGAGCGCAGCTCGGCGAAGTACGCGACGCTCGCCGCGGAGCTCGTCCGCCGCCGGGCGGAGTGGGAGGCGCCGCTGCGTGACGCCGAGGCGCGGGAGCGGACCCGCCAGCGGGTCGTCGAGGCTCGCCGGGACGGCGACACCGAGCGGCTCGCCAAGGTCGACGGCTACCTGGCCACCGTGCGCGAGCGGTTCGGCGGCATCCCGATCTCCCGGGTCGAGGGCCTGCGCCGCCTCGCCGCCCAGGCCGGGGTGGTCGGCGAGCGCTTCGACACACGGCTAGCCAGGGAACGGCTCATCGACGACGCGGCCGGGGTGGGCGTCGCGCCGCTGCCGGCCGACGCGCGCGGCCAGATCCGGGAGCGGCTCGACGAGCTGCGGGCCCTGCGCCGCGGCGACCACGCCTCGACCGCCTCGCTGTGGGCCTTCCTCGGAGTGGGGCCCGACGGGCCGCCGGCCCGGCTCGTGGCCGCGTACGAGGCGGTCGCGGCGGTGAACGCCCGCCGGCCGCACGACCGGGAGAAGACGGTGACCGCGGACCTGCTCGCGCTGGTCCGCACCCGCCTGCTGGAGGGCGACCCGGCCGCCTACACCGCCGGCCTGCTCGCCGACGCGGCCGACGAGCTGCGTGCCGCGGTGGAGGAGCACGTCCTCCTGGACGGCGAGATCACCGCGGTCGCCTTCGAAGGCCTGATGCGCCGGACGCTGGGCGCCGGCCGTGGCCTGTCGGCGGCCCAGGTCAGATCGGTCGTGCTGGGCCTGGCCCGCGACCTGGGCGTCCCGGTGAGCACCGGCGCGACGGTCGACTTCGTCGTCTGCCCTGGCTGCGGGCGCCCGGAACCGGTCGGCGAGGTCCGGGTCTGCCGGTACTGCGACACCGATCTCTACATCGTCTGCCCCACCTGCGGGCGGCTGACCGAGGCGGCGGCCGCCGTCTGCCGGCAGTGCGGGCAGAGCGTCCGCCAGTCCAGGGACGCGACGGAGGCGCTCACCGCGATCCGCCGCGCGCTCGACGACGGCAGGCCGGCCGAGGCGGTCGAGCTGATCGGCCGGGCGCGGCCGGCGCTCGCCGCCGTGGGCGCCCCCGCCATCGCCGCCGGTGACGAGCTCGCCGCGCGCGTGGCGGCCGCCCTCGCCGCCGCCGACGCGGGGTGGCGGGCGCTCGCGGACGACCGTGGCGCGGGCCGGGCCGAGGCCGCGCTGGAGCGGGCGCGCTGGCTGGTCGCGCAGGCGGCCGACGTGCCCGGCCCGGACGGCCGAGGCGCCGCCGAGGTTCTCGAAGAGCTGACCATGGCCCAGGCGATGATCCGGCGGCGGGTGGACGCGGCGCTCGCGTTGCCGCCGGCGGCGCGGGAGGCCGCGCTCGTCGCCGTGCTGGCCAGCGCCTCGGACAGCCCGGAGGCCCTCGCGGCGCTGGCCGCTCTCCCGCTCGCGCCGGTGGTCGACCTGGCCGCGATGCCGGCCGGGGGCGCCTCCTCGGGTGCCGCCGGGGCGGTGCTGCTGCGCTGGCGGGCCGCCGACACCGCGACGCCGTTGTCGTTCCGGGTGGACCGGGTGGTCGCCGGGACGCTCGGCGCCCCGCCGGCCCGCTTCGCCCTCGGTACCACCACGGCCATGGAGCTGACCGATGCCGGCGCGCCCGCGTGGACGCCGGTGTATTACGAGGTGACGGCGGTCTCCGGCAGCCGCCACTCGCCGGTCGCGCGGACCGAGTCGCTGGTCCTCAGCCGGGACGTCGAGGGGCTCCGGGCCCAGCAGACCGCGGACGGTGTCCGGCTGACCTGGCGCCTGGAGGGCCCGGTCCAGCTGGTGACCGTCGAGCGGGCGGTCGAGGCGGTCGAGGTGCTCGAACCGATGGAGGCGCTCGACGACGGGAGCGCCGGCCCGCCCACCGGGGGGCTCGCGGTGGGCGACGGGGAGCCTCGGGACGTGGACCGTTCGGTCCGGCATACCCGGGTCAGCGGCGGGGTGCTGACCGATCCGGACGTGCAACCGGGTGTCACCTACCGTTACCGGCTCTCGGTGGAGTATGTCGAGGGCGACGGCTCGCCCGCCCGCACGCCGGGCGTGGAGACCTCGGTCGCGGTGGCGCTGCGGCCGCGGCCGGTCCTCGACCTGTCCGTCGCGTTCGCGGGTGGCGAGACCATGCTGCGCTGGACGGCGCTTCCCGGTTCGGACGTGCGGATCTACGCCACGTCGGGCGTGTTGCCGGACACGGCGGCGCCGGCAGCGGGCCGGTACCCGACGCAGCCATCCGCCCCGGCTGGGCCGTTCGGACCAGAGAACACCGACCTGCCGCTGGGCGCCGCCACGGGGCCGGCCCGCCTCGTCGGCGCGAGCCGGCGCGGCCGGCTGCTGGACTCGGCCGCGGTCGGCCCGGTGATCTACACCCCGGTCAGCGTTCTCGGCGGCAGGGGTGTCGTCGGCCGGCCGGTCCAGCACGTGGCCCCCGGCGGGGTCACGGAGCTGCGCGTCGAGGACCGGGGCGACGAGCTGGTGCTGTTCTTCCGTCTCGCGGCTGGGCTGACCGAGGCCAGGGTGCTCTGGCGGCGTGACCGGATGCCGACCGGCCCGGACGATCCCGTGGCCTCGGCCGCGACGGTGACCATCGCGGGTCTCGCCCTGCGCGGTGGTGGCTGGCGGCTCGCCGCGCCGCGCGATGGCTGGCCGTACTACGTGTCCTGCTTCCCGGTGTTCCGGGTGAACGGCCAGCCGCGCGCCGCGTCGGCCGGCGCCGAGCTGCTCGCCCGGGCGCCCGCCGTGCCGCTTCCGGCCGCCGGAAGCGGCACCGGGCCGATGGCCCTGCCGGGAGCTCCGGCCGGGCCGGAGGCGTCCTATCTCACGCCACTGCCGCCCGGCCCGCCGACCGGCGCGTTGCCTGTCCCCACCGGGGCCATGCCGGTGCCGTCTCCCGCCAGCGCCGCGCTGCTCCTCCCGTCGGCGACGTCGGCGATGCCCATGGCACCGGCGCGCGGTCACGCGCAGCCACCTGGTGCCGTGCCGCTGCCCGGCCCGGCGCCGGCCGCCGGGCCGGGCACCGCCGGGATGCCGGTCGGTCTGGGCAGGGCGCCCGCGCCCGCGGGGCCGCCCGTGTCCTCTCCGGGCGCGGCGCCGCCGGTGCCGCCACCCGCCGTGATGCCGCATGTGCCGCCCCCGGCGGCCGTTCCGCCCGTACCGTCGCCTGCCGGGATGCCATCGGCGGGGATGCCAGGAGCCCCACCGCCCGGAGCGGTGCCGCCCATGCCGCCCTTGGGCCAGGGGCAGGCCTCGGTGCCGCTTCTCCCCTCGCCCCCCGCCCCGGTGGCCGGGCCGGGGGTGCCGCCGGGCCCGCGGGGCCAGGCCGCACCCGCCGGGCCGTTGCCGCCGATGGTGAACCCGCCGACGTCGGGCTCTGGACTGCCTGTCATGCCCAGGCCAGGGGCGCCGGCCCAGCCCGGCCAGGAGCCGCCCCCCGCGCCCATGCCGTCCACTCCGCCCGCGCCGTCGCACCAGCCCGCGCCGTCGCACCAGCCCGCGCCGTCGCACCAGCCAGCGCCGCCGTCGCCCGTGTCCGAGGCGGCCGCGTGGCCAGGCCCGGCGGGTTGGGCGAGCCCGCCGGCCCCGCCTCAGGGCCCAGCGGGACTGGCCGCGCTGCCGCCGTGGATCCCCGCCACTCCGACGGGTGGCACGGCTGGCTGGGATGGGCACCTTCCGGCGCTCGGCGCGCCCGCCTGGCCCGCGCCCGCGAACGGCCCGGCGGCGGGCCCGCGGCCTGGCTGGACGTTGCCGGCGATGCAGGGCGGCCTGTTCGCCCCGGCCGGTCCGGGCGGCCAGTTCGATGACGGCGCCGGGACGCCGGAGCACGTCGGGTACCAGGACCAGCTGACCCTCTCGCCACCGGACGAGTTCACCGGCCACGCCACCGTCCCGCCGCCGGCGGGCAGTCCCGGCGGCAGGTTCGACGACGGTGCCGGAGTGACCGCGGCGTCCGACGAGGACGCGGACGACGACCTGGCCGACGAGCCGCCGGAGGGCGGCTCGGGGGAGCCCTGGGTGGCCTACTCGGTGGCGCGCGCCGGCTGGCGGCGGCGCGTCCTGCGGGTCCGGGTCCGCAGCGGGGGCACCGTGCCCGAGCTGGTGCTCGTCGCCCGTCCCGGGACACTGCCGCCGGCGGAGCTCGCCGAGGGGCAGGCGCTCGCCCGGCTCGCGCCGTCCGCGCAGCGCGTCACCCGGACCATGGAGGTCCGTCTCGACGGCGCCCTGCTGCCCTGGGGGATCAGGGTGCTGCCCGTGGCCGACGGCGCGGACGAGCCGGTCACGGTCGAGCACCCGTCGGATGACGCACTCGTAGTTCGCTAGATGGGACTGGGGCGCGAGGGGGTCGCGAGGGTGACGCGCGGCCAGGGGCCGAGGGCGGGGCACTGACGTGGCCCAGATGGTTGACCTGACGTAGATCTTCCGTAGCTTCTTGGTTGGTTTGCGGGGGCGGTTGACGCCCTTTTGCCGGAATCGCGGCGCACATGCGGACAGCCGTCCCGAAATGTCCGGAAGTGTTTTCCCATGGGCGCTGCCGCGGGTGCCGGCACGGCGATTACCATGCTTGTGATCAAGTATTGCCGTGTATCCGAGGGTGCGCCGGTATTCGGCACGTCGTCCAGGGCCACGGTGGCGGGCGCCGTTTGGGAGGGCCGTTACGGCCGCTCCGGAGGGGACGGGGCCACGCGCCGCCGCTCGTGACGTGCGCCGACACCTCCGGGTGCTCCACACCCACGGCGGAAGGACGAGCCGGCGCCACGCGGTCGCCGCCTCGCCCGCCACGACCGAAAGGCAGCGCGTTCGCATGGCCTTGGCAGACAACGGTCGCCTGTCCCCTCCGGCGAGCCGTCCGGTTCAGCGAGCCGTCCATTCCATGCCCGCCGTAGCGGCGGGCGGACCCACCTGGCGCCGTTCCCGCCGGCGCCACTCCCGCCGGCGTCAGTTCGCCGCGCTGGCGAGCGTCTTCGCCGTCGCGCTGCTGACACTCACGGTGCCCGGCGTGACGGCCGCCTCAGCGGCCACCACACCGCCGGCCACCACACCGCCGGCCACCACGCCACCACTCGACCAGAGCGGGCAGACCAGCGGGGTGGCCGCCGTGCCGGCCCTGGCGATCGTGCTGTTCGACAGCGACATCGTGCTCGTCGGCGGCCGCGGCTTCCTCCCCGGCCAGGACGTGAAGATCGAGGCGGCCACCGAGCAGCTCGGCGGCTCGGCCTCCATGAAGGCAGGCGGCGAGGGTCGTTTCCTGCTCGGCTTCCAGCTGCCGGCCAGCTTCGCCGGGAAGGTGTCGGTGACCGCCACCCAGGGCGAGCGGAAGGCCTCCGGCGAGCTGGCCGTGGGTGGCCCGGCGCCGGCGCCGACGATCACGCCGACCGTGCCCGCGGGCGCGCCTGAGACGACGAGCAAGCTGGACACCGCCGGCAAGAACTCCGGGCTTCCGTGGATGTCCGGCGTCCATCCGGCGAACGAGATGCAGCCCTACCTGGACTTCGGCACGTGGCGGGGCCGGCAGGTCGACCTTGCCCACGTGTTCACGGTCCGCGAGCAGGGCTGGGACCCGATCGTCGAGCCGACCTGGCCGGTGGAGGACTTCGCCAGCTTCCCCGGCAAGCTGGTAATCAGCCAGCCGCTGTACCCGGAAGGGGTCGGCAACAACGCCGACTGCGCGAACGGCGCGTACAACGACCAGTGGAAGCGGTTCGGCACCTTCCTGGTGAACCACAACCGCGCCGACACGATCGTGCGGATCGGCTGGGAGTTCAACGGCTGGTTCATGTACTGGCACGTCGACGCCGACCCCACCAACTGGGTGAAGTGCTTCCAGAACGTCGCGACCGCGATCCGGTCCACCGACCCGGACATAAAGATCGACTGGACCTTCAACGCCCACAACTCGCCGGTCCCCGACGGGGGCTCGCCCTGGCCCGCCTACCCGGGTGACGAGTACGTCGACTACATCGGGATCGACCCGTACGACATGTTCCCGCCGTCACCCGACGAGGCCACCTTCGACCGGCAGTGCAACGACCCGAACGGCCTCTGCTACGCCGCCAAGATGGCCCGGGAGCACGGCAAGAAGCTCTCCGTCGGTGAGTGGGGCGTCACGTCCTGCTCCGGTGACCCTGGTGGCGACAACCCGCTCTACATCCGGAAGATGTGGGAGACGTTCGTCGCCAACAAGGACGTCATGGGCTACGAGTCGTACTACGACGACCCGATGCCGAACAACGTCTGTTCCACGATCTTGAATGGCGGGGTGAACCCCAACTCGGCCGCCGAGTACAAGAAGCTCTGGGACGGCGGGGTCTAACCGTCGTGCCGCCCTGTGAGCCGGCCCGCCCGCGGCGGGCCGGCTCACAGGGCAATGGCGAGGCCGCGCCGTCGCGGAAAGTAGCCATCCGATGATCGTCGCGTTGTGGCGGATGGCGACCGGGTGGATGCTGATCGGATCCGTAACCGGTTGAACCGGCTTGGTATGGAACGGCGGCATTACGGACAAATGTCGGAAAGGCGTCAGTGGGACGTTTCCCAGCGTCCCGCCCCTTCTGGAGGGTACGGTCCGACGCGTCGGACGTTCTCGCAGGTCCGGCGGCGCGTGAGCGCACCCCGGCGGGAATTCGCCGAGCCGCGCGCCCAGGGGCGAGGCCCGTCGAGCTAGAAGGAGCCGCTGCGGTGCGACACTTCGCCTTCCTCGACTCGGCGGCCAGTGACGCGTTGTTCCACCTGCCGCCGGTCGAGATCACCCGCGACGACGACCGGCGGATGGTCGCGACGGCACTCGGCGCGACGCTGTACGCGCCGGGGACCCGGCCGCGGCTCGCGGACGACGTGCGCCGTCAGTCGGCCGCCGGCGTCGCGTCGATGGTGCTGTGCCTCGAGGACGCGGTCGCCGACCACGAGGTGGCGGCGGCGCAGGCGAACGTGGTGCGCGCCCTCAACCAGCTGGGCGACGAGCCGCCACGCGTCGGCGACGACTCCGGCATGCTGTTCGTGCGGGTGCGCGCGGCCGAGCAGATCCCCGCCCTCATCGCCGGGCTCTCGGCCGCGGCGGCGGACGTGCTCACCGGCTTTGTGCTGCCGAAGTTCGTCGAGGACAGCGGCGAGCCGGCGCTCGAGGCGGTGCTGCGGGCCAGCGACACGATCGGCCGCCCCCTGTGGGCCATGCCCGTGCTGGAAAGCCCGGAGGTCATCTACCGGGAGACTCGGCTGGACACGCTGCGCGGGGTGCGCCGTCTCGTCGACAAGCACGCCGACCATGTGCTGGCGGTGCGGCTGGGCGCCACCGACCTGTCCGGGCTCTACGGGCTGCGCCGCGACCGCGATCTGACCATCTACGACATCGCCGTGGTGCGGGACTGCATCGCCGACATCGTCAACGTCTGCGCCCGCGGCGGTGACCACGTCGTCACCGGGCCGGTCTGGGAGTACTTCGCTCAGCCCGAGCGACTGTTCCTCAGCACGCTGCGGGTCACCCCGTTCGCCACGGCGGATCTCGCGAACCCGGACGTCCAGGGCCCCGCGCTGCGCCAGGACCTCGTCTCCGCCGACCTCGACCGGTTGATCAAGGAAGTCGTGCTGGACAAGGCGAACGGCCTGATCGGCAAGACCGTCATCCATCCCAGCCACGTCGCCGCCGTCCATGCCCTCTACGTCGTGACCCACGAGGAGTACGAGGACGCGCAGACGGTGCTCGCCGGCGAGTCGGGTGGCGTCCAGCCCAGCCGCTACGCGAACAAGATGAACGAGCTGCGCCCGCACCGGATCTGGGCGCAGACCGTGACCAGGCGCGCCGCCGCCTTCGGGGTGCTCCGCGAGGGCCACACCTTCGTCGACGTGCTCGCGGCCAGCCAGGTGGTGGCCGCTTGAAACCGCCGGCACCCGGCGGCTCGGCGACTGGCGGCTCGGCACCCGCGGCCGCGGGTGCCGGCCGCGCTGTGGTGGGCATCTCGGCCCCAGGCGGTTCCACGGCCGGCCGATTCGCGGATGGTGGACCAGTGTTGGACAGCTCCCCGCTCGCCGGCCGGGCGGACCGGTCTCCCGCGAGCCCGTGGCCGCCGGCCGGGGACGGCGGGGACGACGACGGCTGGCTGTGGGTGGCACTGGGACTCGCGGCCGAGGTGACCGAGGACGTCACCGGCGCCGGGCTGGGCGGCATTGTGGGCCTGGCGCTGCGGCGCAACCCGCGCCGTGCCCACCTGCTGGTCAGCCGGGTGCTTGGCAAGCACCTGCCGGTCCGGCCCGAGGTCGCGCTCGGCGCGGCCGCCGCGCTCGCCGCCAGGGCGCGCGACGTCTCCGCTGTCGGCCGCGCCGGCGGCGCGCCGTTCGTCCTCGGCTACTGCGAGACGGCGACCGCCCTCGGGCACGCGGTGGCCGACGGCTTCGCCGACGCCGACTACCTGCACACCACCCGCCGCGCGGTCGCCGGGATGCGCTCCGAGCTGGAGCTCGCCGAGACGCACTCACACGCCGTGCACCACTGGCTGCTGCCCGCCGATCCGCGGCTGCTGACCGACCCCCGCCCGCTGCTGCTCGTCGACGACGAGCTGTCCACCGGCAACACGGCGCTCGGCACGATCCGGGCGCTGCACGCGCTCGCCCCGCGCCCCGCCTACACGGTGGCGACGCTGCTGGACGCGCGGCCGGCGGCCTCGCGGGCGCGCTTCGACGAGGTGGCGGCCGAGCTGGGCGTGCCCGTCGACGTCGTCTCGCTGGTGTCCGCGACCGTCGCGGTGCCGCCCGACGTGGCCGACCGTGCCCGGGCGCTGCGCGAACGCCACGGCGCGGCGGCGGGCGGCGCCGCCCGCGCGAACGACGGCGTGGGTGGCGCACCCGACGGCTCGGCGATGACCGGGCTGGGCCCGCCGAGGTCGGTGACGTGGCTGCGCCCGCCGTGGCCGGCCGAGCTGCCCGATGGGGGGCGGCACGGCTGGGCGCCGCGCCACCGCGGGCTGCTCGACGAGACGGTGGGGAACGTGGCCGCCGCCATCGCGGACCGGCTGGTCGAGCCGGGCGGGCGGACGCTCGTGCTGGGGACGGAGGAGCTCATGTACACCCCGATGCGGCTTGCCGCGGCGCTCGGCCGGGCAACCGGCGGCGACGTGCGCTACCAGTCGACCACCCGGTCGCCGGTGCACCCGCTCGACGTGCCCGGCTACGCGATCCGGTGCGCGCTGGAGTTCCCGGCGCCGGACGACCCCGGCCGTGTCAGCCAGGTCTACAACGTCGCGCCAGGCCGCTACGACGACATCGTTGTGGTCGTCGACGACGGCACGGACGCCACGGCGCCGGCCGCCGGCGACGGCCCGCCGCCCGAAGCGGCTGGCAGGCTGGCCCATGGCCGGCCGCGGAGGGCATCGAAGGCGGCGTGGCCCGAAGCGGCTGGCAGGCTGGCCCATGGCCAGCCGCGGAGGGCGTCGACGGCGGCATGGCCCGCGGGCCTGGTGGAGGTGCTGCGCCACTGCGCGCCGGTCACCGTCGTCACGTTGCCGTCGTTCGTCCCGGCGGGCGCCCGGTGACCGCGACCACCGCGGCGACACCGGCCGCCGGCCGGCCCGCGTCCGGCCCGGTCCCACCGGACGCGCCGCCCGGCGCGGGCCTGCCTGGCACGATCGGCTCCGGCTCCTACGACCCGGCGGACGTCACGTTCCTGCTCAAGGACCTCTCCGCCGTCGCCCTCGAGCGGTCCACCGAGGACCGCGAGGAGGACATGCAGCGCGGCCGGCACTACTCCGAGGACCTGCCGGTCGAGTACCAGCCGGACGACGGCTACCTGGAGCTGTACCACCAGGCCCTGGAGCGCTCGGCGACCAGAGTGGCGCTGGCCGCGGGCGTCGTCTCCGAGCTGGTGCGCGTCGCCAAGCCCGCGCCGGTGCTGGTGTCGATCGCGCGGGCCGGCACGCCAGTCGGCATCCTGATGCGCCGCTGGTACGCCTTCCGCTACGGCCTCGACGTGCCGCACTACGCGATCTCGGTGATCAAGGACAGGGGTGTCGACCTCAACGCGGTCCGCCACCTCACCGCCCGCCACGACCCGGCCGCGCTGCAGTTCGTCGACGGCTGGACGGGCAAGGGCGTGATGACCCGGGTGCTCACCGAGACGGTCGTCCCGCTCGGTCTCGACGACACCCTGGCGGTGCTCGCGGACCCCGCCCGGTGCGTGCCGCTGTACGGCACCCGCGACGACTTCCTCATCCCGAGCGCCTGCCTGAACTCCACGGTCAGCGGGCTCGTCAGCCGGACGGTGCTGAACGCCGAGCACATCGGCCCGGGCGACTTCCACGGCGCGAAGTACTACCGCGACCTGGAGCCGCACGACCTGTCCCGCCACTTCGTCGAGACGGTCGTCGCCCGGTTCGCCGACGTCGCCGACGAGGTGGCCGAGACCTGGCCCCGGCTGTGGGCCGGCGACCGGACCCCGACCTGGGAGGGCTGGGCCGCCGTCGAGCGGATCGCCGAGCGGTACGACATCCCCGACGTGGCGATGGTGAAGCCGGGCGTCGGCGAGGCGACCCGGGTGCTGCTGCGCCGGGTGCCGTGGCGGGTGCTGATCGCCCCGGGCGCGGCCGGCGAGCTCGCGCACGTGCTCGCCCTGGCCGAGGCGCGCGGCGTGCCGGTCGAGGAGATGCCCGGCCTGCCGTTCTCGTGCGTCGGCCTCGTCCGCCCGGTGCGCGCCGACGGGGAGGCCCCGGAGTTCCACACGGCGCAGTCCCGGTACCGCCCGGTCACCGAAGCCGGGCAGTGACGCTCCCGGAGGCCGCGCCGGGCGCGCGGTGGCTGGTCGCGTGCGACCTCGACCAGACGCTGATCTTCTCGCGGCGCTCGTTCCGGCTGCCCGAGGGCGCCGCCGAGCCGCCGCTGGTCACCGTCGAGCACCTCGACGGCGAGCCGGCGGCGTTCATGACCGAGACGGCGTTCGCCAGCGTCGCCGAGCTCGCCGGCCGCGCCGTGCTGGTGCCGGTGACGACCCGCACGCTCGGCCAGTACCGCCGTGTCGACCTCGGGGTCGCGCCGGCCTACGCCGTCGCGGCGAACGGCGGCCATCTGCTCGTCGACGGCGAGCCCGACCCGGCCTGGGCCGCCACCGTCGCCGAGCGGCTGCGCGCCGGGGCGCCGCTCGCCGCCATGCTCGACGTCGCCGCGCGGCTCGCCACCGGCGGCTGGTGCCGGCTGACCCGGGTCGCCGACGACGTGTTCGTCTACCTGGTCGCCTACGACCGTGACGGCATCCCGGACCTCGCCGAGGTGACCGCCGAGGTCGAGGCCGCCGGCTGGACCGTCTCCGTGCAGGGCCGCAAGGTCTACCTCGTCCCGGCCGCGCTCACCAAGCAGGCCGCGCTCGCGGAGGTGGCCCGCCGCGCCGGCGCCGACCGGGTCGCCGCCGCCGGCGACTCGCTGCTCGACGCCCCGATGCTGCTCGCGGCCGACGCCGCCGTCCGCCCCGCCCACGGCGAGCTCCACGACCGCGCCTGGGCCGCCCCCAACCTGCGCGTCACGGCGGCCCCCGGCCTCCTCGCCGGCGAGGAGCTCCTCGCCCACCTCAACGGCCTTGTCTGCGCCCCCGCGCTGCCCGTTTCACAGGCATGACCGCGCCCTGGATCGTTGATCTGGTCTTGCGGAGCAGGGCCGTGGGCACGGACCGGTCGTGGGCGCGGACCGCCGCCGACCACCCTTGAGTGATCCTGGGGACAACGGCCGCCGGGCGTGCGAAGGAAGATCATTTTCGCACACCCTTTGGCCCTCTAGATGATCTGGGACAGGTCGTCGCCGCGGGTGGAGTTCGCGAATTCCGGAGGGAGGCGCGGCGCCTCGCGCCCGCCTGGGGCGGCCCCGCGCCGGGGGGCCGAGAACGATACGGAGCCCTTCCCGGGCCGCTGACATCTGGCCGGGGCCGGCCACTGGGCGCTTGGGCCGTACCGCCCGGCGTGCCGGCAATCGACGCTCCGTTCGCGTTCGTGGTAGAGACGGACCAGTCCCGGCCCTCGCCGGGACCCCGCGCTGGCCGTCGAGGCGCCCGGTCCTGACCCGGCCGGTGCCAGTCGGCCCAGCGGCCGAGCCCACGACCAGGGCGCCGGCCGGCGGGCGGGGCCCGGGACTGGAGTGGGTGGCCAGACTCCCTCGACGACGTAGGAGGACGCGTGAGCACCACCGACGAGACCGACACCAGCCAGGCGGCCCCGGCCGGAACGCTCGAGGCGGAGCTTGCGCGGCTGCTCGCGGTGGAGAGCTTCGGCCCGCCAGCCGGGTTCACCCGCCGCCACGCGGTCGAGGCCGACGTGGCCGCCGCCGCGGCCGACCCGGTCGCCTTCTGGGCCGACAAGGCCCGCGAGCTGCTGAACTGGGACCGGCCGTTCACCACCGTTCTCAACGATGCGAACCCGCCGTTCTACAAGTGGTTCGAGGACGGGGAGCTCAACCTCTCCGCGAACTGCCTGGACAGGCATGTCGCCGCCGGCCGGGGTGACCGGGTCGCGTTCTACTGGGCCGGCGAGGAGGGCGAGCGGCGCGCCGTCACCTACGCCGACCTGCTCGACGAGACGCAGCGGCTCGCGAACGGGCTGCGCTCGCTCGGCGTCGGCAAGGGCGACGTCGTCGGCATCTTCCTGCCGATGATCCCGCAGGTCGCCGCGGCGATGCTCGCCTGCGCGCGGATCGGCGCCGTGCACAACGTCGTCTTCGGGGGGTTCGCCCCGTCCGCCGTGAGGGAGCGGATGGAGGTCTCCGACGCGAAGGTGCTCATCACCGTCGACGGCGCGCGCCGCAAGGGCCGCACCGCGCCGGTGAAGGCCGCCGTCGACACGGAGATGGGCGACCTGAAGGGCCTCGAGCACATCATCGTGGTGGAGGCGGTCGGCGCCGCCGGCCTCGGTGGCGAGCGCGCGCCGATGACGCCCGGCCGGGACGTCTGGTACGAGGAGCTCGTCGCCGCGGCGGACCCGGTATGCCCGCCGGAGCCGATGTCGGCGGAGGCGCCGCTGTTCATCCTCTACAGCTCGGGCTCCACGGCGAAGCCGAAGGGCATCCTGCACACGACGGCCGGCTACCTGCTCGGCGCGACCTACACCTACCGCACGGTCTTCGACATCGACCCGGCGTCCGACATCTACTGGTGCTCCGCCGACGTCGGCTGGATCACCGGGCACTCCTACATCGTCTACGGCCCGCTGTCGAACGGCGCGACCAGCGTGATGTACGAGGGCGCCCCGGACTACCCGGACTTCGACGCCTGGTGGAAGCTGATCGACGAGTACAAGGTCACCGTCTTCTACACGGCGCCGACCGCGATTCGCTCCTGCATGAAGTGGGGCGCCGAGTACCCGGACCGGCACGACCTGAGCTCGCTGCGCCTGCTCGGGAGCGTCGGCGAGCCGATCAACCCGAAGGCATGGCTCTGGTACCACAAGGTGATCGGCGGTGGGCGCTGCCCGGTCGTCGACACGTGGTGGCAGACCGAGACCGGCGCCATCATGATCTCCCCGGTCCCCGGCGTCACGCCGACGAAGCCCGGCTCGGCGACGAAGCCGCTCCCCGGTTACAGCCCGGCGCTGCTGACCGAGCAGGGCCAGCCGCTCAGCGAGGGCGTCGGCGTCCTTGTGATCACCCAGCCGTGGCCGTCGATGCTGCGCACTCTGTACAAGGACGACGACCGGTTCGTCGAGACGTACTTCTCCCGGTTCGGCCCGGCGACCTACCTGGTCGGGGACGCCGCCCGCCTCGATGCCGACGGCTACTTCTGGATCATCGGCCGGATCGACGACGTCATCAACGTCTCCGGGCACCGTCTGTCCACCGCCGAGGTCGAGTCGGCGATCGTCGCGCACGAGGCGGTCGCGGAGTCCGCGGTCGTCGCCCAGGCCGATGAGCAGACGGGCCAGGCGATCGTCGCGTTCGTGACGCTCGCCGGCGGCCGGGTCGGCGACGACGCCATGGTCGCCGAGCTGCGTGACCACGTCGCCGCGCGGATCGGCAAGCTGGCCCGGCCGAAGCGGATCATCTGGGCCGACGACCTGCCCAAGACCCGGTCCGGCAAGATCATGCGCCGGCTGCTGCGGGACGTCGCGGAGGGGCGTGCTCTCGGCGACGTGACGACGCTGCGTGACCCCGCCGTGATGGCGGCCCTCGCGACGAAGGTCGCCGAGGGCGACTCAGAGGACAAGTAAGACCGGGAGCCGGGGTCGAGACGCTCCCGCGTCTCGACCCCGGCTCCTGGCCGCCAGGCGTTGTCGCCTCATGCCGTCGCCGAGTGCCGACGCTGACGTGGGTGACCGTACGGGCCGTGAGATGACCCGAAGGTGTAGACGTCAACACAGTCCGGAATGGGGTGCTATCGGAGCATCGGCGCCCCATTCCGCCTGTTCCGCCTGTGACATCGAAGGGTTTTCCTGTTGGTAACCCTGGGGTGAGACCCGGGTGCGGCCAGTTCACGTGGCCTGTCTAGGCTGACGTCTTCGTGAGAGCACTCCGACGGTTCACCGTCCGCGCGCAGCTTCCCGAGCAGCTTGCTCCGCTCGCCGACCTGGTCATGAACCTCCGCTGGTCGTGGCACCCGGAGACGCTTGACCTCTTCGAGTCCGTGGATCCCGAGCTGTGGCGGGCGACCAAGGGTGACCCGGTCCGCCTGCTCGGCGAGGTCGACCACGGCCGGTTGGTCGCGCTCGCCGGTGACCGCCGCTTCCTGCGTAGGCTCACCGACGCGTTCGACGAGCTTCAGGAGTATCTGAACGCCCGTCTGTGGTACCAGGAGCGGAATCTGTCCGGCGCGCCGTCGGCGATCGGCTACTTCTCGCCGGAGTTCGGCATCACCGAGGTGCTGCCGCAGTACTCCGGCGGCCTGGGCATCCTGGCCGGCGACCATCTCAAGACCGCGAGCGACCTCGGCGTGCCCATCATCGGCGTCGGGCTGCTCTACCGCGCCGGCTACTTCGTCCAGTCGCTGTCGCGGGACGGCTGGCAGCAGGAGCGCTACCCGGGCATCGACCCGCATGGCCTGCCGCTCACCCAGCTCACCGACGCCGACGGCGTCCCGCAGAAGGTGGCCGTCGGGCTGCCCGAGGGCCGTACCCTGCACGCCCAGATCTGGAAGGCGCAGGTCGGCCGCGTCCCGCTGCTGCTCCTCGACTCGGACGTCGAGGACAACCAGCCCGCCGAGCGGGGCGTCACCGACCGGCTCTACGGCGGGGGCACCGACCACCGGCTGCTGCAGGAGATGCTGCTCGGCATCGGCGGCGTCCGGGCGCTGCGGGTGTACTCCGAGGTCACCGGCGCCCCGGCGCCCGACGTGTACCACACCAACGAGGGCCACGCCGGCTTCCTGGGACTGGAGCGGATCCGCGAGCTGGCCGCCGGTGGGCTGAGCTTCGACGAGGCGCTGGAGGCCACCCGCGCGGGCACCCTGTTCACAACCCACACGCCGGTCCCCGCCGGCATCGACCGGTTCCCGAAGGACATGGTCGCCCGGCACTTCGGCGGTGACAACGCCTGGGACGGCGTGCCCGTCGAGCGGGTGCTCGCGCTGGGCACCGAATCCGACCCGAACATGTTCAACATGGCGCACATGGGCCTGCGCCTCGCGCAGCGCTCCAACGGCGTGAGCGCGCTGCACGGCATCGTAAGCCGGGAGATGTTCAACGGCCTGTGGCCCGGGTTCGACCCGGCCGCCGTGCCGATCGGCTCGGTCACCAACGGCGTGCACGCGCCGACCTGGGTCTCGCGGACGCTCATCGAGCTGGCCGACCGCGAGTCGGAGCCGCCGCTGCTCTCTCCCGACGGCCAGGGCTTCGCGAAGATCGACAAGATCTCCGACGAGGTGCTGTGGGCGACGCGCCGGGAGCTGCGCGAGGGCCTCGTCGCGGAGGTGCGCCGCCGGCTGCGCGCCTCGTGGCTCGCCCGCGGCGCCGCCGCCGGCGAGCTCGACTGGGTGGACAGCGTCTTCGACCCGGACGTCCTGACCATCGGCTTCGCCCGCAGGGTGCCGTCGTACAAGCGGCTCACGCTCATGCTGCACGACCGCGACCGGCTCACCCGGCTGCTGCTGCACGCCGAGCGGCCGATCCAGATGGTCATCGCGGGCAAGGCCCACCCGGCCGACGACGGCGGCAAGCAGCTGGTCCAGCAGATCGTCCAGTTCGCCGACGACCCGGCCGTGCGTCGCCGGATCGCCTTCCTGCCGGACTACGACATCGGCATGGCCCGCTACCTCTACTCCGGCTGTGACGTGTGGCTGAACAACCCGCTGCGCCCGCTGGAGGCCTGCGGCACGTCCGGGATGAAGTCGGCGCTCAACGGCGGCCTGAACCTGTCCATCCGGGACGGCTGGTGGGACGAGATGTTCGACGGCCAGAACGGCTGGGCGATCCCGACCGCCGACGGCGTCGAGGACCCGGACCGGCGCGACAGCATCGAGTCGGCCGCGCTGTACGACCTGCTGGAGAACGCCGTCGCCGCCCGGTTCTACGACCGTGCGGACGGCATGCCGCGCCGCTGGACCGCGATGGTGCGCCACACCCTGTCCACCCTTGGGCCGAAGGTGCTCGCGACCCGGATGGTCCAGGAATACGTCGAGAAGTACTACGTCCCCGCCGGGGTCTCCGCGCGGGCGGCGGCGGCTGACGGCTTCGGCGGCGCCAGGGACCTCTCGGGCTGGAAGGCGAAGGTGCGCTCGTCCTGGTCGGGCGTGCGGGTCGTCAACGTGGACTCGACCGGCCTTGGTGACACCCCGCAGGTCGGTCAGGAGCTCGTCGTCCGCGCGACGGTCGAGCTCGGTGACCTGGCCACGTCCGACGTCGTCGTGCGGGCTTCCTATGGCCGGGTCGACGAGACCGACCGGCTGCTCGCCCCGGCGACGCTCGACCTGCACCCCGCCGGCGACGCCGAGGGCGGCGGCCACCGCTTCGAGGGCACCATCCCACTCTCGCGCACCGGCCCGTTCGGCTACACCGTCAACGTCCTGCCCGCCCATGTCCTCCTCGCCAGCTCCGCCGAGGTCGGCCTGATCACCACCCCGTAGCCGCGTCATGCGCCACGCGCCGGGCCCGGGCCGACCACCACGTCGGCCCGGGCCCGGCGCGTTCCCGACCACGAGTTGACCACCGCGCCTCGGTGCCGGGTACTCCGAGGAGTGCCCGGCGCCGTGGGCCGTCAGCGGTGGGCACGCAGGACGACGACGGAGGACCAGCTGGCGCGCAGGGTTTCGCCGGCGGGATAGGTGGCGAGGGGCTTGCGGGGGTCTTCGACGGCGGCGCGCAGGCCGGAGAGGTCGGTGGCGGCGGTGTCGAGGACGAGGTCGTAGCGGGACGCCCAGGGGGCGCCGGGAAGGTGGACGTCGACGTCCTCCTCGCCGGGATGCAGGACGAGCAGCAGGCTGTCGCCGGTTGCCGGTGTGCCGTCCGGGCCGAGCCAGGTGAGGCTGTCGCCGGCGATGAACGCGACGACGGTGGCTGGATTGGGCGCGTTCCAGTCGGCGTCGGACATCTGGGTGCCGTCGGCGAGGAACCAGGTCATGTCGGCGCGGTGCGTCTCGCTGGACTGGCCGCCGTGGAAGAACTGCCCTCGGCACAGCGCGGGTGACGCCCGGCGCAGCGTCAGCAGGCAGGAGGCCAGCTCGGACAGGCCCTGGTCCTCGCCGGCCGGGTCGGGCGCCGGCACTTCCGGCGTCTTGGGCGGCAGGGGGCCGGTTCCGTCGCTTCTCGGGGCGGCACCGTCACTCCTGTGGTCCCTCCGGCTGTCCGCCCCGTCCGCCTCGCCGTTCCCGTCGTCCGTGCCGGTGACGTCCGTGCCGGTGACGCGTTCCGAGCGGCGCGGCCACCAGCCGCCGCCGGAGCGAACGGAGCGCCCGTCGGCCCGCGTCGTCGGCCAGGCGAGCCAGGAGACCGGGTTGTCCTGGCAGTAGGCGTTGTTGTTGCCGCCCTGCGAGCGGCCGAACTCGTCGCCCGCGACCAGCATCGGCACCCCGGCGGACAGCAGCAGCGTCGCGAGCATCCCCCGGCGCACCCTTCGGCGGCGCTCCAGCACGACCGGGTCGTCGGTCGGCCCCTCCGCCCCATGGTTGCGGGACCGGTTGTTGTTGTCGCCGTCCCGGTTGTCCTCCAGGTTCGCCTCGTTGTGCTTGTGCTCGTAGGAGACCAGGTCGGCCAGGGTGAAGCCGTCGTGGGCGGTGACGAAGTTGACCGAGGAGCACGGCGGGCGCCCACCATGCTCGAACAGATCGGACGACGCGGTGATGCGGTAGCCGAGGTCGGCGGCGCTCGTCGCCCGCCCGCTCCACGTCTCGCGTACGGTCGCGCGGAACCGGTCGTTCCACTCCGCCCAGGGCGCCGGGAACGCGCCGACCTGGTAGCCGCCCCAGCCCACGTCCCACGGCTCGGCGATCAGCTTCGCCTGGGCGAGCACGGGGTCCTGCCCGATCGCGGTCAGCAGCGGCGCGTCCGGGTCGAAGCCGTCGGGATTGCGGGCCAGCGCCGCCGCGAGGTCGAAGCGGAAGCCGTCGACGCCCATCTCGGTCAGCCAGTAACGCAGGGAGTCGCAGACCAGCCGGACCACATGCGGCGAGGTGACGTTCAGCGTGTTGCCGCAGCCGGTGACGTCGCGGTAGCGACGCGGGTCGGTCGGCTCCAGCCGGTAGTACACGGTGTTGTCGAGGCCGCGCATCGACAGCGTCGGGCCGCGCTCGTCCTGCTCCGCGGTGTGGTTGTAGACGACGTCCAGCAGCACCTCGATGCCAGCCTCATGCAGTGCGGCCACCATCGCGCGGAACTCGGTCACCGGGTCGTCGGTGGCCGCGTAGCCCGGGTGCGGGGCGAAGAAGCCGATGGTGTTGTAGCCCCAGAAGTTGGTCAGCCCGCGTTCGGCCAGTATCGGTTCCGAGACGTGGGCGTGTACCGGGAGCAGCTCGACGGCGGTGATCCCGAGGCCGGTCAGGTGATCGAGGACGGCGGGGTGGGCAAGGCCGGCGTAGGTGCCACGCAGCGCGGGGGGCAGCGCCGGGTGCAGCCTGGTGAAGCCCCGGACGTGCAGCTCGTAGATCACGGTGTCCCGCCACGGCGTGCCGGGCCGGTTGCCGGCCGGGTCCGCCGCCGCGGGTCCGCCGCCGCGCCGGCCGGGCACGGGGGCACGCCCGGCGGCGGCGCTCGGGAGCGCGGTGACGACCCCGACCGGGACGAAGGGCGCCGAGTCCTGGCCGTCGGCCGTGTAGCTGTAGGGGTCCCCGTCGGCGTAGCCGAAGATCGCCGGTCCTGGCGTCAGCGTGCCCTCCACCCGCCGGGCATACGGGTCGAGCAGCAGCTTCGCCGGGTTGTAGCGCAGGCCGCGGGCCGGGTCGTACGGCCCGTGCGCGCGCAGGCCGTAGCGCTGCCCAGGGCGCACACCGGGGATATAGCCGTGCCAGACGCCGCCGCACCGCTCGGGCAGCCGGTACCGGGTCTCGCCGCGCCCAGGCCCGCTCCCGCCCGACGACGAGTCGGAGTCGAGCAGGCAGAACTCGACGGCATCCGCGCCCGGCGCGAGCACGGCGATGTTGACCCCGCCGGCGTCGGGCAGCACGCCGAGCGGGTACGGCGCGCCGGGGAGCGCGCGCAGGCGCGCGGGGTCCTGGCGCGTGAGACCTGGTTCGAACGTGTACGACACATCGGTGACGCTAACGGAACGCACTGATCACGTCCGGGTGAACGGGGCGCCTGTGGACCAACGGCGCCCTGTCGGCCGATCCCGCGGACGTTCTCCCAGCCGGCGCGCGCCGGTACCCGTCTCGGGACGTCGCGTGAGATGCGTCACCGCCACCGGGTAGGCGCGGGCCGCCGCGCGGTGCGATGGTCGTCGGCACGGGAAGTGCGCGGCCTGGCCCCGCGAGGCTGGGGCGACGGCCGGCGTGCGGGGTGGGCGCCCGGCTCAGGGACAGCGGACGAGGAGGTCGGCCAGTGGCGGTCGTACGACTAGAGGTTGCGGACGGGGTGGGGACCATCCGGCTGGACCGGCCGAAGGTGAACGCCCTCAATGCCGAGCTCACGGCCGAGTTGCGGGAGGTGGCGCTGGAGGCATCCCGGCGCGCCGACATCCGCGCCGTCGTGATCTACGGCGGCGAGCGGGTGTTCGCGGCCGGTGCCGACATCAAGGAGATGGCGGCGAAGGACCTGGCGGGTATCTCGAGCTGGGCCACCGAGCTGACCAGCACGTTCGAGCTTGTCGCCCGCATTCCCAAGCCGGTGTTCGCCGCCGTGACCGGCTACGCGCTCGGCGGCGGTCTTGAGCTGGCGCTGTGCGCCGACTTCCGGATCCTCGCGGACAACGCCAAGGTCGGTCAGCCGGAGATCCTGCTCGGCGTGATCCCGGGTGCCGGCGGCACCCAGCGGCTGCCTCGGCTGGTCGGCCCGGCCAGGGCCAAGGAGCTGGTCTTCTCCGGCCGCCAGGTCGGCGCCGAGGAGGCGCTGGCGATCGGGCTCGCCGATGCCGTCGTCCCGGCGGCCGAGGTCTACGCCGAGGCGGTACGGCGGGCCAAGCAGTACGTCGACGGCCCGGCGCTCGCGCTGGCGGCGGCCAAGCGCGCCATCGACGACGGTCTGGAGACAGGGCTGTCGGAGGCGTTGCGGCTGGAGACCGGCCTGTTCGTCGGCCTGTTCGGCACCGAGGACCAGAAGAACGGCATGGAGTCGTTCCAGCAGAACGGCCCCGGCAAGGCCAAGTTCACGGGCCGCTGAGTCTCTGGTTCGCTCCGTGCGGGCACGGCGCTCCGGTCCCTTCCCTCGCTTCGCTTCGGGAAGGGACCTCCGCGCCGTGTCCTCCTGCGCTCACGGGCGCTACGGCGACCTCCGCTGCGGCCCAACCCACATCGCTTCGCTCGTGGGCCGGGCCTCCGCGGAGGTGCGCCTCCGCGCCCAGCTCGGTGGCGACACGTTTGAACCTTGCGAGACGACGACAGCCCTGACAGCCCAGAAGCAGGTCAGCCAGGAACTAACAGCCCCCGCCATATTGTTGCGTGGGAAACTACCTTGGTCGTGTGGATCATGGAGGGGGCTGTCGGCGATGAGCGGACCGGTGACCAGTGAGGATGTCGTCCCCGTAGAGGGGATCCCGGGAGCTCGGGCCGATGGGTGGGCCGTGGAGATCACCGAGAGCAGGCCGCAGACGGTCGGGGCGGTCCCGGTGCGCCGAGCGCTGCCGATCCGTGCCCGGCGGACCGTGGGCGCCTGGTGCTTCGTCGACCACATGGGGCCGTTGGCGGTCGCGCCGGCCACGGGGGCCGCCGGCACGCGCGGCATCGACATCGGCCCGCATCCGCATACCAGCCTGCACACCGTCACCTGGCTGCTCGCGGGCGAGGTACGCCATCTCGACAGCCTCGGCTCCGAGCAGGTGGTGCGGCCCGGGCAGCTGAACCTGATGACCGCGGGCCACGGCGTCGTCCACGCGGAGGAGGGAACCGACTACCGCGGCGCGCTGCACGGCGTCCAGCTGTGGGTGGCGCAGCCGGAGGCGACCCGCCACGGCCCCGCCGCTTTCGAGCACCACGCCGAGCTGCCGCGCGTCGAGATCGGCGACGCCGTCGCGACGGTGCTGGTCGGCGAGCTCGCCGGTGCGGCCTCGCCAGCCCGCCGCGACACCGAGATGGTGGGCGCGGACCTGGCGCTGCGGCCCGGCCGGGCGGTGCTGCCGCTGCGCCCCGGCTTCGAGTACGCGCTGGTCGTCACCGAGGGCGCGGTGCGGGTGGGGAACGGCTCGGCACCCGCGGCCGGCATCCAGGCGGTGGCGCGGACCGGCCAGCTCGCCTACCTCGGCGCGGGCCGCGACGAGCTGGCGCTGGACGCCACCGAGCCGGCCAGGGTGCTTCTGCTCGGCGGCGCGCCGTTCGAGGAGCCGATCGTCATGTGGTGGAACTTCGTCGGGCGCTCCCGCGCCGAGCTGACCGCCGCGTTCGAGCAGTGGGAGGACCGTGACGGCGCTGGCCGCTTCGGCCCGGTGGCCTCCCACCTCCGTCGCATCCCGGCACCACCCCCGCCCTGGCGCTGACCCGGGGCACTCTGACCCCGGGGCACTCTGACCGGGGGCACTCCGCCCTCCGCGCGGCCTTCCGTGCAGTCCGGCTCCGGCCGGCGCCTAGCCCTCGTCTGGCTGATCGGCGGAATCGGGGCTCCGCAGCGCCAGGTCGGCGATGACCGGGAGGTGGTCGCTGCCGTAGTGGCCGCCCCGCTGGTAGCCGGTCACCGCGAACGCCGGCGAGGCGAGCACATGGTCGATGCGCAGCACGGGCGGCAGGAGGCCGTTCGCCGGCCAGGTCGGGCTCCAGCTTGTGCCGGTGGCGTCGTGCGTGTCCCGGACACCTGAGCTCAGCAGCCGCCGGAACGGGCGGTGGTCGTGGGTCGCGTTGAAGTCGCCGGCCAGCACGACCGGCAGCCGGGAGCCGTGCACCTCGGTGGCCAGCTGGCTGAGCTGGGCGCGCCACTCCCGGGTGTTCTCGGCGCTCGTCGGAGCGATCGTGTGAACCGGGTAGAGCACGAAGCGCCGGCCGCCGTCGAGGGCGACGGTCATCCGGGCCAGCGGCTGCCCGCCGACCACGGGCGCGGACAGGTCGGACAGCGGGTAACGCGAGTAGACGGCGTAGCCGAACGCCCCCGCGGCCGGCTTGTCCACCCGGTAGGGGTAGTGCGCGAGCGCCCCCGATTTCTGCACCGCGCCGAGAGTGAGCGGCGAGGCCTCCACGAGCACGACGATGTCGGGGTGCGCTGCCTCGATCTGGCTGCCCAGCCGCCCGGCGGACGCGTTGTGGTAAAGCAGGTTCGCCGAGAGCACCCGGACTGGCTGGGCGCCGTCCGGTGCCTTCTCCGCTCCGCCGGGCCAGATCTCCGGCACCGTCCAGAACAGGTGCAGCCCGATCAAGGGCACCGTCGCCAGCATCAGCGCGTTGCGCCTCAGCCCGAAGCCGACGACCAGCGAGGCGTAGACCGGCAGGTACAGCAGCGGTGTGAGCGCGTTCAGCGCGGCGTACGGCCAGCTCAGCACGTCGTCCAGATAGACCAGCCGACCCAGCGCCACCACGCTCAGCGCGCCGACGACCAGCCAGGCCGCGGCCGCGAGCAGCGTGCGCCCGACGTCGGTCGGGTACCACCGCGGTTTCTCGGTCTCGATGCCCGCCCCGGTCATGGCCCGTTTCGCGCCGAGGCCGTCATCGGCGCTTGGCGGGCCGGCTACGGCACCTTCCCCCGACCTGCTCACCCCATCAGGGTGCCGGATGCGCACGTCCGGCCCATACCCGGCCAGGCGAGAGGTGATCAACCTGAGACGACCATCACAACGACCACAACGACCCGCTCCCGGCGGCCGGGTTCCGGGCCTGGTGACAACCGAGCGGCGCGGGGGACGGATTCAGACATGGGAAGGCGGGCCGTTCGGCATGGCGACGACCGGCGGGGGCAGGCGGCGACTACCGGGTGGAGTCGGGCCCGGCACCGGACGGGAAGCGCCGCAGGACGGGCGCGGCGTTGGTGCGCCATTCCTGCACGGTCACTGAGCCGCTGTGCGGGGCGAACGCCGTGTCGAGCTCGCGCAGCTTGTCCGTGACCCGGACGGAGGACACCGGCCCGGCGTACTCGACGGCGCGCTGGCCGGCGTCGACGGCGGCCTCCAGGTCGGGGGAGCGCCCGCGCAGGTAGGCGATGGCAAGATCGGCCTCGGCGTAGCTGCGGGTCCTGGCGCGGGAGCTGACCTGCAGGTCGCGCGCCTCGAGCAGGTGCTCGGCGGCCTGCTCCGGCCGGTCCATCAGCAGGTAGCAGTGGCCCACGCATTCGGCGACGTCGCCCGCGTTGTAGTGGGACGCCCAGGCCGGCTCGTCGTCGCACGAGCCGCGGCCGATCGCGCGCTCGATCGCGCGCTCCATGGCGGTAAGCGCCTCGACGCAACCGGCCTCGTCATGTGCCTGAGCCAACGCCCAGGCATGTTTGTCGTGGAGCATCGCCTCGACTGTCGGGGCGGCCGTGTGGTTCGCCCGGTCCACGGCGGCGCGGGCCATCGACAGGCTTTGCCGGTTGTATCCCAGCCGGGCGGCCTGGTCGCTCATGGCGGCGAGCACCCGCCCGGCGAGCTGGACGTCGTCGGCATGCTCGGCGAGGCTCAGCGCCTGGATGTAGTAGCGCTGCGCCAGTGCCTGACGGTCGCTGTCCTGCGCGAGCCAGCCGCCGAACTGGGTGAGCTCCGCGAGCGCGCTGCACAGCTCGGCGTCGGGGTCCTCACTCATCGCCGCCCGCGTACGGTCGTGCAGGAAGGTGATCACCTGGTTGCGGATCTCCCCGCTGCCAAACCGGGCATCCAGCCGGCGGAAGGCCGCCGTCATGTCTCTGATCATGGCGGCGTTGCTGCCGCCCGCGGCCTCGGTACTCGCGCTCAGCGCCCGCCGGACGACACCGGTGATGCTCGACAGCACCGGCTCGGCGAACGCACTGGCGACGAAGGCCGTCGAGTCCTGGAGCATCTCGCGACGTCGCATGTCCCGCCCCGTAAGTCCAGCCAGGGTCCTGACGGTCTGGACAGGGGCGTCGGCGACGTGCAGTCCCAGGTCCTCGCGCCCGTAGTGCTCCCCGCGCCAGCCCAGGTCCACGGGCAGCACCGGGTAACCGACGAGCGCCGACACCTCGGCGGCGGCGAGCTCGGCCACCATCGGGTCGCGGGGCCGCATGCCACGCCGCCAGTGCCCCACGGTCGTCCGCGCCAGCCCGAGCTCGATCCGCCGGTGGTGGCGGGCACGGCTGTTCACCTGCCTGGCGAACCGGGTGTCGGAGACGCCGGACTCGCGCAGCAGGCGGTCGAACACGGTAGGTGAGGCAGGGTCGCTGGCGGGCGTGGAGCTGGACATCGAACCCCCGGGGTCGAATCCTGTCACTTAACGTGGGAGAGTCGTCGCCTGACGCATATCCAGGGCCAGAAAGTAGCGGACTCGTAACTTCCCACCGAGAGAGTGTGCAGAGTCACGGGCGAATGCACGGGCTTGGAGGGCGGTGTGTCGGGCATCCTGCTCGGATCCGTGACGATGGGTCCACTCGATTGGCACGACAAATGGTCACAGGCGAGGGGAAATGACCTCAACTGGAGGTTGGCGGGCCCGGCGGCGGGTTCGCCCGCCCCGGGCAAGCCGGCGCGAGGGCATTGGCACTGACGGGTGATAGGCATACCCGTGGCGGTCTGCTCCCCTCCGGACGGGCGGCCCTGGACCGCTCCCCATCGGGCGGTGGGCGCTCGCCGGACCGGCTAGTCACTCGGAGGCCTGTCTCAGCGGGAAGGCATCAGGTAGAAAGGCCATAGGCAAAGGCAGGCGGACGGCGGCGGGTGGATGCCCACGAAGCGCCTGCCGGCCCCCGCCGGTGGGCGCGGTCGACGAGGCCGCGAGCGGGCGAGCGGGACGAGAAAGGCGGCGGGGCCCGCTCACCTCGGTGATCTTGGTCCGGGCGCCGGCCGGGACGACCGGGTTACTCGGCGGCGGGTGGCTGCCAGGCCGGTAAGGGATTGTGACGTAATGCGTCCGGCGTCACGCCGCCGATCATCGGGCATGTCGCGGCTACCAATGCCACCATGTCAAGAGCACTGGACACCTGATTATGTTGGCTACGGAGGCCCCTAGGCGTGAACATCGTCGTTACCGTCAAGCAGGTTCCTGATACCTGGGCGGAGAAGAAGCTCGACGCCGCGGACAAGACGGTCGACCGCGTCAGCGTCGACAACGTCATGAACGAGATGGACGAGTACGGAGTCGAAGAGGCCCTCAAGATCAAGGAAGCGCACGGCGGCGAGGTCACCGTCGTCACGATGGGCCCGGCGAAGGCGCTCGAGACGATCCGCAAGGCGCTGTCCATGGGCGCCGACAAGGCGGTGCACCTGACCGACGACGCGCTGCACGGCTCGGACGCGCTGCAGACGTCCGCCGCGCTGGCGAAGGTCATCGCCACGCTGTCCCCGGATCTCGTCATCACGGCGACCGAGGCCTCCGACGCGCGTGGCGGTGTGATGGGCGCGCTGTTGGCCGAGCGGCTGGGGCTCCCGCAGCTCACCCAGGCCCGCAAAGTGACCGTCGACCCGGCCGCGGGCAAGGTGTCGATCGAACGGCTGGCCGACAACGGCTACGCGCTGGTCGAGGCGAGCCTGCCGGCCGTCGTCGGCGTCGTCGAGAAGATCAACCAGCCGCGGTACCCCTCGTTCAAGGGCATCATGGCCGCGAAGAAGAAGCCGCTGACCACGTTGTCGTCCGGCGACGCGGGCCTTGACGCCGGTTCGGTGGGCCTCGCGGGCGCGGGCTCGACAGTCGTCGACGCCCAGTCGGCGCCGCCGCGGCAGAGCGGCACCATCGTCAAGGACGAGGGTGACGGCGGCGTGAAGATCGCCGACTTCCTCGCGGCGCAGAAGCTCATCTGAGGGGTAACGATCGATGGCTGAGGTACTCGTTCTCGTCGAGCACGCCGACGGTGAGCCCAAGAAGGTCACCGGCGAGCTGCTGACGCTCGCCCGCACGCTTGGCGAGCCGTCGGCGGTGTTCGCCGGCGGCCCTGGCACCTATGCGAAGGCCAAGCCGTACCTGGCCGAGTTCGGCGCCGCGAAGGTCTACGTGGTCGAGTCCGACGACGTCGCCGACTACGTCGGCGCACCGGTCGCCGAGGTGCTCGCGAAGCTGGTCGGCGAGGCGTCGCCGACGGCGGTGCTGATCGCCGCGACGGCCGACTCGCGGGAGGTCGCCGCGCGGACCGCCGCGAAGACCGAATCCGGCCTGATCTGGGACGCCACCGCGGTGAGTCCGGAGCTGGTCGCCACCCAGGGCATCTTCGGCGGTTCGACGATCGTCAGCTCCAAGGTCACCAAGGGCACGCCGGTGATCGTGGTCCGTCCGAACTCGACGGCTCCGGTCGCCGCGCCGTCCTCCCCGGCCGAGGTCCAGGTCGACATCACGATCTCCGACGTCGCCAAGGGCGCGAAGATCGTCGACCGGGTCGCGGAGGCCAAGTCCGGCCGGCCGGACCTCACCGAGGCGCAGGTCGTCGTCTCCGGTGGCCGCGGCCTGGGTGCCGCCGAGCACTTCGCGCTGGTGGAGAAGCTCGCCGACACCCTCGGCGCCGCGGTGGGCGCTTCCCGCGCCGCGACCGACGCCGGCTGGTACCCGCACCAGAACCAGGTGGGCCAGACCGGCAAGACCGTCTCGCCGCAGCTCTACATCGCGGTCGGCATCTCCGGCGCCATCCAGCACCGGGCCGGCATGCAGACCTCGAAGACCATCGTCGCCATCAACAAGGACCCTGAGGCGCCGATCTTCGAGTTCGCCGACTACGGCCTGGTGGGCGACCTGTTCAACGTCGTCCCGCAGCTGACCGACGAAGTCGAAAAGCGCAAGGGCTGAGACGGCGCGACAGCTCGCCGCCCGCGTAACGCGGACATACCAAAGACGGCCGGGTTCCGCCCGAACAGGCGGAAACCCGGCCGTCTCGCTGTTCGACGGTGTTCTGGTAGCGGATCCGGAGCGGCGGATCCGGGATCGGTGGTCTCTGCCCCGGCAGCGGGCGATGATGAGCGCACCAGTCGCCACCGGGAGTGACACGGCCGACACCGAGGCTGCCGGTGGCGCGGATCCCCTGCGGAGGTGGGCCGTGCGGACCTTCGACCTCGACGCCTTCGATCCCCACGACCGCACCGGCGAGCACATCCTCCCCTGGGAAATGTGGGAGCGCGACCGCCCCTGGCGCGCGGATACCCCTGACCCCGCGCCCAGAGTGGTGGCGCCCCCGGAGGGGACGCCGCTGGCGCCGGACGGCCCGCCAGACGACCGCCCTCGGGAGTAACGCCCACGGGAGTGACCGAGGCCGGCCAGCCCACGCGCCTTCATCTCCGGTCTTCCGCGTGCCGCCTGACTGGCCGCCGCCACCGCCGGGGTGGTCACCGTGGCCCGGCTGGCGGCCTGACCCGGCCTGGCCCGTGCCGCCGCCCGGCTGGCGGTTCTGGCACCAGCAGCCCGACGGATGGCGGCGGAAGGCGCGACCGGACCGGCCCCGGCCGCGACTTCCGCGTGCCCGACAAAGACCCGTGGGACAGCAGCGGTCAGTGCGCGATGATGATCCGGCAACGTAGCGCGCGGGACCCGTCCGTCAGGGCGGTCCCGGCGGGTCGCGGCCGGCACTGCTCCATCCGGAGCCGCGGGCGCACCGGTCTGGCATCCGCCGCTCGCGGTGCGGAGGGCGTCGATCCTCGGCGCGATCCGGAGTCCGCGGCCGAAACCGAGGAAGAGGAAAACTGAGCGCGATGGCGACGGGCGGCAGTCGGGATACGCATACGGCGACGAGCTCCACCGGGCCGGTCACGGTGACCGCCGGGCCGGTGACCACGACGACGACCACGACGGTCACGGTGACCTCGTCGGCGGGATTCGGCGGCGCGAGCGGCCGGAACCGGACCGCGCTCGCGCTCGACATCGGCGGGACGAAGCTCGCCGGTGGCGTCGTCGACGCCACCGGCGCGGTTCTCGGCCGGGCGCGCAGAGCGATGCCGAAGACCCTCGACCCCGAGGTCACGTTCGCCGCCGCCGTCGAATGCCTGCACTCCGCCCTTGGCGACGCGGGGCTCGGCGGGCGTTACGACTACGCGGGCCTGGCCGGGCTCGGGGTCGGCTGCGGTGGGCCGATGATCTGGCCGGCGGGAGAGGTCTCGCCGCTGAACATCCCGTCGTGGCGGGATTTCCCGCTGCGCGCCCGGCTGCGTGACGAGTTCGGCGGCCTGGGGGTGCTTGTCCACAACGACGCGGTGGCGCTCGCCGCTGGCGAGCACTGGATGGGCACCGGCCGAAACACGCGCAACCTGCTCGCCGTGACGGTCTCGACCGGGGTGGGCGGCGGTCTGGTCCTCGACGGGCGGCTCTACCACGGGCGGTCCGGCAACGCGGGGCATGTCGGTCACCTCGTCGTCGACCCGGCCGGGCCGGACTGTGCCTGCGGCGGTGTCGGTTGCCTGGAGGCGATCGCCTCCGGACCGCGCACTGTCGCCTGGGCCATCGAGGAGGGCTGGAAGCCCGTCGAGGCCGGGCCAGGCACGGGCAGGCCCGGACCGGACGACGGCGGGACCAGGCCGAACGAGGCAGGGACCGGGTTTGGCGACTCCGGGCCCGATACGTCCGGAGCCTCAGCGGCGCGGGGCGACGGCGGGGGGCCGGATGAGGAGCGAGCCCCCGACGGGCGCGCGCTCGCCGCCTCGGCGGCGGCGGGCGACAAGATCGCGCGGGCGGCGCTGGCCCGCTCCGGGAACGCGGTGGGAATCGCGCTCGCGTCCTGCGCGGCGACCTTCGACCTCGATCTCGTCACCGTCGCGGGTGGCTTCTCCCAGTCCGGGCCGATCTTCTGGGACGCGCTGCGAGCCGCCTACGACCGGCATACCGGCATGGAGTTCGCGCGCGCCGTCCCCGTCGAGCCCAGCTCGGCCCCGAACGACGTCGCCCTGCGCGGCGCCGCCGCCTTCGTTCTCGTCCCAGACTGCTACGCCTGGGCCGGCTAGCGCCGGGTGAAGCGCCCTCGCCGCGGCTGGCGCGGGACGGCCACCCGGCGCGCACTCCTGCCCCGCCGCCGCACCCGCCGAGCGAGCGCGGCCAGGTCACGGGTGGGCCGCTGGAGAGAACGGGCGGGCCGCTGGAGCGACACGAGACCAGGTCGCTCGCGGCGCCCTGGGGCACCCGGCGGCGTCCGATCAGCCGACGCGCGCGGATCGCTCGCCGACGGTGACGACGTCGCCGTGGGTCAGCTGGCGGCCGCGGCGAGTCTCGATCTCGTCGTTCACGCGGACCAGGCCCTCGAGGAGGAGCGGCTTGACGTCGCCGCCGGACTCGACAAGGTCCGCCAGCTTCAGGAACTGGCCGAGCCGGATCATCTGGTCTCGGATCTCGATCTCTCGCACCGACCCAGCATGCCGGACGTGCGTCCCCTCGTGGTCAGGGGTGGGCGGCGCGGTAGGCCGACAGGTGACGGAACGGCCAGACGTGCGCCGGCCGGCGCAGGAGACCGGCCGGCGGTTCCGGCGGCCGCGCCGGCGTGCCGGCGAACCGGGCGATGACGACGACCCGCTCATCCGCGGCGTCGTAGACGTCGACCTGGAGGCACGCTGGCGTGTCGAGCAGCTCCGGCACGGCCGTGCCGCGTACCCATTCGAGCAGCTCCGCCAGCCGTCCCGGCGCCGCCCGGACCTCCCACATCACCGTGTCGTGGCGTTGGCCGGAACTCGCCAGGCCGTCCGTCTCCTCGGCGTCGATCATCGGTTGGTGATCCTCATCTGTAGGCATCGCCCGCCACGCCCGCCACGCCGGCCCGCCTGGCCCGACCAATGTCCGCCAGGGCCGGTGTCAGCCGGTGAAGCCGCCGTCGACAGGGATGACGGCGCCGGTGAGCGCGCCGGCGGCGGGCGAGCAGAGGAACGCCACGGCGGCGGCGACCTCGGCGGGATCGAGGAGCCGGCGCAGGTAGGCGTGCTGGGCGAACTCGCGCGGGTCGGCGAGGTCATAGACCTTCGCGGTCTCGGCGAGCATCGTGGTGTCCATCGAACCGGGGCAGACGACGTTGGCGGTGACCGTCGTGCCGGCGAGTTCCGCGGCGATGCTGCGGACCAGCCCGACCACCCCGTGCTTGGAGGCCGAGTAGGCGGCCAGCCGGGCAAGCGGACGGGTGCCGGCCGCCGAGGACACCGCGACGAACCGGCCGGCGGGCGCGGCGAGCAACGCGGGCAGCGTGGCCCGGGCCGTGATGAGCACGCCGGTCAGATTGACGTCGAGCAGCAGCCGCCAGGCCTCGTCGTCGGTCTCCCAGCCGGGCGGCCCGCCGGCGATGACCCCGGCGGCGGCGACGACCGCGTCGAGCCGTCCGAAGCGGTCCAGCGCCAGGCGCGTGGCCGCGTCCATGTCGGCCTGGCTTCGGACGTCGGCGCGGACGGGGAACGCCTGCGCGCACCCGGCGGCGACCGCCTCCAGCTGCGCGCGGGTCGCGAACGGGTAGCCCGCCCCGCCGGCCGATGCGCCGGCGGCGTCCGCCAGGGCGATGTCGGAGAGGACGAGCCGGTAGCCGGCCGCGTCGAGCGCGCCGGCTACCGCCGCGCCCAGCCCGCGGGCCGCGCCGGTGACGAGCGCCACCGGCGCCCCGGCCGCTTCCGCCACCGCGTCCACTCCCATCGGCGTCGCATGGAGTGCGGCCATGCGTTCCTCCTCGTCGCCCGCGGATCACTCATCGCCGCGCGGATCATCGTCGCGCCTCGAGCCTGACCGGCTGCTCACGCCGGCGCCGACGGGCAGGCCGTGGGGCCTCCACTCGCCGGCCCCCCGGCCCCCCGGCCCGGCGGTGCGACGGCCCGGCGGTGCGTGGGCGCTCGTTCAGCGCGGGGGGCCGGCCTCGATCCGTCGCAGCGCGAGGTCATAGCTTCCCGGCTCCGGCCGGAAGCCCTCCAGCCACCAGGTGGCGCCCGCCGCCTCGATGGGCTCGACGACCGCCCGCGCCGCGGCCCGCTGTTCCGGGGTGCGACCGTTGATCACCACATCGAACGGGTTCGTGCTGGCGCGCTGTTCCCGCACCGCGGAGATGACCTCGGTCACCGCCGCCGGGGTCGGGTTCCATGATCCGTCCCGCGGGTCGACCATCATCGGCGCCACGCCGTCCCACCGGGCCGCTCGCCGCAGTGGCCGCCGCGCCGGCCAGTTGCAGCCGATCCAGACGGGCGGGCGCGGCCGCTGCAACGGGGTCGGCTGGAACGTGACGTCCGCGGCCGTCACGTGCGTGCCGTGGAAGTCCACCCGCTCCCCGGTCCACAGCCCGGCCAGCACCGCCAGACTCTCGTCCAGCCGCTGCGCGACTGTCCGCGGCTCCACCGGCCCACCCCAGGTACCGAACTCCGCCTCCAGGGTGAACCCAAGACCCGCGCCGAACACGAGCCGACCGCCGGAGAGCCGATCCAGCGAGGTGGTCTGGCGGGCGAGCGTCCCCGGGTGGCGCCGGGCGGCCGCGGTCACCAGCGGCCCGAACCTGATGCGTTCGGTCGCCAGCGCCACCAGGGTCAACAGCACCCAGGGGTCGGCGACGTCGTGCGTGCCGCCGTGCGGGAAGACAACGTGGTCCCACACGAAGAAGCCGTCCCAGCCAGCGGCCTCCGCTCGTCGCGCGAGATCGCCGACCTGTCGAGCGTCGACGAACTCGCCGATGTTTGGCACGCATACGCCGTAATGCACCTGTTGCTTCTACCACGGGCATAAGCGGGCACGGCGTGCCTCACCGCGGCCGCGGCCCGGCTGGATCCGCCGGGGCGACGCCAGGGGGTTGGGCGTACCCGGGCCAGGACCGGATCGCGGCCACGGCGTCGGTGACGAACGCATCAAGCAGGGCGGCACCCTCGTCGGCGCTGGCGCCGGCGGGGTCACCGAGCACTCCGGACGGGCTGAGCGGTAGCACGCCATGACGAACAAGGTCGGCGGTCGTCGGGCTAGGGCCTCGGGCCGCCGCCTCGAGCCGGACCAGCTCCGGCGCGAGGTGCAGCAGCAAGGACGTCTCGACTCGTCCCGCGTGCAGATCACCGGCCAGACCGGAGCCTCGGGCGGCGGTCGCGACCACCGTCCGTGGTGTCCAGGCGAGAACCCGTCGCCCTTCCGCGGCGAGCAGCCGGGTCGCGCCGTGGATCGCGGCCGCGTTGCCGCCGTGTCCGTTGATGAGGACGACGCCTGCCGCGGTGTCGTCGGCCGATCGCACAAGCTCGACGAGCGCCAGCTCGAGGGCCGCCGTGCCGAGCGAGAGGGTGCCCGGGAAACCGGCGTGCTCGCCGCTTGCCCCGTAGTGGAGGGCGGGCGCGACCAGAAGACCCCGCAACCGGGTCGCCACCGCGGCCGCGATGGCCTTGGCGATTCGCGTGTCCGTGTCCAGCGGAAGGTGCGGGCCGTGCTGCTCGGTGCTGCCGAGAGGCAGGAGCAGGACCGGCCGAGGGTCATCCAGCTCGGGCCAGCGCAGCCGGCCCAGCCCGTCGGGCCGCCGCCCGGGGAGCCATGCCGATGAGGAGCTCATTCCACGCAGCATGACCCTCGCGTCGGTGTCTGGTCGCCTGTCCCACCAGAGCTGGTGGGCACGCTCGCGCCGTCGGCGGCGGTTCGGAGGACGGCGGTTTGGCGGGCCCGAGGCTGGGCAGGACCAAGATGGCTCGACCTCGACGAGTGTCAACCGTCGACAGGTGTCGACCGTCACAGTCCTGCGCTCGACATCCGGCTTGAGCGTGTGTACAGTCAACGACTGCTGCTCCAATCCGGCGCTCTGCGCTGGTGGAGTTCGGATCCGCACCGCACCAGGGTGGTGACACCCCCCGCGGGGCCGGGTCCAGCTCAGGGAGTATAGTTCTGATCCAGCCCGGTAGCGTGACTCACCTCAGGTGGTTCCGTCTTCCAGTGGGCAGCCTCAGTACTTGGAGACACCGACGTCCCCACCTGCGTGGAGTGTCGGTTTCTCCGTGGGTGGTGGGACGTGGCGGTCGCCGGCGCAAGTCGGAGCGATTTGACACCAAGCAAGAGGGCTGGTTAGCCTTAAAAGCGGAAAGTTCGGACACCGCGTCTCAGGACGCTGGCCACTTCCGCTGAAGAGGCCCACTGGGCCAGGCGAGAGAACGCAAGTTCCTCACACCGGGGCAATTTGACAGCCTCTCGCCGGAAACGGTACGGTAACAACACCGGAACAGCGAGTCGGTCAGAAAAACCGGCAGACAAGCGATCCGGGCGGAACCCCGGTGATGTCGGGTAACCTCGTGAAAACCGCGAGAGCGGTGGAAGCGGGTGTGTCCGCTCCTTGAGAACTCAACAGCGTGCCATAGAAGTCAGTGCCATATTTTGACCCCGTTCCGCGGGTGGTGCTGGTGTCGGGCCTGGATGGTCTGGTGCTGGTGTTGTCTGTGGGGGTTTGTAAGGTTCCTTTGGCATTTGATGGACGATCTACGGATCTGTGTCCATATTTTGTCGGGGTTTCTCCCATCGAGGGAGTTTTAGAGCATCGATGGAGAGTTTGATCCTGGCTCAGGACGAACGCTGGCGGCGTGCTTAACACATGCAAGTCGAGCGGACCTTCGGGTCAGCGGCGAACGGGTGAGTAACACGTGGGCAACCTGCCCCAGGC
>NZ_MBLO01000181.1 GCF_001854805.1 Pseudofrankia coriaricola
CTAACCGGGTGGTGCCGGGAGGACGGGAGCAGCCCTGATAAAGCCGGGGCGTGTCAGCACTACCAGATGGCGCGGGCGCGGCGAGCGAGACGGGAAGGAGTACGCAAGGAACCAGCATCTTACGTCTCTCAAACCACGACCGGCTCAAACCTGGTGGATATGGGCCGGGAGCGGCGCGCACCTCCGCCAGCCAGGCGGGGCGAACTCCGGGGAGGTTTCAATCGGCCAAATCGGAGGCCACGGGGAAAGTCTGCGGCGTACCCGTGGCGATGCCGCAGGGATAAAGCTGGGCTCCAAACCCGTCGATCGATGGACAGCGAACGTGGGAACTGCCCGCAGGGGTTCCTGTCCTGCCGGTGACCAACCGGCCGGGCGGGATAGGCGCACCGACCGCCGAACCCGAGGGCGGGGCGGAGGAGCCGTAGTACTCGGAGCCGGGGAGAGCCCGGTACATGGGGAAGGGCTACAGCGAGACCGAGAAGGGATGGAAGCTGTAATGCCGAAAGATGCGTCGCCGGATGGCGGCGCCCCAGGGCGTAATCCTGCGCTCGTACGGGTATCGGGGATGCAGGCCAAACTTCACCGTTGGGCGGTAGCTGAACCTGGCTGCCGGTTCGACGACCTGTATAACTTCGCGTGCGACCCGGCCACGCTGCTCGTGGCGTACCGTCGGGTCGCGGGTAACCGGGGCGCCCGGACCGCTGGCGTTGACGGCCTGACCGTCGCCGACGTCGAGCGCGAGACCGGCGTTCCAGGGTTCCTGGATGACCTGCGCGCCCAGCTGAAAGCGGGTAGTTTCCGCCCGCTGCCGGTGCGGGAGCGTTTGATACCCAAGCCTTCCGGCGGGGGGAAATTGCGGCGGTTAGGTATTCCAACCATCGCCGATAGGGTCGTTCAGGCCGCGCTGAAATTGGTTCTGGAACCCATCTTCGAGGCCGACTTCCAGCCGGTCTCGTACGGGTACAGGCCAGGGCGGCGGGCACAGGACGCCATCGCCGAAGTCCAATACTATGGCACCCACGGATATCACTGGGTGTTGGACGCAGACATTCACGCGTGTTTCGACGAAATCGATCATTCCGCGTTAATGGGCCAAGTCCGGAACAGGATTAAGGATAAGCGCGTTCTCGCCCTGGTCAAGGCATTCCTCAAGGCCGGGGTCCTTACCGAACACGGCCAGAATCAGGATACGCTCACCGGGGTCCCGCAAGGCGGCATCCTGTCCCCGCTGCTGGCGAACGTCGCCTTGTCGGTGCTCGACGAGCACCTGCACGCGGCATGGCAGCCAGGCGGGGCACTGTCGACCTCAAGCAAGCGCGTACACCGGCGCAGAACGGGGCGACCGAACTGGAGAATCATACGCTACGCCGATGATGTTGTCGTGATGGTGCATGGGACCGAGGCGGACGCGCTCCAGCTACGCGAGGAAGTGGCCCGAGTGCTGGCCACCATAGGGCTGCGTCTCTCTGAGGCGAAGACCCAGGTCACGCACCTGGACCGGGGATTCGACTTCCTGGGCTTCCGCATCCAGCGGAAGCGCAAGCGAGGGACGAACAAGCGGTACGTCTACACCTTCGTGGCTGACCGGGCGATCCGGGCGGTGAAGGAAAAGATCAGGGCCCTGACCCACAGGACGTCGCAACGCGACCCGGAGGACCTGCTGAAACAGATCAACCAGATCACGCAGGGGTGGGCCAACCATTTCAAGCACGCCGTGGTGAAACACGTGTTCGCCACCATTGACCAGGTGGTGTGGTGGCGGATGGCCCGGCTGCTGATGGTTCGGCATCACTGGGGATGGAAGCAGTTCCGAGCGCGGCACACCGACCCCACCGGGCGGTGGACACCGATCCGCGCCGAGACGACCGAGCTGCGCCCGATGGCCAAGGTACCGGTCACCCGGTACCGCTACCGGGGCGACCGGATCCCCACACCGTGGGCCGCACTACCCGCATGACGGCAGGAATCGTGGAGAGCCCGTTGCGTTGAGAGGGTGCGCCGTCTAACTCGGCGCCAGATCGCCCCCGCAGGGGGCAGAGGTTCGGGAGGAGGTTACCTCTGGGTCACCCGCCTTACCTGAACGGGAAA
>NZ_MBLO01000182.1 GCF_001854805.1 Pseudofrankia coriaricola
GCTGCGCTGGAAAGCCTCAACCAGGACAAAGTAGACGCAAGCGGCGTCTCACCACGCGATCACTGAACGTCACCACCGAATATGCGCCAGAGCCGTTGTTCTTACAGGCCCATGCCGCAGCCTGCTGTGCGAGATATTCCGCGTGTACTTCGGACGGGGTCCTGTAGCCGAGTCCGGAGTGGAGGCGTCTGCGGTTGTAGAAGACCTCGATGTATCGGACTATAGCACGCCGGGCGAGGCTGCGGGTGGCGAAAACAGTCCGGTGGACGAGCTCGTTTTTCAGGGCGCCGAAGAACGATTCGGCCATGGCGTTGTCCCAGCAGATCCCGGTGCGTCCGACGGAGCCGCGCAGGTTGAGGGATTTCAGGGTTTCGGCGAAGGCCGTGGACGTGTAGTTACCGGATTCAACCGGTCGTCGCAACACCGGCTTGTTGGAGTGAGGATAGCTGGTCGTTCAGTGCTTCGGCTGGTGTCTTCCAGCCGAGTGTCTTGCGCGGCCGGTCGTTGAGGGTCGCGGCGATGGCGGTGAGTTCGTGTCGGCTCCAGCGGGACAGGTCTGTGCCCTTGGGGAAGTACTGCCGTAGCAGGCCGTTGGTGTTCTCGTTCGTGCCGCGCTGCCAGGGGCTGTGCGGGTCCGCGAAGAAGACCCCGACGCCTGTCTCGGCCGTCAGCCGGACGTGCTGGGCCATCTCCTTGCCGCGGTCCCAGGTCAATGTCCGACGCACGGGACCGGGCAACGCGGCCAGCGACAGTGTGATCGCCTCCCGGACAGCCTCGGCGCCGCGGCCAGCCAGCGCCGGGCCGTTGTGCACCCGCGGCTCGTGGCCGTAGCCGTCCATGCGGGGCAGGTGCAGCAGGAGGGTGAACCGGGTGGTGCGCTCGACCAGTGTGCCGATCGCGGACCTGTTCAACCCGATGATCAGATCTCCTTCCCAGTGGCCCGGGACGGCGCGGTCCTCGGCGTCGGCCGGCCGGGCACTGATCCTCACCTCCGGGGTGACCATCCCGTCACGGCGCCGCCGGACCCGGGCCCGTGGCACCCGCAGGGCACGGCCCGTGCGCAGACACGCGACCAGCTCACGGCGCAACGCTCCCCGGTCCTTGATGTAAAGAGCCTGGTAGATCGTCTCGGTGCGCCACGATGCGCTTGTTCATTCGAGTGGAGGTGAAAGGACTCCGCCGCTGGCCTGTCGCAGCAGGTCAGTGAAGCTGAGGGCAGCCGTGCGACGTGATGCCGCACGCGATGAGTGATCACGCCGATTGGAGATCGCTTGGCGAGGACGTGATCCGGTCCAGTGTCCAACGGACCGTTCCCACCCTGGCGTGCGTCGTGGGTAACCGCGGGGTGCGAAGCTCAGGGCAGAGCCGAAGCGCTCCCGTTCCACCCGGGGGCGACGGGCGAGGGAAAGGCCGGACGGGTGAACGCGAGTGAATCTTCGTATGCCCCGTTATCAGCAGCTCCGCCGGTGGGAGGTTCCAGCGGGGTATAGGGCTGGCCGTTGAGAAGCGGCAGGCGCCGATCAGAGAGGCTGCGTTGATCGGGAGGACACCGCCGCCCCGGGGTAAAGGAGGCGCCCAACCCGGTCGTATCTCATGCGTGTGGAACACGGAAACCGTGCGCCACGAGGCGCCATGGCACCAAGTGGAGGTGGAAGACCTCGCCGCTGGGCTGTCGCAGCAGCCTAGCGAAGCTGGGCGCAGCCTGATCCGGGAGACGCCGGGGAGGGCGGGAGCAGCGCCGACAAAGCCGGGACGGCCTGGGACTGTCAGACGGGTCGGGTCCGGCGAGCGTGACCGGACGGTGCACGAGAGGAATCAGTGATTGAAACCCCGTAAGCGTTCCACCGGGTCAAACCTGGCAGATATGGCCCGGGTTTGCAGCGCGTGGCCGGGCCGACAGGTGCCGGCCAACTCCGTAGCCGGTTGGTTTTGCCGGGGAGGAGGCCACGTTGAATGTCTGCGGCGTAGGCGTGGCGAGGCTGCCGGGGTAGAGCTGGGCACCAAGCCGGTCGATTGGGTCATGGTGAACG
>NZ_MBLO01000183.1 GCF_001854805.1 Pseudofrankia coriaricola
GACGACTGTGTAAGTCGGAGGTGGACCAGGATCGATCTACCTTGATCGGGTGGATCAGAAATGGACACCGAATGACGCAGAATGGAACGCTTCGGACAAATGACGAGGCGGCGGCACAGAGGATCGCGGAGGCTTTCGCGCCGGATGCGATCGACGCGTTGTTGAAGGATGCGAAAGCGACCGGAACGCCGGTCGACGGGGTTGATGGTCTGTTGAACCGGATGACGAAGGCCGTCCTGGAGCGTGCTCTGCAGGTCGAGATGACCGACCATCTCGGGTACGAGGTCGGCGATCCGGCCGGCCACGGGACGGGGAACTCCCGTAACGGGATGTCCACGAAGACGGTGTCGACGCGTAACGGGCCGGTCGATATCGAGGTGCCGCGTGACCGGAACGGCTCGTTCGAGCCGGCGATCGTGCCGAAGCGCGCTCGTCGGATAGGGAACCTCGATGACACGATCCTGTCGTTGTACTCGCGGGGGATGACGACGCGTGACATCGAGGCGCACCTGGGTGAGGTCTACGGCGTCCAGGCGTCCCGGGAGTTGATCTCGAATGTCACCGAGGTGGTGGTTGATGAGATCAAGGCGTGGCAGTCCCGGCCGCTCGACGAGGTCTACCCGATCCTGTACGTGGACGGTCTGCGGATCCGGGTCAAGGACAACGGCGTGGTCACGACCAAGGTCGCGTACCTGGCCGTGGGGGTCGACGTCGACGGGCGCAAGCACGCGCTGGGCTGCTGGATCCAGGACGCCGAGGGGGCGAAGTTCTGGCAGAAGGTCCTGGCGGACCTGCGTAACCGCGGCGTGCGCGACCTGCTGATCGTGTGCTGTGACGGGCTCACCGGCCTGCCCGAGGCCGTCGTCGCGGTCTTTCCCGAGACCGTGGTGCAGACGTGCGTCGTCCACGTGATCCGCAACGCGATGCGTTTCGTGTCCTACACCGACCGGAAAGCCGTCGTCAGGGCCATGAAGGAGATCTACACCGCGCCTACCCTCGAGGCGGCCGAACTCGGCCTGGCCGCCTTCGACAAGAACTTCGGGGCCCAGTATCCGGGTGCTGTCGATGTGTGGCGTCACGCGTGGGCGGAGTTCATTCCTTTCCTGGACTACCCGCCGGAGCTCCGGAAGATCGTCTACACGACGAACGCCATCGAGTCGATGAACTTCCAGCTCCGGAAAATCACGAAGAACCGAGGCCACTTCCCGGACCGGGAGGCGGCGATGAAGCTCCTCTACCTGGGACTCCGGAACATATCGAGCCATCGAGGCGGTGAGTCCGGGACCGGCACCCACGGCTGGAAAGTGGCACTCAACTCGCTCGTCAACCTCCTCCCGGGACGCTTGCCTTTCTGATAACGTGGATATGTAGGCTGCTATTCACCTCCGGCTTACACGGAAATCATGGCTCTGGCGCATATTCGGTGGTGACGTTCAGTGATCGCGTGGTGAGACGCCGCTTGCGTCTACTTTGTCCTGGTTGAGGCTTTCCAGCGCAGCGCGGCGGCGCCTGCCGGACCTCGCGAACGTCTGTGAGGTGGCCGATTTCGACCGCTTTGACCTCCACGACCGGCGCTAACGCACCGTTACCACCGAATGTGCGCCAGAGCCGAAATCATGACAGGCTCGCGCAGCCGCCGCCAGCAGGTCACCCCGGACAGTCCCGAAGGCAGCCGCCGCCAGGGGACGTCGTTACGCAGGATCCACAGGATGCCCGCCAACGCCGCCCGGTCATCCAGCGCCCGACGGCCCGGATAGCGAAACCGCCGCGGCCGGACCGGGACCAGCGGGGCCAGCCGGTCCCACAGCTCATCGGTCAGCACATCATCGGTCACCGACAAGCTCTACCCTGCACACGTCTGATCACTCATTGTGAAACCAGCTCTTAAAGGGTGTTTGGTCCTTTCTCGGGCACTGTCGGCCAGTTTATTTCCCGCCCGACGGTCACGCGCAGCCATCGCTCTCCGAGATTCACG
>NZ_MBLO01000184.1 GCF_001854805.1 Pseudofrankia coriaricola
TCTCCAAGACCGTTGGTAGTCAGTAAGACGATCAATGGCTGCCGCGAACCCGCAAGTCACGAGCCCGCAGTGCGTCCTAGATCAAGTAAGTTCGGGTTAGAAGGTGAGGGCGCGGACGGTGAGGTCGGTGGGCCTGACGGGCGACGCCACAGAATGGGCCCGGATGCGCCGGGCCAGGGCCGGGCTCGGCCAGCGGGTCGTCTCCGGCCAGTCCGGGGACTCCGACCAGCGGACGCCATCGAGCCGCGCCCCGGTCAGGTCGGCCCCGGTGAGGTCGGCGCCAGTGAGATCGGCCCTGTGGAGGTTCGCGCGCGTGAGAACCGCGCCGACAAGGCGGGCCTCGCTGAGGTGGGCGCTGGTCAGGATGGCGTCCTCGAGCCGGGCACCTGTCAGGTTCGCGTTGGCGAGGTCCGCGCCGTCAAGGTTGGCCCGGGACAGGCGGGCTCCGGCGAGGTCGGTCGCGGTGAGCTTCGTCTTGGCGAGGATCGCGCCCGTCAGGTCCGCGCCGGTGAGGCGGGCCGCCATGAAGTCGGCGAACGTCAGGTCCCGGCCGGCGAGGCGGGCGCCGACGAGCTGGGCGCCCGAGTAGTGGGCGACGGTCCAGTCGATGATCCTTTCGACGCGTTGCGGTACCAGTTCCGTCGGTTCGTCGCTGGCGGGCGGCGGGGCCCAGCCAGGGCGGCACTCCGGGTAGAAGGTGGGCAGCGGACCGCCGGGTGCTGGCCGCGGCCCGTGGGCGATCTCGTCGTCGGCGCGGTGGACGACGTCGGGCGCCGGCGAGGCCGGCCAGATGCTCACCGCGTGTTCCTCGAGTGGCGGCTCGGTGTCGAAGCAGGCGGTACCGGCGGCCCGCGCGACGTCGCGTCCCCTCGCCCGCACCCGGACCCGGTACCAGCCGGGCCCGCCGGGCGTCAGGTTCCCCGGCTCGGGCCGCCCGCCCCGATCCCACTCGGCGAGCCAGACCCGGCCCGTGTTGCTGTGATGGCTGATGTCCACCACCAGGGGCCAGTCGTCGAAGTCAGGCGCAGGCTCGTCGCCGAGCACGTCGACGGTGATCCGGATCCGCCCATACTGGGTCCCGCAGACCACGGCCAGGTGCCCACCGCCCGCCCCGACGAGCGAGTTCCCCTGGAACGCCTGGCTCAGGCCGGCATCCTCGCCGATCACGTTGTGATCAATCAGGTAGTACTGGCTGTAGGCGACACGGAAGTCGTCGCTCGTCCACCTCACCGGCAGATCATCCCAGTCCCGATCGATCTTCCGAACACACCCGCTTCGCCCGACCCAGACCAGCGAGGTGTGCAGCTCAGGCAGCCGTCATCGGGAGTCGTCCCCGCGTGCCGAATCTGCAACGCGCCCGTTTCAGATTGAAGCAGATCACCTGCCGCTGTTTTTATGTATCCCTTACCGCCGCATCACCCACTATCCCGCCCCCGCCACCGACCCCGGGCCGTACCACCGCCCACCGCCGACGACACCGCGCGGGACGAAACCCGCGGGTATGCTCAGAGCGACTGCGAACCCTTCAGGAGTCACCGCCCTTTCCCCGGCACCTATGGGGGTGGCGGCTACGCCGCCACCCCCAAGGACTTCAGTCCCTTGGTACCCAGTCTGGCGGATTCCTTGACCACAGGCATTGATCACTTCGGCAAATCTCACGATTCCAACGTCGCGTAGACGTTCACGCCCCACCAAAACCTGTTCCACGGGACGCGTCGCAACGGCTCCGCTGCGCTGGGATGCGCGGCGTCGACGAAGAAGAGCACGCTGTCGACCCAGGGCTTCGGCGAGGTAGCTCACCGCGTTGGTCTGTCGCAGGCTGTGACGAGGAGTGGGAGCACCCGGTCGCGGTTGGCAGCGACCTGCTCG
>NZ_MBLO01000185.1 GCF_001854805.1 Pseudofrankia coriaricola
GATGGCGGCGGCGCGGGTACTGGGAATGCAATCGAAGCTGCACCGTTGGGCCGACGAGGATAGGAATCGTCGGTTTGATGATTTGTACAATCTGGTGGCTGACCCGGCGTTTCTGGTGGTTGCGTGGCGCCGGGTTCGGGGTAACACCGGGTCACGCACGGCGGGTGTCGATGGACGAACCGCGTATGACATCGAGTCCGAGCGTGGCGTGGAGGCGTTCTTGAGCGAGGTTCGGGATCAGCTCAGGTCCCAGACGTTTCACCCGCTGCCGGTTCGTGAGCGGCTCATCCCGAAGGCGGGTGGGAAACTCCGCCGCCTAGGGATACCAGTGATAGCAGATCGCGCGCAGCAGGCGCGGGTGAAGAACGCTCTGGAACCCGAATGGGAGGCTCGGCTGGACCGCAGGCAATACGGGTTCCGGCCGGGTCGCGGATGCGCAGATGCGATCGGGATGGCCTTCAATACTCTAAGAGGCGACCGCAGCCAGCGGGAATGGGTACTCGACGCAGACCTCAAGTCAGCATTCGACAAAATCGACCACAACCACCTCATGGAAAGGCTGGGGACGTTCCCCGCCAGGGAACAGATCCTCGCCTGGCTGAAAGCGGGCGTGGTCGATAAGAACCGGTACACTCCGACCACGGAGGGAACCCCTCAGGGCGGGGTGATTTCGCCGCTACTTTTGAGCGTCGCGTTACAGGGAATCGAGCAGACCGCCGGGTCAAGATATATCCCGCGAGGCGACCTGATGTCGGGCGCACCCTCCGTCACGACCTACGCAGACGACTTTGTGGTATTCTGCCACAGTCGTGAGCAGGCCGAGTCGGTCCGGGCACAGCTTGACGCATGGCTAACACCCAAGGGACTCGTCCTCAACCAGGACAAGACAAAGATCGTGCCCGTCACCGAAGGGTTCGACTTCCTCGGGTTCAACATCCGCCGATACCAGACATCGAGCGGCGGGAAGCTACTCATCAAACCCAGCAACGACGCGATGAAAGCCATCAGGCGGCGACTGGCCACCGAGATCCGCCGCCTCCGTGCGGCGACCCCGGCCATCCTCATCGGACGACTCAACCCCATCATCCGAGGCTGGGCGGCCTACTACCGGATCGGGGTGTCCAGCGCAGCGTTCCACGCGCTGGACAACTACCTGTGGCGACTCCTCTACAACTGGGCGCGCAGGCGACACCCCAACAAACCGAAGCGCTGGATCAAAAACCGGTACTTCGGTCGCTTCAACAAGGACAGGCAAGACACGTGGGTCTTCGGCGACCGGCAGACCGGCGTCTACCTCCACAAGTTCTCCTGGACTCCCATCGTCCGACATGTCCTCGTCAAGGGCACGGCGTCACCCGACGACCCCGCCCTAACCCGCTACTGGGCAGACCGGCGGCGCAACCGGAAACTGCCGCCGCTCGCACCGTCGCTCATGCGCTCCCTGCGAGCGCAGCGAGGACGGTGCCCCCTATGCGGGAACTCCCTGACAGACGCTGACCGCGAACCTCAATCCCCCAGCCAGTGGGAGGAATGGTTCTTCACCCTGCGCACCACGCTGAGCCACCACCGCGTGGCGCAGACCAGCGGCCAGCCGGACGAGCACTACCGCCTCGTGCACGCCCGGTGCGCACGTCGCCACCCAGGCGACACCGCTCCGGCACCGGCAGTCGACGCAGGGCCTGCGCCCCCCACAGGGGCCGCTTGAGCCGTGTGCGGGGAAACTGTGCGCCGTCTAACTCGGCGCCAGATCGCCCCCGCAGGGGGCAGAGGTTCGGGAGGAGGTTACCTCTGGGTCACCCGCCTTACCTGAACGGGAA
>NZ_MBLO01000186.1 GCF_001854805.1 Pseudofrankia coriaricola
GTCACCTGCCGGCCATGCCACGAAGCCATCCACGCCGGACGACCTACCACGCAACCCACGGCATAACCACTGGAGAGCCCGTTGCGGTTAACGCCGCCCGGCGGGTTCGGCGGGGGCCGACGGAAAAGGACCCAACCAGGGCACCTCGCCGGCGGCCTACCCGACTCGGAGAGCGGCCTGGGGAAACGGACCGGGAGCAATTCCGGCACCGCGCCCCGGCCCGACTCAACAGTGCAGCCGGTTCTCCACCAACCAGCGGTCGCGGGCGAACACGGCGAGCAGGGTCGGGCTGGCCTGATGTGTCGGCAGGCTGGTGACCAGGTAGACGACCTCGGTCTCGGCCGGCCCGCCGGCGAGCGGCTGGCGGCGGCGGGTGACCTGGACCGCCTGCACGGCGTGCGGGAAGCGCAGCCCGGCGCGGACCTCGCTGGCCTTCACGGTGGGCCGCTCGAGGCGGCCGTGGCCGCGCTCGACGGTGCGCGCGGTGGTCTTCACCCGGCGCCAGGGCAGGGCCGCGAGCTGGGAACACAGCGTGGGCTGGTTGGCCTTGACCGTGAGCACGTAGTGCGCCCCGTGGCTGACCAGCCAGCGCGCGGTCTCCTTCTGGGTGTGCAGCGCATCCGCGGTGATGACCACGTCGGTCAGGTCGAGGTCGGCGAGCAGGACGGGCAGCGCCGGGATCTCGTTCGACGTCGCGTCCACCGCGACCTGGCCGAGCACGACGCCGGTGACGTGGTCGAGTGCGGCGAGCAGGTGCCGACCCGGGACATCGCCCGTGCCGGAACCGCGCAGGGTCTTGCCGTCGACCTCGACCCGCCGCCGCGTCCCGGCCGGCGGGGTGGTCGCGGCGGCGGCCCACGCTCCCAGCGCCGTGTCCAGCGCGTCGGCGTCCAGCGCGGCGAACACCCGGCGAAACGTCGACTCGTCGGGCACCCGGACGATGCCGAGCAGGTCAGCGACCGTCTGACCAACGTCGGCGGACCATTCGCCGATCGCAGTGAACGACCGCGCGCCGGCGAGCACCGCACAGGTCGCCAGGGTCAGCACGACGGCCAGGCTGTGTCGCCTGCCTCGGGGTTTCCGCGGGTCCGGGAGCGGGCCGCAGGCTCGACGCCGACGGCGGCCGGTGGTGGCCGCCGGTGACGGCGGCAGCCAGCTGATCGAGAGCAGGGGCAGGCGGTGATACTGGTGCGGCGGGCATGGCACCTCGGGTCGATCATGATGGCGTAGGAACCTCCATGATCTCCAGGTGTCGTGCCCGCGCCCACGAAGCCCCCGGCTGCACGACAGCCTCTCGCTACACAGCCCCACCAGAAACCCCAGGCAGCACCGACCACCTGCACATCAGCAAACTTGCCGGGGCCCTGCGCTTCGGGGTGAGCTGGCCGATGCCGTGCAGATCGATCGCCGATGCGTTGTTCACCACGATATCGAGTGAACCGAACCGGCCGACGGTCTGTGCGACAGCCCGATCGACGGTGTCCCAGTCCCGGATGTCACCGACGATGGGCAGCACCTGCGCGCCGGCTGCCTCAATCGCCTCGGCCGCGGAGTGGATCGTGCCCGGGAGACGGGGGTCCGGCAGGTCGGTCTTTGCGATCAGGGCGACGTTCGCGCCCTCCCGCGCGGCCTGAATGGCGATCGCCAAGCCAATTCCGCGGCTTCCCCCTGACATCAGACCTACATCCGCCAGTTGGGCGTTGATGTTGGGGTCTTGTAGATCGTCGTAAGAGAACAGGTGCCTGCCGCGCAGGGAGAATCGGGGTTCT
>NZ_MBLO01000187.1 GCF_001854805.1 Pseudofrankia coriaricola
GGTCCGCTGAGCTGGGCGTTTGTGTTGGGGTGACACGTTGTGGCTGTTGCTTGATCGTGGCGGTGGGGCGTGGATGATCTGGGTTTGTGGTTGACCCGTCCGTGTCGTTGGAGTCGCGTCTGGCGGCTGCCGAGGGGCGGATCGAACAGTTCGCGGCGGCGAACGGCCGGCTGGCGGCGACGAACGAGCGGCTGCGCCGGGTGATCGAGGGTATGGCCGAGCGCCAGGAGGCGGAGCGGGCCGAGCGGCGGCGGTTGGAGCTGGAGGTCGCCGACCTGCGGCGGCGGGTCGGGATGGACAGCACGAACTCGTCGGTTCCGCCGTCGAAGGAGCCGATCGGGGCGAAGGAGAAGCGGAAGGCCGAGCGGCGGGGGTCCTCGGAGCGGGTCCGCTCGAAGGAGCGGAAGCCGGGCGGGCAGCCGGGGCATCCCGGCGCGGGGCTTTCGCGGGAGCCACGGCCGGAYCGGTCGTTACCGGCGGACCCGCCGGACCAGTGCTCGTCGTGCCAGGCGGACCTGGCTGGTGCCGAGGTGCTCGCGGACGGGTGGGCGCAGGTCTGGGACCTGCTCACCCCGGTGCTGGAGAAGGTCGAGTGGGTGTTGCCGCGGCGCCGCTGCGGCTGCTGTCGGAAGGTCACGGCCGGGTCGGTGCCGGGGGTGCGGCACGCGGCGGTGGGCACGGTGTCCTACGGGCCGCGGCTGCACGCGGCGGCGGTGTTGCTGGCCTCCGAGGGCAACGTGCCGGTCGAGCGGGCCGCGATGGTCATCGACGCGCTGCTCCGGGTGCCGGTCTCGGCCGGGTTCGTCGCCCGCGCGAACGCCCGCCTCGCCAAGGATCTTGAGGCCGCCGGTTTCGACGAGGCGATGAAGGCCGCGCTGCGCGCCGAGCCGGTACTGTGCGGCGACGAGTCCCCGGTCAACGTGCTGCGCAGGGATCTCGACGAGGCCACGGGCACGGTCCTGTCCGGCACCCCGCACCTGCTGGTGGTCCGCACCCCGACACCCGGGCTGGTCTGGTACGCGGCGATCAGCTCACGCTCGTCGGAGGCGATCGACGCCACCGGGGTGCTCGACGGCTGGCACGGCTACCTGACCCGCGACGACTACGCCGGCTGGCACCAGTACGACCCCGGGCTCGCCGGCGTGCAGTTGTGCTGTGCGCACCTCATTCGGTCGTTGCGGGCGGTGCTGGCACTCGCGCCGGGCGCCCAGAAGTGGGCCGGCCGACTCATCGACCTGCTCCGCGAGRCGGGCGCCCTCGTCGTCGCCGCCCGCGCCGCCGGGCGCACCCGCATCGACCAGAAGACGATCGACGAGCTGCGGACCCGCTACGACCGTGACGTCCGCGTCGGCGAACTGGCGAACATGTCCCGGCCCTGGAAGGACGACAGGAACCACCCCGGCCTGGTCCTGGCCCGCCGGCTCGCCGCGAAGGCCGACCAGGTCTGGCTCTTCACCACCGACCTCAAGATCCCCTGGGTCAACAACCCGGCAGAGCAGGCGATCAGGCTCCCGAAACGTCACCAGGCCGTCTCGGGCTACTGGCACACGCCCACGACCCTCGCCGCCTACCTACGCGTGCGCTCCTACCTGGTCACCGCCCGCGACCACGGCCTCCGCGCCATCGACGCCATCCGGATGACCCTCGCCGGCAAACCCTGGATGCCCGTCCCACGCCTGGCCAGCCCCGCACCCGCCCTCGCCGCCTAAACCAACGTCAACAACGGGGTGCCGGAATCGGCACCCCTGAATGG
>NZ_MBLO01000188.1 GCF_001854805.1 Pseudofrankia coriaricola
GACCTACATCCGCCAGTTGGGCGTTGATGTTGGGGTCTTGTAGATCGTCGTAAGAGAACAGGTGCCTGCCGCGCAGGGAGAATCGGGGTTCTCACACCGAACCGACATCCCAGGCGAAAGGCACCTGACGGGTGACGACTCTACGCGGCAGCAGATCATCAGGGAAGCCCTCTGCCGGTGGTCCGGTGGTCCGGCGCGGGCGCCGTCCGCTGGTCCGGATCGGGCCGGTCGACCCGACGGTGACGGGGGCTGCGGGGCTGGTCGCGGTGACCGCGCTCGTCGACCGGCTCGACCTGGTCGGCGGACTCGACGACGGGATCGGCCGGATCAAGCGGCGCGACCGGGGGCTGACGGCCGGTCAGCTGCTCGTCGGGATGGCGGCCAGCCAGCTGGGAGGCGAGTCGTCGCTGGCTGGGCTGGACCGGTCCCGGGCGGACCGGGCAGGGACGCTGCTTGCGCCGGTGTCGTTCCCGCCGTCGCGGACCGCCGCGCGGCTCGCGGAACGGTTCGGCCCTGCCCAGCTCGCCGGGATCGAACGCGGACTGGCCGGGATCGCCGAGCGGATGATGCGCTTCCTGCCAGCACAGCGGCGTGCCGAGCTCGTGACCGGGCGCCCGACGCTGGACTGCGACGCCTCCGATGTCGAGGTCTACGGCCGTAAGAAACGCGGCGTCGCCTATACCCACGACGGCAAGCGAGCGGGCCGGCCGCTGCTGATCAGCTGGGCGCGCACCGGGCTGACCCTGGCCGCCGACCTGCTCGCCGGCAACCAGGACCCGCGTCCGTTCATCATCGCGCTCATGCACCGGGCGCTTTCGGTGCTGCCCGACGCGGTGTGCGCCCCTGCGGTCTTCCGCTGTGACAGCGGGTTCTTCTCGGCCGCGTTCATGCGCGCCGTCGTCGCCGCGGGCGGCGACTTCGCGATCTCCGCACCCCGCAACCAGGCACTCTGGCGTGCCTACGCCCAGGTCCCCGAGGACCGGTGGGTCGACGCCCGCGGCATGCGCGGCGCGCAGGTCGCCGCCTGCGACTACGCCCCGGACGGCGCCCCGCCCGGGACCTACACGATCGTGCGCCGGGTAAAGGTCACCACCGACGACGTCTCCGCCGACCCGCGCTCCCGGCGCGGGCGCACGATCGTGCCCGGCCAGCGGCAGCTGCTGCTCGACGGCATGATCGACCACAGCTGGGCGGTCAGCTTCCTCGTCACCTCGCTGTCCGCCGACGAGCCGGACGGGATCGTCGCCGTCGAGCACTGGTTCCGCGGCCGCGCCGACATCGAAACACGGATCAAGGAACACAAGCTCGGAGCCGGGCTGCGCCACCTCCCGTCCGCCGACCCGACGATCAACCAGGTCTGGATGTGGGCAGCGGTCCTCGCCGGCTGGATCTCCGCGCTGCTGCAGGCGATCAGCGGCTACGACCAGCACGCCGGCCGCGCGCACGCCGCCCGGTTCCGACACGACCTACTCCTGGTCCCCGGCCGGCTCGTCCGCCACGCCGGCCAGCTGACCCTTCGCCTGCCACCCGGCCGCGGCGACCTGCTCACCGACGCCCTCGCCGTACTGCGCGCCCCGCGCCCCGTCACCAGCTGACGGTCACCCCAGCCCGACCCGCGCACCCGTCGCACCATCCCACCCGACCGCACCGCCACTCTCCCAGCACCCAAGGACCCGGAACCGCTACCCCGGAGCGCATCCGGACCTCCCGCATCCCCGAAACAAGGAAAACCGCCCC
>NZ_MBLO01000189.1 GCF_001854805.1 Pseudofrankia coriaricola
GGCCCGGCCACGCGCTGCAAACCCGGGCCATATCTGCCAGGTTTGACCCGGTGGAACGCTTACGGGGTTTCAATCACTGATTCCTCTCGTGCACCGTCCGGTCACGCTCGCCGGACCCGACCCGTCTGACAGTCCCAGGCCGTCCCGGCTTTGTCGGCGCTGCTCCCGCCCTCCCCGGCGTCTCCCGGATCAAGCTGCGCCCAGCTTCGCTAGGCTGCTGCGACAGCCCAGCGGCGAGGTCTTCCACCTCCACTTGGTGCCATGGCGCCTCGTGGCGCACGGTTCCCACGTTTCGCACATGTGAGCTACGACCGGGTTGGGTGCCTGCTTTACCCCGGGGCCGTGGTGCCCTCGTGACTGACGAAGCGCTCTTCAGCCATCACCGCCGCTTTCCAGCGGCAGGCCCTAACCTCCGGTCTTCCGTCCCATCGCCGGAGTTCCCAATAACGAGGCATCATCGCAGGTTCACTTTCGTTCACCCGTCCGGTCTTCCCCTTGCCTGTAGCCGGTGGATGGAACACCAGCCCTTGGGCTTTCCCTCCGAGCTTCACACCCCGCAGTTACCCGCGACGCATGTCGAAGTGGGGACGGGCCCGTGGGCACTAGCCCGGAGCGTAACTGTCGATACCTCGACCCTCCATCCAGTTACCTCTCTCACTATGTGCGACCTCGTGTCGCACGGCCTCGATCGGGTTGGCCCAGGACGCCTGGGTCGGGGTCAGGCACAGCTCGACCCTGTGCCGCCGCGCCCAGGCACGGATCGTGGCCGTCTTGTTTCCGGACCAGTTGTCCAGGATGACGTAGATCGGGGCGCCGTCCGGGCGGGCGGCGCGGATGCTTCGCAGGGCGGTCAGGGTGTGGTCGGCTCCCTTGCGGGTCCGTACGGCGCCCCACAGGGTGTCGTCACCGACCGAGTAGCAGCCGTGGAAGTAGCGGATGCCGTGGGTGCGGTGGTAGGTGGCTGGTAGTCGGTCAGGGTGGCCGGCTCTGGCCCAGCACAGCCCGTGGCAGGGGCGGATCGACAGCGGTCCGAACTGGTCGAAGGCGAAAGCACCGGTCAGGGAAACGGCGGGTCACCTGTTCGATCCGGGCCAGTTTGGTCTCCGCGTCCGGGTCGGAGGTCTCTTTCCAGGTGCGGGTGCGCTGGAAGGAGATCCGGTGGGAGTGCAGCAGTTCGCCCAGGCGTTGGCGGCCCACGACGACCGCAGGTACCCCGGGCGGGGGGTGGCGCAGGTAGTCGGACAGCTTGCGCAGGCTCCAGTGGGTGAACGGCAGCCCCAGCCTGGATCGTTCACGGGGTTGGCGGGTTGCCTCGCGTGATCAGCGTCGGGGAGCGACGGCGCGTCGCGTCGCCGGGTCCACGGCCCGGGGGTCCTTCCTGGTCGCGGGGGCCCGGCGGCCGGCAGCTACGTCCTGGCGGGCAGGGCCTTGACCCGTTGCCAGCTGCCGATGAGGGGCTCGATCCAGGGCCAGTCCGCGCGCAGGTGCAACCAGAGCCTGCGTTGACCGCGGGTGAGCCGGGCAGGCAGGGCGAACAGGCGGAAGCGCAACAGCTTGACCGAGGCCGCGCGCAGCGCGGCCTCGGTCAGGGCGAGGTGGCGGTAGGCGGCGAGCAGTGCGCCGGCGACGGCCACGATCTGGGTCCAGGCCGCGTTGATCTTCCACAGTTTGGAGGGCCAATGGTTCAGGCCGATCGCCTTGCCCTG
>NZ_MBLO01000190.1 GCF_001854805.1 Pseudofrankia coriaricola
GCCCACGCCCTACGCCACCACGCCCGCCACCCCGAACGACCACTCGAAACGATCAAGAAAGTCAGTTGCTAACAAGCAACTTTGCCGGCGCCCTGGCATCCCCCTGCCTTACATCCGCGACATATTGGGACACGTCGACCTGTCCACGACAGAGATCTACGCACGGGCGTCGACCGAAGCCAAACGCAAAGCCCTGGAAGCCGCCTACACCGACATCTTCACCGACGACCTGCCCGAGTGGAGCCAGGACCTCGACCTCCTCAACTGGCTCACCTCGCTGTGAGCCTCCGCGGCTGACCGGGTTATGCGCAGCGATCCACCCCCGACCGGGTCCTCACCAGGCCCGACAGGCCAGCGCTGCGCATAATCCAGCGCTGTTCATTAGGTTCCTTATGCACAGCTGCGCATAAGTGGATGTTTGATTTGGGTTGATTGTGGCTTATGTTCTATCGAGGGTCTCGCCAGGTGGGTGTGGTTTCGCCCGTTATGCGTTTGGCCGTGTTGTCGATCATAGCAATGTGGATCATCGCTTCGGAGCTGGCGGGGAGGGTCTCGTAGTCACGGGCCAGGCGGCGGTGGAACATGAGCCAGCCCAGGGTCCGCTCGACGACCCACCGCCGTTTCACGACGTGGAAACCGCGTTTCTGGGTGTTTCTGGAGACGACCTCGACGTCGACCCCGAGGGCGGCCCCGTACTCGACCACGGTGTTCTTGAAGCCTTTGTCGACCCAGGTTTTCGCAATCGACCGGTAGGTGTCCGTGGCCTGGTCGAGCAGCCGTGTGCCCAGGGTGTTGTCCGACAGGTGCGCTGCGGTGACGCTCACGGCGAGCAGCAGACCGAGGGTGTCGGTGACCACGCCCCGCTTCCGCCCGACGATCTTCTTCCCGGCGTCCGTCCCCTGGCTGGCAAGGGGGACGTCAGTGGAGGTCTTGACACTCTGGGTGTCGAGGATGCACGCGGTCGGCTCGGGCTCGCGGCCTGCCGCGGCGCGGGCCAGACCGGTCAGCTCGTAGCCGAGCCGAGCGAAGATGCCCTCGTCCCGCCAGGCGGCGAAGTAGAAGTAGACGGTGGGGTGCGGCGGGAAGTCGTGGGGCCGGTATTTCCACGGGACGCTGGTCCGGTTGAGGTAGAGAATCGCGTTGAACACCTCGCGCAGGTCCACCTGGGCGGGCTGGCCGGTGGGCCGGCGGTCGAGCCGGGCCTGCCGCCAGGCGTGCAGGGTGGGGGCGATCAGCTCCCAGCGGGCATCCGACAGGTCACTGGGGTACGGCGTGCGCGGGCTCATGACAGACGCTCCTACCTGGCGTGCCTGTCCCTAAACCCTCCTGGGCGGACGTGGCCGGGCGGTCGGGAGGGAGTTTTCGCCCATCATCGAACCAGACAGAATCCGCGCCGCATATCCGAACTCAACGGATGCCATGATCGCGGCCGCGGGATGCGCGAACGTGCTCCTACGACGCGAAACACGCAAAGGCAGCCGGCCTCAAAGAGGAATTATCGTCACCAGGGCTGCGTAAACATCCACTAAGTGGGTGTTCGATCCCGCGGGTTTCGTTTAATTCGGATTCATGTTCCTCGCCAGGTTGGGGTTGATTCGCCGGTGGCGCGGCGGGCCAAGAG